>CAZJXD010000038.1:25560-37599 GCA_964549945.1 uncultured Desulfobacteraceae bacterium | reverse complement strand
ATGGTGGTCGCCGGTAATCTAAAACTCTATCCCCCTCCTGGCCTTTATCCCCCTGTGGAAAGGATGCTTGATCTCCCTCATCTCAAACACAGCGGATGCGTGTTCGCTTATCTCCGGGTGCGCATTCCGGCCGCTCAGGATCACGTGCAGGTCCCTTGGTTTTAAGAACATCATCTCCCTCACCCTCTCCGGGTGGACAAGGCCCAGATGTGTTGCGATATTGATCTCATCCAAGACGATCAGGCGGTAGGCAAGGGAAAATATCTCCCGCAAGCACTCCTCCCACGCGCCTCTCGCGGCCTTGATATGGCTCTCCGAGGGCTTAGAGGGTCCAATAATAAATCCCTCGCCCATGGTCTCTATCTCCAGGTTCGGGAACCGCTCAATGGCCACCACCTCTCCATATGGCTGAGGGGATTTGATGAACTGGAGTATACGTGCCGGGAATCCACCGGCGGCAAAGAGCATGGCCCTTCCCAGACAATAGGTGGTCTTTCCCTTGCCATCCCCGGTAACGACACCTGTGCATCCCTCTTGATTCCCGCCCTCTATGCTCCATGACCCCTCTTCCCCCTTGCGCGCAACCATCTCGGTTACCAGATCGGCCTGCTCGATGATCTCCTGTGGTGCATTCCTCCCCGTCAACACAAACTCCACGCCGCTTGGTTTCTTCCTTATGAGCTCGACCATAGAGTCCACTGGTATAATGCCCCTATGGAGCATATGGTTTACCTCTTCCATGATAATGATATCAAAGCCGCCGGCCTCCGCTGCCTCCTGAATATGATCAAGGGCAGCCTGAATTGTACCGGCATCCTTTTTTAACGGCTCGCCGGGAGATCTCCCTGATAAGGCCAGCCGTTCAACCACCACGGAGGGCTTGAGGTATGACAGCGCCCTCTCCTCTATGCCGATAAATGGGTGGGGAGAAAGCCCCAGGAGGCATGTGCGAAGCCCTTGCCCTGCGGCCCTGAGGCAAAGCCCCAGGTGTGCGAGGTTCATCTGTTCGCTTGTACCCGTGTACACCTGGACTAATCCCTGTTCGAGCATCCCTCGTCCTTGCTGCCTTTCGCTTTCCCCCTTACCCTGTGCGAGCCGCTGCACGTTCAGGCTGTCCTTATAGCACTTTCTTTGTTGAGACACAAATCTTTGACCCCTGGATTGATATGATTCCCGTAATCGGTTAAAAACGCGAGCTATCAAAGCGGGTGAGGCGTATTCGAGGAGGCCGACAAGGCCCTGATCATGATGAGCGTCTTTATGCGGCCGTATCGATCAAGATTCCCTCCATCTCCGCCAGGATCTGATCGTTATTGAAATGCTTGAGAGTGATAGACTTATTGGGACAGGTGGCAGCGCAACTGCCACATCCCCTGCACAGGACCTCGTTGACCTCGCACACATTGAGCGCCGGGTTGGAACTGATGGCCCCATAAACACAGACCTCTTCACACTGGCGGCAGCCCATACATGTTTTGGGATCAATAGCGGAGACCGCGGCTTCGACCTCGATCTTTCCCCGGCCAATCAGGGATAATGACTCTCCTGCCGCTCCCTGATGCAGGCCATCTGAAAATAGTAGGGGTTAAGGCCGGCTGTCTGGCAGGCTTTTCGGAAGGTCTCTCATGCATCCTCGTGGAACAGGAGGCCACCACCACCCGGTTGAGCCCCTTGTCTTTAATATCCTCGATGATCATCTGCTGGCCAGGGTCGGAACACATGAACTTGTAATTCCAGGCCGATTCCACATGGGGGAGATCTCTAGCGTATTGCGCCACCTCCTCCACATCCACCTTTCCCGCGATGTTTGTTCCGCAGTGACAAATATAGATACCTACCTTTGGCATCGATTGTCTCATTGATGATGCTCCTGACCGATTCGCTCCATGTTATTGCCCTTCTGTAATGTGCATTTTACGGTTCGGCACGCCTTACAAGCATCCTGACCCACACCCACAGTTCTTAAAACTTCAACCCCCTGCCGCCTCAAACCTGAAGCCCGGAGGTACAAGCTTCAATTGCCTCCCCTCCCCTTCGGTCTTACTGAATAACTTCATGAACGAGTTCAGAGATATCCTTGACCTCGAGTACATCTTCTTTGCCCATGCTGAGAAGGCTGTCATTGAAGTTGAGCATGCAATAGGGGCAGCAGATAGCCAGCACCTCTGCACCTATGTCCAGGGCCTGATGAATTCGGAGTTCGGAAAACCGCTCTTCTCTTTTGGTTTCCATCCATATCCTCCCCCCGCCACCTCCACAGCAGAGGCTGTGTTCGCGGCAGTCAGGTAGCTCGATAAGCTCGAGCTCTGGAATGGCTTGCAACACCTTCCTTGGTTCATCGTAAACTCCGTTATGACGCCCCAGGTAACAGGGGTCGTGATACGTCACTTTTTTGGGATAAGATTTTGTGGGCCTGATCCTTCCCTCTTCCAATAATTCGGCGAGAAGTTGCGTGACATGAACCACCTCGAAATCCCCCCCGAGCTCAGGATATTCCCTCTTGAAGGTATGATAACAATGAGGGGAGGAGGTGAGGATTTTTTGGACGCCGTGTCGTTTGAAGGCCTCGATATTGGCTTGGGCCAAGCTCTGGAAAGAATCTTCAGCGCCTACCTTGCGTATGCTCTCTCCGCAGCAATTTTCCTCGGGACCCAAGATCCCGAAAGTGACACCGGCTTTTTTAAGGATACCGGCTGTTGCCAGGGCGATATTCCTGGCCCGACGGTCGTAAGCGGGGGTGCAGCATGGAAAATAAAGGAATTCAGCTTCCGGGGTGAAGCTCTCAACCTCAAGACCCTTTGCCCAATCCGCCCTTTCCTCTCGTGCTCCCCCCCAAGGATTCCCCAGACTTACGATACCGCCAATTACGGGTTTAATGGTCTTGGGAATTGCTCCCCACTCTGTGCATATGCGCCTTATGGCCCTGAAGATATCTATGATCTCCACTCCGCGAGGGCATCGGTCTACGCAAGCGCCACAGGAGGCACAAAGCCAGACTTCTTCGCTGTCAAGCTCCACTAAACCAATCTGGGCTTGGTGAATAACCCTTCGGCTGAGGAAATTTCGTACCAGACCCCAAGGGCACGTAGCGGTACACAGGCCACACTGATAACAGGATTTGAGGGCTTCTCCCCCAGCTTCAATGATAGCATCAACCGCTTCGATGAGCGGGCTTACGGCATCCATACTCTTCGATCCTCCTCTTACTTAACGTTAGTTATCACTATTTCCTCTGCTGGCGCCCTGCCTGGCGAACGCATACAACAGATCCAGGCCGCTATCCAACCTAAAAACGCGGAAAACCCTATGAACCATTCTCCTTTACCTACCTGCAAACCCCATTTGTCGCCATGTTCTCGCAAGATCCTCTTTCTTAAGGTCGCACGTCCTCTCACAGGCATACCTCCTCTTTGGTCGGATTCTTCTCAAGCTCCTTAATCCTGTTGCTGAATTCATTCACTACCGACACAAAGCACATGCCTTCTGAAGCGGAAATCCATGAAATTGGTGGAAAGTGATGCCCGTGCCAGATCGGCACTCTTGATCACATTAGGGATGCGATTCCAGCCAAAGGGGGTCAAGTCGTCTTCTCCGGGTTCATCAAATTCAGGGGCCAAGATAATGGCTCCCACATTTATCTCCATTTCCTCAACCGGGCGATCCAATTTCAAGGCCCCTGTGGGACAGGCCTTCTCGCAGTCTCCACAACGGGTGCAGGTTTTCTCATCAATGAGGTAAATGTTTTCCCAACCTATCTTGGGGAGCATAAAACAGGCCTTCCTTGCTTCACCGGCCCGTTTCACTTGAACCGGGCAGGCCTCTATGCACCTATCGCATTCCGTGCAGATAAAATTATCTACATAGGGATCCCTTTTCTTAATCTTTACCTTGAAATGGCCTGCCTTACCTTTCACCTCCAGGATGTCGGCATTGTAAAAGACCTCCATGGAACCAAGGCCGATAAAGGCCCGCTGAGGATTGTATGAACAGGACCAACAGAGATCCAGAGGGAGCTGGCACAGTACCTGATTCTTGATCTCATCGACGTAAGAGCCTCTATTGAGCATGATCGTCTTGTATCCCAGCTTGCCCAGGGTGAAGGCAACCCGATAGCCACCCGGGTTGGTCCCGTAGATTAATGTGGTGCTCGCTTTGGGCATATAAGGCCTCCCTCATCTGAACGGTCCCCATGTCGGGACCAATCTCATCCGGCATACGCCGTTGACGACACCGGTACATCCCCCTTGATTGCTGCCGTTAGCTTTCCCTTGCCTTGTGGCCACTCGCTTCACGTTCAGGCCGTCCTTATAGCACTTTCTTTGTTGAGACACAAATCTTTGATCCCCTGGATTGACATGATTCCCGTAATCGGTTACAAACGTGAACTATCAAAGCGGGTTAGAAGTATCCGATGGGAAGCAAGAGCAAGGGTAAAACAAGGGGCGGCCTCGGTTTGATTCAGATCTATACCGGAAGCGGAAAGGGAAAGACCACCGCATCCCTTGGCCTCGCCATGAGGGCGGTGGGGCATGGCCTCAAGGTCGCCATCGTGCACTTCATGAAGATATGGGACTACGGGGAGGTAAGGAGCCTGGAGAAACTGGGGATCGATCTTTTTCGCTACGGGACCACGGAGCTTATCGACCCGAACAACCCGTTGCCTATCGATTTCGAGGAGGCCAATAAGGCCATCTCAAAGGCCGAAGAGCTCATTGAGAAGGGTGCTCACGATATAGTTATCCTGGACGAGATCACCCTTGCCGTGGACTTCAATCTCATAGCCCTGAGAAGAGTGGTTGACCTTTTGGATAAAAAACCCGATAATCTCGAGCTCGTGCTCACCGGACGAAACTGCCCTTGGGAACTCATCAAGAGGGCTGACCTCGTCTCGGTCATCGATGAGATCAAGCACCCCTTCCAGAAGGGCATCGAGGCCAGGAAGGGAATCGAGTTCTAAGAAAAGGAGTCGCAGCTTATGTTCATGACAATGATGCGGAGGCACAGCAAATCCATCCTGGTCAAGATAATTGTCGGCCTTATCGGCGTTGTCTTCGTTTTCTGGGGCATCTATACGATCCGGGGGGCCAGGCCCGGCTCCAAGATCGCGTACGTCAACGGCGATCTGATAAGCGGGCGGGAATACCAGTCAGCCTATCGCGATATGCTGTTAGCGCTCCAGAGGCAGTATAAGGACTACTGGAATGAGGACCTCATCCAGGTGTTTCAAGTCAAACAAAAGGTCCTGGATAGCCTGATAGACAAAAGGCTCATAAGCCAAGAGGCCAGGAGGCTCGGCCTCAAGGTCAATGACGATGAGATCGCCGATGCCATCTATCGTTACCCCGCCTTCCAGGTAAACGGCAAGTTCGACGAGAACCGGTACCGATCCCTCCTGAACCTCAACCGGATGGAGCCGGCCGACTTTGAGGCGGAAATCGGCTCCGAGTTGTTGGGGGCGAAAATAAGGCATTTCATCAAATCCTTTTTACCCGTCACCAATGATGAGATCAACGAGTACTATACCTTTCAAAACGAAAAGATAAACCTCGGTTTTGTGGCCTTCAATCCGGAGGATTGCAGGGCAGAAGTAAAGGCCACCCAGACGGACATGGATACATACTTTGAGAAGCACAAGGAGGAATACAGGATACCGGCCCAGATTAAAATCGACTATATCACCCTCGACCCATTGGACTTCAAGGATAAGGTGAGTGTTACCGAGGGAGAGATCGCGGATTACTATGAATACAATCCCGGGCGCTTCAAGGAACAGAGGCAGGTCAAGGCGCGGCACATCCTGTTCAGGGTGCCACCCGATGCATCAAAGGAAGCCGACGCAGAAATCAAGGACAAGGCACTCGAGATACTCAAGAGGGCGCAGCACGGAGAGGACTTCTCAGAGCTCGCCAAGAAATACTCTCAGGACACCTCGAATGCATCAAAGGGGGGGGACCTCGGCTATTTCAAGAAAGATCAAATGGTAAAGCCCTTTGAAGAGCTTGCCTTTTCGCTGAAAAAGGGGGAGGTAGGCGGCCCAGTGAGAACGCAGTTCGGCTGGCACTTGATCAAGGTAGAGGACATCAAAGAGGAGAAGGTAAAAACCCTCGATGAGGTTCGCGAGCAAATAGAGGCCACCCTAAAGGGGGATATCAGCCGCGATATGGCCCATGAAGGGGCCCTCGTTTTGATGGATCAAATGCCCTATAATGTTGACCTTGCTTCCTATGCCGCCCAACACGGGCTCACGGTGAAAGAGAGCGACTTGTTTCCCAAAAAGGGAGACATACCTGGCTTCGGAACGGATGAAAAGCTGAAGCAGGCGATCTACTCCCTGGACAAGGGAGAGGTGAGCGAGATCCTGGAGCACGAGGGCAAATACTACATCTTCCAGGTGATCGGCACCAAGGATTCCTATATTCCCGCCATGGGTGAGGTAGCCGACCAGCTGCACAAGGATGTGGAAGACCATCTGAGCCTTGAGGCCGCAAGGAAGAAGGCGGAGAAGTACCTCGCGGAACTACGGGGAGGGGCTGATTGGAAGGAGCTCGCCAAAAGGAAAAACACGAGCATAAAAGAAACTGGTTTCTTTAGCAGGGGTGGCAATATTCCCAACCTAGGATACGCGCCGTCGGTATCAGAGGCTGCCTTTCTCCTGTCCGATGAGACGAGGTATCCGGATCGCTCTTTTACGGTACAAAACAAGGCATATGTGATTCGACGGCTTGGCGTGGAGGGTATCAAAAAGGATACGTTCGATAAGGAAAAGGAGAACTATGCGCAAATACTCTCCCTTTCAAAGGAACGACGGGTATCGGACCGGTGGCTCCAGACCCTTAAAGACATGGCATCGATAAAGACGGTGACTCCCCTGAATGAGATATAGGGCATCGTGTACATACTCTCTCCCTGACCTTATTTATGCTGGTAACAATTCCTCAGAGATAGCACCTGCTATCTTTACACCATGGGTTCCGACATAGATCCTATCACCAATATCCGGTTTAATATCCCTCGCTTCCGCTCATATTATATCCACCACCATATCTTGATTTTTTGAAAGAGCATAATCCTTCCTGATTTAACTCTCTTCTCAACTTCTGCTCCTAAAATCTGCCTAAGTGTAAGACTATTGGATACTGTCATGTACTTTCTGGTCGAACGATATGGAATCACCGATTAAGATCCAAGCCCAAAGGCAAATCTTGAATGATGTATAGATGCAATGCTTGATATCCAATCAAGAAATCTTGGGAGGCAGGGCTTATCCTTTTGTCCTCTTCCAATCTAATAATGACAGTATATGTTCACAAAAGTATACACTTGGTGAATTTACTTTTCCCGGATTTTTTTATAAAACATATAACTCATTAATAATTAAAGGAAAATGCGGAAATCGAAGCAGTTTAAAATACTGGAATAGTTATTGCTAATCTTTCAGGTATCCACACTGCTTATAGGAAGTAAATATGATAACATTGCTCTTCATCCTGATGATCACCGGGTCCAGCATACTAATCAGCTGCCATTTTGCCCCTAAAGTCACCTGGTTCACTTACTACCTAGGTACACTGATAGGTATATTGGTAAGCGGAATGGCCCTCGATTTCTGGAATAAAAGAAATAGAAGAGACGTAGATGCAACGGAAATTCGAAGGTATATTTAATGGGCAAGACTTCGGCTCTGAGCGAAACCGGTCATCTGAGATTCATGGCAAGTCCAAAAATAGCCTTGTTTTCTATAGTTGCACCCAAAAAAAAACTGAAAATACCCGGGTTTGAGACATGACCAGGCTTCATATTCTGAACGGACCTGATATGGGACAGTCCTTTGAGCTCACAGATGGCGCTACCTACCTTGGACGATCAATTGACAATGACATCCGAATCAAGGACAAAACGGTTTCTCGGAGGCATTTGAGGATCGTCAAAAGGGGGCAAAGATATGTCGTCATGGACTTGAAAAGTCGCAGCGGAACCTTTTGCAACGGGTCCTATCTCGCTTCTGGTGTCGAACATGAGCTCAAAGAAGGAGTGCCCATAGCGGTCGGAATGAGCGTGATTTGTATAGGCGGAAAGCCTGGGGAGGAAATCGTACCCTTTCTCAACTCAATTGATCTTACCCGGGAATCCGGGGAACAAAGCGGGATTTTTGAGGTACACAGGGAAAGAACGAACCAAAAAAAATTAGAATTATTCTACCGGGTTGCCGCTTCCCTGTCGAAAAACTCACCGTTAGATGAGGTTTTAAAAGAAATACTCGATCACATCCTTGAGCTTCTCAGCAGAATTGACAGTGGGGCTTTTATCTTAGTTGATCCCGGCACTGAGACGATTGCGGAGGTGATATCCAGATCCAACGATTTGAACCATGCGGGCACCACGCTGTACTGTGGGGATGTGGTGAGGCGAGTCATCAAAGACAGAAGACCTGTGGTGATTTCTAACGCCCAGAGCCTACTGGAAGATGAGCTCGCAGATACCCTAAAGGTGCTGAAAATAGAGTCCGTGATATGTCTGCCTCTCATTGGCGGTTCCCAGATCATGGGGGTCATGTATTTCGATTCACGGAGGAGGCTATACGGGTTCAGCAGAGAGGATGTTCTGTTATTCAAAGACTTGAGCCGGCGGATCGTCGGCGCTATTGAGAAGGCCCGCGTCGGTTCCGATCAAAGAGGATAATGCATCGCTATCAATGCCATAGTTGAATCGCCAATTCGTCATCACCTGTTATCACGGGTCAAAACATCCATGATTCCTCTATGGGATCAAATCGAAGTTTTGTCTTTGCTTATTTCTAGAGAGCCTGAGTTTTCCTGAAACCTTATGGCGCAGGATGCCAGAGGCCTAAAGTCCCTGCTCTCCGCGCATGCCCAATCCTTACGCCCCTCGCCTCTGACTGAAACGTTCATCTGGAAATCCCATCCCTTTGCTTCTCATAAGTGCCTGCCCCTTTCCATGTTGTCCCTTGTTGTAGATTACTTGGTATCCCTATCTACTCCTTGGGTGACTTGGTATTGGTTGGTCATGGACAGGAAAGGGGCATCGAATGAAACCCCTGGAACAACATGGCTGGCAGGGGCGACACTGGTTGACATAGAAACAGTTCCTAAATGAGAATCCGACCGCGATTCGATGGTGAAAAGTCCTCTGTCTTTAAAATTATCTTGACATGTTTTGGGGATACATGTTTATTTCTGGGCGTAAATCGTGGCATACAGACAAGGAGAGGTTGCCGTGAAATCATTAAAGCCCAGCGTAATGATCTTCTTTATGGTATCACTCGCGCTCTTTATCTGCACCACAAGTGCGAAGGCAGTAGATGTGGTTGAAAGCTCCTACCACGGGCAGCTCGGAAGGAGCCCTGCCCTCGGCGGCTGGGGGAATGGACTCGGCATGCTGGAGAAGTGGGATGCCTTCAATAACTACTGTTTTTCCAAACAGGGAAGAATCAAGGGGTGGATGGAGAAGTGTGGCGAGTGTCACACCTCGAGCTACAGGGATCCCGCAACCGGCAAGACCGATTGCACGCTATGCCATGAGACCAGGGATGGTAAGGGGAAGCCTAAAGTGGCACAGTGCCTGAAGTGTCACCAGCGTTATGACACGCTCAAGAGAGGGGATGTCTTCGATGAGGATCACGATGTCCATCTCGCGGTGGGGATGCGGTGTCATGACTGCCACCAGAGGCTCACTGATTCCCATAGCGACCACCAGTTCGCAAAGGGGTATGCCATTGATACCACGGAAGACACCGTGAAGGGGACCCTCACGTGCCTGAAATGTCATGAGGAAAGGCCCCACTATAAGGCCGATGAGGGTGAAATCCTGGATAGCAAACACGTCAACAAAATCGCCTGTGTCACCTGCCACACAGGGCCCAGGCCTGGAGAGGCGATAAGGAGCATCACGTGGAATAAATTCACCAAAGACGGCGGCCCCATCATAGAGAAGAGAGCGCCTGAATGGATCCCAACACATAAATGGTACGTGGGGAAGAAGCTGGGCCCCTATGCTGTGTTAGGCCCCACTGAGCTCATGGCAAGGATATATCCCTTTAACGTGATTACCGCCACATGGTTCATCGAAAGGGGAGATGCCGGATTTAACGAGATAATTTGTGTGCCTGAGGTCAAGGCGGCTGACGCGGACAACGACGGAGAGACCACGGTGGAGGAGATGCGGAAATACCAGCGGGGAAAATACAGCGATGCCACGCTTGTTACCAAGGAATTCAACTTCAGCGTGACCCATTCCATTGTCCCCAGCGAGAATGCCTTCGGCTGCTTTGACTGCCACGGGGAAGATGCGAAAGTCATCAAATGGAAGGAGCTCGGCTATGTGGAGGATCCCTATGAATAGGGGCCTCCCTAACGCCTTTCATCCCATAGGCCTTCCCTCTTGCAGAGCGGAGGGCTTTTTTATATGATTATAAAATAGTAATACGGAGGAGATTCTATGGGCAGGAAAGAGGAACTTGGTGAGGCGCTGAAAGGGGCGGCCAGGATACTGCCGGGGATCGGCTCCTACCAGGACAAAGAATCGATTAGGGGGAGCGATAAAAAATTAAGGGAACTCCTCAGCTCACGGCTATCTGAGCATATGAAAACCATTGAGAGGCTGAAGACCGCCATCGCTCGAAGAGGATCGCTTTCATTTTTAAAAGAGCTCGACGACCTGAATCGTACAATGGACAAGCTCTCCCGAGGCCTCCGGTTTGCCTCAAGGGGATACGCTCCGGTATTCGACTCGGATCGAGCAGACGAGGGTGTCCTCCAAAGGCTCTTTGACTTCGACAAATCCCTAAAGGAGGACATTGATCACGTGGACCCGCTTGTAGCAAAGATATCGGAGAAGGCAGAGGATCTCGACCTGAAGCTCCTCAAGGAGCTCGATGAGGTCCTTTTAGGGATTGAAAAACGAATCGACGATCGGGAGCGTCTTTTGAAAAAGTAGCATTCGGCCCACAGCTATCAGCGAGAGGAGGCAATCATGGTCTTCATGGAAATCTTGGAATGGTTCGATGAAACCGGCCAGGAGATGGTGCATAAGATCCCCGAAAAGGGATCTGCCGACATAAAATTCGGTGCCCAGTTGATCGTCAGGGAAAATCAGGCGGCCGTGTTCTTCAGGGACGGCAAGGGGCTTGACCTCTTGGGGCCGGGAAGGCACACGCTTTCCACCCTTAACCTTCCCATAGTGACCAGGGTTCTGAGCCTCCCTTTCGGCTTTAAGAGCCCATTTCGTGTCGAAGTCTACTTCACCAACCTCAAGAGCTTCGTGAACGTGAAGTGGGGCACCAAGGAGCCCGTGGCGTTCAGGGACAACACGCTGGGCCTGGTGAGGCTGAGGGCCTTCGGCGTGTATGCGATGAGGATCGTTCAGCCCCTTCTTTTCATCAACACCCTGGTAGGCACCCAGGGGGCCTACAATACCGAACAGGCCGGGGATTACCTCAGGGAGATCATCGTCTCGAGGTTTAACGACATGATCGGCGAGATCCTCGACACCATCCTCAACCTTCCGAAATACTACGACGAGCTGGGAGTAGCGCTCAAGGCCCGGGTCCAAGAGGATTTCGGGAGATTCGGGATCCTTCTCGAGGATCTCTTCATCAACTCCATCACACCGCCGGCCGAGGTCCAGAAGATGATCGATGAGAAGAGCGGGATGGGCGCGGTAGGCGACCTCGATAAGTTCATGAAATACAAGGCCGCCAAGGCCATGGGCGATGCGGCCAAGCAGCCTGGTGATGGCGGTGCAGCTGGCACCGGCATGGGTCTCGGGCTTGGCGCCGGCCTGGGCATGATGATCCCCGGAATCCTTCAGCAATCCATGCAGACAGCTGCAAAAGGCCAGTTAGAAAAGATCGCGTGCCCGAAATGCCAATCCCAGATAGAGGCGACATCCCGGTACTGCCCCCAGTGCGGGCACCAGATCATCAGGGAGAATACCTGTCCCAAGTGCGGCAAGAACCTGCCGACCAAGGCGAGATTCTGCATGTTCTGCGGCACCAAGGTAGAAAAGATCAAGGCCAAATGT
>CAZJXD010000038.1:0-25460 GCA_964549945.1 uncultured Desulfobacteraceae bacterium | reverse complement strand
GGCGAGATTCTGCATGTTCTGCGGCACCAAGGTAGAAAAGATCAAGGCCAAATGTGCCCACTGCGGAGCCGAGATCCTCCCTGGATCTCTTTTCTGCAACAACTGCGGGGAGAAGATCACGTAATCCTTTGAAACTGGAAACTTGAAACTTGCTCGTATAGGAATTCCCTTTTTAAGAGCGGCGAAGACGCGTTATCTTGATCAGCGTGTAAAATCGCGAAGCGATTTTATAACCAGAAACGAGCAACGAGTAACCAGAAACGAGCAACGAATATATACATGGATATTGCCGTTACCTGCCCCCAATGCGGCGCGGAGGTTGACCTCGCAGAAGAGGACACCGTATTCAAGTGCCTCTACTGCGGATCGATCCTGAAGCCTACCGGTCGAAACCAGGTGCAATCATTCTTTATCGCACCCCGAGAGAACGCCCGGAAGGTTGGAGAGGCCTTGCTCCGTGCCTTAAAAGACAAAAATGTGAGAGGATTGGAGATCGCCGGGTACCACCTCATGTACGCACCTTACTGGCGCGTGAGCGGCATGTTCTTCCAGTGGATCTTTGGCCGGGAGCACTATAAGGCCTCCTTTGGAACGAGCGCATGGGAAAGCTTCAAAGAGCTCAAGGCAAAGCCGTGGTTTCGCACCTTTCCGGCCTTTGATTCATCGAAATGGGGACTCCCCTCTATTGGACTGAGGGCACAAACAGTGAAGATCTGGCCCTTCAACAAACAGAAGATGGGGAAAGACCCACTTCTGGTAAGGCAAACCGTCCCCTTCAAGGAGGCAACCAACTTTGTCCAGCGTTCCATAGAAAGGATACGAACCAGGGATGGCATAGAGATCGAGATGGTTAAATCCGAGCTAGTAGGGGAACGTTACTCGCTGCTCTTCTTTCCCTTATACTGCTATACCCTCAAGGGCAATGGTCGGAAATCCACGCTCCTTGTGGATGCCCTCTCCCATAAGGTCATCAAAGGCACCATTGATGTGGATGAGCTCAAGGACAATCCGGTGGGAGACAAGATTCCATACAGGCCTCTGAAGTTTCTCCCCTTTACGTGTCCCAACTGTGGGTGGGCATTTCCGTTCAAGCCGCATGCAAAGATTCATGTATGCCGGAGCTGTGCTCAGGCATGGCAGGAACGGGGAGGAGAGTACGTCTCAGTGCCTTACAAGGTCGCTCGGAAGGATGACTCCACCCTGGGGTGGAAATATTTGCCGTTCTGGCGCCTGACGGCAGCTATCAAGTCAGGAGAGACAGAATACAGGACGCTCAAGGAATTCTTCGAGCTCTTCCCCCTGCCCCGCGTAATGGACGAAGATGCGCTTGAGAAGAGGGATATCTATTTCTACGTGCCCGCCTTCAGGATAAGGGATGTGCGGGCCGTTGATAAGTTCGCGGCCCAGCTGACTCGCACACAGCCTCAATTTACCGAAACAACGCCCTCCACAAATGAAGAAAGCGAACTCTACGATGTGTGGTTGAGCATGAGAGAGGCCAAGGAGATGGCCCATGTACTCCTCTACTCCATGACAAAGAGGGATCACAAGATAACCAAGGATATCGTGAGGGAGGCGGAGTTGCATGTCGCCAATGCCAGGTTGCTGTGGCTTCCCTTCTTTGAGAAGGGAATCTACCTGAGGGAATCGCAGACCGACTTCGCGCTCCAAAAAAACGCAATTGAGCTGGATTAGATCACCATCATTTGGCAACGTCTACAACGTCCCCTTCTTTTCTTCGAAGGGCTCCGAAGCATGAAAATGAATGAAAAAGAGTTCATCAAATTCCTCGGTACGGCCGGTGCCCGATTCGTAGTGGCCAAACAGCTACGGTCCTCCGCGGGAGTGTATCTCAGGATAAAGGAAAAGAACATCATCCTTGATCCAGGGCCAGGTACGCTTGTGAGATGTGCCAAATCAAAACCACCCATTGATGTCACCAGGCTCGACGCCATTATCCTCACCCACGCACACATCGATCACTCGAACGATGTAAACGTCCTCATCGACGCCATGACGGGCGGCGGACTCGAGAGAAGGGGTATGCTGTTTGCGCCGAGCCAGTGCCTTGACGGCGCAAACGCGGTTGTATTGCCCTATCTGAGGGGATTCGTAGAGTATATCGGAATACTCAAAGCCAATCACACGTACGGCATTGATGAGGTAACCTTCAGCACCTCGTCAAAACACCAGCACCCAATGGAAACCTACGGGGTGATTTTCGAGCATCACGGCAGGAAAATATCATTTATGGTGGACACCAAATACTCTCCGGGTTTAATAAACGACTATGGCAACTCCCATATCCTGATTATGAATGTGGTGCGGTTCAAGCCACACGAGAGCGGGGAGGTAATGCACCTGTCTATCGACGATGTCAAGGAGATCCTATCACAGGTACGGCCTGAAAAGGCGATACTCACCCACTTCGGCATGACGATGCTCAGGGCAAAACCCTGGGAAGTGGCGAGCCGATTGTCTGACGAGCTACAATTAGAGGTGATTGCAGCCTCAGATGGTATGACTGTCGAACTATAGGTGATACCATGTTCGAGCCGGAGTACAGGGTCGGTCCTGTGTATTGGGGAAAAGGTAGCTACCTGGTCAACGTTGAAGATCGTGATACCCGCGATTCAAGTCGATGAGAGTCAGGTATAATGCCAAGATAGCCAAGAAATCCGCGATGAAATATAGGACGAATTCCCCTTTCTGCTCTCGCGAAGTGAAGCTCCCCGCGTTTCCGTACGAGGCATCCTAGCGAAGGCGGGTGAAGCGAACCACGAGGGTAATACCCTTTAGGAGGACTCTACTGACTGAATAAAACCCTAAGGAGAAAGGAGGATATATCATGCCCTTGAAGAAGTTGAGGGAGTTCTTTGATGCCCACCATATTAAATTCAAGACCATAAGTCATACTCAGACCTTCACCGCGCAGGAAATCGCAGCCAGCGCGCACATTCCGGGAAGGGAGCTGGCCAAGACCGTGATGGTGAAGATCGACGGCACGATGACCATAGCCGTGCTTCCCGCATCTTACAGGGTGGACTTCAAGGCGCTCAAGTCGGCGACCAGGGCAGGCAAGGTGGAGCTCGCCACCGAGAAGGAGTTCATGGACATGTTTCCCGAGTGCGAGATCGGCGCCATGCCCCCTTTCGGGAATCTCTATGGTCTGGAGGTGTACGTGGCGGAGAGCCTGGCGAAGGACGGGGAGATCGCATTTAATGCCGGTAAACACACCGAGCTGGTAAAGATCTCGTATAAGGATTTCGAGACACACGTAAAACCAAAGCTCGCAAAGTTCTCATATAAGACCTCATGAATGGTGGTCATAGCAGGAGTCTCGTTTGGAACAGGAGAAGTTCATTATAGAACGAGCTACTACTCCTCGGGGCGAGCTCCAACTCCAGGAATGGTCCTGCCCCGGCGGAAGACCCGTCTATGAGATCATCTTCAACGGGATCTTTCTGATGGCAAGCTACAACGAGCGCTCGGAGAAAGCCCTGGCCACCCTGGCCATTGAGCCCTTGACGTCGGTGAGAGGAGGCATTCGGGTTCTTATCGGTGGGCTCGGGATGGGCTACACACTGCGTGCTGCCCTTGATTTCGAGGAGGTTCAGACCGTGGAGGTCGTCGAGATAGAGCAACGCATCATCAGGTGGGCAAGGGGCATCTTCAGCGAGCTAACCGCACGTGCCTGCTCCGATCCTCGAGTAAGGCTTATAGAAATGGATTTCGGAGACTACCTCTTCGGGACCGACAAAGACTATGACGCCATTATTCTGGATGTGGATAATGGTCCCACATGGCTTGCACTGGAAACCAACCGGAGGCTCTATGAAAGGCAAACCCTGATCAGGATCAGAGACGTACTCTCCAGGGGCGGGGTGTTCACGGTATGGTCAGCCGAGAGGAGCAAGGCCTTTGAAGGGAGGATCGAGGAGGTCTTTGAACGGGCTGAGACGATCACCGTAGAGGATTCGGATAGCAGAGGCAAACCTACGGAATATTACATATACCGGGCACAACGCCTTGGGCCTTGAAATGAACGCAGGGAATGAATTCGTCACCGACCTTCTCGAATTATTTCCCCTGTTTCCCCTGGCTTGAGGGCATTGTTGCGTTCTCTATGGCATAGGCTGCCGGGATGCTCAGGGCGGTGAGCAATGAGAGGTCTTCCCTTCGAAATCCGTGCGGTTTGTTAATGGAGTCAACGTAGATAACCCCTCTAATCTTTGATCTGCTGATCAGGGGCACGCACATCACGGACCTGATATTCATTATTTCAATGCTCTCGGAGAGATCCGCCTTATCCTCCTGATTAGTATCCAGCATAATGACGGGTTTGCGTTCCTTTAGAACACGATTCACGATAGTCCTGCTATACACTTTGAGGGAGTCCCCAGTGCTCTTCTTGAGAATGGGTATGAGCCCTGAGATCTCGCCCGTTTCGGCATTGATCAATATGAAAGCTCCCCTGTCCAGCCTCTTGAGTAGATCCAAGATGTAGTTCAGTATCGTTTCCAGGATGCCATTGATATTTTCACTAATGTTCAGCGATTGCATCAAGACACTTGATACCTTGTAGATCAACTCCACGTTCTTTTGAGGGGTTAGGGGCCGGTCTTGCACAAAGGTCTCCGGCTGCGGAGCGATCTGCTGGGAAGCGCTTATTGCCTCCTCGATTGCCCTTTGATTGCCCTCGGTGACCTCCTTGGCGATATCGAGCGAGTCAAGGATCGCGATATCGTCATCGCTGAGTTCCCCGGCAACATCCATCGTACCCGTAGCCTCCATTTGTTCTTCTGGGGGAACCCTTCCAATGGAGACCATCACTCTGCCAATGGCAACGGGAGCTCCCTCCTCTAATTTAAATATCTTCCCCGGGTGTATCTGCATACCCTTAATGAAGGTGCCGTTTTTGCTGTGCAAATCCTCTATAAAGTAGGAATCCTCCTTCCTGATAATCTTCACGTGCTTGCGAGATACCGACTTTTCCTTGATCTGAATATCACTGTCAGGCCCTCGACCGATTAAGACAGTATCGGCCTTAAACTCGAAGGATTGCCCCTTGCCCGTTCCTCCTATAATAAATAGCTTAGGCATGATTCCTTCTCCCGTTTGTAGAAAACGTAACTAAATCTCGTATTCTTTCACTGCAATTAAGAAATAACACAAAAAGAAAATAAAATCAATCCACTTTTCTCCTCTTATGCTCCATAGCCCGTACCACTTGCCAGCGTCCCGTTGACGAGGTTCAATAGCTCCTAGCATAGCTCGGCTCATCTTTATGATCCCCTCCTTGCCTCGCATCACAAGCACACGTCGGGAAACTCAATCGCATATTTTCCATACTGTTTTTTCTTGAATATTGAAAAATCCTCTGGTATCAAGGCCTCCGGCGAAATAGCCAAAACAGCAGCAACGCAGCGTGATTACTCGATGAAAGCTCAGCCATAAGATGCGGTATCGCGGAAGTGACAAATTATTTTATCAGCCAGAAGCAATGAAGCCCTTGACGCCGATGGATTCATCGGGTACATGAACATGATCAGCAACCGACCGCGATGCTCAAATCGATAAAAAAAAGCCCGTTATACCGAATCGCGAACCCCAGGAGCATTGCCCTGTTTGGGGCATCCAGCAACATCCTCTCCATGGGAACTCCTATCCTTATCTCACTGAAGGCCATGGGCTTTGAGGGAACCATCTATCCGGTCCATCCCGAAGAAGAACATGTTCAGGGTCTCAAGGCCTATCGGAGCGTCCTGGATTTACCCGAGGTGCCCGATCTGGCCATCCTGATCCTGCCTGCCCGTATCGTTCCCAAGATCCTGGAGGAGTGCGGCAAAAAGGGGATCAAGCATGCCATCGTGGTTTCCGGTGGTTTCAAGGAACTCGGAGGAGAAGGCCTACAATTGGAGAATGAGCTTCAGCAGATCGCCAATACCCACGAAATGCGATTTCTCGGCCCAAATTGCATCGGCGTGACCAACCCCCACCGCAGGCTGAATACCACCCTGCTTCAGTATCTAGGCAATCCAGGATTTATCGGTATGGCCTCCCAGAGCGGGAGTTTTATTACGCAGATGTTTCATTATCTCGCCAGCCTTGGCCTCGGGTTCAGTACGGCCTTTAGCGTGGGAAATGAGGCGAACATCGATATCGTTGAA
This sequence comes from uncultured Desulfobacteraceae bacterium, assembly GCA_964549945.1. Classification (GTDB taxonomy): domain Bacteria; phylum Desulfobacterota; class DSM-4660; order Desulfatiglandales; family B25-G16; genus B25-G16. The sequence continues at coordinate 19,290 of CAZJXD010000038.1, read as the reverse complement.
TGCATGGAATACCTGGGGGTCTGCCCCAATACAAGGGTAATCGCGCTCTACATCGAGGGCATCAAGCGAGGGAGGGCCTTCGTGGAAACCGCAAAGGCAATCGTACCACACAAACCTATCGTGGCCCTCTACGTAGGAGGTTCTGAGACGGGCAGGCGGGCTGGTCGTTCCCACACCGGGGCCCTGGCAGGTCCCGATCCTCTTTACGAGGCCATGTTCAGACAGAGCGGGATTATTAGAGCGCAATCAATCACCGAGCTATTCGACTTCTGCTGGGTCCTCGGCGCCCTTCCCTTGCCAAGGGGGCAAAAAGTGGTGATACAAACCCACTCAGGCGGGCCAGGTGCGGAGGCAGCGGATTTCTGTGGACGGGCAGGCCTAGAACTTCCCTCCCTCTCTCCCGAGACGATCCACAAGATCACGCCCTTTATGCCTGGAACGAGCAGCGTACACAACCCGGTGGACTTTACCTTTACCAAAAACCTACTTGACTATTTCTCACGCATGCCGAGCCTTCTGCTTGAGGATAAAAACGCTGATATGCTCCTGATCTACCTCTTCATGCCACTGGAGTCAGTCAAGCGCGCCCTCGGGCACTTTGGCATTCCAAAGGGTCAGGTAGCTGAGAAGAGCAGAGAACTGCTCGATGAGCAGTGTCAGTCCATTGCGAGCGTGATCGAGACTCACAACAAGCCCTTGGTAGGATACACCTACCGAAGCATTCAGGAGGATTTCATCAGGGGTTTCATAGGCCGGGGAGTGCCCGTATTCCCGAGCACCGAGCGGGCGGTCCACGCGCTCAAGGCTCTAGTCAGCTACGCCGAGCTCCAAGACAGGATCACGGGCAACGTTGAGCATGGGCTCCGACGGGCCGTGCAGCCATCTCACATCGTTAGCTGATATCCCGTAGAGGAATTTATCGCTTGACCAGAGTGCCTGACGAGGTGAAACTAAGGCGGTTAGTATGCCGCGGTTCGCAGGCCTGCGTGTGAGCTCACGTGAACCCGGCGAGGTCATTTGTAAAAAAAGGGGGGGTAAAAGGTGATACAGGAAAGCATTATACTTCCATGTCCCAATTGTAACACCAAGAACAGGGTGCCCAGAGATCGGTTACAGGATAAGCCGGTATGCGCCAAGTGCCGCACGCCTCTCATGCCCGGGGATTTTTCCGATCATCCCGTGCTCGCAACGGATAGAACATTCACCGATGTGGTCCTCTCCAGCCCGAACCCTGTAGTGGTCGACTGCTGGGCCCCCTGGTGCGGCCCCTGCCGCATGGTAGCCCCCATCCTCGATCAACTCGCCTCGGAGTATGCAGGGAGGGTTAAGATCGCGAAACTCAACGTAGATGAGAACCCCATGACCGCATCGCGGTACTCCACTCAAAGCATTCCAACGCTTCTTTTCTTTAAGGATGGAAACCTCATTGACAGGCTCGTTGGCGCCCTTCCCAAGGCGGAGATCGAACGCCACGTCCGTGCTCTCCTCTAAGGCCCAGCCAAACATATTTGAAATTCGCTTCGACCAAGAATCAACGTTGATCCTGATGAGAGTGTTCAGTGGTTCAGAGTTCAGGGTTCAGGAAAAACCCCTACCTCCACTGGAATCTGAACACTGAACACTGTACACTTAAAAGGTTAATGTAGTCAAACAATCGGCATGTAAGAAGGTATTAATAATCCCATTGAGAAATTACGGGTGGAAAAGAGGACCATTGTCCCCCTTGGTGAACCAGGGGATCATCTACCTGGAGAGCACCTTTTTAACGAGTGACTCTATGGCAAAGGTAATCTGGGCCTGCGAAAGGCGGTAATGGTATGATGACATACCGAATGGATCCATAATATCAGCCGCTATTGGGTCATCGGAGCCGTATCTTCCAAGGAGCTCCACTTTTCCCTCGGCCTCAGGCCATCTATCCTCTATCATTTCTCTATGCCCTTTCTCCATTACCAGAATGAGATCAGCCCAATCCACATCCCCCTTCGTAATCTGACGTGCCTCGTGACCTTCTGCGGCGATCCCCTTGTTTTGCAGATACTCAACCATCTTGGGATCGGGACGACTGCCCGGGTATGCAAAAAGGCCCGCGGATGAGACGGAGGTATTCGAGAGGCCTTGCAGTTTAATTTCATGCCTGAGCAGCATCTCGGCCAGGTAACTCCTGCTCACATTTCCGCTACATACAAAGAGGATGTTCATTTGTTCTCCTGATGCAGGCCTCTTTCATCTTCAAGGTTGTCCAGGCGGAAAAAGAGCTCGGTGCTCGCGGTACGGCGATCATGGTGCATACCATAGGAAAAAGATGTTCTTGCCGCGCTCCCGGGCCATAACGGCCGCTTAAGGTGACATGCAGGAAGCGTGGTTTTCGAGGAGTATAGAGGTGGGAGGCCTGTGGGTCAAGCGAGAATGTCTTTTGACTTTTCGGGGATGTAAAGCCGTGATCCCTTGCCACTTAAAGTTACCTGCACGGGGATTCCCAGGATCTGAGGTATCTGTAATTGACATCAGGATGTCCCTATCCTATATTTCCCTTGCGAGAAATCGATCTGCTCAATTGGTATGAGGTGAGAGAGATGGATAGGTATGAAAAATTGCGCGAGCTCCTTCACACCCATCCTGCCGGTGCGCCGAAATCAAAGCACTTCGGGGAGATCTTGAGAATCCTCTTTACCCCCGAGGAGGTTGAGGTGGCACTGGGCTTGGCGTTTGTTCCCAGGAATGTACAGAAGATTGCAAGGGCTGCAGGCGTTTCAGAGAACGCGGTCATTGAGCGCTGTGAATCCATGGCAAATAAAGGCATCATATTTAGCCGGCAAAAGGATGGTGAGATGGGCTATGCACTTCTTCCCACTATACCTGGTCTCTTCGAGTTCCCTTTCATGACCGGAGGAGGTACACCCATGCACGAGCGTTTGGCAAGGCTTTGGATGGAATACCACAATGAGGCCTTGGGTGAGGAGTTCGCCGCAAGTGAGACGCCTCTGGCTCGCGTGATACCAATTGAGAAAGCCCTCGACGCCCGTGTAGAGGTACTCCCTTATGAGGTGATCTCCACAATGATGAGCAGGGCGAAGGCCTTTGGGCTCTCACAGTGCGCCTGCCGCGTGAGCGTGGGTGCATGCCAGAAACCTCGAGATGTCTGTCTTACATTTGACAGGTTCGCGCAGTTTCTGATTGAGCGTCAACTCGCCCGCGAGATTAGCAGGCAGGAGGCGGTAGATACCCTTGACCGTTCGGAAGAGGCAGGTCTAATACACACCACCAACAACAGCCAGGATCGACTCAACTTCCTCTGTAATTGCTGTACATGCTGCTGTACCATTCTCAGAGGCCTCACCCAGCTCAATAACCCGAACGCCTTTGCGAAAAGCAGATGGAGCGCTGAGGTAGAGGCAGATCTATGTACTGGCTGCGGAATCTGTGAAGATAATCGATGCCCTATGAGCGCGGTGAAGGTGGTTGAGGGAGTGGCACGCGTTGACACCGACCGCTGCATAGGCTGCGGTCTTTGTGCGACTACCTGTGAGGCAGAGGCCATTCGCATGGTGCCTCGCGCGCATGCCGCAGAACCCCCCAGAACAGCCTCCGAGATGGGGATCAAGGTTGCCACCGAAAAGGGCAGGATCGATGATTTCTTAAAGCTCATGATCCGTTAAGCCACCCCGTCGTTCGCCGGCATAACGATATATACTAATCGAAGGCGAGTAAAAAGGGGGCCATCCCCGGATCTGAGGGATATTCCCCTTTTCTGCTTCCTGAAGTGCTCTTCGCGGGAGAGGATTACATGAGCCGATACTGAGACACCCTGCTGAAGGCACGCTATTGAATCACCACGAGCGTAACACGTCGGTTTTTCGCTCGGTTGGCGTGGCTATCGTTATCCGCAATGGGTCGTGACTCCCCATAGGAAAAGGTGTTCATGCGGTGAAGTGGTATGCCGTGTTTCGTATACAGGTACCGCATAACCCCTTCGGCTCGAGCCTGGCCCAGCCTCATGTTGTACTCTTTCGTCCCGATGTTGTCCGTGTGTCCCTGAATTTCGATGTAGATGTTTTTGTTTGCCGCCTTTATATTTTCGGAAAAGGCATCAATGGCCTCTTTCGCCCCTTTTGAGAGACTGCTCCTATCAAAGCCGAAGTGAACCGCCTCATCCGTGAATGTCACCTGATAAAGGAGCTTCCCCTCTGCCACCTTGCCTGCCTCCTCTGCCCGTGCGAGCGCCTCCTTACCCATCTCCATGGCATTTGAGCTAAGAGTGAGCGTCTCCTCTTCTTTTTTCACGAGGTTCTGGAGCTGATCATTCTTCAAGCTGGAAATCTCCTGCGTGTTGGTCTCTACCCGCTTTTCTACCTCGCCAACCCTTTCATCTATCTGTTTTTGAACAGAACTCTGGGTGGCACACCCGCTCATTCCGAGCCATACAACACCGAGGATAGCAACAACGAACATGATCGATTTTTTCATAGCCCTCACTCCCTTCTCTGGGTTGACTTTCTTAAAATTTTATTATCTCATCTCAAAGCTTAAATGTAAAGCGAATTGTATGCCGCATCAATCTATGCACTTGTTTCAGGTGAAATCTCGATCAACGATATCTTGAGGTAGGGAGACATCTAGAAGGGCCAGAAAAAGCAACAGCATGGCCTTTTCTTAAACTCCCTCTCGCAGGAGGCTAGCTGGCTCTTGTAAGTATTGGCCCTGCCCTTAACCTTTTGGGCAACGGCAATAAGCCAGCCCTTTTTATTGTAGGTCTTGCTGGTAAACCCTCCATGGCCTTCGTGGTAGGCCAGGTAGAGGCTGTAGGCATCGTATTTGGATATCCCGCATTTTATGTGGCTCATATGGCAATACCACCCCACAAAATCAATGGCATCCCTGAAATTATCCCTATCAGCACCGGTGTTGCCCGTGCTCTCCTTGTATTGTTTCCATGCGTCCTCGCCCGCCTGCGCATACCCATAGGCAGAGGATAGCCGTGGACCAGGGAAGATCCACAGACACTTACGCCGCGGCGGTTTGGCATCGGCCGTGAAGCGTGATTCCTGATGGACAATGGCCATCATGACAGGTATGGGAACGCCCCACCTCGTGTAAGAGGTGTGGGCGTCCCTGTACCACTTCTTATTTCCCCTGAATATCTCGCAGATGTTGTCCACTTGCTCCGGAGGGCTCGGCGTGGTGGCACACCCATACAGGAAAATGAGCAAGAGACAGAGAAGAGAGGCTGACACTTCCCCACAAATCGCTCTCCATCCTCTCAGCACTGCCGGCCTCCATCTGAATGAAAAAAGCCGGGTATTCTCCTCCCGGTGATCTTCACCGCTTTCCCGTCTTTCATATACACCAAAACGCCACATCCCCCGTGGCACATGCTCCAGTTGCTCTTGACTACCGAATCATAGCCGTAGACCTCTATCTCCCGGTCCATGTTTGAGTAGAGGAACTCCGCCATGGATTATCTCCCTTTCATGCCTATATAGCAAAGATGCCTCCCAACAGAAAGAAAGATCTTACCCTCTCTCTTAACAATCTGCATTGGCCCCATGGCATCGGCCGGGGTGTCAATTCATTTATGAGCATGACCTTGATGTTTTTTCTGAAGGACTGGCGGGAGGCCGCCGTGCTTTTGGTGACTTATCGGTGGGGGAAGCCGCAGCCCCCGATCCATCGGGGGAATGCGAGGGGGCAAGGCTCCCTCGTGGATAAATCACTGGTACTTCTGGAAAGCCCGCCTTCGTGGTCTATGATGGCAAGATCTATGACGTCAGTGACAACGCAATGTGGAAGGACGGGAGACACTTCGGCAAGCATAGCGCGGGCATGGACCTCACCGAGGCCCTTGGGAGTGCCCCTCATGAAGCAGAGGCTTTGGAGAAGCTAAGATACGTGGGGAAGATATCTAAAAAACCGGGCATGGCCCCGAAGCACACCCCCGCACACAAGGTCTTCATCGCGATGGCCTATATAAACCTGGCCATTATCTTCTGATCCTGGCCTGCATCAGCATGTGGCGATAGGGGCTTCCGATCCCATGGCCATAGTGCCTCCCGGCATGCCATGGAAATACATGTTCAGGGTAATAACAAGTTAAAGCAATATCTGGTTCTCCAAGGATCGGGACTCCCCCGCGGATATCACCCGTATGGCCGGCCTTCCCTTTACTGGACACTTGAACTCACAGATGCCACATCCCACGCACCTCCTGAGGTCCACATAGGGCAGCTGCACCTGGCTCTGCTTGCCATCGGGGCCTGGCACCGCATCTTTCCTGAAATATATGGCCTTCGGAGAGGTGGGGCAGTGCTCCTCGCACACGATGCAGGGCCCGTTTCCCGACCACGGGAGGCACCTGCCCCTGTCGATATACGCGGAGCCTATCTTTATAGGGCGCTCGATCTTGTCGGTCGCAGAAAACTCGGCTATCGCTCCAGAGGGGCACACGCCACCACACAGGGTGCAGGTATACTCGCAGTAGCCCTGGGTCATCACGAGGTGGGGCGTCCAAAAGCCCGCCATTCCCGCCTCTGCGAGGGTGGGATTGATTACATTGGTGGGGCACACCTTCATGCACAGCCCGCACCTCTGGCAGAGCGTGAGAAATTCCTCCTCTGGCAGAGATCCGGGTGGCCGAATCAGGCGGGGATCCGAGACCGTGTGCACCAGCCCGTCCAGGCGCCCCAACAGGGGAATGGAAATCCCCGCGAGTATTCCGGCAAGCACCGCCCTCCTCCCCATATCGGGCTTCTTGTTTAACATGGGGGAGCTCAGCTTGAATCGAAACGCCAGGGCCTCCTCCGGACAGGAATCAACGCAGTTGAAGCACATAAGGCACTCCGCGCTCTCCCATTTCCTTCCGGGCTCTGGTTCGGCAGCTCCCTGGCAGCTCCTCGTGCAGGCATGGCAGCCCGTGCACCGTTCCCCATACTTCTCGAGCTTGAGGATGGTGAACCTGGAGAACAGCCCCAATAGCGCGCCCAGCGGGCACAAAACCCGGCACCAGAAACGCGGCCGAATCCTATTGAGGTACAAGATCACCAGGAAAATAAGCCCGATAAGCCATGCAGTCTGAAAGGCCTTGTAGGTGTAGCCGAACACCGGTGAGAGCAGCACCTCTGCATACGCCATGAGATTCAAGATCTTGAGGTTGCTGCCCGCCATCCACCCGAATACCTCTCTCAGCCCTGTCCCGATGCCCGGTAAAATGGCCAGGGCAACGGAGCGAAAGAGCATCGAGATGGGATCCAGCAGCCCGGCGAAATTGGTGCCTATGACGGCGCCCACGAGCACGGTGATAAGAAGGAAGTATTTGATCCTCTGGCCGGGTGATTTCTCATTCGCCCTCACCATTCGCTCACCCCTGAGCGCCGGCTTAACCCAGCTCACAAGGTGATGGATGGTGCCCAAGGGACAGATGAAGCCGCAGAATATCCTTCCCAGAAAAAGGGTCACCACGAGCAAAGCAGCCGCCCACCAGAACCCCTTGATGAGATGGTGCCCTGAGAGCAGCGATGAGAGCCCAACGAGGGGATCGAGCTGGAAGAAAAACCCCACAGGCCGTTCTATGGCCAGCTCCTGATCGGATGTGAGGGCCAGGGAATATTCGACGATTATATTTTGAGGAAGGCGGCTCTCTATCAGGAGAAAAAGGAAGAGCAGGAGGAAAAAAGTCTGGCTCCCTCGCCTGATCCAGGTTAGATGCCTCGGCCTCAAATGACCACCTTTTTCCGATTGAGTCCTCGGAGATCGGAGGTGCCGAGACCCCACTTCTCCGCCAGCCTGATAAAGCCGAGATCCTCCGCCTTGATGCCAAAGAGCCCGGCGGCCAGCGCATCCGCGGCAACCTGATCGTCGCTCAGGATCAGGGTATTTTTCGCCATAACATCGGAGATGCTTCCCCCGGAAGGACCATTGGTCACCAATATCCTGATGGCATCGATCAAGGTAACGGTGGGCTTGAAGAACTGGGCCAGGTCAACAATGCTCTGGTGTATATCCTGGTGAAGGGCATACCTTCTGCCGCCGACACCCCCTATCCAGTTCTTTATCCCGAGGGTCAAGGTGCTCAACCCATGGTCCTTGGCGATAGGGATATTGATAAGCTTGTCGGCTTCAACCAGCGGGATGAATACGTGCCAGACATCCAGGCGGTGGCCATTGATCTTCATCTCCCTCATAAGGGATGATCTAGGAAAGACGAGATCAGCCTCGGTCTTCTTGGCCACCGATCCCGCACCGGTGATGGCGAAACAACGGCGCGCGTCATGAATCGTGTGATCGGCGATCCTCACCTTTTTGGCCCCCGCTTCATAGCAGAGCTCGATCACCCCTTCAAGGACCTCTGGGTTGGTGGTCGCTGCCAGATCGGGGCGTCGTGCCCAGGAGATGTTTGGCTTGATCGCCACCACATCCCCCCGTGAGATAAATCGTGCGATGCCTCCAGCCTCATCAAAGACCTTTTTGATCAACTCCTTCACGGAGTAGCCCCTTGTCTGGCCAAGGCCCTCTACGATGAACCTGCTGCCAGTGGCCTCGGCCCACACACCTCCCCAATCACCAAAAGGCCATCCGGTGAGGGCGGAGAAGGCCACAGTTCCGGAAATCCCTAACAGCCTCTTTATGGCCGATCTTCTCGTGATACGCTCGTTCATATTGTACTAACCACCTATAAAGTAAGTACCCACGGGCTTACGCCCATGGGACTTGAAGGTAAAGGGAGATCTTGATGTCTTTTCTGAGTGACTGGCGGCCCGCAACGAGCTCGGCCGAGTCGGAGGCCTTCGTCCTTTTCACGACTTATCAGCGGGGGAGTCCTGCCCCCTCACGTCCTTTAACGCCACCTATAAAAAGGAAAAAATTCCCGAGACGGTAAATCTCTTACTCCTCACCGCGGGAGCGTATGAGCAGCAAAGGCCTGTCTATCCGCTGTAACACACCAGCTGCTACGCTCCCATAGAAGACCTGGGACAGACCACTCCGTCCATGACTGGCTATGGCGATGAGATCCGCTCCCTCGCGCTCGGCAGTGGTGATAATCGCCTCCACCACAGGACCATGAGCCACATGCGTGCTGACCTCGATGCCCTTCTCATGAAATTTCCCCTTGGTGGCAGCCAGATACTCCTCCGCCTTGTTCACACCCCGCTCCATTTCCCGTTGATGAAGCGTTATGTCGCCCTCTGGCCCCACGATAAGGGGTGGAGGCTCGACCACCTGGAGGAAGATGAGTTTTGAGTGGTATTGCATGGCCAGCCTCTCCACATGAGGCAATATGCTCTCCGCTCGCCTGGATCCATCCAAGGGGACCAATATGTTTTTATACATGGCAACCTCCTCCTTGCAGGAACTTCTCTTAGGCTATGACTCCTCCATTACCGAACTCAGGACCGCCAGGGCCTCAGAAATATCCTGGGGCTCAATGCCATAGTGGGTCACCATTCGAAAGCGGGATGGCCCCGTGGGCAGAAACTTCACACCTCTCAGGCCAGCCCTCGTCATAAAATCATCGGCAGTGAGGCGTTGGCTTACGAGATCGAAATAGATGATGTTGGTCTTTACGCCCTCCGTGTCAGCGGACAAACCGGGAATCCGGGCGATACCCTCGGCCAGGTTTCGGGCATTGGCATGGTCCTCTTGAAGCCGGCCAGGCATTTCCTCCAAGGCCACCATACCCGCCGCGGCAATAATCCCCGTCTGGCGCATGCCGCCTCCGAGCACCTTTCTGGTTCGAAGCGCCTCGGTGATGAACTCCTGCGTTCCACATATCACGGAACCTATTGGTGCCGAAAGCCCCTTGGAAAGGCAGAATATCATCGAATCAACGCTGCGGGTTAATTCCTTGACATCTACCCCTAATGCCACTGCGGCATTGAATACGCGTGCGCCATCCATATGCAGCTTGATGCCGCGGCGGCCGGCCAGTGCCGCCACTGAATCGATGTACTCGGGGCTCAGGGGGGATCCACTGCACCGATTATGGGTATTCTCTATACAGATCAGCCTGGTGCGCGGAAAGTGAATATTGTCGCCGCGGATCGCTGCTTCAATGTCCTTCAAGAGGATTGTGCCATCTGCCTGATTGGGCACGGTGTGCACATGTATCCCTCCCAGTGCTGAGATCCCGCCTGCCTCGTTTAGAAACGTATGGGATTTATCGCCCAGGATTACCTCATCACCCCGGGCGCAATGAGTGAGCGCGCAAACCAAGTTCCCCATGGTCCCGCTGGGAACCAGAAGGGCCGCCTCTTTTTCCATTAATTCAGCTGCCATCTCCTGAAGCTGGTTGGTCTCCGGATCCTCACCATACACGTCATCGCCCAGCTCTGCGTTATAGATAGCCTCTCTCATCGCGTGTGTCGGTAACGTCACGGTGTCACTTCTTAGGTCGATGATCTTCATCCGCTGCCTCCCTCTCTCCGAAATCCAGTGTGGCTTACGTTTTGTACTTACCAATATCAATTTTTCTTCCCGAAAGGAAATGTTTTATTTACCTGTACATTTGGGGTGCAGCAATCAGCGTTCAGGGTGAAAAGGCACAAGATGCAAGGCGCATGGCAAAAAATATGAACCTTGAGCCTTATGCCTTACGCCTTATGTCGTCTTCGTTGTCTGACCCATGCCGTCAAACAATCCGCATGTAAGGAGCTAGAAAGAGGCTACGCTGAGGAGTTGTAGTTGACCGAAAAAGCCCGTGGGCTATTGTTCCTGATCGCGGTAGGCCAGGATTTTCTCCAGGAAATCCTTCGGGATGGGAATCGATTTGTTCTCCTTGTAATCGAAAAGCACCATGACCGATTCGCCCCTTCCATAGACGACTGTCTCGTCAGAGCGCTCCACGATCCGGTATTTAAACGCAAAGCTCTTTTCCCGTATCTTCCCTATCCATACCTCCAGCAACGGGCTATCTCCTAGCTTCACCGGCTTGAGAAAATCACAGTCTATATGGGCTAAGATAAAGGGGTAATCCTTGGGATCAACGATATTGAGCACATCCCTCAAGAATACCTTTCTCCCCTCCTCAAAATAGGTGAGAAAAACCGCGTTATTCACGTGCCCCATGGAATCGATGTCCCTGAATCGGACCTCGATTTCATGAATGACTTTCCTGGATTTTCCCATTTTTCATCCCTTTTACCTGCATCCACCTCACGAACGGCAGTATCTTTGATCAAGGCTGGTCCCGGGGAAAAGATGCCTTTTATCAAGAAACTCCTCGGTCGTGGAAATGGACATGAACCTTGTAGTTGGGTGACTGGATTGGTGCATGGACAAGATCCACCTTGAGGTAATAGACGGATTGGGGCTTCACAGAAATGGTGGTGCGTGCCCTGGTCTCTCCCACCTCTTCCCCAACTTGCCGCTTATCAGCATCAAATACAGCCACTGTGAAATATTGGGGTTTCCCCACGAGATCGGGCTCAAACTCCACAACCATAGTGTGCCCGGTTGATCGGAGCTTATACCAGTCAGTGATGTCATCTGTGCTGCCTCTCATACCGATGATGACGCCCTCGGTGATTTGCTGTGCCGTGGCGAACGACCCATTCGCCTTTGATGTCTCTTGTATGGCCGCCTTGGGCTCCTCTTTTTTGGAGATCATCTCCTTTTGTTTCTCATCCACGGGAGGAACGATCTCTTTATGCATAGGTGCTTGAGAGGAAGGCGGAATTTGTGTAGGTGGTTCAGGCAGCGTTTCCTTTAGGTGGCTCTCAACAGCGGGAGGAACCCGGGCAGGGCGATGATGCGATCTGACGTAGTAGGTTCCCCCGAGGCCGGCTGCACCAAGGATGAATACGACCCAGAGTATCAATGTGATTAATCGGTCCTCATTCATGGATCTGAAGGCAATTCTCCGCGTCAGCATACAACCGTCGTAAGGAAAACGGTACCCCTGTCACGCATCGCGTAAGGGGTAAGTGAGTCTTTTCATCTTTTCTGCGAGATGTCAAGGGGAAACCCGTGTTCCCGCAGGGCCTTAGAATGATGCTCCCGCTATTTCATTCCGCCATTTTATGAATCTTTCCTGTAGCTTTACACGAGGCTTTCTCTATAGCTCGCGGTGCAAAACCATAACCAGGGCATCATCATTCCCATAATAGTTCGGAATCCTCCCCGATATCCTCATCCCTATCGCCTTGTAGAACGCTATTGCCCCGGTGTTCCTTGACCTCACCTCAAGCCATACCTTCCGATCTACAAACTTGAGCGCGTACCCGAATAATCTCGTTCCGAAACCCCTTCTCCTGTGTGCAGCCTTCACGGCAGTGGAGTGAATATGCCCGCTTTTATCAAAGATTATGTATCCCACGATCCCCTTTCCGGCTTCCATCACCACGAATGTCTCAGGGCAATGCGATGCGTAGTGTAAGAGAAGCTCCCTTGAGTAGGCCGTCTTGGGAAATGCCTGCCTCTCAATTTCCAGTATCTCGTCTATGTCACCTGCTTCGAATTTCCTGATGATGGGACAGTCCTCAGGCATGGGTGGAGCTCGCTAAAGGTGAACGGAAACAACTGCCTCCCTCGTTTCGCACAAGACTGCCGGACACGAGGATACACCTGGAATCCCCATGCACACGGCCTTATCGTAGAGAGATTACAGCCTTTGAATAAGGTACATGAAGGTCGGCAATCGCGTTCGGATTTTTACCTCATTGAACTGCCTTATCAGATCGCCTCTCGCCTTCCTCCTGCCATCCATTAAGGGCGAAAGGTAGAGAGCCCCTTTGCCGTAAGAATGACCGAGTCTGGTGCCGGTCAACTCAACGAGGGAGGGTATATGGCCCCAGGGAAGCTCGTCTCCAAACAGGAAATTGGCCGTTACCTCAATCCTTTCATGCCTCCTGTTTACCTCCAGCATCTTATCGAAGGCCTCAATGACGCTCCCGATCCGAGTGGGCTTTCCCAATACCTCCATGGTGGATGGATCCGCGGACTCGAGCCCTATGTTTATATAGGTGTAAAAGGGAAGGCCGTTTAACGAATCAAAAAGCCTCTCAGGTGCACGTAACAAGGAGTCTATGCTGCCAAAGAGAAAGAGCCGGCTCCCCTTGAGCTGAGAACGTTCAAGTTCAAAGATATCATAAGCGCTTCCGGCAGCAAACTCGATGAGCTCACCACCGGCATTAAGGGCATCATGCTGTCCCAGGAAAACCGAGCAATAATTGCCCAGATCTCTCCCGTAGAATCCCTTGAGCGAGGTTATCTGCCGCAAGATGTCCTGCCTGGAACGGGGCCTGAAATCATGCCCTGTCTTCACGCGGCAAAATCCGCAGTTGTACAAACATCCATCAGCCACGATAAGGGGGATGACCTCATAGTCCACGTGCCTGGTGTCTGGCGGGAGCACGGGGATCCTCCCCTTGATAATGGAGTGGAGCCTTCGTGATTTCAGGCTCAGGCTCCGTGCGTCGTTTGTGGCGATCAGCCGGAGAAAATCCTTGATGTTCCTCGGGGCTGGCTTTGGGATCAAGTCCCTCATCTTTGCGTGCAATGCATGCCAATACTCAAGCGCGGATCGTACGGAGGCATCCTCAAAGGGATTGACCCCGTTAATGGCATTGCTCTTATATGAGAGGCAGGGAAGATAATGCTCGCCGAAGAAGTCGTAAAGCCCGCTGTAGCCGCCAGCAGAGTAGTATACCCAGTCATTTGCCACGGTACGCTTCAGCCATTCTGCCGGGTGGGGCCAGGATTGTGTTCTGCCCTGGATGTATTTTATCTCCCCGTTCAGGTTATATTGAAATACGTACTCAGGGGATTTTATCTCTGAGAAACGACCGTAGCGGATCGGATAGCTGACCTTCGCGTACTCACGGGACCCTTCTTTATCAAGGGTTATGGTGAGCGTACCCAGCTGAAATGTTTCCATGCCTATGAGATGCCCTTTGCCCCTTCCAATCGGCTCAGGAGCTCCTCCCTGATTTTCACCATGGCGATGGTATCCTGGCTGCAATACCTTAGCAGGGCCTCCTTTATTCGTTGCTTTTCCCTTTGCGGCGTGGAGGGAGCTATCATCCTCAGATACTCCAGGGAGGCCTGATTTCCCTCCTGTATGGCGAGATCCTCGTAATTCATTTCCGGAACAAGGGCAGGGAGCACCGATTTCAGGGAGAAAGACCCGTAAAAGCGGGGATGATAAAAGTGCCTCCTGACCAGGGAATGGAGGTCTTTGAACCTATCCAGGGTGGCGCGCAGCCGGCCGCTGAGCTCCGGCAGATGCCCTGCCAGTTCCTCTATGACCCGCTTCTCGTACAGCGTATAGGTGAAGATCGAGCCTCCTCGCCCCAAGGCTTTCACAAGAAAGCGTGCAAACTCCTCGCGTGGATCCCTGTCCTCCTCGCTAAGGTACTCCCTGTGCTCCAAAGTACCATCACGGTGAAGGATATGGTCCGACCATTGAAAGGGAATTGAATGATACGGCCTGGTACCGGGGTAGCGCGGAATCGCAGGGGCAACCGTTTCGAAATCAAGGAAGTGAATTGGGTACGCCACATCCCGGAGTTCACGTCCAAGCTCAGGCGATAGGTACTCCTCCCCGTTGATCACGCAGCTTCTAATGCGCTCCTGGAGTTGATCCAAGGGAAAGCAGGGAGGAATCTCCCGGATATCCTGGATATCCAGCGCCGCCATGGCATCGAGCCCCTCCTTGTTGATGCCGCTGAGCTTCAACACCCAGAACTCCGGCACATTCCTGGTGCAGTGCTCCCAGAACTCACAGGAATGGGGGCTGGTGCAAAAACGAGAGGGAGTGGCTTCCGGTGGATCTGCCGCTCCCAGGATTTCCTTCAACTCGCGCAGCTCGCGGCTAACCTCCTCTTGGGCCGAGATTACCTCTGCGGTGAGGTCTGAGAACGAGAAGAGGCCTTCGAGCTGGAGCTCTTTACCATCGTACACATACCGGTTATTAAGGTGCGTGATGCCAGCGCTCGCGATTTCCAGGCCTGCGCCCTGAAGGACGTGGTATTGGAGTGCAACATCCAGAACGTATATCCCTTTGACCGAGGTTGAGGATTTCACCTCGATCAGATTCCACCTGCCATCATCCCTCCTCTCCAGGATGTCTGCCCGAACGCGGACATCCTCAAAGAGAAAGGCTGCCTCGAAGATGGCCGGAAGGGACGGATCGCTCATCGCCTCTCTCGTGGCCTCCATAGCCTCGCTGTGGTGCAGGTAATCCTCCTCGATGAGGCGCCCTCCTGGGAAGAGATTGGTCGCCAGCAGCCCCACCTCATGGCCGGCATCAAACATCGCCTGCTGCACCGGGGATACCTCAGAAGCAAGGTGGGGATTGTAGCACTGGTGCCAAAGCCGAAGGGGACACTGGTGCCCCGCGAGGAAACGCGATTTGGACAGCATTGGGGTCTTCACAAGCCTCATTTTCTCTCTACATCATCTATTATTACCTTATCTTAATCAAATAGTAACTACTCAGGTAAATAGGTTGTAGGCTGAAGACTGTTAGGAAATAACGCGGATATGGCGCATTATGAAGTCATGTTTGGCACGAAAAGCTAATGTTTCTTCAACAAAGTTCGGCAATAGTACTCCTCTGATCACTTTAAGCCTTCAGTCTAAACAGCTTCAGTCTGACTACGTGAGTAGTCACATCAATTAAAATCGGAACAGCTGCTCGATGCACTGGGCGAGCTTCATGTCGCCGCTCACCTTGAGCTGACCGCTCATGAAGGCCTGGATACCGCTCATCTCCTTGTTCGCTATGGCGAGCCAGGTGTCAGCGGATATGGTCAAACCTACACCTGGATTCTCATGACTGCCTTCCTGGATCTGGCATGTGCCATCCTTTATTAATGCGGTCCAATTCCCTCCGCCATCTCCGGTAATATTGAACTGGAACACCGCGTCTATTCCCTGAGCAGCGCTGGGGTTAAAAAGCTCCGGCATCCTGCTGAACACATCCCTTATGCGTGATGCAACCATATTCCACCTCCTGATTATTGCTGCCCTATCTCCCTTCTTGTGCTCTCTGGCTTGACCTCACGTGTGTCGATTCCAAAGGCCCTATAGAGGCTGCAAAATCCCGTTATGGCGGTGAACAAGAGCCCGATTCCCACGAGTGCGCATACGAGCCCTGAGACACCCCGCGGCAAAGCACAAGGTTATCTTCCTCGCAATATTTCTCATAAATACGACCTCCTCTTCAAAAACCCCTTCTATCGTTCCCCATCCTCTTCTGCCCGTGACTTCCGCTATAGAGGAGATCGGGTGGCCTGGCCATCGATCCTCCCTCGGAGCTGTAAAGTTCGGATGATTTGAGAAAGTGTCTGATCGCGCATTGATAGAAGCTCATCACCTTTCGCGGGTACTCGTAGTTGGGATTGTTGGTGCCGTTATAGGCGAGCAGGGCCATATACCGGTTGCCGTAATGCTCCAGAAGAAGCTTATGCAAGTAGTGGGCGGCGAAGTAGATCTGGGCCTTTGGATACCTTCTGAGATCGCCGGGAAAATCCTTGGGCGTATGGGGCAGGTTTTGTGCCTTCATCTCCTGATAGATCAAGCGGGCGGTGGATCTGAGAATCTGGAACATACCCTGGGCCGGATCGGGACGCCTGAAGTTGAGACGATCTAGGTCACCAAAGGTATTATAAAAATAGGTCTCAAAATTTCCTAACGCGAAGAGGAGAAATGGATCAATTTCGTAATACTCGGCGGCCTCGTATATAAATCCCGTGTACATCTGCGCCCGATCCCCTGCCATGGGCAATCCTCCCTGGTTGTAGTAGCCATTCTGATACTGGTGTTGCATGTAGGGCGCCATGATGGTGATGAATGCCTCCCTGGAGGGAAGAGGCGAGATCTTCATCGGATCGGGATGTGGCAGGTTCCAGAAATCCTCCACCAAAAAGGCATCGGAAAAGGCAGGATATCTCCCCACAAATGCAGCCAAACCGCCGTAGTCCACATTCGCATCGACGATAAATCGTGTGCAAAGCTCGAAGCCTAGGCTGTACCATTGAAGGCCGCAATCCTGGAGACGGCCCACCAATCGGGCCACATTATCGGGATCTGAAAAGCAGCCGACCTGAATATCGTAGACTCTCGCTGCCCCTGACGTAGCTGCAAGACCGGGGAAGGTGGAGATACTCAGCAATACGAGAATCATAACGAAAAGCCTTACTCTCAAACCTCTTCTCATCCGTATCATTTCCGAGTGGGCGGCATGGTGATTTTTTTTAAGCGACGCTCATGTGTTATTCTAACGGTTCAATTACAATTTTGCCACCGCATTTTCGGCAGGCGGCTGCATTGGTCAACTGGATTTTCAGGAAGGCATCGTTCATCGCCGTCTTTCATGGCTCCTTGGATGTAAAACCCGAACCTCATGCACCCCTCATTAGGGGCCGGGGGTGCGAAGTGTTCCTTGCTCATGAAATCGAGTAAGGCTTCAGAATATACCTAATGATATAGGCGCTAAAGGCAATAGCCGCCGTACAGACCCCCAACAGGAGAATCCAATTCCCCAATCTCATAAGAATAAGCACGTCAAAGGCCTTGCCTATCATGAGACTGAAAATGGCATAACTGTAGAGATGAACCTTTGCCCTTCCAAGAAAAATAGGCCTTGATCTCTCAAAGACTCTATCATGGTCTCTCTCGCCTCTCCCCCGGCGGGCTTCCTTGTCCCCTAGGTTGCTATAGAACCACGACAGAATGGGCACGATCACGATATGCCCCTCCAGAAGTGCCATAGCCAGGACATACATCGGATCAAGCGCCTTCTTCATCACCAATATATACATCACGGTGAATATCAAGAGCTTGTCGGCCAGCGGATCAATGAGCACTCCTAGCCTGGTCTTTTTGGACGCCGAGCGCGCAAATGCACCGTCGAAAAAATCGGAGAGCACTCCGAGGATACTCAAGAGCAGGATATGAGAATAGGAGAGGCGGGAAAAGGAAAGAAGCAAAACAAGGCACACGGCGAACCTGAAGTAGGTGATGTGGTTCGGCTCAACAATATCCTGCCTGCACAGGAATGACACGGCAGCCCGTTCAAAGGCTACATAACGCTCGTTCAGCAGGGGATAATCGCATTCCTCTGCGGGCATGAATTCCGTCAGGTGCTTTCTCGCATAGGTCTTACCACCTGCTATGCTCCTCAAAGAGGACGCCAGGTGAGCTATGAGGTTCATATCCGTCGTTTCTCCCCGCTGAACTCAATCCATGATGGCATACAGAATGCGTGCCAGGGTACTATAACATATTTTTCCCCTAGCTCTGAGATCTTGGATCGTTCCCCCCATTTTTTTGCGACACTTGCAATTCAGCCTCCATTAGGCTAAGAAAGGTCCCTATGCCTCCAATAAAAGCCATAGGATTCGACCTCTTCAATACACTGATCACCATTGAGCCCTCGGCGCTGGAGGAGGCGGTCGAAAGGCTGATCTTCAGCCTCACCATGAGTGGCATTTCAGTCGAGGAGGACTCATTCAAGAAGACCCACAGGGAGGCCGCCCTCCGATTCATTACCCAAACCCGGCGGGATGGGAGGGAGACGCATAACCGCTTTTGAATCAGCGCGGCCCTCGTGAGCCAGGGATATGAGGTAGGGCCTGATGACCCTCGAATCGCAGAAGCAGTCGATGCCTATTTCTCTGCTTTTATGGGCCGCTGCCACCTCATCCCCGGCACCATCGAGATGCTCAGGGTTCTAAAGGGCGCCTACCGATTGGGACTGCTCTCAAATTTCACCCATCCGCCTGCCATACGGGAGATCATTGACTCCTTAGGCCTCACTGCCCACTTCGATGTGGTGCTCATCTCGGGCGAGTTGGGCTATCGAAAACCCCATCCCCTGGCCTTTCGCCGGCTCATCGAGGAGCTCCGGGTGAAAAGGAGCCAGATCCTCTATCTAGGAGATGACCCGGGGCCCGATATTGTCGGTGCCAGGCGGGCGGGGATCCGGCCCGTCTGGTTTACCTATGTTCGAGATAAAAATATCCCCTCCCCGCCGGGCATCGCCGGCATGATGGCCGAGGATCCAGGGGGCGATGTCACGAGGATATCGGAATGGACCGATCTGCTCTCCCTGCTGGATAAGGGCCTTTAAAGGGCAAGTGTCAGATTACAGATTAGATTCGCATCCCTCTTTGCAGGAAGCTTTCTTGTGATTACTTAAGTCTACGAAATAGGTACCGCGTTCCCTGAGACCGTGGGCAGCAAATCCACCAAATAGCTCCTTGCCTGAAGCCCTTCCGGGCCGAATCCCCCGAACACCGCCCACCTCGCTATGTGCTCCTCAGCGAGTCGATCCGCAATAGCCTGGGTTGATAC
>CAZJXD010000037.1:31012-38971 GCA_964549945.1 uncultured Desulfobacteraceae bacterium | reverse complement strand
GCACGAGGGGTGGTGTGGGGAGGGGGAGTGAGAAGCTCCCCCTTACCCGATTATGACTCACCAAATTCCGTGATCATGAAGCAGATGTTCATTTCCTGTACCGAGAAGTAAGCTCATCAGCCAGGCCCGCCATGTCAGGGTAAATCGTCGCCTGATTGATTCCGAGGTTTGCCAAATCCCGCAATATAGGTTCACACTGTTCATACGAGATCTTGTACTTCAATAAGATCTTTTTTGGCTCGACGGATTCAGCAATAGCCTCAAAGTTCTGCTCGTCGGTACCGTGGATCGTGAAACAGCTTCGTTGAGAGTACATCCTCAGATCATAATACGTTGTCTGGACGGCAATCGGCTTGTCAACAATGGTGGTGTTTATAGCCTCAGGCCACTGTTCCCTTGGATGGAAAGCCAACCGGAAGTATTCCAACCCAGGATTAGTGTTTTGAGTTTTGGCAATTCCATCTATTACCGTTGTCTCTTTGTACCGCGACCAAGTATTCGGAAATCCTTTGATCTTTGATAGTGCATTCAGCTTCAATGGGTTGAGCGCCCATACGGTTGGCGAGTGAAGCGGTTTCAGATTCATTGGCAAGAGTGAATGCTGTTTGAGTGCAAAGTAGAGCGCAATGAGAGGACTCTCAGTCCAATCAAGAAGCCTGGTGGCAGCCCCATAGTGTTGCATCAGGAAGAGCCACTTGTCGAGACGGTCAGTTTCGGGAGCATTGCCGAATGCCCCAGCACGCTCTCTGAACATTCGTGTTAGATTGAATTCATCGTACCCTGGATCCCGGAAGAGCTTTGGTAGTGGACCGTCCTCTCGATCCTGCCCACGAAACCATGGTGAAGCGCTCTTATCCGAGTTAAAGTCCCATGTCTGGGTATCTCTTTTCACCGAGCTTATATAATCTGCGATTGCAGTTATATAGGTAAATGGGAAAGCCATATGGTGCTCCTTTAACAATCGGTTGCAGTCCTCACCGCCCCCGGAAAAGCCAGCCAAGAGTATGGCTGCCGGTTCGATGGACATTGTGAGTCATAACGAATTGGTCACCGGCGCGAGATATCGAGCGTCCGGTGCCTAAAAAGTTAGACTCAAATTTTATTGATCAAGAGCTAATGCGCCTTCGTAATTTGACTTATTAAAATTGAATCTAAATCATAACCGGTCTTTGCCACATCGGCCTCGCTTGCCTTTTTGATAGCATCAGAAATTACCGCTCGCATAGAACGCGCATCTTCGAGAGAATATCGCTCAAGTTCTGAAATGGCATTTGATTGAACTATTGATAAAAGATGTTTAGAAGCTTGTTCTTGGTTACCATATTTTGCAGCAACAAAAGGTGCATTTTTTGCAGGAAGGTGGTAGTATAGAGTTAACCCAACATATGCAACATTCCCATCAAGAAAGACTATACGTAATGCTGGCTCTTGTTTACCCGAGTCTGATAATGACTCCGTGCTACCGGATTCTATATGATTTGGTCTTATAAAGATTGTTTTGCCATTTATACCCCAAACAAAGGGAATATCAACGATAGCTTTTGAACAAAAAATATCCATAATATCCTCTAACTTGGCGTCATTCAAATGAACGCTGAAAAGTCTTGTCTTTACCTCACCGGACAATATTTTCTGATCCAATTGAATATCGAAATCTGTAGCTATTTGATCTAAATAATTTACAGCCCAAATTAGAGACTGATTATCGAAATCGAAACTGTATCTTTTTTCTTCAGGTTTGCTGTTGCTTTTTACACCAAGAGCGTAAGCGGCCAAAGCAGCTGCTAAAAAAGCCAAAATGACAATGACCACGGATGTGATCCTAAAACGCCTTGCACGTTGCCTTATCTGCTCCATAATCAGATCATAGCGTTGTTGTTTTGTAAGATCAGTGGTAACTATTGAATAGCTATCAAGAGCCGCTTGCACTAAGGAAGGTCGTTCCGACTCAGGTGCCGATTTAATCAGGTTCTCCTTATGAAGCAGGCGCCTACGTAGAACAGTTACAGCTGCAGCTACAATAAATGCTGCCAGAGCAAGTCCAGAGCTTACTGATCCAATTGCTTCCCACATTTTTATGAACCTACCATTTCGGTCATTTATTTATGGGTGGTGTAATAGTCACTCTGATGTTTGGGTAGCTACTTGATCTGTAATAGCCTTGTCGCTGAGTTTGAACCACAATTGCGTCAAAATTATTACTGATAAAGTTCTGAAATTCCCTATTTCCAAGGGAAAGTTTCTCTGCCAATTCATTCGCAGTCTTTGCACAATTGCAAGTACATTTATTTCTCTCAGTTACACATCCAGATGCATAACCCTCTGGACAGCTTGCACATGCTTCTCTATCATCCCATGCACAACATGCAGAATGTGCAGTAGAATGCACGAAAGGAAAAGCTAATATTATAATTGTGACAAAGATTATGATTCTCATCGGTACCCCCTTTATACCCGAGATATACGGATAAAATAATAACGATCTAACCTTGCTAATCAGCCGCGCGGTTTTTTGCGTCGGCTGAATTAGCTTTGTTAGCGATTTTTTGTTTTAACATTTTATACAAAGGATTTTCTTTGATTTTTTTCCAGATGCTTTTTTCTGACAGAATACCCCTACACATCACCTCTATATCTTGAACGCATTTTTCCAGTTTAGGATTAATAGGGTCTTCATCCGCCAATCCTTCCCAAAAGATTGCCTCAAGTTTTTCCTTAAATTCAAAGTGCTCTTTCGAAGCCTGATCAGTCCTAAAAAAGGTGCGTTGCTTCGCCCATAAATTCGCCAGTGTCTGTGCTGATGCAAAAATTTCGTTTAGAATTTTTCTTAATTCCACAAAAGGTTTGGCAGAGCCCTCTCCAAACTGAGTCATAAACCGATACCTTAATGAGTGTAATCTATTAAAAAGTTCAAGATTTGCATTATAGCGTTCAAACACAACATAGGCTTGATCATATGCCTTCTTCTCATCAGCAGATTCGTTTTCAGATTGTTTTCTGGTGGCACCTTCTCCAGCATGACTGAAAGGATTTCGAATGTGTTTTATTGCATCACGAGCTTCATAGAAAAGGCTTAAGACTTCTTCAGCCAATTCTGCTTGCCTCTTTCCCTTATATTCTCGATGCCAAGAACCGATCCCATATATTGCAGTGCAAGATGCAACTATGAGCGAAATATCTTTCAAGAATTCTGTAAAGCCCATATGTCTACCTCGCTAACCATTGATTATTATGAATATGGGACGTTGTTTCTGAATCAACTTACGAATACTTGCCAACCTTATCCAGATTTTCGAAGTTTACAGTGTGAACCACCGCGGAGGTTGTCACATCAAGGAATCTTGCCATGTGTGCTCCAGGATGCCCCATCCTCTCCACCACGACGTGACAGAATATAAACACGGCAAATAGGTGCTATGGTATCGTGTTGGTACCGGATCTACGGGAACTGTGAACTGTTTCAGAGGAGAACGGGAATTGTATAGGTAATTTTAGGAATTTCTAACATAATTATATGGGATGGGCAACGAGAATTTGATGTGAGGTTCCAACCTCAGTGAAATACGTCCCAGTTAAATAGAAAGATAAATAAATTTAACGGGATGAACTTCGCTGTCACTATCGTGCCCCAGTTGAACGGTCCTTGAGTTCAACGGGGTAAAAATTTCACCCCGGTACCATCATTCGGAGCTACCCCAGTTAAATATCCTTTTTGCGGTATTTAATGGGGCACACGGGCCAGGCGGGGTAAACGTTCAAAGTTTGATGGTTTCATAAAAAGTTGGCAAAATTGTTATTCCGGAGTAAATCATAGTCTGTAACCTATTGAAAATACTAGATTCCGGCTCCCCGATCAGGTCGAGGACAAGCTTTGCCGGAATGACGAAAGAGCCAGATTTCGGATTTTTTAAGGGTTATCAACGTTCAAGCGGGAATCGTGAACGGTGAACTGCTCAACCCATGTCTCATTTTTTATTGACAGTGGATCAATAAGAGGGGGATAAGAAAAATTATCACTACGGGCACTGAGAAGTCTTAGCCACAGACTCTCACAGACACACACGGAATGAGGAGTGGTTGCTATACCCGCTTTGCGGGAGTGCAATCCTGGGAGGCAAGATCGCACGTGGGAGAAGGCCAGATAGAAATAAGGAGGTAATACAATGGCTGAAGATCCTTTAAAAGTATTCGAAGAACTCGATCCCAAACTCCTTGATCTTGTAAGGAGCACCAATGCATTTGCTCTTGCGGATGGTGCTTTGTCCAGGAAGATCAAGTTGCTTATCGCCATGGCTCTGGATTCATCTCATGGGACGGTTGAAGGGGTAAGAGCCTTAGCCGATCAGGCAATAAAAGCAGGTGCATCAAAAGAGGAAATCGCAGAGACAATCAGGGTGACTCAATACATCAGCGGGGTGGGAAGCGTCTATACAGCCGCTCACGCCTTCAAGGAGCTGTTTTAGCGCGAGATTCCCCCTCCCCTTCATCCCCTCCCACAAGGGGAGGGGATGAAGGGGAGTTTTTACGAGACCATCGAAAATGAACCTCGCTGCCGTAAGTTGCAGGGCATCGATTCGAAAAAACAAAGGTCACTGCGAGGAGTCCCGCGTTGAGCGGGGCGTCGTGGCGGTGCTCTTTCAGCTCAGCGGCCGCGGCTGGTGTGTGGTCCTCTGAACTGCCTGGTTATTTAAGCAGAGTCCTTTGGCTTTTCATTGTATGGATTGCAAGAATTGATGAGTATCCAGGTTTATGGAAGCGGTATACGGTTGATGGAGTGCCAGCGGCTTAGAGAGACCCTTATCGATTTTTCAAGAGGATTAAGGTAGCATTGCGGCGTAAGGGCAAACACCAAATGTGTTTCATGGTGCATCGGATTTTGCTATAGTATTTCCCTAAAGGATGATGCTTGACCGATGAAGAATTGCTCGGACGTATAGGCCTAAATCCGGAAGTCATGGGAGGAAAAGCACTTCCTCTGGTGTTTCAACTCTCCTCAGACCCAATGCCGTAAGCCAATCCATGTGTTTTTTATCGAATGAAGCCACGTATTCAATGCCAAACCTTGCGGCGCTTGCCCCTACAATGGCGTCCGTAAAATCGATATTCTGGTTGACATAGGCGTTGAGGGCATCGGGCAGTATATCTCCGTTAATTACGCTGATTCCAGGGGTTTCATAGAGATTGATGATCTTTTCTCGGATCTCCTCCTTTGAGAGTCGATAAAACGAATCCATTACCCAGATCATTTCGCACACGACGATACAATCGGTTACAAGCAGAAGGGAGCCGGCGATAGCTGCCTCAATCATCCTCTTTGCTTTGTATGCCTGGGAAGGCACATCGGCAAGATAAAAGCGGAGGAGAAAATTGGTATCGAAAAAGACCTTCTTCATCTCACCAGTCCCGTTTCGCTATCTTTCCCCTTACTACCTCTCGTATTAAAGGGAGTTCTTTTTCCACTTCGTTTCGCCCTTTCAAAAAGCCGAAATCATTGAGCATAGTCATTTTCGCTGGCTTCAATAGTATGCCTTCTCGCGTATCCTGATAGATCACCTTATCTCCTGGTTTTAGTTTCAGTCTTTCCCTTATCTCAAGGGGCACAGTCACCTGCCCCTTTGAGGTGATGGAATAGGATTTCATGCTGCTTCTCCTTGATTAGTATTACAATGTTTTATTTTAGTAATAATAATATTCTAAGTCAATATTATTACGAGAAAAACCATTGCGCTTTGTTTCAGCTTGTTGAATATGGGATCATTGAGTAATATGAATTAGGAGAGAAAGCATGAAAAGGATTATTGTGAGGCAGGAACTTTACGATGTTTAGCAATATCATCTATCTCATCGTCGTGGTGGTGCTCTTTCAGCTCAACTTCCCGGTGGAGGGCCTCATCACCTCGCCCGTGGCCTCCTTTCTCATCCTCATTTTGCTCTGGCTCAATTTCGCCCTGTATTGTAGGTATAGTTTCTCAAGGCTATTAGGTGCCTATGCCAGTAGCGATGCCCCATTGAGCCAGGGGCACCTGAGCACTGCCTTTCAAAGGGTGGTGGCGAGGCTCTCAATACTTTCCATCGTGCTCTTCGCGATCTGCCTTTACCTGCTGAATTTGAAATACTGGCTCCTCAAGATACCGGGATTCGCGGCGTTCTCCATCCTGCCGGGCCTGGCGGCAATCCTGGTGTTCTTCGGATTTCTGTCAACTGTCTGGTATTTCGGCTATGAGGTCTACAGCAGCTTCTTTACGAGCCCGCTTACGAGATGGGGCTACATCACCTCCCAGGTGAAGCTCAACTTTCCCATCCTCTTTCCCTGGGCGCTCATCACCCTCTGCTATGATATCCTCTCCCTGATCACCTGGCCTTCCCTGAGGAGGATGTATGAGAGCGAGACAGGGCAATTCCTGTTCTTTACCCTGTTCCTGATACTGCTGGTGATCTTTCTGCCTGCCCTTATCAAGCATTTTTGGGGCTGCTCCCCTCTCCCCCATTCGGAGAAGAAGGAGAGGATAGAGGATTTTCTGAAGGAGCAGGGCTTTCGATACAGGGGAATCTTGCGGTGGCCCCTGCTGGAGGGCCGGATGATGACCGCCGGCGTGATGGGGTTGGTGCCGCGGTTTCGATACATACTGATCACGGATTCCCTCCTTCAGGTCCTTTCCGTAGAGGAGCTTAAGGCAGTGATGGCCCACGAGATAGGCCATATACGTTACAAGCATCTGCTCTTCTACATCCTCTTTGTGCTCGGCTACATGGCCATTTCCTTTGGTCTCTTCGAAATCACCTTCTCCCTGATGGCACTTCAGCCGTGGTTGTATAACCTCTTGAGCAGCCAGAAGGAGATCCATGTGAGCCTCTTCTACCTGGTGTTGTCCGTGCCGATTATCCTGAGCATCGTCATTTACTTCCGATACATCATGGGCTTTTTCATGAGGAACTTCGAGCGCCAGGCAGATACCTATTCCGTGAAACTGGTCGGCGAGGCCACACCCACCATTATGTCGTTGGAGAAGATCGCCACCGCCAGCGGCATAGGCCGCCATCAACCATCATGGCACCACTTCAGCATCGCCGAGAGGGTGGAGTTCTTGTGGAGATCATCGCGGGACCCTCAGTTGATCAAACGGCATTCACGACGTCTTACCATCTCCTTGATCGTTTTCTTAACGCTTCTGGTCTCCCTTGGCTCTGCCCTTAACGTGGGTTCCCTTAAGGGCAGCCTTGAGGACAAGGCTCTCACGCACGTGCTGAACAGAAGGCTCGCCGAATCCCCCGAGAATGCCGATATCTACAAGGCCCTGGCCCAGGTCTATCACCGAAGGGAAAACCTCTCCAAGGCCGCGTGGGCGTATGAGAATATCCTCAGGCTCGATCCCGATGACGGCATGGCCCTCAATAACCTCGCGTGGATCTTGGCCACCTCCAAGGATCCCGCTCTCCGCGATTACCCGAGGGCCCTGAGTTTAGCCAAGAGGGCCGTGGAGGTAGAGGGATCCCCGAGCTTCCTCGATACCCTGGCAGAGGCATACTACGTGAATGGTTTCTACGATCGGGCGCTCACGACCATCAGGGTGGCCCTGGATAAGGCGACTGAAAACAGGGATTACCTTCTGCGCCAGCAGGAAAAGTTTCGAGAGGCGATGGAGAAGAAGAAAGGACAGTGATCAGTTGTCAGTTATCAGTGATCAGTGAAAAGATAGGGTTCAGAGTTCAGGCTTCAGGGGTCATGGGTCAGGGATCAGTGAAAAGATGGAGCTTCAGGGAAAGGGCAATGATCAGTTGTTAGTTATCAGTAAGAAAAGAATGAAAGCGAAAAGACGAAAGGGCGAAAGGTTCTCCTCTGATTTTAGCCACTTGAGCAAACTTTACTGAAAACTGATCACTGATCACTGATCACTTTTTCAAGTCCCAGTTCTCGCTTTGCGGCTTCCAGCTCACCCTGGCCGAACTCCCACCTGCCCA
>CAZJXD010000037.1:0-30912 GCA_964549945.1 uncultured Desulfobacteraceae bacterium | reverse complement strand
CCCAGTTCTCGCTTTGCGGCTTCCAGCTCACCCTGGCCGAACTCCCACCTGCCCATCAGCTCGTTCAGCTTGTCCCTCACCTCCCTATACTCATTCATGTACGAGACGCCTTGATCCTCATCGGTGAAGATCTCCGGGTCCGAGAGGATCGCTTCCAGCTCCTTCTGCCTCTTCTCCAGCTCGGCGATCCTCTTCTCAAGTCCCATAAGCCTGTCCTCAATGGGCTTGAGGACGGCCCGAATTCTTCTCCTTTTTTCCGCCTCCTCCCTCCTCTGTGCCTTTCGGTTCCCTTTGGGCTTCTCGCCTTGAGGTGCGGGCGCCAGTTGGTCTTCAAAGGCGGATGCCGAGGATGCGGAAACCCCCTCGAGGTGATCGTAGTACTCATAGAGGTTGCCGGGGTATTCCTCGATCTCTCCTCCTCGTATATCCCATATCCTGGTGGCGAGCCTGTTCACAAAGGATTGGTTGTGAGAGACAAAGATCATGGTGCCCTTGTAGTCCGCGAGGGCATCGATCAAGATCTCCGAGGAGATGAGATCCAGGTGGTTCGTGGGCTCATCCATCAGCATGAGGTTTCCCGGTGCCACGAGCAGCTTGGCCAGCGATACCCTGGCCTTCTCGCCGCCGGAGAGTATTCCAATCGATTTGTCCACGTCATCGCCGGAGAAGAGGAACGCACCGCAGGTGTTCCTCACGCGCCCTATCGTGTCATCGGAGGCGCTCGTTGAGACCTCCTCGATGATGGTCTTTCCCGGATCCAGCATATCGAGGTGATGTTGCGCGAAATAGCTCGTACTTAACTTGTGGCCCAGACTGATCTCACCCTGGTCCGGATTGAGCTCCCCTGCTATCATCCTCAATAAGGTGGTCTTGCCGGAGCCGTTTGGCCCGATGATCGCGATCCTCTCTCCCCTCAACACGGTGAGGTTAAGGTTTGTATAGAGCCCTTTCTCATTGAAGCCCTTTGCAACTCCCCTGATCGCCACCACCTCCCTTCCGCTCCTCTCAACTGGGGGAAAGGAGAAATGGATCGTCTTGTGCGGACGGTAGGACTCCACGAGCTCCATCTTCCTGAGCAATTTTATCTTGCTCTGTGCCTGCCTGGCCTTTGAGGCCTTGGCACGGAACCTCTCGATGAACCTCTGGGCCTCCCGTACCCTCTGTTCCTGGTGCCTGGCCTGGGCCTCGCGGGTTTTCTTCTCCTCCTCCCTGGCCGTGAGAAAGGAATCGTAGTTGCCCCTGTAGCCCCTCATGCCCTCCGGCTCCAGGCTTATAATGCGGCTGATCTGCCTGTTCAGGAGATCCCTGTCGTGGGATACCAGGACCATGGCGCCTTTATAGGTCTGAAGGAACTGTTCCAACCAGTGCACGGAGGGGATATCGAGATGATTGGTAGGCTCATCCAGCAAGAGCAGATCGGGCCTTTGATAGAGAAGGCTTGCAAGGGCTGCCCTCATCTTCCATCCTTCGCTGAGGCGTGAGACAGGGAAGGCGAACTCCCCCTCCATAAAGCCTAAGCCGGAGAGGATTCGCTCTGCCTCGTGGGGTGGAAACCGCACATCCAGGTCGCTCATCTCCTGGTGCAGTGCAGCGAGGTGCGCGGCCAGCCTTAGTTGATCCTTCTCGTGCGGGCAATTCTTCAGGGTCTCCTCTGCCCTGGCGATCTTCTCTTTTAGCTCCATCCTCCCCGGTACGGAATCCAGGACTGATTGAAGAAGCGTGCCTGATAGCGCGGTGCGAACATCCTGTGGCAGATACCCGATCCTCGTGCCCTTTGCCCTGGTAATCTCCCCCTCGTCTGGGGAGATCTCACGGGCTATGAGCCTCAATAAGGTCGTCTTGCCCGATCCGTTGGGCCCGACGAGCCCTGTCCTTTCTCCAGGCTCCACCTGGAGCCCGATCTCATGAAAGAGCTCCCTGCCCAGGAAGGAAAGCGACAGTTTCGATATAGTAATGAGGCTCATAGTTCACCGAAAACTCCAGGATGCCCAGTGCGCGAGCACTCGCAGCTTTTGATTTGTATTCTCCAGCACGAAAGGCATCGTCATGCCATAGTCAGTTTCTCAGGAGGAATATCGTCCGTACGTGCGGAAGTCTAGAGCATTGCCTT
The DNA here is from genome assembly GCA_964549945.1 of uncultured Desulfobacteraceae bacterium. GTDB lineage: Bacteria > Desulfobacterota > DSM-4660 > Desulfatiglandales > B25-G16 > B25-G16. Next base: position 28,802 of record CAZJXD010000037.1, on the reverse strand, counting down.
TCCATCGCTTCTGAACCAGGGGATTATTGGTGCGCGGACAACGCCTCAATCCAATATGAAAGTCGTACCAACGGTACTTAACGCAAAGGCTTTCGGCATCCTCTCCGCAAATCGGCTCATGGCCTTCCAACCCGTACAGTGGTTTGGAACGACAAGAAACGGCTCAAACTTCTCAAGTTCATCGATGGTCTGCTCGATCCTCCCCTCGAAGGGCTCCCCTGACAGGTGAAAGCCGCCGATCACGGCATGAACCTTGTCCACACCGGTCAGCTTTTGTGCATGGATGATGGTGTTGATGATTCCGGAATGGGCGCATCCCGATACGATCACCAGACCCTTGTCCTTGAGAAAGAGGATGCAGGCCTGATCATCGATTATGAGATCCCTCTTTTGGACACCATCCTCTTCAAAATAGACATCAGGAGATCCTGTTTCGAATTCGGTCAACCTGTCAACCTGGCCCGTGGTGGCTAGGAAGCCAGAGGCCATGAGAGAGGGGGATTCGGACTTCACGAAGGAGACGCCCTTCTCGGAAAGGCTTTTTTCGTCTAAGGGCACCATCATCTTCTTTCTTCCATCGCCCAGGATGCGGTACCGCGTGTTCACCACCGCATGAGGGTGGAGGACGAGGGGGATGGGCCGTGTGGGGATGAGCGCCACAAGTTCCTCCAACCCGGCGATATGATCGGTATGGCCGTGACTTATCACAATGGCTTCCGTTTCCCCGAGATCGATCTTGAGGGCGCGGACATTGTACGCCGTCCCAAAGTCCGTCACGCCCGCATCCATCAAGATCGTATGCCTCTCCCCATCTCCCTCTATGCGTATGAGCTGTGAGAGTCCGTGTTCAGCGATAGGCGGCTTTGGCGCATCCTTCTCCCCATACATTGTCACGGGCCTTTTGACCTTCTCGGTGCCCGTAAGGATAATGTTTGTGTAATTGTCGATGAGGATGGTGATCTCGATTCGGTCTGCCTCTCTTAGCTTGATCTCGGAAAGCTGGCTTTTCGTCATTGCTCGACCTCCTCATGATCCCCGAGGGTGCGTGCCCTCGAGGTATTTCGTTAAAAACGCCTGGACCCCTAGGTTAAGGGCTCATGGCCTTTTACTGGTTTTCTCTAACACAAAAGGCATCTGTATTAAAGCCATTCTTTCAGGATTTTGGCCCGTGGTGTTCAGAAATGGCTTGAAATGGGGCGTTTTAGCGATTACCTTCTCAGGGCGAAGGCATTTCTACGAAAAGGGTTGCACCCATGGAAGAGCGAGATATAGCTACCGATGTGTTAATAATAGGCGGAGGCGGCGCTGCCCTGAGGGCCGCCATCGAGGCGGCAGCCAGAGAGGGAATACGGGTCGCCGCTGTGTCCAAGTCCATCATGGGAAGCGGCAACACCCGCATGTCCACCGCCAACATCTGCGTGCCGCTGGAGCCTCCCGATAGTCCCGAGATCCAGCTCCAGGACACCATCAAGGGAGGAGGCTTCCTCAACAACCAAAGGCTCGCCAAGGTCGTGATCGACCAGGGCGCCGAGCAGCTCATGGCCCTGGAGCGATTGGGCTGCGTGTTCAGGAGACAGGAGGATCTCGAGCACCTCCTGGGCGAGCCCCGGGGCGGCCACAGCCACCCGAGGGGCAGGGGTGCCCTCGGCGAGGGGCTCGGTATCGTGCGTGTGCTCAACGCCCAGGCACTCCGCTATGGGGTGGAGGCCTATGAGGAGACCATGGTCATGGATCTCATCACCGAGAAAAACGGCGCGGCGGCCGGTGCGGTGGCACTCGATTTCAAGGACGGCTCCCTGGTGGTCTTCAAGGCCAAGGCGATTATCCTCGCCGCGGGCGGGGCGGGCCAGGTCTATCTCTACTCCACCAACTCGATGCTGAATACCGGCGACGGCTACGCCGTGGCCTTTCGGGCAGGGGCGGAGCTGCTGGGCATGGAGATGGTCCAGTTCATGCCCTTCACCTTCACCTACCCAGACTCCCAGCGGGGCAAGTTCATCGGCGAAGCAGGTCACTTCGGCCCCAAGGCCAAGCTCGTCAATGCCAAGGGGGAGCGATTCATGGAGCGATACGACCCCGAGCTGCTGGAGCGCTCCACCAGGGATACTGTGGCCAGGGCAATCGCCATGGAAATCCTGGAGGGCAGGGGCACCCCCCGGGGCGCGGTGTGGCTCGATATGCGCGAGGGCAGGGGCCGGCTCGCCTTTTACAAGGATCGCTACCCCATCATGTACAAGAGAACCCACGATGTCTACGGGGCCGAGCAGGGCGAGTGGCGGACGCCCTTTGAGGTGATGCCCTCGGTGCACTACTTCATGGGCGGGGTGCGGGTGGGCACCTCCTACCGGAGCACCGTCGAGCGGCTATTCGTCATCGGGGAGAACGCCGGGGGGCTCCACGGGGGGAACAGGCTCGGGGGAAACTCTATCCTCGAGCTCATGGTCTCGGGGGCCATGGCCGGAAAGGCGGCGGCCTCACTGGCCGCCGACTCCAAGCTGCCGACCCCTGAGAAGGATCAGGTCACCCACGCCAGGGAGCGGATCAACCGATTGCTCGAGCCCGGGGGCAACGGCACCGACCCTTACACCATCCGCGACAAGATCAAGACCATCACCTGGCAAAAGGCGGGACTGGTGAGAAACGGAGGGGAGCTCGAGCAAGGCCTCGAGGAGATCACCTCCCTCAGCGAGGATCTCTCCCGGATGTCGCTCCGCAACCGCTCGCTGGCCTACAACCGGGAGCTCAGAACGGCGCTGGAGGTAGAGAACATGGCCTTGGTCTCGGAGATGATCTTCCGCTCGGCCCTCAAGAGAACCGAGAGCAGGACTTCCCACTACCGGAAGGACTTTCCGGAGAGAAACGACGCCGAGTGGCTCAAGTACCTTGTGATCACGCCCAAGGACGGGGAGATGACGCTCACCGTTGAGCCGGTCGAGCTTCCCTACCTGAGGCCATAAAGGGGAGGAGCAGATGGAAACCGGTACCCTTAGGGTGTTTCGCTACGATCCCACGGAGGACCGCAAGCCCCGCTATGATCGCTACGAGATCCCCTTTGATCCCACCACCACGGTGCTGGACAGCCTCAGCTACATCCAGGAGCGGGAGGATCGCACGCTCTCGTTCCGGGGCGAGTGTGGCTACCAGATGTGCGGAACCTGTGCGGTGAGGATGAACGGCAGGGCGGTGCTCGCCTGCAATACCAAGGTCGAGCGGGAGATGCTCATCGAGCCCCTCGCCGAGATGCCGCTGGTCAAGGACCTGGTGGTTGATCGGCGCTGGATCTACGAGAGGGTCAATCCAGCGAAGCCCTTCTTCATGAGACGTGGCGCCCTTGAACGACAACCCGAGCCCATACCCGTTGAGGTCTACGAGCTCCAGGCCGCTGCTGCCACCTGTATCGAGTGCTACATCTGCACCATCTCCTGCCCCCTCTACGACCAGGGGACCGACCCCGCGAGCAACCTCAAGATCGCCCGGGTGGCCCTCGATGCACGCGATGGTCTGCCCAGGGTCGATGCCCTCGCGGAGTTCGTGTCCAAGTGCGTGGTCTGCGGCACCTGCACGGGGGTATGCCCCCTGGAGGTGAGGGTGGACCGCCTGGTGCTCAGTGCCAGGGAAAAACTGGTTGAGGAACGGGGACTGTCGCTCGTGAAGAAGGCCGCGATCCAGCTGCTCAATTACCCTGCTATCCTCTGGACCCTGGTGAGGATCGGCTATCCCCTGCGGGGGGTGCTATTCAGAAGGGACAGGGAGTCATTTCCGGCGCTTGCAAAGGAGAAATTTCAGCTCAGAGACACACAGGAGTAAGATCGTGAAGGTGCTGTTCTATGGGGGATGCCTGATCAATCGGTTCTATCCGGAGATGGGGCACGCGAGCGTACGCGTGCTAAGGGAGCACAACGTCGAGGTTACGGCAGGAAAGGAGAAGTGCTGCGGCATCTCGGCCTTTGCCTCAGGGGACATGAACGGCGCACGAAAGACGGCGAGATGGAATGTGGAGGCCTTCGCCAGGAAGCCGATCGACGCCATTGTCACCAGCTGCCCGACCTGCGCCATGGTCTTCAAGGAGTACCCGTGGCTGTTCAGGGCGGAGACAGGCGAGTTCTACGACAAGGTCCTCTCGGTTACCGGCAAGATCCATGAGCTCACCGAGTTCGTGGTTAACTACCTGGAGTTCATACCCCCGAGGGGGTGCATCCAGAAGAAGGTAACCTACCACGATCCATGCCACCTTCACTATGAGCTGGGAATTACCGAGGAGCCGAGAACGCTGATACAGGCCATCAAGGGTGTTGAGTTCGTGGAGATGGAGCGGCCGGACCTGTGCTGTGGATTCGGGGGATTCTTCTCGCTTCTCGACCACCACGACCTGTCGAGCACCATCAACGACCGGCTGATCGGGCAGATCCGCGCCACGGGGGCAGAGCTCGTGCTCGATGCCTGCCCGCCCTGCATTCTCCAGCTCAGGGAGGGGTTCCATCGGCATGGGATCGCCCATATCCGGGTACAGCACGTGGCGGAGCTGCTGGATGAGGCCTACAGGGGCAAGGATCGGTGAGGGGGCCGGCAAGCTCTCGTGCCTTGAACGGGACAGCGCCCATGATCGCATAGTAGAACCCGAACATCCCGTATATCCATCCCGAGATCAGCACCACAGCGCACACAAGGATGAACGTGGGTTCTAGACAAGACATCGGATCACACTGGATCAGATTCATACTTCTCGATACCACGAGGCACATCCCCTTGATACCCTAGTGGCGCGCGCATCCTCCATAGCACCGGTATGATGGCCACCGTTATCGCCAGCAATGCCAGTGCGGGATAGAATGAAACAGCGGCGTTAAACCGATCGGTGATCCAGCCCATGGCCCCTGGAACCACGGAGGAGATGCCAAAGGCCACGGTAAAGCCCAGGGAATAAAAAGCACCGCTGCGTGCCTTGCTCATTCCCTCGGAATAGATGGAAAAGAATGCCGGCGCTCCCATGAAGGTGAACATGCCTAAGAGGAATAGATTGAGGTAGATGATGTTGCCAATGTCGGGGGTGGCAACGAGCATGACCGCCAGTGAGATCATTGCCATGATGCTGGTGATCCAAAGCAGCAGGTAGCGATGGTATCGATCGGCGAGATATCCGCCCAGCATCATGGCAAAGGCCGCGAAGATCCAGTAGATCGTGGCGAACACGCCGCTCAGCTCAAGGCCCAAGTCGTAGCGGCTTACCAGGAAGGTGGGCAGAAAGGCCTGGTAGGCCCGGTTCGCAACGGCGCGTGTAGTCCAGATCATCAGGAGTATCAGCAGGGCAAGGGTGGCAAAGGGATAGGCCCTATCCCCTCCGGCTTCCGATCCTCCGGGCTCCGCCTTTACCGCCCTGGAAGGCTCCACCAGGTAGGCTGCGAGCAGGGGCAGGGATACGATCCCCAGTAATCCCGCAACAATCATGGCGAAGCGCCAGTTGAACAGAACCGTAAGGTATACCATGGTGACAGGGGCAAGGGCGGTGCCGAACATCGCGCCAGCACCGTGAATCCCCATGGCCTTGCCCCGCTTATCAACGGGGACCACGTCGGTGAGGAGTGCGACCCCCACCGGGTGAAATACGCTGCCGCCAATCCCTCCCAGGAGCTGCAAGAACAGCAGTGGCCAGAACGTGCTCACCAGCCCGCACGCGGCGATGGCTGCTGCAAAGAGGAAATGCCCGGCCATGAGCAGGTACTTGCGCCCGATACGGTCAGACAGCGGTCCCGCTATGATCTGGGAGGCTGCGAAGGAGATCGCCATGCCCGTGGTCACCATTCCCAACTGGGTATAGGACAGGGCCAGTTCTTGCCTGAGTATGGGGTATAGTGGCGGCAGCACCATCTGGTAGAGGTGGGTGATTCCATGGCCGAACCCTACGAGGAGGGATACGCGGCGGACAGTGGCATCGTCGGTGGCGGATGCAGCCTTCTGTGACTTCAATCCTTCTTTCATGTTGTCTCCCTGTCCATCCAGGGCCCCCTTTCGCGCAGCTCGAGCCAGAAATAGGCGCATGATACACACAGCCCTAGAGGGGCACAAGTACTTTTACGGGAAAAGGGATGACAGGAGGGAGGAGACCGTTATTTTCTCCAGTATGCGGGGGCGAGCAGGATGATCACGGTGTATATCTCGAGGCGGCCGAGAATCATACAAAAGATCAACACCCATTTACCTGCATGGGGAATGGACAGGTAGTTGTCGAGCGGCCCCACCAGCCCGAATCCAGGGCCCACATTTCCTATAGTGGCGGCCACCGATGCAAAGGACGTCATGGTATCGAGGCCGAGCGCTGACATACATATCACGGCAACGATACAAAGGCCGAGGTAGAGGATAAAGAAGCCCCAGACGCTGTTTAAGACCTCGGGTGGTACCGGTTTTCTGCCGAGCTTTATGGAACGTACCGCATGGGGATGAATCAAGTTGAAGATCTCCCGGTATCCATGCTTTACCAGTAATACTATCCTCATGATCTTGATCGCCCCGCCGGTGGACCCCGCCATGGCCCCGAGGAACATGCACAGCAGCAGGATAATCTGGGAGAACGCGGGCCACTGTTCATAGTTTGTGGTGACAAATCCAGTAGTGGTGATTATAGAGCTCACCTGAAACGCAGCGTTCCTGAATGCTCCGATGATGGAGGGGTATACTGTCCCGTATGTGTTCACCATTACTAGCAGGACAAGAATGGCCAGAATGGACAGGAATACCCGACACTCGGGATCCCTGCCAAAGATCCTAAACTCACCTTTAAGGAACTTGAAGTGGAGCGCGAAGTTGATCCCGGCCAGGATCATGAATATGGTAATTACGCCCTCGAAATAGGCACACTTATACTGGGCGATGCTTCCGTTCTGCGTGCTGAATCCCCCTGTGGGCATGGTGCAGAAGGCATGGCATATGGAATCGAAAAGCGACATCCCACCAAGAAATAAGAGCCCTATCTCGAGAAGTGTGATGAAGAGGTACACCTTCCAGAGGGTCTTGGCCGTCTCCGAGATGCGAGGTTGCAGCTTGTCCACCACCGGGGACGGGATCTCGGCCTTGTAGAGCTGCATGCCTCCCACGCCGAGAAAGGGGAGGATCGCAATGGAGAGCACGATAATGCCCATCCCGCCCATCCACTGGGTGAGGCTCCTCCAGAACAGCACCCCCTTGGGGAGGGCCTCGATGTCGCTCAAGATTGAGGCCCCGGTAGTGGTGAAGCCGGATATGGATTCAAAATAGGCGTTGGTGATGGAGTCGATTGAGGCCGAAAACAGGAAGGGCAGGGCACCGAAGAAGCCGGCGCTGACCCAGCCAAGGGTGACAACTGCCATGCCTTCCCTTTGACTGAGGGAGGAGGACTCGCTCGTCCTGGTGAGGAGGAAGACGATGAGGCCGCTTCCCGAGGTGATAAGAATAGAATAAAGGAGGGCCGGAAAGCTTCCATCGGAATAAATGAGGGACACGCAGAGGGGGGCCAGCATGGAAAGGCCAAGGAAGAAATTGAGGATTCCGATCAGCCGGAAGATCTCCCTAAAGCGCATTAAAAGTATTCCAGTTTAACGGTGAATAGTTTTTCGATCTTCGGTATCGCGTCCTTAAGGGCGAATATTATCAGATGATCGTGGGGCTTGATCATGTTGTACCCCCTCGGGATGATAATCTCCTTATCTCTCACAATGGCTCCCACAATAGCCTCTTTCGGGAACTTCACCTCCGATAAGGGGGTATTGACGATGTCGGATGTCTCCAGGGCCTCGAACTCGATCACTTCCGCTCCCTCTCCCTTGAGCGGCGCCACGCTCACCACCTTCCCCTTCCTGATGAACTGAAGTATGGCCCTGATTGCTGAGAGTCGCGGGCTCACCACCGTATCGATACCGATCGTGGAGACGAGCGGGATATAGCTCAATTTCCCTATCTTGGTGACCGTCTTCTTCGCCCCGAGCGCCTTGCCAAGCAGGGAGATAAGCACATTGTTTTCCTCATCTCCAGTGAGCACCACCATGATATCCACATCGGCCACGTTCTCCTCGATGAGAAAGTCCCGATCCGTTCCATCACCGCTCAGCACGACCACCTTTTCGAGCCTCTCCGCCAGCTCAAGGCATCTCTGGCCGTCCTTTTCAATTATCTTGGTATTGATAGTGGTGGAATCGAGCGATTCGGCGAGGGCTAGACCGGTTTCACCGCCGCCCACGATCATTACCCGACTCAATCCCTCCTCCCTGAGGTGCATAAGCTGAAAGATGTTCGGGATATCCTCTCTTCGAGTGACCAGGTATATCAGGTCGTTTGGTTGAATCACATCCTCGCCCTTCGGCACAATGACCTTCTCGCCCCTTATAATAACGCCCACGAGGATCGAGTGCTCATATTCACTAAAGGAAGAGAGCCTTCGTCCCACGAGCGGGGAATCCTCCTTTATGGTGATTCCGATGAGCTTTACTTTCCCCTCGACGAAGTCGATAACCTCGGAGGCAACGGGAACCTCGGTGAACTTGAGCATCGAGGCGACCATCTCGGACTGAGGATTGATGAGAAGATCGATGTGGAGGAAATCCTGGCTGAAGATCTCCCTGTGCTTCATGTAATCCGGATTTTTCACGCGGGCTATCTTGGTGATAAAATCGGTGAGATGCTGTGCGTAGAAACAGGCGATCAGGTTCGCCTCATCGTTGTCGGTGGCTGCTACGATGAGGTCGCTTCCCTTGATGCCGGCCTCCTTCAAGATCGATGGATTGGTGCCGGATCCCTCAAGTGCCTGGACATCGATGGCATTTTGAATCTGCCGTATCTTCACCGGATCCTTTTCGATTACCACCACGTCGTGATTCTCCTCAGAGAGCCTCTGGGCGATATTAAACCCCACGTCTCCGGCGCCAATGATGATAATCTTCATCTAGCCCCTACCTTTTCTATAAACCCTGATAGGCCCACCCGATTTGAACCCGGAAGGCTATGGTGATTTGTAAAAGAGCCGTGAGGAAAAGTCAATATATAATAGGGGTGCGTCTCTCGGGAAGATCCGTTCAAATATCAGGGCTATAGTGACGAGAAAGGTAGATCCCTGTTCGTTTTAGAGCATAAAAAGGGGGAGCATAAGAGGGGTGAGTGATCAAAATAATCTTTTTTGTTTGAGGTGGTCCTTGTCCTTACCCGTAAAACCGAAATGCCTGTAGGCGAGGTCGGTCGCCACTCTCCCCTTTGGTGTTCGGTGAATATAGCCGCTTTGAATAAGGAATGGCTCGTATACCTCTTCCAAAGTATCCTTTTCCTCGCACAGGGCAGCGGATAGCGAATCTACCCCTATGGGCCCTCCGTCGAACTTCTCGATAATCGTGAGCATGATCTGACGATCCATCTTGTCCAGGCCCTTGTCATCCACCTCGAGTATATTCAGTGCCTTCGCCGCAACGGAACGCGTGATCACCCCTTCGGCCTCGATCTGGGCATAATCCCTCACCCGCTTCAGCAGCCTATTCGCGACCCTTGGAGTCCCCCTGGATCTCTTTGCTATCTCGAGAGCACCCTCGCTATCGAGCTCGGTGCGGAGGTACAGTGCGGAACGAGACACGATTTCCCTGAGTTCCTCGGGCTTATAGAAATCCATGCGCAGAATCACCCCAAACCTGTCCCGAAGGGGAGGGGTGAGCAGGCCCGTTCTCGTGGTGGCGCCGATTAGGGTGAAGGGGGGAACGGAGAGCCTGACGGTCTTTGCTGACGGGCCTTGGCCGATAATAATATCGAGCTTGAAATCCTCAAGTGCGGGGTAGAGTATCTCCTCTACCACGTGGTTCAACCTGTGTATCTCATCGATAAAAAGGACGTCCTTGGGCTCCAGCGAGGTGAGGATGGCTGCGAGATCGCCTGCACGCTCCAGCACAGGCCCCGAGGTTGTTTTTACATGGACACCGAGCTCATTCGCGATTATATGGGCGAGGGTCGTCTTTCCAAGGCCCGGGCTCCCGTGAAACAGGACGTGGTCTAAGGCCTCTGAGCGTCCCTTCGCGGCATCTATAAAGATCCTGAGGTTTCTCTTGATATCCTCTTGCCCGATAAACTCATCCAAACTCGATGGCCTGAGACTGGCCTCCAGAGAACCGTCATCCACCTTGGGCTTTGGGTCTGTGATCCTTTCTTCCATAGTCGTTATTTACCCATGGTCATTCGTATAGTGCAGCTACATTAATAGATCTTTTCCCTCTTTTCAACGAACTGGTCGCGCCCCCTTGGATCTCATTGCGCCAGGTTTCGCAGGGCCTCCTTGAGCAACGTCTCAATATTCATCTCCTGATCCTTGCGAAGGGCGACCTCGATGGCCCTTTTTGCTGGCTTACTTGGGTAGCCGAGGTTGATGAGGGCAGATAAGGCATCCTCGTAGATTTCCTTATCCCTTATCTCTACCTTCTGCTCAAGCGCTACCTCGATTCCTCCGGCGAGCTTGGATGCCTTCTCCTTCAACTCCAGGATTATCCTCTGGGATGTCTTCTTGCCCACGCCCGGAATGCTCGAGATCTTCTCGGAGTCTGCCCTCACGATGGCGCTGAGGAGCTCCTCAAACCCCATTCCGGAGAGTATGTTCAGCGCAACCTTTGGGCCAATACCGGATACGGAAATCAAGAGCAAAAAGATCTCCTTCTCCATCGTCGTTTGAAAGCCGAACAGCTGAAGCGTGTCCTCCCGCACATGGGTATACACATGCAGGCTCACCTTCTCCATTTCATCGGGGAGTTGGTAGAACGTGGATAAAGGAATGAAGATCTGATAGCCGACCCCGTTTATATCGACTACCAGTGATTGAGGATTCTTGCTGAACAGCGTCCCGCTCAGATATGCTATCATTCCCCTATCCGCCTACTCAATCCTGACCCAGTTGTGGTGGCATATGGCAATGGCCAGCGCGTCAGAGGCATCGAAGGACAGCGAAATGTCGAGCTGAAGGAGGAGCCTGACCATAGACCTTACCTGTTCCTTTGTTGCCCTTCCGTAGCCAACAACCGCTTGCTTAATCTGGAGAGGAGTATACTCGAAAACCTTGAGGCCACATTGGGTAGCTGCCACCAGAATGGCTCCCCTTGCGTGGCCGATCTTGAGAGCGCTCTTCACGTTTTTGGCAAAGAAGATATCCTCGATGGACATTTCCTCAGGCTGAAATGTATCGATGATTTCAACGAGGCACTCAAAGATGTGATGGATCCTCTCACTGAAGGGCAACGAGGAAGGAGGCGAGATCTTTCCTCCCCCCACATAGATCAGCCTATCGTGTGCCTTTTGAACCAGGCCGTAACCTGTGCTTAGAGAGCCGGGATCGACCCCAAGGACAAGCATTAGCTGAGAGACTCCATCACCTCATCGGGAATATCGAAGTTGGCGTATATGTGGTTCACATCCTCGTTATCCTCAAGGGCTTCCATGAGGTTCAACATCTGTTGCGCGTGTTTGCCGTCGAGCTTTACCGTTGACTTGGGGATCATGGTTATCTCTGCCAGCACGTAGGTAAGCCCCACATTATCAAAAGCGGCTTTCACCCTTTCAAAGGAGGAAGGCTTGGTAATCACCTCGATCTCTTTCTCATCCTCTCGAATGTCATCGGCTCCTGCCTCAAGGGCCAGCTCATACAGCTTTTCCTCATCTACCATATCTTTCTTAAATAGGATAAGGCCATTCTGGGAGAACATCCATGAGACGCAACCCGCCTCCCCCAGGTTGCCTCCGGCCCTCTCAAAGATATGCCTCACATCTGCTACCACCCTATTCCTGTTGTCGGTCAGCACGTCGAGCAAAACCGCCACTCCCCCAGGCCCATATCCCTCATAGGTGAATTCCTCGTAACTCGTCCCCTCCAACTCACCCGTTCCCTTTTTTATCGCCCTGTCGATGTTATCCTTGGGCATGTTTTCCGCCTTGGCAGCCGCTATGGCAACCCTCAACCTGGGGTTGGAATCGGGATCTTTTCCGCCAAGCCTCGTCGAAACGGTAATCTCCTTTATGAGCTTGGTAAACACCTTACCCCTTTTCGCATCAACCGCTCCTTTTTTATGCTTTATGGAGTGCCATTTTGAATGACCGGACATATCCTTCTCCCTTGAAGATTTTCTCTGTTCTTACTATGGTAATTATCTTTGCGTCGAAGACCGAGGTATTTGTTATTCATGTACCATAATTCTCTCATTTTTGCCACAGCAATTTAGGAGCATACTTCTTAATGACGGTTTAACGCCTTGCCGAGCACAAGCGTTTTTTTCGATTGACTTTACTATACTTATTTTGATTAGAGTAGGGCAAAGATGCGTGCAAGGTGGATGATGTTCTTCTTCTATAATATAGCGGTCACACTCTCATTTTTTGTGTTCGGTCCCTTTGCGTTCCTTTTTCTGCTTATCAAGGGCCTCGTGGATCATCACTTCAAGGAGAGGCTTGGGCTTTTGCCGGCTCACCTCATCGGGCCGAAGGGGAGCGGGCTTCGGATTTGGCTTCATGCCGTATCCATAGGCGAGGTAAAACTCGCCAAGGTGATCATGGAGGCGATAAGGCAGAGGGGAAACAACGTCTCCATTATCCTCTCCACCACCACCAAGAGCGGCAGGCAGACCGCGCTCAGCGTCATGCCCCCGGATACCACCATTATCTACAACCCCATCGATCTATTGTGGTGCGTGAGACGTGCTTTGAAGGTGGCGTCACCCCATCTATTCATAAACCTGGAGACCGAGATCTGGCCGAATTTCCTGTGGACCTGCGAGCGGATGCGCATTCCCGCGTTCCTCATAAACGGGCGCATCTCCCTGAGATCGATCAATAACTACAAGCGCGTACGATTTTTGATGAGAGACGTGCTCTCCGCCTATACGTCTCTCTCCATGATAAGCAGCGGCGATGCTCGGCGGATCATATCCATAGGGGCAGATCCCCGGAGGGTGGTGATCGGCGGAAATGCGAAATACGACACCTTGGGAAAGGAGGCCAGTCCGGAGCTTTCGAGGAGGATTGGCGCCACCTACAGGGTTGATGGGAAAAGGCCGGTTTTTATCGCGGGGAGCACCAGAGGGGGGGAGGAGGAGATCATCATCGAGGCGTACCTGATTCTTCGTGAACGCTATTCGACGATGGTATTGATCATCGCGCCGAGGCATATAGAGAGGTGCGGTGCCGTTGAGGCAATTCTACGGTCATCTAACCTTGATTATTGCCTGCGCAGCAGCCTGGAAGGTCTTGGCCGAAGGGATCTGCCCGCCGATATTATTATTGTGGATACCTTTGGGGAACTCTTCGGCCTCTACAGCATAGGAACGGTACTATTTTGCGGAGCGAGCCTCGTACCCCTTGGCGGGCAGAACCCTCTTGAGGCAGCCGTGTGGGGTAAACCGGTGCTCTACGGCCCTTCAATGGAGGATTTTCTAGAGGCCAAGGCCCTGTTGGAAGGCGTGGGGGCGGGGTTTGTGGTACGGGATAGGGAGGAGCTGGTGAAAACGGCCGCATGGCTCTTGGATCATCCAGGGGAATCCGAGCGATTGGGGAGGAGGGCCAGGGAGGTGATCGAACGCAATAGTGGTTCTGCCAAGAAACAGGTGGAACGCGTCTTTCGGATCTTCAATGAGAGTCGGTAGTGTGAAGGGCATTCTCCGATAACATTTTTCCACATGAGTCAGACGGATGAAGAGGAGCACGAGGCTAATCAGACAGGCCAGAGAGGTGCTACAGATTGAGGCCCAAGGGATCCTCGATTTGGTGGAGCGGATTGGCCTGGAATTTGAGCAAGCCGTTGACATGATCCTCCAGAGCAAGGGGCGGGTCATTCTCACCGGGATTGGTAAATCGGGATTGATTGGCCGAAAGATCTCGGCCACACTCAACAGCACGGGCACTCCATCGCAATTTCTCCACCCGGCAGAGGCCTTACATGGTGACCTCGGCATGGTTGCCGCCGATGATATCGTGATCGCTATTTCAAACAGCGGCTACACAAAGGAGTTGATCCGGATCGTGCCTACCCTAAAGGATATTGGCACGAGACTCATTGCCTTGTGCGGGGATCGGGAATCGCCCCTCGCGAGGGAAAGCCACCTCACCATAGATGTAGGGGTGGAGAGGGAGGCGTGCCCCCTGGGCCTTGCACCTACCACCAGTACCACCGCTGCCTTGGCCATGGGCGATGCACTGGCGGTGGTTTTATTAAGGAGGAGACGCTTTAACAGGAAGGACTTCAGGCGATTTCACCCTGGCGGTAGTCTGGGAACAAGGCTCTCGAGCGAGGTGGGGGAGGTTATGTTGAGGGGGGATCTGATACCGCTGGTTTCGGGAGATCAAACCGTGAGAGAAGCCCTTTTTGAAATGGAGGAGAAGGGGGCTGGCGCCTGCCTCGTGGTGGATGAAGCTCGTGTGTTGCTCGGCGTTGTCACGGATAGTGATATCAGGCGCTCACTTTTAAAGATGGAGGATATAATGGCGTCAAGGGTGGCGGAGATCATGTCAGCTCCTCCAAGGGTGATCGGTGAACAGATGAGGGTAGCCAACGCGGTTGAGTTGATGGAACAGGATGGCGTTACCGTATTGCCTGTCGTGGATAAGGCGGGAAAGCTCGCGGGTCTCATCCATTTACCAGGGCTTTTGGGCGATGGGGAGAGAGGTTCTGATGGAGGAACGTAGGCCCCCTAAGGGGTTGATCGTTGATCTCATCACACCCCTCTGCGATAGGGGAGGCATTGACAAGAGAAGCCTGAATACTCTGTTGAAGAGGGTTCTGCCCCATGTCGATGGGGTACTGCTGGGCAGCCCCCGGGCTGGAGAGGGAAGAGCCCTTGGGCTCGATTATAAGGTTGAGCTGCTCGAATATGCCATGGCATTGATCGGCGGTGAGAGGCCAATCCTCTTCTGGATAAGCGGGGAATCCTCGGAAGGCACCAAGAAGATCCTCTCGACCCTGGAGGATCTCTTAAACACATATGAGCACAGGGGGAACGTTTTTTGGCTTGACTCTCCTCTCTACTACCATAGCAACAGGGGGCTTTACGAGCACTACAGTGAGCTCACATCCCTCGCCAGGAACTCCTTTGTGCTCTACAACAACCCCGGTCTGATCGAGCACCTGGATAAACCGTTGAAGAGGTCCAACATAAGGACGAGTATCGTCAAGGAGCTAGGAGGGATGGAGGGAATTAGAGGACTGGTTTTCTGTGGCACCCTTGCCCGGGTGAATAACTACCAGAAGTCCCTGCGCAGAAGGCCGGATTTCAGGGTATATGATGGTGATGAAACCAGATTTCTCGAGCATCCGAGTATGAGTGGGATAGTGTCCATGGGTGCAAATCTCGCGCCGGGAATATGGAGCGCCATTACGAGGTACTCTTTGGGGATTCGGGAAGACGAGGACCCCGGCAGGCTCTTTAAGCTGGGTACACTGCTCAAGGATCTATTGAGGATCTATCGAGAAAACCCGGTTCGGATCATGAAGAAGGCCCTGTTTGATCTCAAGGTGATTGGCTCCCCTGCATGCACGCCCGGGACCGAGCAATTCCAGGGTAGCGCCGCCGCTCTCGTCGAGTTTCTCTCGCACCATCACCTCCATTAGCTCCTTACATGCTGATTGCTTGACTAAATGGGTCAAACATTTTGAGTGTTCGGCCCGCGCGCCTCGCCTGAGTTCGCGATGGCGGGCAAGTGTTCAGTGGTTCAGTGTTCAGGAAAGACCCCTTCCCTTCATGGCTCCTGCTCCCCCTGAACTCTGAACGCTGAACGCTGCACTCGTGAACACCCGCATTACCTGAGACGTGGAAACAATGATCAACGTTGATTCAAGATTGAAGCGAATTTCAAATATGTTTGGCTAGCCCGTGCAGTTCGTACCTACCCGGGGGAAAATCGCACCTCACAGATGCTTCCCTCCAGGCTCGCGAGATATGGTTCGAAGAGCGCCATGAGAAGGTAGAAGGCAGCATTATCGAGTTCGAGATTCTGTGACTGAAAGGGCTTCCCCGTTGCCGAGCAAAAAATTGAACGGCAACCTTGACAATTCTAAAAATGTGATTATAGTTTCTGCAAATTCTTCATAAATCAACAATATCAGTAAGTTAGAACCTTTCCATGCAATTATATGCCACAATTTCTATTGCAAAGAAAACAGGTATCATAGTTTTTTTCTAAAACCATATCTTAGATCTTTTAAAAAAAGGAGGTTTGGAGATGAAGGTAACACCATTGCATGACAGGGTATTGGTAATCAGGATTGAAGAGGAAGAGAAGACCTCGGGTGGAATCATTATTCCGGATTCCGCAAAGGAAAAGCCCCAGGAGGGGAAGGTGATTGCCGTTGGTGCCGGAAAGCTGGATGAGGATGGAAAAAGGCTTCCCCTGGATGTGAAGAAAGGGGATCGCGTGCTTTTCGGCAAATACTCGGGCAACGAGATCGTGATCGATGGCGTGGAGCACTTAATTATGCGTGAGGACGATATCCTCGCTATCGTGCAATAATCGATAAGGAGGTGTTGAGCTATGCCAGGTAAAGAGATCAAGTATAGCATGGAGGCCAGAGAGAAGATGATGCAGGGCGTGGACATTCTGGCCAACACAGTGAAGAGCACCCTTGGTCCGAGAGGCCGCAACGTGCTGCTCGAGAAATCCTTTGGCTCACCAAAGACCACCAAGGACGGCGTGACCGTGGCTAAGGAGATCGAGCTTGAGGATAAGTTCGAGAACATGGGCGCCCAGATGGTCAAGGAGGTCGCGTCAAAGACATCGGATGTTGCGGGCGATGGCACCACTACGGCGACCATACTCGCTCAGGCCATCTATCGGGAGGGATCAAAGATGGTAGCGGCAGGAGCGAATCCCATGGCCATAAAGCGGGGCGTGGAGAAGGCCGTCGAAATCGTCGTGGAGGAGTTGAAAAAGCTCTCGAATCCCACGAGGGACAAGAAGGAAATAGCCCAGGTCGGCACCATTTCCGCGAACAATGATCCCACCATAGGAGAGATCATCTCAGAGGCAATGGAGAAGGTGGGCAAGGAGGGTGTTATCACCGTGGAGGAAGCCAAGAGCATGGAGACAACCCTTGAGATCGTGGAAGGAATGCAGTTTGACCGGGGATATCTGAGCCCCTATTTCGTCACAGACGCCGAGAAGATGGAGGCCCACCTTGAGGAACCGTACATCCTGCTGCACGAGAAGAAGATCAGCGCCATGAAGGATATGGTGCCCATCCTGGAGCAGATTGCCAAGATGGGGAAGCCGCTGTTAATCGTTGCGGAGGATGTGGAGGGCGAGGCCCTCGCGACGTTGGTCGTCAATAAGCTTCGTGGAACCCTGAAATGTGCGGCGGTCAAGGCGCCGGGCTTCGGGGACAGGCGTAAGGCCATGTTGGAGGATATCGGGATCCTGACAGGGGGTCAGGTGATCAGCGAGGATCTAGGCATAAAGCTGGAGAATGTCACCCTCAATGATCTTGGCACCGCGAAACGGGTTACCATCGACAAGGACAACACCACGATTGTGGAAGGCGCCGGCAGCCGCGACGCCCTTGAAGGGCGTGTGAAGCAGATCAGGGTTCAGATCGAGGATACCACAAGCGATTATGACCGTGAAAAGCTCCAGGAACGGCTGGCCAAGCTTATCGGAGGTGTGGCTGTCATTAGTGTGGGCGCGGCAACCGAAGCGGAATTGAAGGAGAAAAAGGATCGGGTTGAGGACGCCCTCAACTCGACGCGGGCAGCCGTTGAAGAGGGCATTGTACCGGGTGGCGGCGTGGCCTTTATGCGGGCCTTAGGAGTGCTAGAGAAGACGAAGTTAGAGGGAGATGAGCGGCACGGCGTTGATATCGTAAAACGTGCTCTCGAGGAGCCGATGAGGCAGATCGCCAACAACGCCGGTTTTGAGGGCTCCGTGGTGGTCCAGCGTGTGAAAGAGAGCGAAGGCAGTACCGGGTTTAACGCGGAAACCGGCCAATACGAGGATCTCATGAAATCGGGGGTCATCGATGCCACAAAGGTAACGAGATTGGCACTGCAAAATGCATCCTCTGTTGCAGGACTCCTGTTGACAACCGAGGCCATGGTTGCGGAGAAGCCGAAGAAGGAGAGTAAAATGGCTGCCCCTGCCATGCCTCCGGAAGACATGTATTAACCACACCTAAATCTCTCGCCCGGGTAGGGGATTGACCTGCCCGGGCCAGGCAATAAGTATCCAATTGTTTGTATCAGAGCTGTGAGCGAGAAGGCGGGCGGGCAAGAGCTGCAGGCAGAAATCGAGCGAGGGCATTTCGTGAGGGCCGCTCAGGTGGCAGAATCCATGGGATTGCCACGAGAGGAAGTCCAGGATATTCGGGCCAAGGCCTTGTGGAAGATGGCCGCGGTGAACAGAAATGCCCAGGGGACAAAGGAGCTTGCCCAGGAATACGGGCTTTCCAAGAAGGAGCTGAAGGAGCTTCTAGAGGAGTATACCGAAAGCAGGAGACGCGAAGGGGATCTTAAGCCCCTTGAACCTTGCTATGATATCAGCACGGCCACCTATCTGACCTTTGAGGAATGGGTGGTTTCTTTCATAAAGAAGTATGATAAGCTCTCCATCACGTGATTTTTCAATTATTCCTTTACTTATACCCTCGCATATCGTATTGACATTTAGATTTTTTTTGCCTAAGTTTCGGGCGGTTGGCATTGCGCAAACCATCGACGCCCTCATTTCTAATTTAAGATGAACAAATTGAATACAGATTGAGGAGGAAGCATATGAGAGTAAACCCAGCCAAACAAAAAGCCCTTTTCATCCTGCCTATTCTCGTAGCCCTTTGTCTTACCACGTCCTTCTCCATGGCAAAGGAGAAAGAAGAAGGGAAGGAAGATACCCGACCGGAGAGGGGAATCACCATGAACTTCGAGTACCCGGAGGTCATCATCAACAAGGGGGATGACGTGACCGTGGATCTCATGGTGAAGAACATGGGCAAGCGGGATGAGAACGTGTACTTCACGCACACCCCTCCTGCCGGATGGAAGACCAAGATCAAGACCTACAGCTTTTCCATCAGCTCGGTTCACGTGCCCGAGGATAGCGATAAGAGCGTGCAGTTCTTTGCCGAGCCGGAAAAGGATACCAAACCGGGAACCTATGCCTTCACGGTAAATGGCAGGACCGAGGACGGGAAGCTCAGGGTATCCCACACGCTCAAGATTACCATGAGAGAGGAAGAGGCAAAGGAGAAGGGGAAGATCGAGCTCACCACCTCTTATCCCGTGCTGCGCGGGCCAAACGACGCGAAGTTCGAGTTCTCCATCGAGCTGAAGAACAAGACCGATAAGGAGAATACCTTCAATCTGAATGCCACAGTCCCCAAGAATTGGCAGGCCAACTTCAAGCCCCCCTACGAGGATAAATACATCTCGAGCCTGAGGCTCAAGGATAATGAGAGCAAGAGCCTGAACGTGGAGGTCACCCCCGATCGATTCTGCAAGGCGGGAGACTATCTCATTCCCGTTGCCATAGGCGCAGGGGAGTCAAAGGCAGAGGCGGAGTTGAAGGTGATCATCACGGGAACCTATAAGCTGGAGGCAGGGACTCCCACCGGTCTCTTATCCCTGGAGACGGAAAAGGGCAAGCCGGGCAACCTGTCCGTGTACGTGAAGAACACCGGCTCCGCCACCATCCCCAACATCGAGTTCTTATCGGTAAAGCCGGAGAACTGGAAGGTGAACTTCAAGCCCGAGAAGATTGAGTACGTCGACCCGGGAGACCTCAAGCAGGTGGAGGTGAGCATTACCCCCGCTGAGGAGGCCCTCGTGGGGGACTATGCCGTTGGCCTGAACATACGGGGGGAAAAGACCTCAGATGACCTGGAGATGAGGGTGACGGTCAAGTCCTCGGCAGCCTGGGGATGGATCGGGATCGGGATCATCGTGCTCGTTATCATAGGCCTTTTCGGCCTCTTCGTAACCCTGGGCAGGAGGTAGGTCATTGCTCGAAATTGTGCGTTCCCTATGACACAAGGTACCCTTTGAGAAATTTAACAGTGAATACTTCGAGCAATTCATTGCAAAATGCAGATTGAAAAATGCACACTATACAGAGGAGAGTAATAGGTACTTTAACATTAGTATTCCCTCTATCTAATTTTGACTTTTGTATTTTGCAGTCTTCATTTTTCACTGTCTGCTTAAAATTCCGCTGAATTTGAAGCAGGTACGGAGGTAGCATGAATCAAACGCCAATCATTGAGACGCAGAACTTGACCAAGAGGTACGGGGACCAGGTTGCCGTTGATGAGCTGAGCTTCACTATTGAAGAGGGTGAGATATTCGGGTTTCTCGGGCCCAACGGCTCGGGCAAGACCACCACCCTGCTCATGCTCCTTGGGCTCACCGAGCCTTCGGCCGGGTGGGCCAAGGTGGCGGAGTTCAATCCCACCCGGGAGGCGATCAAGGTCAAGAGGATCGTGGGCTATATCCCGGAGAACGTTGGCTTCTATGAGGATATGAACGCCAGAGAAAACCTCCGGTTCATCGCGAGGCTCAACCGCATCCCCGATTCCGTCAGCTCGGAGAAGATAGGAGAAGCCCTTGACAGAGTCGGGCTCAACGAGGAAGCGGGGAAGAAGGTGAGCGCCTACTCGAGGGGAATGAGGCAGCGGCTGGGCATCGCCGAGATCCTGATAAAAGAGCCGAGAATCGCGTTCCTGGATGAGCCCACCTTGGGGCTTGATCCCGACGGCACCACTAGGATCATCGAGCATATTCAATCCCTGAGTACGGACAGCAACATCACCGTGCTTCTCTCCTCCCACGACCTCAAGCAGGTGCAGAAGATCGCCGATCGAATCGGGATCATGATCAACGGGCGTATGATTGCCCTGGGGCCAATAGAGACCTTGGCCAAGGAGAAGTTCGGGGTGGATGACAAGGAGATCTCCCTCGACGACATCTACATGAAATACTTCCGGGAGGTGTCCGCATGACCGGTATCGCCGCTATCGTGAGAAAGGAACTCGCCGATCACTTCAGCAGCTATCGATTCATCATCCTCTTCGCCCTGATCGCCATGGTCAGCCTGATCACCACCTATATGGTGGGAACGGGCCTAAGGGAGGAGCTGAGTGGTGTGGCCAAGCCCGAGTTCGTGTTCCTGATGCTCTTCACTTCCACAGGGCCGCTCTTCTCCCTGGTGCAGTTCGTGGCCTTTTTCGGTCCCCTCATCGGGCTGGTGCTGGGCTTCGATTCGATCAACAGGGAGCGAACGAGCGGGACATTGAGCAAGTTGGCCTCACAGCCCATCTATCGGGACGCTATCATTAACGGCAAGTTCCTCTCGGGCGTGATTACGATCTTCATCATGCTGGCCTCGATCCTCCTCGTGGTTACGGGCCTGGGGCTCAAGGTGATCGGGGTGGTGCCCGGCGTTGAGGAGGTGTGGCGCCTGTTCATCTACCTGATTATCAGCGTCTTCTATATCTCTTTCTGGTTGGGCATCAGCATCCTATTCTCAATCCTGTTTCGGGGTATTGCCACCTCAGCCCTGGCAACGTTAGCATTATGGATATTCTTCTCGTTTTTCGTGTCCATGGGCGCCAGCGTGGTGGCGAATGCGTTGGTGCCAAATGCCAGGACTGAGGATCCTGAATTGTTCATGAAGAAGATACGGATTGAGAGGGATATCTCCCTTGCCTCGCCCATGCAGCTCTACAATGATTCCACCTCCATTATCATCGATCCCATGAGGAAGACGACCCAATCCCTGGTGCTCATGGGGCCCATTGAGAGGCTTTCCTCGGCACGATTCCAACGTCCGCTGTCCCTCTCTCAGAGCATCTACGTAGTGATCCCGCATATCATCTCCTTGATCGCCATTACCTTTATATTCTTCGGTGTTTCCTATGCGGTATTCATGAGACAGGAGATACGCTCCATGTAATCTCGATACCCGCTACCGCTTCTTCAATGAATGCCCTATCTCTGTGCTTGTGATCCTCCCTCCATAGTATGCAGGTTTTCTCTCTCGCCCTGTACCCTGCCACGTAATTCATGGTATAAGTAACCTGTACGGGTTCTTCGCACCATCTATTTGTGGAACTATTGGATGCATTTGTTGGGGGATTATACCTATGAAGATCACAGAGGGAGTATGGCAGGTCGGTGGGGGGAGTTTAACGGCGGTTGAGGATGCTGCTATATACCTGATTTGTTTTGACAAACAGGCCGCCCTGATCGATGCCGGCACGGGCGAGGCCCACGATCGGCTCGTCCTCAATATCGAGAAGTGCGGTGTTTCCACCTCCCAGATCGAATACCTCTTCCTCACGCATTGCCACTATGACCACACAGGAGGAGCCCGAAGGGCGCAGGATGAGTTCGGGTGTAAGATTGTGGCGCACGAGCTGGATGCCATCTATCTGGAGGGGGGCGATAGCGAGGTGGCCGGGGCTCGATGGTACGGTGCTGAGATGCATCCCTTCACGGTAGATCACAAGATCACCGGAAAGGAGGAATCATTTTCGCTCGGCCTAAGGACTGTCCGATCCATTCATACCCCGGGTCACTCTCCGGGTTCGGTCGTGTATCTCGCAGAATCAGAGGGCACGCGGATACTATTCGGCCAGGATGTTCACGGCCCTCTCGATCCGAGCCTTCTGTCCAACCGGGAAGACTACCTCAACTCCTTGCGATTTCTCCTCACGCTCGATATCGATATCCTCTGCGAGGGCCACTTCGGGATCTTCAGGGGACGCCGGGAAATACAGGAGTATATCCAATCATTTCTTTGAGGATCAGGATAGATACCATGACCGTGTCCGGGCTTCCAAACTTGATTTTGACGAATGCACGCATCCTTACACTAGACCCTCTATACCCACATGCACAACTTGTGGTTCTCGGTAACGGAAAGATACGAAGCGTTGGCCATAATGAGGACTTGGAGAAACTCAAAGAGGGCGAGGAGGAGATAATCGATTGCGGGGGAAAGACCGTTATACCGGGTTTTATTGATGCCCATATGCACCTTGCTTCATTTGCCGAGAGCCTGGTAAGCATTAACCTGGAGCCTCATAATGGCATCCGATCGATCTCGGATATCCAAGGCAGAATCAGAGAATCATCCCGGAACAAACCGCAGGGGACCTGGATACGATGCAGAGGGTATAATGAATTCTACCTGAAAGAGAACCGTCATCCCACCCGATGGGATTTGGACCTAGTCAGCTCGGTTCACCCGATAAGGTTAACCCATCGCTCCGGACACGCCCATGTCCTAAATAGCCTGGCTTTAAAGTTGACGGGTATCACTCATGAAACGCCGGACCCGGAAGGCGGACTCATCGAGCGGAGTATCGCCACAGGGGAGCCGACGGGATTGCTCTTTGGTATGGGCGATTTCCTTTCGAAATCGGTCCCACCTCTGGATAGCGGTCAATTAGATCGCGGCATAAAGATGGCCAATCGCGAGTTACTCTCTCTTGGCATTACCTCTGTCCAGGACGCCTCATCTCGTAATGATAGTACTCGCTGGGAGCAATTCCAACGGTGGAAGGCCCATGGTTATCTGAGGCCTCGGGTTGCCATGATGCTAGGTGTCGGTGCCTTCAAGGGATTTAGGAAAGGTGATTATCCTCACCAGGTAGATGAAAACCAGCTCAGCCTCGGTGGTGTGAAGATTATGGTGGATGAAGCGACTGGCAGGTTACACCCAAGCCAGGAAGAGTTAAACGAGCTGGTATGTGCGGTTCACCAAGCCGGCCTGCAAGCAGTTATCCATGCCATTGAAGAGCCGGCAATCGAAGCCGCATGCAATGCGATCGAGTTCGCCCTTCAAAGGTTGCCGAGATCGGACCATAGGCATCGCATCGAGCATTGTTCGGTATGCCCTCCCTCGTTAGCCCTGCGGCTGGCTTCACTGGGGGTTATGGTCGTCACCCAACCACCGTTCATCCACTATAGCGGCGATCGGTATCTCAAAACCGTTCCGAATTCCCAACTGAAGCACCTCTATCCCATAAGGACCCTTATTGAAAATGGCGTTCATGTTGCGGCCGGTTCGGATTGCCCTGTAGCACCACCAGACCCTATGATCGGGATGTACTCAGCCATTACCCGGATATCTGAGACGGGAGAAGTCCTCGGGGTAAAAGAGGGTATAAGTCCGCTGGAGGCCTTGCGTATGTATACTGAATATGCTGCGAATGCGACCTTCGAGGAGAACAGCAAAGGATCGATCACGCCGGGCAAGTTAGCCGATCTCGTCGTGTTGAGCGACGATCCTACCAAGGTTCCCATCGAGGAAATAAAGGATATACAGGTGGAGATGACAATCCTCAACGGTGAAGTGGTATGGGATAGAAACGGTTTAGCTGATGATGCCTCTTTCCACGTATGAGCTCAGCTCGCCTTCTTCCAACCCAAGCAACTCAATAAAGACGTAGTGATTACCTTCCCCCAGGAGCGGCGCGGCCTTCCAGCGAGGAGTTTTTGTGCCGGTGAATGTGGCGGGAAATGCGTCTGCCATAGAGAGCCCACGGCCTGTACGTTCAGAGCGAACGAAGTATCCCCGTGCGTTCAGGTGTGGGTCTTGTGCCAGGTCTTCAGCACTCTGTACGACCCCTGCCGGAACCCCGGCTTCCTGGAGGATCTGCATCACCTCTTTCGGATCGTGTTTCGCCGTCCATTGCTCCAGCAACGCATCGAGCTCTAGGGCGTGTCTCTGACGACTAGATTGTTCGGAAAACCGCTCCTGCTCAGCCCACTCCGGGTTTCCCATAACCCTCTTGAGTGCCTGCCATTCGTCATCGGTGAAAACGGCAATGGCGCACCAGTTGTCTTTACCTGAGCACCGATAGCATCCGTGCGGTGCGGCCGGCAGATAATGGGGCCTGTTTCCCTGGGGCACAACCTCTCTTTGGTTAATGACAATATCCATCAGGGTGGGCCCCATCAGCCCGCTCAGTGCTTCGTATTCCGAGAGATCGATGTACTGGCCGTTCCCATCCCTGTCACGGTGTTCAAGGGCTGCTAGGATTGCGATTGCCGCATAGAGGCCGGCCGCGATATCCCCATAGGCGTAACCGGGGCCCAAAGGGGCATCCTTGCTGAATGACGTAAGATACGTCAACCCTGAGAGCGCCTGAATGGTTGGCCCGAAGGCAACTGAGTCCTTCCAGGGACCAGTCTGTCCCATAGCCGACATGCTGACCATGATGAGTTCAGGGTTGACCGCTGTGAGGCTTTGATACTGCAACCCCCAGTTTGCCATGACCCGGGGTGAGAAGTTCTCGATCACGATGTCGCTGATTGCGGTCAGTTTCAGGAACAGTTCCCGTGCCTCAAGGTAATCCAGATCAAGGGTGATACTCCGTTTGTTCCGATTCCAGGCACTGAAGTATGCCGAAGTGTTTACCTCGGCGCCCGTTGCCGTCTTGTTCGATTGGATCTTGATGACCTCAGCCCCAAAATCAGCGAGTATCCTCGTGGCATAGGGACCTGCCAGTACCCTGGTAAAATCCAAGACCCTTAGACCACTCAGAATCTTGGTATTCACGGCATACTCCATCAAATAGTCCTACTACGAGCAAGCCTTTGGATTTCCTTCTCCGAAAGGCCTAGTTCCCCTTGAAAAACAGGAGCGTTATCCTCCCCTATCAATGGCGCGCGCCTCCGTTTCATTGCCATTGGGGGGGTGCATTGATAGGGTAGGCCAGGATAGTGAATAACCGTACCAAGCTCAGGGTGATCTATGGGTGCAAAAAACCCACGTGCTTTGAGCTGGGGGCTCTCGATAACCTCACTTGGGGAGGAAACCGGTGCCCATGGGAAACCCATAACCTGACCCATCTCGAAGAGCTCTTCTTTTGTGTGGATTTGAGTCCATCGTTTCACTACTTTAACAATATGATCGAGGTGTTGGAGGCGATATTCTTCATTTTTCCATTTCTCATCCATCAAGTCATCTGCCATGCCCTCACTGTTGAGCCACTCCACAAAGGTCTCCCATTGCAGAAAAAGGCTTATAAGCATGAAGCCATTTTTGCACGGCACGATGCAGAACTCGCGATTCCAATAGAGACCGCCTGATCGTTCGGGTATCATGTGATCATGAAAGTAGCGGACCATGACGTGCTCCAGGGTCGAGATCACTGCCTCTTGCAGGGAAATGTCGACATGCTCTCCCTTTCCAGTACGCCTTCTTTTCCGGAGAGCCAAAAGAATGCCGATCACTGCGATCAGAGAAGCGGTATAGTACGATTGCTCCCCGAACGGTTTGAGGGGAGGTGTTGAGGGAGCGCCGGAAACATACATCTGGCCGCCCATGGCCGAGGCTATCAGGTCACAGGATGGAAGATTTCTTCTGGGACCATCCTGTCCGTAGCCGGTGACTGAGACGAGGATGACTCTGGGATTTATACTGCATAGTGATTCGAAATCCAGTTCGAGATCCCTGAGGTATCCAGGGGCAAACGTTTCCACCACGACATCCACGTTCTTCAGGAGCTTGCAAAAAATATCTCTGCCAGCGTTGTGTTCCAGATTGAGGGTTATGCCACGCTTGTTGGTGTTGTGGTACCAGAAGAATAGGCTCTTCTCCGGGTGAGGGATATCATCGAAAAAGGGACCTATGTCTCGAGAGGAATCACCACCTGGTGGTTCTACCTTGATGACGTATGCCCCCATGTCGGCCAGGACTTTTGAGCAAAAGCTCGCCTTCTCATCAGCAAGGTCCAGGACCTTTATTCCACTCAGAAAGCTTTCCTTCTCACCCCTTTCGGTCATCTGATTTACCTTAGGAATGCTGTTTGAAAAGCCGTGGTATCTTGAGCTCAACTCTTGTCATTCCCCTTTTTTATCCTGTCCAGCACAATAGCTTTATTCAGAACCGCTCTTTCGTAGCGGGGGTTCAAGCTCATGGCCATCTCATAGCTTGCGAGTGCCTGGTCATAGTTGCCCAGCTCAAAGTGGTCATTGCCCCGGCTCAGGTATATATCGGCAACCAGCTCCCGATCGCCCCACATGTGCCTCGATGGATTGTTCAGGTGCTCTTTGTAATCGAAGCCCTGGGATAGACTATTTTCAATATCGATGATGGAATCCCCTATCAGAAGGGTGCTGAGCACGTGGGGGCCTCTTTCAAAGGCATTTTCCAGATGCACAGCACCTGCCACTATACCTGCTCTCCTGAGAAGGCAGTTGTACAGCAGGGTGAGTCCCAGACAGTTGCCCACCGCTTCGCCCTCTTTGCTCAACTGGTAATCGATTACCTCATTGAGCCGGCAAGAACCGCCAAGCTCATGGCGGGAAGGTTTCTGTGCCCACAGCCAGTTGAAAAGCGTCCGTGCAACCATCACGTAATCGGGAGATGGCTTCATCTCACGGCAAAACTCGCGGTAAAGCCGTTCAAGCCTCCCCTTGTACTCCCCGATAAGCCTGGCTTCTTGCAGGCCCGAGGCGAGCAAGGCCTCTTGCTCAAGATCAAAAGACATGGGAAGCTCCCTCAGTCAAGTTAGATTTCTTTGATGAAATTCTTCAGGTTGATAGGCTGAAGACTGAAGTTTAATCCTTTTGTAACGATCGAATCAGACCATTCAAGACCTTCTCGGTTTCGAGCATCTTCAGTTCAATCAGGGATCAATCAGCCAAAAAGCTGGCGGATGATCGCGCCTGTCTGCGTGTGACGCCCAGGCAGGCATGATTTATCCCTAAAAGCCTTCCACCTTCAGTCTATCTACCCGAGTAGTCATCCTTGGATTTAAGAGCCAATATCGCTATAGTTTGCTATTGAGGAAATCTGAGACAACCCTTTGAAACACCACAGGATTCTCTTGTGCAGGCATGTGGGTGGCGCGGGCTATCTCTCGCGCCAGTGCTAGGGGGATTAGCTCGCACATCCTCTGGGCAACTTCCTTTGACAAGAAAGGGCTCTCTTTTCCGCGGACGATAAGAGTGGGGCAGGCTATGCCAAGCAGATAAGGCCAGAGCCCCTCTGTTGCATAGTTCATCCGTTCACACTGCACACTCATACGCGTATCATACCAGGGTATGAGTGTGCCGTCATCCTCCTGTTTGTACCCGTAGCGCGCTATATGTTTGCAGTATTGCTTTGAAAGGTAGGGATATAGACTCTGGAGTGCCTGTGTGACCTCATCGAGTGAACTTGCTTTGGGTGGGAGATTGACGAGGAGAGCCTTGAGTGCCTGAGAGGATTGTGGCGTATCATCGGGCCGTGCGTCTACAAGGATGAGCCGCACAACTGCGGAAGGCTTGCACGCGGTATACAAAAGGGCATTTCGACCTCCCATTGAATGACCGATCAGAATCACGTCCCTCAATTCGAGGGCCGTAATGAACGCATCAATATCGGAAAAATGATCATCAATGGTATACGCTGCCTCTTGTGACCAGTCGCTCTGTCCATGGCCCCTCTGGTCTAATGCCAGCACACGATATCGGTCTTTAAAGGCTGAAGCGATTTCATCCCACACATGGGCATGGGCGAGAAAACCGTGAAGCAGCACCATCGGTTGGCCCTGCTTATGCCCCCACTCAAGGTAATGAAGCCTGAGCTCATTGGCATCTACATACCTATCATATGGCTTCACAGCCCTCATACCATGGCTATTCTAACAGACAAAGGCCCTCCATGTCTCCCAAGATTATTGGGCTAACTATTCAGCGTTATGTGATTAGTCGGAGGAGGGCAAGGGCCTAGGCTCCTGAACCTCCATCTCCTTGTCGCAACACACGGGAGTGCCGTCACCTGCCTTGGTACAGAGTACCTCAGTGCCGCATTCCGTACATCGGTATCGCTTGCCCAGTTGGCTCATTGCTTCT
>CAZJXD010000036.1:8021-40175 GCA_964549945.1 uncultured Desulfobacteraceae bacterium | reverse complement strand
TGATCAAAAGATCGGTTTGTAAACGCTCCTCTTTCATGAGAAATACCCTCCGCTCTTTCTCCTGAATGTCAGTGCTTTCTCGATATCAGGCCGTAATCCTGAGCTTCTTTCCCTCCCTTCACCCTATGCCGCCTTGCTCGCCGCGGGGTAATGATTCCCGAGCAGTCTCCCGGGACATACTATACGATTGATGGCGAGGTTTGTTTTTGTTTAAGGGTGCCGGGCGTAACGTCGAGTCCTGTCTTTTCGCGTACGCTGTCGATCCAATTTGCAAGCCTTGACCAAGCACTTTTCCGCCCAATTCCCATCACAAACAAATCTTCATGGCTGTAACTGCCAGCAGGGCAGATGTACCAGCAAAGGTTGCACATGGAGTGGCCCGCTTTCATCAGCTCCGCTCTCTTGGCCTGGCACTTTTCTCTTGACCAGACTCCGTGGTAAGAGCCGTCTTCGCCGTAAGCGCCTGCAGGGCACGCACGAATACAGGCTTCACAACCGGTGCAGGGTTCAAAGGACTCGAGTTTATCGTCTGGCTCAAGACGCGCGTCAGTCAGGAGCGATCCAATTACGATTCTATTGCCGAGTTCGGGGTGAAGTATCACCCCAGAACGACCGTAGACCCCCAATCCAGCCTCATATGCGCACAGCTTCTCTGGGAGCTGGGGCTGACCTGGGCGAATCTTGTCCCACCTCTCCACAGCCTTGAAGCCCTTTTCGCTGAGAAAAGAAACGGCTTTTAGGATCACATAGCCGCTGAAGAGAGACGTAAGTCTGTGGCCCAGGTACATGTCGACATCCCGAGTTTGGAGACGCCTTGTCCAGCGGTCAGGGGCTTGTGTTTGGGAACGACGAACTCCGACGTAGAAGCAGTCGGAGATATCGGCTCGGGGTATCACAAATGTAACCACTGATCTGCAATCCGGCATGATCTCGATGGGGTGCCTCCCCTTTGGCGCATGCTCGAATCCCTTGTGCGGATCAGCGACCCTGACATCGTACGCGCCAACCCGTTTCATCTCACCAATAAGCTCATCTTTCAGTTCATGCTCCATGAACACCTCGTCCATATCCCTCACCACAATAACGTTACGCAAAACAGAGGCATGGCTGCTTAAAGCTGCGGCACCAGGCTACTACATAGACAAGCTGCCTTTTAATTGTCAAGCCCATTCTTTTGCCTTCCACGCCTTTTACCTGATACATTTCGTGGTTAGAAAATTGACATATTGACATTGATTAATTAACTCCTCAGCGCTCTCGAAAGGCTCCGATATTTCCCCCTTGGCGATAGCCTCATCAGCCTCTTTCTCTTTTTCTTGCCACTCCTTTGTCCAGAACCAGGCCTGATCCTTGGAGATAAGTTTCTTCCCCTACCTCTAAGCGAAGTCTCTCAAATGCTTCCTTAGGGATGGTGATTTGGTGTTTTGGGCTAATCTTGGTGATCGGCATATGCCCTCCAACTTTTTCTTTACTGTAAAGAATCTTAGGGAGCCTAACCGAAAGTTGGCAATTTCAGATCAGTTATGGAGTCCCACTTCTGTGAGGACTGTGTCTTCATCCGTCGATAGGTAAAGAATGAACGCCAGTGCGATTAAGGCATCCACTATCCGCAAGCTTTGTTGGAGTAATGGAAAGCGTTTCGGAGACGAAAGGTTTATAATGTCAATCATCGCCCTAAACCATTAATGGTGTGGTCCTCGCCTCCTAGGCTGCTGCTGAATAGCAAACTGTGAACTTGTCAGCTTAAACAGCTTAAAGATTAACCTGTATGGTGTCTACATTTGCCAGGAACGCTCCTAGAACTACTGATCAACATCGTCGAATATACTTCGATCCCCACTGCTTGACTTGGAACTGCTAGAACTATAGCCATAATCATCATAATCAGGTTCCGGTTCAAAATATGTCTCAATCAAACTTTCAATTGTATTCTCAATTTCCTTGAGTGCATCTTCTATGAGCAATTTTCCTTCAACATCATCCTTTAACTCTTTTTTGAAAGTAAGAAGGGACTCTTTTAAAGTTTCAAAATAGCCCTCTGGATCTTCAGAGTTAGAGGGTTCATAATTAAATTCCCAATTTTCGATCTCTGCAGAGATATTGGGAAGCAGCTTATAACGTACTGCTTTGAGAATTTCGTCAATTTCAGATTCCTTGAACACGGCTCGAATTTTGGGAATACTAAGAAAATCCGCATCTGGTGTTTCCACTGCTAGATGCTGAACTTTCTCGACAAATTGAATTCGATAATCCTCATGAAGCAGGTCAAGTTCATGCAATCGAGCGAGTAAAAATACCTTTGCATACGCATGGAGATACGATCCCGGAGAACAAATATCCTGCTGAATATATTGATGGCGCCTTAGAAACTGTTCCAGAAAAAGCCTATCACAGCGCCAAGCAAGAAAATTGTAAAGCTTGCTGCGACTATCGATCGTATTTAGTCTCTCGATCAATGCTTCATAGCGATTGGCCGGTATAATTACTCTGGCTCCTTCTATCCCCATGTCACCACATGTTATTTCTTGTAGAAGCTTTTGTGTGGGTGTGCCCGCCAAATAGATATCGAGAAGTTCAGGATTTTCCGCGATTAGCGATGCAAACGCATCCCCGACAGTTGGATGTTTAAAGGTCCAGCATCTTGTCCCTCCCGCCTGCACTAACTTTACAAGGCTGCCATCAAGGGCAGTAAGAGCCTGCCGTACACCCGCTTCGGTTCCTCCAAGCAAACACAGGGTTTGTGCACCCTCATTCGTTAGTACAATCGGGCTTTCCAGAAACCCTCCGGCCATGAAGATAAGGGCAAGGGCTGCTCTGCTCTCGCTGTCTAGAGTTCGGACTATCTCTAACAAGAAGGCTAATGGTTGTTCGACAAATTGCATAATTGAATCACGGTTAATGTTTAGATTTTTTGTAAAAAGAGAGTCCCCGAGACGACGTGCAATCTCTGGCAAGAAATGAGGACTGTCTGCCACTTCAGGCAATAATGGCTTGATACGAGTTCGAAACTGAACTGGCTGATTGCCTAACTTAATATGATTATAGAGAATTTGCTCCTTCTCAGACTTAGTTAGTTCCTGAACATTAATCACAACCTGTGATTCGTTTAGAAGTGGAAAAGCATACGCTTTGAGATCAGCCTGTGCCGCTCGGAAGATGTAGTCACGGGATGTAAATATAACGCGTGCGCCCTTTCTTATTGCTCCGTGCATGGCGGGAAAAATTCGGTTCCAATCGTTGGAAGCGTCGCGCTGATATTGAGTTGTGCCAAATGCATCATCAACCCAGAAAAACTGTCGCGGCTCATTCGGATTCCAATGACGCATGAAATCATCCGCATTCCGTATCTTAAGGGTAGCACAGCCCCAAAGGTCTATCGCTCCGATAGCAAGACTTGCAGCTATAATCGACTTGCCTGACGCTGGCTCCCCTAAAAGAAGAACAAATCCATGCTTCACAAGGGCCTCAGCGCTTCGTCGATGCGGATTAGTCAATACAAACTTAGCCAAATCTTGGCGCATCGAGCTGAGGATTTCTTCGGCCTGGATGTAGGCTCGTTCATCTAAAATTTGACTGAGATCACCTAAACCGTATACTCTTGGCACAAGCATGCGGAGTCTAGGAGATTCGCGAATCTTAAATGTGATCCACTCCCTCCCTAGCAATAAGAAAGAGCTAATCCCATCTATTTCGAGGAAGGCTTGTCGAATCTTTTCCTCGGCAGTGCCGGAGACCTGATAGTTGGACATGATTATGTAATTTTTGGCAAGATCACGGGAAGCGAGCAGGCGAGCTTTGTCGAGTTCGTCAGCTAATTGGGTCAGAGAAAGGGACTTATCTCTCTTACTTGTAA
The DNA here is from genome assembly GCA_964549945.1 of uncultured Desulfobacteraceae bacterium. Lineage (GTDB taxonomy): Bacteria > Desulfobacterota > DSM-4660 > Desulfatiglandales > B25-G16 > B25-G16. The sequence goes on along the minus strand of CAZJXD010000036.1, from coordinate 36,322 downwards.
ACTTGCATTGAACTGTGAAGGAGCCCTTTAGTCCCGTACCTTCCTCGGGATTCCATAATCCATGGAATGCCCCATCCCTGCCGCCGTCTCGGGAAGGTAGAAACACTTGTACGGTTTGCCCTAGTACCTCGCTGATAATAGTTGCACAGAGATCTTGGAAAGCTTTCCAACCCAGGGAATGGAGTTCATACGTAACATCATATGCTTGTATGCGGGATTTACGCTTTTCCATATCTTTTATTTTTGTGGAAGCAGAAAACCTTGCTTTTCTTTTCGTGGATTCGACGATAGGATAGCCCCTGTGATATGTTCAACTAGCATTCTTCAACTGGGGCTTAGCTCTCCTTTTTGCTTAAAATGCCATAATTAGAAAAACTTTTATATTATATATTTATAATTTGACGGGATATATCTTTATCCGGCTACAGCCCGATTATCTTCGTGAACCGCCAAGTGCAGACTAGTATGTTACGTCATAGATCCCGATTTATCGGGAGTAGTATGGGAAGGGGGAGTTAGAAGCTCCCCCCAACTCGATTGTTCATCTTCGTCTTCCGCCGTGATACTTTCAACGATTTCGTATATATCTTGGGCCATCTCCGTTTCGAGATTCAGCCCGAAGTCGATTACCTCAAGTTGATTAAGAATGCTATTCATTCTGGAGGAGAGGTCGACAAGATTGACTGTTTGTGTACGGGCTACTGAGGGGCTTCCGTCCGGGCGGATAGGGTAGCGGTAAACGTAGGAGCTGTCATCTATTACTGATATCTCTCGGGCGACATCAAGCAAATCATCTGCGATCAATTTGAGATCGAGATCTTTTGGGAATAATTTGAGCAGGATATGACGTGCCCTGGTGGCGAGGGGCGGCAATTTGTGTTGCTTGTAAAGCTTTGAGTCGATGTCATCCATCCGTCGGAACGCAGATAGCAACGCAGCTTTGTAGATAATGTTCTTGAGACTCAGCTCAAGAGCATGGCGGTAAAGGAAAACCACCGGATAGGCCTCATAGTCTGGGAAGTGAAGTTTCGCGAGGAGTGTCTCCGAAAGTTGCTGTGCTGCATGGTGGTAGCCTGTGGCGAAGACACCAAAGTCTTTGCGTGGTGATGCAGTGAATCCGAGAGAGAACCCTACGAATGGATTGCCTTTCTCAAACGCCATCTATCATAATCCTCCTAGCCAACCAGGGGCATCACAAGGACTAAAAGCAGCGAGATTTTGGGATCAGAGCGAATGCCCTGGTTCGGCGATATCTTCTCTTTTCGATCTAAGCGCTGGCTTATTGGCTTTCAATCTGGCGCTTCCGGATTTCGAATTGTCGAGTAATTTTCTTGTGCAAACGCCTTAGTTCCTCTTTGTACGTTTGTTCTGCATTCTCAAAAAACGCGCTGTCCAATGAAACAGAAAGGATGTAACGAGACTGAAGTCCTCTCTCAATCTTAGATCGGTAATGTTCGAACTTTCCGAGGGCGTCATATCTATATTTGAACTCCAATTGCATCAAGCGATCCCTGGTTCTTTCAGGATGAATTATATCCGCTGTGAGTTGATGAATTCTATGGGCAATGTCATCGCGATAAGCGATTAAGTCCTGCATTTCGTCGCTTTCTTCCTGTGTCAATATCCGATCCTGAACTAAAATCTCGAATGCTTTCTTCAGCAGTTTCTTCGTTCCGATAGGTAGTCTCTGTGGACGTTTATCAAGTTTTTGATGTAAATTGTCTGTTGCGCATATCGAATCAATTATAAACCGCTTTAGGCTTTCAGCGTGAAAGAGAATAATCATCATCTCGAGCGCACGATACTTGAGGATGTTTTTCTCAAGAGCGGGCATTTTCACGGTATCTACCCTCTTGTTAGCAATTATCATACCGAACATTATATATTGAGCAGACTCTTCTTTTTGTGCCATTTCACACAAATTTATAAATTATACCAAAATCGTCTGAATATCACCATACTATAATATTTTGGATAAATATTAAGTAGTTTTGATCTGTGGATCGATTTTAGGAAATGCTGGAATTCTACGACTGGGGTTACGAATTGCCTTGGAGAAGTTCAATTCAGTGTTCGGGGATGATATAGTGAGCACAATAACACTGGCTGGTCTGGAGAGCTACCTTGCAAGACGGAAAGGAGAGTGTCATAAAGGGGTCTGCTGTTGACTCGTGTTAGTTCAGTAAGCATTGAGTGCAATACAAAATGAAGGGCTTTGCTCCGACTTTTTGTGGACTGTATTAAGGCCGGGATGTCGTGCCACGAGCAAGTCCGTATGACTCTATTGGCGTCACGGATAATGATTGGTTTGCATTCCTCTGCCACCAGCCGGAGACCTGCAAGGTGATTTACTTATCCAAACAGTCCGCAATAATAGTGACGGGGTAGAGGTTTGGAGATCACAACCCTAGCGAAACCTGTAATAAGAGAACAATACCCCATAGAAATCGTGGGATTTGAAACCTGGAGTAACGTGCCATCACCTGAAATTACTTACCGGCTTCAATTTTACACATATCTTTTGTATACTCATCCCATATTTTTTCAAGAAGGATTGAAAGAGAGAATAGGCGGGTATAGAATGTTTTCGACAACCGATGGGAGGGAACTAGCGTAGGGGAAAGTACAATGAAAAGAGATGAGATAATCCTGTCGTTAAAGCAGTTCAAGGACATGAACCAGCATAAATACAATATCATAAGGATCGGTCTTTTTGGTTCTGCGGCCCGGGACAGCATGCGCGAGCAAAGCGATATCGATGTTGTCGTTGAGCTGAAAACACAGGACTTGTTCGACCTAATAGGCATCAAACTGGATTTGGAAGACCAACTCAACCAACAGCTTGACATCGTAAGCTATCGTGAAAAGATGAATCGGTTCCTCAAACAAAGGATAGATAATGAGGCAGTCTATGCGTGATCGCGAGCTTACCCTTGAGATATTGGCCCAAATTTACAACTCAACTCAGACGATTCTGAAGCGGTTTGCGATAGGGGACGCTCTCCGAGCGTGCTTTAAAAATTGTGAGTTTTTGATAAGCGTAACCACACGTTACCCGTGTTGCTATAAAAGTCCAATCCGTTGACTCGCTAGTCTTCTCAGCACACCACAATTAAGCCATTCCCTTCATATAGCATTAAAAATCATAGATTCTGGAATATTATATAATGCTTGAATCCTGTGACTGGGAATCAAAGATTGCCCTGGAGAAGTTTAATTCGGTGTTCGGCAATGGTACAGTGAACAAAGTGAAAGGGGACACGGGGCTAAATAGATTGTTAGTATCACACTGGAACTGATAGTAGTATCTTTATGCCAGGATTAGCCCGATTAAATGCTACCGGTGTTCTAACCACGTTATTACCCGAGAAGGATTAAGTGTAACCACTCTTGCGTTGGTCAGGTTAACTATTGACATCGCCCAGTACTACACGTATAGTACACGTATAAGGAGGTATGTGATGCAGAAAAAGCTGACCATAACCATTGATGAAGAAGTCTACGAGGGGCTGCACAAAACAATTGGTCCCCGCAAGATAAGCAGGTTCGTGCAGGAGTTAGTCCGTCCACACGTTGTTAAGCCTGATCTTGACTCGGCCTATGATGAAATGGCTAAAGACAAGAAGCGGGAGAAAGAGGCCATAGAATGGGCCGAGGCTACCTTCAAGGACATAGCTCATGAAAAGGGGTGAGGTGTGGTGGGTCAACTTCGACCCTTCAATAGGTGGCGAGATCAGAAAGAAGCGGCCTGCCGTAATTATAAGTAATGACGCGTCCAATCGGTTTCTTAACCGAGTTCAGGTCGTCCCTCTAACCAGTAACGTGGATCGCCTTTATCCCAGCGAGGCAGCGGTCTTCTTTGAAGGAAAAGAAAGCAAAGCCATGGCAGATCAGTTGGCAACCGTTAGCAAGAAAAGGCTTTTCCGACGCGCCGGCGTTCTCTCGCAAGAGGATATGCGCAAGATCGAAGGAGCCATCAAGGTCCAACTGGATATTCCTTAGAGAAAGGATTTTATGGGGTGAGTGATGGGACTTGAACCCACGGCCACTGGGGCCACAACCCAGTGCTCTGCCAACTGAGCTACACTCACCACATATTTGGATTTCTATCATACTCTAAGGTGGTTCGCAACCAGTTATTTTAATAGATTGATAACTCATCGGATCGGAAGGTGCCAGTGGAAAAGGAGGACAAGAGTTCGCTTTTCAGGGAAATACCGGCGGTAGATCACCTGCTGGAATCACCTCGTATCAAAGAGGCCCTATCCAATACCCCAAGGACGCTGGTGTTGCGGGCGATCCACGAGGTGCTGGATGATCTAAGGCAGCGAATTGCAGGTGCACGTGAAGGGGATGATCTGCCCGATCTCGCGTTTAACGCCGTGCTCGATCGGATCCTGGAGCGCGTTTCAACGCTCTCAGAGCCGAGCCTCAGGCACGTGATCAATGCCACGGGAGTGATCGTGCACACCAATCTGGGACGATCCCCGTTATCGAGGAAGGTCATTGCGAGATTGGGCGAGCTGGCGGGGGGCTACAGCAACCTGGAATATGATCTGGAGGCCGGCACAAGGGGCAGCAGGTACGTCCATGTAGAGGACATCCTCAAGGAGCTTACCGGGGCTGAGGCCGCCATGGTGGTCAACAATAACGCGGCCGCAGTCCTGGTTGCCCTGAACACCATTGCCAGGGAAAGAGAGGTGATCATCGCCAGAAGCGAATTAGTCGAGATCGGCGGCTCCTTCCGTATACCCGAGGTGATGAGGAGGAGCGGGGCCAAGATGTTCGAGGTGGGCACCACGAACAAAACCACCATTAAGGACTATGAATCGGCTATCGATACCCGGACTGCGCTCTTGCTCAAGGTGCACAAGAGCAACTTCCAGATCGTGGGATTTACCGAGGAGGTGGACCTCGCCGAACTCGTTGCCCTGGGAGGGAAGCACGGCCTTCCCGTAATGGAGGATCTGGGCAGCGGATGCCTCATCGATTTCTCCAGGTACGGGCTCAGGGGTGAGCCAACGGTTCAGGATTCGATTGCAAAGGGAGCGGATATCGTTACCTTCAGCGGGGATAAGATGCTGGGAGGGCCGCAGTGCGGAATTATCCTCGGACGCGAGGAGATAGTTTCCGCCATAAGGGAGAACCAGCTAGCCAGGGCCCTCAGGGTGGATAAACTAACGATCCTCTCCCTCCAGGAGACATTACATCTCTACAGGGACGAGAAAAGGGCTATTCGGCATATACCCACGCTAAGGATGATATGCCAGCCGTATGGAAGTGTGCGGCGGAAGGCGATGAGATTGTTGGATATGGTGGGAAGCCTTGGTAAAGGCGCGGTCTCGATAGGCCTTTGCGATGGATTTTCTCGGGTCGGTGGTGGCGCCATGCCTTTGGAGGAGATACGGAGCTGCCTCATCTCCATCTCCTCCAGAACCTATCCTGCATCGAAAATCGAACGCTTTTTCAGATCCTATAATCCGCCAATAATAATCAGGGTTGAGAAAAACCTCGCTCTCTTGGACGTGAGAACGATCCAGGAAAAGGAGTTAACGACCGTGGCCAAGGCAATCGGTGAACTATCGCGACGCGAGAAGAACGGGGCCGTGTGAAAAAGCGCCACCACCGGGCTACGCGGGAGGTTAGTCGCGTACTATAGGGCCTCCTTTAACTCCTTGCCTGGGCGAAATCGTACCACCTTGCTGGCCTTGATCTGGATTGGTGCCCCTGTCTGAGGATTTCTCCCGGTTCTCGCCTTTCTGTCCACCACTACAAATGTTCCAAAGCCGGCCAAGGGGAGCCTGCCTTCCCTCTTAACGGCCGTCTTGCCGAGATCGATGAAGGCATTGAGTGCTCGTTCTGCATCGGCCTTTGTTAAACCAGTTTGTTTTGCCATTCCTGCGATTAGTTCTGCTTTTGTCATGCTACCCTCCTTTTTTTGATTGTTTGATATCAACGATTGGTGTATGGATAACTGCTCTTTCCCCCCTTTCCCTATAAATTTTAACATATTATCTGCTGTTACGAGGGTGTGAAGCCGGCCGTTGAGAAGGGATTTCGCCGGGAAATGGCCTCCAGGCTAGGCCAGATGGATATAAAAGATGTGGCCTTATTAGCACAGTACGGAGGCAATTTCAATAAAAAATATTGAAACCCTTGAGAAAATCCTCGTTTGCTCCCATGAGAGGTTAGCTCTATATCTTCGAGATAAACTGAATATATAGTAAAATATAGCAATTAGTTAAACTTATTTATTAAGAAAACTTTCAATGATCCCGCGCACCCTGATCGTGCCCAAATCCCTCATTGACAAATATAGCTCGGGATTATAATCTGGTGTGGCCGCTTTAAGGAACGATATTATTTAGAGAATAGATGGGTTCCGGAATTCAAACGATTATTGAAAGGGCGCTGGAGGAAAGCCTAAGCCTTAAGCAAGCCTTCGTAAGGCAAAACGCCGATAAATTGATCGGGCTCGCCCAAAGGATATCCAAGGCCTTTCTGAATGGCAGCAAGCTCATGTTGTGCGGAAATGGCGGAAGCGCGGCCGATTCCCAGCACATTGCCGCGGAGTTTGTGAACAGATTTCAGGCAGAGCGCGCACCGCTTCCTGCCCTGGCCCTTACCACCGATACTTCCGTTATTACCAGTGTGGCAAATGATGAGGGATATGAGCACGTGTTCTCCAAGCAGATAAGGGCGCTCGGCAAAAAAGGGGACATATTGCTCGCCATTTCAACGAGTGGAACCTCAGCGAATATCCTCTCCGCGATCCATGCCGCCAGGGAAGGGAAGATATATACCGTCGGCCTCATCGGAGGGGGTGGCGGCAAGATGCTCCCGCTGGTTGATCTGCCCCTTGTCGTTGAAAGCCGCAGCACGCCCAGAATACAGGAGGTGCATATCTTCGCCGGGCACCTCGTGTGCGAGCTCGTGGAGCACATCCTCTTTAGGGGCGATCGAAGTCCGTAGGAGACGATCAGGCGCCTTGAGGCGCGTACTCTAAAAGAAACGACCTGATAAAGGAAGGCACATGGAGAGATTAAAGCCCATAGCCTTAAAGGGCATTAAAACCTATTCCATAAAGGAACGGCGCAGCAAGGTATCGATAAGGGATTTCGGGTCGCCTTGGAAGCAGGGCGAAGGATTTGATCGGTGGGTCAAAGGGCTGCCGCGAATCTTGGCGGGAGATGACCTCAGAAAGGTGATCGCCAGGCTCACCGAGGCGGTGAGGGCAAAGAAGATCGTCTTGGTTGCAATGGGCGCCCATGTCATCAAGGTTGGGTTGGGCCCCGTGCTGTTGGATCTGATGGAAAGGGGCATTATTAGCGGGATTGCCATGAATGGTGCCGGCATCATTCATGACCTGGAGGTGGCCATGGTCGGCGCCACCTCTGAGGATGTGGACAAAGAGCTTCATCTGGGCAGGTTCGGGATGGCCAGGGAAACGGGGGAGTTTCTCAACAAGGCCATTAAGGCGGCCGCCGGAAAGGGGAAGGGACTGGGGTACACAGTAGGGATGAGCATCCTCGATGAGGGATTTCCTTACAACGAATATAGCATCCTGGCGGGTGCGGTGCGAATGGGCGTTCCGGTGACCGTTCATGTGGCGATAGGTACCGATATCATTCACGTTCACCCCGCGGTTGATGGGGCTGCCATCGGCGAGGCATCCCATCTCGATTTCCGCATCTTCGCCTCCCTGATTTCACAGCTCGAGGGAGGCGTGTACATCAACCTGGGCTCTGCGGTGGTCCTGCCCGAGGTCTTCTTAAAGGCCTTCACCCTGGTGAAAAATCTCGGCTTTACCCTCAGGCATTTCACCACGGTGGACATGGATTTCATGCGGCAGTACCGTCCTTTCACGAACGTGGTAACGCGGCCCACAAGTGAGGGCGGGGAGGGATTCTCCCTGATTGGCCACCACGAAATCATGGTTCCCCTGCTCGCAGCAGCCCTGATCGAGAACCTGGAGGGAAATGGCGTCGTTTCTTAATGGATATGGAAGCGGGTACCCCCAAAATCGGATTCGGCTACGATGTGCATAGGCTCGTCGAGGGGAGGCCCCTGATCTTGGGGGGGCTGGAGATTCCCTTCCCTAGAGGGCTTCTCGGCCATTCCGATGCCGATGTGCTCACCCATGCGGTGATGGATGCCATTCTCGGGGCCCTGGGCAAAGGCGATATTGGCCGTCACTTTCCGGACTCAGACCCGAGATACCGGGGGGCCAACAGCCTCTCCCTTCTGAAAGAGGTCGTGGGAATGCTTCACCGTGAAGGGTTTACGGTGAACAATCTCGATGCCACTATCGTCGCCCAAGAACCGAAATTAACCCGGTACCTGGAGGAGATGGGCAACGAGCTTTCCCGCGTGTTAGGGGTGGATGCCGCGTCGGTGAACGTGAAGGCGACCACCTCGGAGGGTCTGGGCTTTTGCGGACGAGGGGAGGGGATGGCCGCCTGTGCGGTGGTCACGATTAAACATGCAGGATGAAGGCGGGAAAAGGATGCGGTATGTCCCTTCGGCTCTATAATTCAGCGAGCAGAAAAAAAGAGGTGTTCAAGCCCATTAGGGAGGGCCGAGTCGGCATCTACGTGTGTGGGGTTACCGTATACGACGTATGCCATATAGGACACGCACGCTCGGCCATTGTGTTTGACGTACTGGTCAGGTACCTCAGGGCACGGGGCTTCAAGGTCACCTATGTCAGGAACTTCACCGATGTGGACGATAAGATCATCGAGCGCTCCAAACAGACGGGCGAGGATACCACTGCCCTGGCGGAACGCTACATAGCGTCGTTCTATCGGGATATGCACGCATTGGGAGTGGACGATGCCGATATTGAGCCCAGGGCCACGGAACATATCGATGAGATGATAGCTATGGTGAGCCGCCTCGTGGACAAGGGGTACGCCTACGTCGTTGATGGTGATGTCTACTTCTCCGTTGAGAAATTCGAACAGTATGGCCAGCTCTCGGGCCGTAACCTCGAGGAAATGGTTGCAGGCGCCCGGATCGCCGTGGATGAGAGGAAGAGGAATCCACTGGATTTTGCCCTCTGGAAGGGGGCAAAACCAGGTGAGCCCAAGTGGGAGAGCCCGTGGGGCGAGGGGCGACCGGGGTGGCATATGGAATGCTCGGCCATGAGCTCTAAATACCTGGGGGTAAACTTCGATATCCACGGAGGGGGTCGAGATCTGATATTCCCACACCATGAAAACGAGAGGGCCCAGTCAATGGCCGCCAATGGAGTGGATTTCGCGAACTGGTGGATCCATAACGGGTTCTTGACCGTGGAGTCGGAAAAGATGTCCAAGTCCCTGGGCAACTTCATCACCATCCAGGATGCCCTCGGAGCATACCATCCGCAGGAACTGAGGCTGTTTTTGCTCTCCACGCACTACAGGAGCCCCTTGGATTTCTCGCGATCTGGATTAGCGGAGGCAAGATCCAGCATCATCAGGATATACAGGACCCTTCAAAGGTTAGAGGAGCTCATAGGGCCCTATGCCCTCGATTCCCTTACGATCGACTCCCCGTACCTTGCTGCAACCGAGACGGATGATCTCAAGGGACGATTCGTGCGCGTCATGGACGATGATCTCAATACGGCTGCGGCATTGGGCTTGCTGTTTGAGGAGGTTCATGAGCTCAACAGGCTCCTTGACTCATCCTCATTCAACGAAGACCTGCGATCGCGCCTCCAGCGCGAAAGGGCCGCTCTTCTTGAATGTGCAATGTCCCTGGGGCTTTTCTGGGATCAGCCCTCTCAACTGCTAGGGGAGCTCGCCAAGGAGCCAGCGGAGCTGGACGCCGCGGAGATAGAGAGCATGATCCAGCAGAGGGATACGGCAAGAAAGGAAAGGGATTGGGCCAGGGCCGATGCGATCCGCGAGGATCTCTCTCGGAAGGGGATTATCCTTGAGGATGGGCCTAAGGGGACCAGCTGGCGATTGAGGATAGAGAAACCGGATTGAGGGAGCCAGAGCCAGGCAAAAAACTGGTGAAATATATCTGAAATTCTCTTCAACTCTGGATCAACGTTGATCATTGTTTTGGCGCATTGGACAGTGGAGTGTTCAGGGGTTCAGTGTTCAGGATTGTGCCTGACCGCTGATCCTCCTGAACTCTGAACACTGAACACTGAAAACGCCTATTTAATGCAATAGCAAATCGAAATTGTGTAACCAATTTGATCAAGAAATCTTTATACCGCTTATTTCAGGGCAACAGGAGGGGAGGGGTCAGTAGATACCATTGAAGAGATCTTCGCATTTTGAGCTCGTCTCTTCCTTTGAGCCGAAAGGTGATCAATACCACGCCATCGATGCCCTGTGCGAGGGCATTGAACAGGGGCTCGGGCATCAGGTGCTGCTCGGCGTGACCGGCTCCGGCAAGACGTTCACCGTAGCCAACGTGGTGGCCCGAGTTCAGAGGTCCACCCTTGTGATTGCCCCGAACAAGACCCTCGCTGCTCAGCTCTTCGGGGAGTTCAAGATCCTCTTTCCCCGCAATGCGGTTGAGTACTTCGTAAGCTACTACGATTACTACCAACCCGAGGCATACGTTCCCCAGACCGACACCTATATCCAGAAGGACGCCTCCATCAACGAGCAGATCGACAAGATGAGGCACTCGGCGACCAGATCCCTTCTCGAGAGGGATGATGTGCTCATCGTGGCGAGCGTATCCTGCATATACGGGCTCGGCTCCCCCGAGGCCTATCACGGAATGCTCCTGTACGTGGAGAGGGGGGATCGGGTAAGCAGAGAGGATGTGCTCTCGAAGCTGGTTGAGATTCACTATGAACGAAGCGACATCGACTTTCACCGCTCTTCTTTTCGCGTCAGGGGAGATGTGGTGGACGTGTACCCCGCATACGAGGAATACTCCTCCATAAGGCTCACCTTCTTCGGTGATGTAATCGAGGATATCCAGGAGATCGATCCGCTCACCGGGCATACTGTGCGGAAGCTCAACAGGGTGGCTATCTACCCGGCGAGTCATTATGTGACCACCGCCCCGAGAAGGCAAGAGGCTATCAGCAATATCAAAGAGGAATTGGCCCAGAGGATCGAGCATTTCAAAAGGGAAGCGCGATGGATCGAGGCCCAGAGGATCGAGGAGAGAACCCTCTACGACCTGGAGATGATGGAGGAGATGGGCTACTGTCATGGCATAGAGAACTACTCGAGGCACCTCACCGGCAGGAGCCCCGGCGAGCCGCCTCCCACATTGCTCGACTATTTTCCGGAACACTCCCTTGTCATTCTGGATGAGAGCCACATCACCGTTCCCCAGCTCATGGGGATGTACAGGGGCGATAGGTCTCGGAAGGAAACCCTGGTTGAATACGGCTTTCGCCTTCCCTCCGCCCTTGATAACAGGCCGCTGAAGTTCGAGGAATTCGAATCCCGGGTGAGCCAGGTGATCTACGTTTCCGCTACGCCGGGCCCCTATGAGTTGGATAAGGCTACCCACGTCGTCGAGCAGATCATCAGGCCCACCGGCCTCATAGATCCGCGCATCGTAGTGAGACCGGCGCTGAGCCAGGTAGATGATCTCTTTACCGCTATCAAGGAGACGGTGAACCAAGGCCAGCGCGTGCTGGTGACCACCCTCACCAAACGAATGGCCGAAGACCTCACCGAGTACTATGCCGATCTGGGCATCAAGGTACGCTACCTGCACTCCGATATCACCACGATCGAGAGGACGGAGATTATCAGGGATCTGCGGCTGGGGATCTTTGATGTGCTTATAGGAGTAAACCTCCTGCGAGAGGGTTTGGATTTGCCGGAGGTCTCATTGGTGGCCATTCTGGATGCCGATAAGGAGGGTTTTCTGCGCTCTGAGAGGTCCCTTATCCAGACCTGCGGGAGGGCTGCCAGAAATATCGACGGCACGGTCATCTTCTACGCGGAGGACATCACCCCGTCCATGAGAAGGGCGATTGATGAGACCAACAGGAGGAGAGATCTCCAGAGCAATTATAACAAGGAACGCGGGATTACCCCTGAATCAATAAAAAAGGATATCACCGATATCCTGGGTTCCGTGTATGAGGCGGATTATGTGGCCATTCCCGCCCTGTCGGAGCCTGAGGAGGAGCGCATTCCTCTCGATCGCGTGCCCAGGCTCATACGATCCTTGAGAAAGGAGATGCTTACGGCTGCGAAGAGGCTGGATTTCGAGGAGGCCGCGCGCCTGCGGGATCGGATCTACCAATTGGAGAGAAGGGACCTGGAGTATAGAAATTCATCCCCCCTGTAACCCGAGTATCTTTTCCAGGGTCCAGAGTTCGTCATCGGGATCATATCGCAAGAGATAGATCTTGCTATCGTCTGCCAACACCTTGAAATAGCTGTGGTTGATCCCATACCACCGATCGATGATCTCGCGCACCATGAGTGTTCGCCCCCTGAAGGTGAACTGCATGGGGCGTTCATTCGCCTTGTACCCGGAGTAACAACTTACCTGGATCGTCTTTAAACGGGAATCGAGTTTCATATAATCGAATTAGTATCGTTTAATTAGTTTTATTGGTTGGATTGGTTTCATTAGTTTGACTCAATGAAAACGATAGGCGCAAATGAACAGTTCATTACTAAACAACCAGTTAAACAAATAGAACTAATGAAACAAAAGATCGGGTATTATTTCTCGATGAGCTTATCAACATCCTGGAACTTTCGATCTATATTGTCCTGTATCCAGTGGTCGTCCCACCACTCTATTGGGTTGACGGGTACGCCGTGAACCAGAAACCCGAAATGAAGGTGATCGCCGGTAGCCAGGCCCGATGTCCCGGTATTGCCGATTACCTCTCCCTTGGTAACCATCTGTCCTTCGGCTACATCGATGCTGCTTAGGTGGCCGTAAAGGGTGCAAAGGCCCTGGCCGTGATCGATCACCACCGAGTGTCCATAGATCCCGAGATCTCGTGCGAAAATAACCTTGCCGTTATTGGCTGCCTGGACGGGCGCTCTTGCCAATGACGCGAGATCAACGCCCAGGTGCACTGATTGGTCTATTACCTTGCCCTTGTAGTAGTAGATCCTCTGGTCGCCGAACTGTGACATGGTGGCGGCATTCTCCATCCTTAGCCAAGGGCCATCCCATAGCCTTTCCTTGATGAATGATCGGCATTGTTCTTTCAGTTGTTCGTGATTCCTCTTCCGCAACTCCTTGTTGATGAAGAGATATTTCTCTATAGGACTGCCGTCGTGCTCGAATAATTCCGGTGGAAAGGAGGAGACCACGGCATCTAAGAGCCTTTCGGATATTTGAATCTTATCCCTGCGAAAGTGCTTCTTTCTGATATGATAGAAGAAGGAGGCTTGTGTCTCGTTCCCGGCTCTGTCCTTCGCCCACAGATGCAGGGATATATCCTCTTTTTTGGCCTGATATGGAACGGCAAAGTAACAGAGATACATCTCACGGGAGGTTTCATGAATGGGTGCGCCTGGGAAAAACTGATCGTTCACCAGAACGCCGCTTTCCTCAGTGTCGGTTGAGATCCTGTAGATAACCAGGCCGGCTCCCCCCATAGTGAGGTTGTGGCTTCTGCTCATGGCGCTGATTGAGGGGGGAATGGTATCCACCACCATTTTGTGCTCAATGATAGTCAGGTTTCCATCGCCACCCCGCCTCTTTGAGAAATCGTGGATCTCTATGACGAGATTGGCCTGCCCCTGCACCAGATTCAGCTGCTTTGGATCTATGGTGAATGTCTGCTCGAATCGGTGCACGCCCCCTTTGTTAAAGAGCCCCTCATAGGGGAAATCCCTCTTTAGAATCGGAATGCCCGGCCCCTCCTGTTTCACGATCACATTGATATCCCTGAGACCCATCTTGAGGTCGGACAGCGCCACGCTGAAGGTAACCGGTTTGTTTAGATACTCCGGCAGGGGCTCGAGTTGTGCGAGCGGTTTTTCGCCCTCGAATATGGTCATCAAGAACCAGGTAAGAACGATGAGAAGAATGACTACTGGCAGCAAGGTGATGATGAGTTTTGAGCTTTTAATCCTTGACTTTTTCATCTCCGATATATTACCCCTACCCTGAGAAGGAAAGGCATCGCTTGGAGTGCCTATCTTTGGCCATGGTAATGGTTTTGTCAACAGTTTTTTGCCCATCAATCAAATGGCACAAACGGTGCATATCGGCGTGATCGGGGCAGGGGATTGTTCTCAGGAACTATATGCCTTAGCCCTTGAACTAGGTCAGCGCATTGGCCGGAATAAGTGGGTGCTTTTCTGCGGCGGCCTGGGCGGCGTTATGCAAGCCGCGGCTGAGGGCTGCTATGGTGAGGGTGGAATGACGGTTGGCCTGCTGCCCGGAAACGAGAAGGACTCGGCGAATCCCTTTATCAAACTCCCTATTCCCACGGGGCTTGGGGAGGGGAGGAACCTCCTCGTGGTGAGGGCATCCGATGTGGTGGTGGCCCTTTCGGGAGGGTATGGAACCCTGTCTGAAATCGGTCTGGCGCTCAGGATCGGTAAGCCGGTGGTGGGCCTCAGGACCTGGCCCGGCATCGATGGCATTGAGTATGTCGAGACCGCAGAACAGGCAATTGGAGCGGTGGAGAGACACCTCTTGCGCTTGAAGGGGAGGGCGTGATGTCTCCTGTGTGTATTCGCCTTCGTCAGGATGCCCCGCGGAAGTGGGGGAGCTTAACTGGACAATGGCACCTGCAATAAAGGATGGATGAGAGAAAGGGAGCATGGGGTTATCATAAGGAGCATGGAGGAGCGCAATGGAGAAATCCGTGAAGCTGTATACGCTGAGCACCTGTAGTCATTGTAAGGCCACCAAGAAGTTACTTAATGACTGCAAGGTACACTATGAGTTTACCGATGTTGATCTACTCGAAGGGGAGGAGAGGGCCGCAATTCTCGAGGATGTGAGAAGGCTGAATCCACGGTGCTCCTTTCCCACCATCATCATTGGAGATAAGGTCATCGTCGGGTATCAGGAGGATAAGATCAAGGAGGCCCTCGGATTATGAACGAGGTAGAAAAATTATACGAGATGCTGAAGAAGATTCAGGAGCCGAAGGGGTACTACTTCAACAGGGATAAGAAGAGGGTCTTTGATCTCCTCGAGGCCCTCCTGGTAAACAAAAACCGATACGGCTACATGTCGTGCCCGTGCAGATTGGCATCAGGGCAACGCGAGAAGGATAAGGATATCATCTGTCCCTGTGTGTATAGGGCCCCCGATGTTGAGGAGTATGGGAGCTGCTACTGCAACCTTTATGTGTCGAAGCAGTGGAATGAGGGGAGCATCCCCCATGCATACGTGCCCGAGAGGAGACCGCCGGAGAAGTTCATCTAACGGCGGCGGATTGGGGCCATTAGTGCAAGATTTGGCTCAGGAATAGCTTGGTTCGTTCGTGCCGGGGATTTCTGAATAGCTCCTCAGGGGTATTTCCCTCCAGGATCTGCCCGAAATCCATGAACAGCACCCTGTGGGCGACGCTCTTTGCGAAACCCATCTCATGAGTGACCACAATCATGGTCATTCCCTCATGGGCGAGCTCGATCATCACATCGAGCACTTCCTTGATCATCTCCGGGTCAAGGGCAGAGGTAGGCTCATCGAAGAGCATGACCTTTGGATTCATGCAGAGGCTGCGGGCAATTGCGACCCTCTGCTGCTGGCCCCCTGAGAGCTGGCCAGGATATTTTCGGGCCTGTTCAGCGATGTGCACCTTTTCCAGATAGTACATTGCCGTCTCCTCAGCCTCTGCCTTGGGAACCTTTCGGACCCATATAGGCCCTAGGGTGAGGTTTTCAACGATAGTGAGGTGGGGAAAGAGGTTGAAGTGCTGAAATACCATGCCCACTTCTGCGCGAACCTTCTCGATATTCTTGATGTTGTTGGTCAGCTCTATGCCATCGACGATGATCCTGCCTCGTTGATGCTGCTCGAGGCGATTGATGCAGCGGATCAGGGTCGATTTTCCGGAGCCCGAGGGGCCGCAGATGACGATACGCTCCTGTCTCTTGATGGTCAAGTCGATGCCTCGAAGCACATGAAAATCACCGAACCACTTGTGCATATCCATGATCTCTATCATGGCCTGGTTTGACGATTGATTATTGCCTTTCTTTTGGGACTTCTCAACCATTGCGCCTCGTTCCGCTTCTTTGCCTGTAAGCTCTATGTACCATATTTTGCTGATCTGTTAAATAGATCTCATTGTATTCGCGTAAGAATATCATCCCTTGCCCCCAATCGCTTGACTAGTCTTCAGTTGACAACTCCCTTTCCAGCTTCCGGCTGTAGTTCGACATGGAAAAGCAGCCCAAAAAGTAGAAAATGGCAATAAAGATGTATGCCTCACGACTGAATCCCATCCACTCCGGATTGGAGAGAACGGACTGGGTGGTCTTGAGCAGGTCCCAGAGCGCGATGATCACCACGAGGGATGTATCCTTGAACGCGGAAATGAGGATGCTCACCGTGGGTGGAATCACGATCTTCAAGGCCTGAGGGAGTATGACCAGCCGCATGGTAAGATAGTAGTTGAGCCCCATCGATTCAGCTGCCTCATATTGCCCCCTTGACATACCCTGCAACCCTCCCCTTACCACCTCTGCAATGTAGGCTGCGGTAAACAGGATAATGGCCACCTGTGCCCGGAGAATCTTGTTAAAGGTCACCCCTTCGGGCAGGAACAGGGGAAAGATGATGGACGACATGAAGAGCAGGCTGATCAAGGGAACCCCACGTATCAGCTCGATATATACCACGCAAAGCAGCTTGATCGCGGGAAGCGTGGACTGACGTCCCAGGGCGAGGATAACGCCGAGGGGGTAGGCGGCGGTCAGGCCGAAGACCGACAGAAGCAGGGTCAATGGCAATCCGCCCCACTGCGTGCTTTCCACGTGGCTGAGGCCGAAGACCCCTCCTCTCATGAGCAGGCCCATAAGGGCCAGGCCCAGAAGCCAGCCATAGCCCAGGTATTTATTCCAGTGCGTACGATTCCTGCTGTAGGTCAGCAGCCCCACGAGGATCATCATGGCCAGAAGCGGGCGCCATTGCTCATTATAAGGGTAGAAGCCGAAGATAATAAATCGAAAATTCGTATATATGATGGACCAACATGCCCCTGACGCCCCTCTACAGGCCTGTCCGGTGGTATGCCACATACTGTCGATAAAGGCCCATCGCACGAGCGGTGGCACGGTTTTCCAAAGGAAAAAAAGAGTAATCAAGGTGAGAATGGAGTTAAACCAGCCATTGAACAGGTTGGCCCTTACCCATCCAATAACGCCCACGCTGGTTACTGGGGGTTTTAACGCCTCTGCGCGCCCTTTCAGGATAGCCTCTTCCACTGCTCTATCTCTCTACGAGCCTTACTTTCTTATTATACCAGTTCATAAAGGCCGAGGTTGACAAACTGAAGACAAGGTACACCGCCATGATCAGCGCCACCCCTTCGACGGCCTGGCCTGTTTGATTGATGGTGGTGTTGGCCACCGAGACAAAGTCGGGGTAGCCGATTGCCACTGCCAGGGAACTGTTCTTGGTGAGGTTGAGCATCTGGCTGGTCAATGGAGGTATAATCACCCGTAAGGCCTGGGGCAAGATCACCAGGTTCAACACATGGGGAGGTCTAAGTCCAATGGACATGGCCGCCTCTCTTTGCCCCTTGCTTACGGACTGGATCCCTGCCCGCACCACCTCAGCTACAAATGCCGCGGTATAGAGAATGAGGCCGAGCAAAAGGGCAATGAACTCAGGACTGAGCGTTAAACCGCCTTCGAAGTTAAATCCCACAAGTTTCGGGGTGCTCATTTCGATAGGAGCCCCGAACGCCAGCCAGATAATGAGGGGAAACCCTATGAGAATGCCGATAGAGACACGGAACACGGGAAAGAACTGCCCTGTCTTCTCCTGGCGCTTCTTGGCCCAGCGACGGATGACGTAGATCAAGCCACAGCCAACCAGCAGGGCCAATACCATGTATTTATAGGCTGGATGCGCCCCTGGAACGGTAAAAGCAACCCCGCGATTGCACAAATAAAGGCCATTTACAGGGCAAAGGGCCTGTCGTGGAGATGGGAGAGTTTCGTAAAAGATGGCATACCAGAAGAACAGCTGAAGCAGCACGGGGATATCCTGCATGACTTCAATATAGAGAGAGGCCAGCTTTGAGATGAGCCAGTTCGAGGAAAGCCGGGCGATCCCGACAAGGGTTCCCAATATCAGCGTGAACACGATGCCGATAAAGGCAACTTTAAGGGTATTCAGGGCCCCCACAAGCAGTGCCCGGCCGTAGCTGGAGGCGGCCGAATAAGGGATGAGGGATTCCCCGATTTCAAACGATGATTCCTTGTTGAGAAAACCCCATCCAGTGGCGATCTTTTGTCTCTGAAGGTTAATCAGGGTGTTGGATACGAGGTAGTAGGCCAGCAATCCCACCATAGCGAACACGAAAACCTGAAACATGATTGATCGCTTTTTCGGGTCGAGCCAGAATGGCACCTTGTGGGTGAGCGTATCCTCCATGGATTTATCGTATTCCTTTTCCCTTATTCGGTGTACCTTAAAAAAAGGTCCTCGGCAGGCTCTTGAAGTTATTTATTGGATCAGGCTTACGAAGGACAGGGAAAGATAAGACGAATAGGGTGCCCCTCCGTGAGGGGCACCCGAGGTAAAGATCATCGAAACGGCGCGGAATACATGAGACCACCCCTGGTCCAGAGGTCATTCAAACCACGCTCGAGCGCAAGGGGTGTATTCGGGCCCACGTTGCGATCAAAGATCTCGCCGTAGTTGCCCACCTGCTTGACGATGTTGTAGAAGCACTTGTCATCCAGGCCAAGGGCCTTGCCCATACCAGGTGTAACTCCAAGGAAACGCTGAATTTGAGGATCCGTGCTTTTGAGCATCTCGTCAACATTCTTCGAGGTAATACCGAATTCCTCGGCCTGGATAAGGGCCATAACCGTCCAGTTGACGATATCATACCACTGATCATCCCCATGACGGACGACCGGTGCAAGGGGCTCCTTGGAGATAATCTCGGGCAACAGAGCATAGTCATCCGGATTAGGAGCTACGGAGCGGTGAGCTGCCAGCTGCGAGGCGTCAGAAGTCAGGCAATCGCAGCGGCCGGCGAAAAATGCCTTGGAAAGCTCGGCTGTCTGCTCAATCACCACCGGTTTCCAGCTCATCCCGTTCTTCCGAAAGAAATCCGCGGCATTCATCTCGGTAGTCGTCCCGGGAAGAACGCACACGGTAGCGCCTCCCAGTTCCTTCGCGCTTTTTACGCCGAGTTTCTTGGGAACCAGGAATCCCTGTCCATCGTAGAAGTTCACGTGACAGAAATTTAGACCATTCACGGTTTCGCGGGTTAAGGTCTGAGTGGTATTGCGGCACAGCACATCGATCTCCTTTGATTGAAGGGCGGGCAAGCGCTGAACAGCGGTCAGGGCCACGTACTTTATCTTATCGGCATCGCCGAAGACCGCAGTTGCAATGGCCTTAGCCGTGTCCACGTCAAGGCCCTTCCACACCCCTTTTTCATCGGGCATGCTGAATCCGAATACACCACCGTTTACGCCGGCGATCAGATAGCCCCTTGCCCGAACATCATCAAGGGTTCCCGCGGTAGCAATACCTGCGGCAGCAAGCATTGCCAACGCCACGACAACGATGCATAGCTTTTTAATCTTCATCCCTTGTCCCTCCTTTAAAGTTTTAGGTTAATTTTTTGAATCGCATTCATGCGATCCATCCTTTTACACAGGCCCCTCTCCCAGGGCTAATCATAGCCTGAAGAGATTTTTGTTGAATCGATTAAAACCCCGAATTCACATTAATTCTGACTTTAAGTGATAAAAATAAAACTAGATTTTGATAGCACAAAGCACCTGTGCTTTGCAATGAAAATGTGGCTCGAGCTCAAAGGTGATTGAAATAAACTATGCCGCGTGTTTTAGTTTTGGAGTCGATTTGAGGAGCTCTAGGGTATGCCTGTCGGCTCAGCACCCGGTCCCCCGGCCCGTGCTCCGTATTCCTGGAATTGATTTATCAGCAAATCTTTGCTAAAGAAATCCAATTCGGGTATAATAATATAAATATTATAAAATAAATACACAATTACGCAGCATCTTATACTAATACCACGCGTCAGCGTTATTCATGAAAAAACGGTACGTCGATACCCGCTCCCATCATTTATATGGGCCTGATGGTACACGGTGTAGCGGAAAGCCATGCAGGAGGATAGAGCGAGATGAAGATTCTCTTGACCGGGGCAAAGGGGCAGCTCGGCAGCGACTGCAAAGAGGTTATGAAAAGCGATTACGAGATCATAGACACGGATCTGGAGGAATTCGACATTACCAACTGGGATAACGTGATATCGACTATTTGTCAGCTATCGCCCGATATTATCCTCAATTGCGCTGCGTTTACCGATGTAGATGAGTGCGAGACGAAGAAAAGGGAATCCGAGAGGGTTAATGTGGAAGGCCCGAGAAATCTCGCACAAGGAGCCGCCCGATACGAGAAGCTGATAGTGCATATTTCTTCCGATTTTGTATTCGATGGACGAAAGAGGCTCCCGCAGCCTTATTTTGAAGATGATCCCATGAACCCCCTCTCATTCTACGGCGTTACCAAGATGGAGAGCGAGACAGCGGTAAAGCAAAATGCCCTGAACTATATCCTCATCAGAACGGGCTGGCTGTACGGAATAAAGGGCGACAACTTCATCAAGAGGATTCTTGCGCTGGCCGTTGACAAGGATCGGAAGTCCCTCCGTGTGGTGAATGACCAGTGCGGTTCCCCTACGTGGTCGTTCAGGCTCGCCCAGCAGATAAAGGTATTGATAGATAAAGGCAAAGAGGGCGTGTACCATGCAACCTCGGAGGGTTACTGTACCAGATACGAGTGGGCGCGCTACTTTCTCGAACGCTTGGACATAAAAATTCCCATTGAGCCATGTACCAGCGATGAGTATCCCACACCGGCAAAGAGGCCGAGGAATTCCATTCTCGAAAATCGACAGCTGAAGACAGAAGGCCTTAACATCATGCCCGGTTGGCAAAAGGATCTCGATGCCTTTCTTGATGCGTATGGCGAGACCCTCCTGAGGGATGCGCAGGGATCTCCTGCTTAGAATCGGGCCTTAAGAAATAACGCATTTACCAGGAAAAGGAGGCGCACAATGTTCGTAAAGGATGTGATGACAATGAATGTGGTCAATATCCCAAGCAACACCTCAATCTCTGACGCGAAGAGGATCATGGAGGCTCATAAGATCCGCCGGTTACCCATCGTTGACAGGGGGAAGCTCGTTGGCATTATTACCGAACGCAGGTTGGAGCAATACACCCCCTCCAAGGCAACCTCGCTCAGCGTGTGGGAAATCGGCTACCTGCTCGGCAATACACCGGTAAAGGACATAATGGAGAAGAATGTGGTTACCGTGACACCGGATATGACCGTAGAAGAAGCCCTCGGAGCGGCACAGAACCACGGAGTCGGGGCGTTGCCGGTGGTTGAAAAGGGAAGATTGGTAGGCATTGTTACCACGAATGACTTCTTCTATAAGATTGCGAACCCGGTCCTGGGTATCGGCATGCCCGGCACCAGGGTTGAGGTGGTAGGCAAGGGCAAGGATACGGTCATTGAAGACGTCGTTTCGCTGGCAAATAAACAGGGAATAAGAATCATCACCATCCACGTGATCAGTATCCCAGAGGCACCAGGCGAAAAAAAGGACATCGTGATCCACCTGGATACCGAGGACACCGCCGCCTTTGTTGAAGAGATAAAGAAGAAGGGATACGAGGTTATCGTAAGGACGAGATAACCGCTTGGAATCCAATATTTGACGGAAGAAACCGGCCCTTTTAGATTGCCGGTTTTTTCGTCGCGATAAAAGGTTCTCTTTATGAAGGAAAGGGCGAATCTATCCCTCATCGTGAACAATGAGGCCAGAAGAGAATGTTCACCAACGGACATCACCGCACCCTTTTCCCGATCCCTCGCCATGAGGGTGCGGGAGTTCCACCAAAGTTTTCCGCAGTACCAGCCAACGCCATTGGTACGACTCACGAACCTCGCCCATAGGCTGGGCGTTTCCGAGATCTATGTGAAGGACGAGTCACACCGATTCGGTCTCAAGGCCTTCAAGGTGCTCGGCGCCGCGTACGCCGTAGCCCACCTAATCGCCGAAAGGACGGGTGTACACGAGAAGACTCTCTCCTTCGGCTTATTCAAATCGGATTCCATTCGACGTGAGCTGAGCCGTATCACCCTTGCGACCGCCACTGATGGCAACCATGGGCGTGCGGTGGCGTGGATCGCTGGGATATTGGGTTGTCGCGCAGTGGTCTATATGCCAAAAGGGTCTGCTCGGCCGAGGATTGAAGCGATACGGGGACATGGTGCAGAGGTAAGGGTGATAGATGGGAACTATGATGACGCGGTACACCTCGCAGCCGAACGTGCCCGGGAGCACAATTGGATCTTGGTCCAGGATACCGCATGGGAGGGATATGAGGATCTTCCGCTGAGGATAATCCAGGGTTATCTCACGATTATGGATGAAGCGCTCGAGCAGCTCGGTCAAGAGGCACCGAGCCATGCGTTTATCCAGTGTGGCGTCGGTTCCCTCGCAGCAGCGATGCAGGCCTATCTCGTGGAATTATTCGGTCCCAATAGGCCTAAATTCATAGTGGTTGAACCCCTTGAGGCCGCCTGTTTTTACGAATCCATGGCAGCCAACAACGGGTATCCTCACAAGGCAAGTGGAGATTTGAGCACCATCATGGCAGGGCTTGCATGTGGCGAACCGAATGTCTTGGCCTGGAGGATCCTAAAATCGTGCGCAGATGGATTCATTGCCTGTGATGATTCCGTGGCCCTGAAGGGCATGCGGATTCTCGGAAATCCCCTGCCAGGAGATGAGAGGGTCATTTCCGGTGAATCAGGTGCGGTAACCGCGGGGTTGCTCGCGCACCTACTCGGCAGCTCAGCCTGCCGCGGCATCACGGATGCCCTTGAGCTCAACCAGGTCTCTCGGGTACTGCTGATCTCAACAGAGGGCGATACCGATCCTGAGATGTATAAAAGGGCAATGTCCGGCGATGAGCTTGAGCTCTAGATGTCCCCTGCGAGCCCGAAATTGACAACAATCCGTCTTCGGCTTATACTGACTGCCTCAGGAGATGGCCGTGCCCGAGAGAAGGGACTTTTTCGACAAGGGAGGGAAGCCCGATGAGGAAAAACGCAATTGCCGCCTTGATTTTATTCTGCCTTATGGCAACTCTTCATGGATGTGCCGGAAGCAGAACCTATCTCATTGAGGTGAAATATATCGGGGAAAAGGAGTTGCCTCGCAGCTCTTTGGTGGTGGGAGTTTGTCCATTTGAGGATTTGAGGGGGGAAGTAACGCCCGGAGAAATTGGCATCAGGCACAGAAGAGGTAAGCAGGTGGATTTCTTGAAAGCAGAAGGAATGAGCGTTTCCCAATCAGTTACTCAGGCGGTGAAGGACTACTTTTTCAAGAGAGGATACAAGGTTACCGATTATGCGCAATGGAATAAGGGCCTCCAGGGCCTTTCAGGGGTACCCGAAGGGATATCCCTGGTGGTAGGAGGAAATATCGAGTCATTCATAGTCGAAGCGCGTTCTGGTATTGCCTTTACAGAGACGACTTATAGGGTGAAGCTGGTTGCCTTTATCGGTCAGGTAACGAAAAAGAAGGTGGTCATCAGAACGGCTGAGAGCGCGCCCAAGACCAAGGGGCTGGGCTTCGATATCGTGGAGGTCAGGAACAAACTCAATAATACCCTCACGGAGGTGATCCAGGACCTCTTTAAAGATGTGTAGGAAAACTAATTCCACGAGAAAATAGATTGCGAAAAGACTTGCATTGGATGAGATGATGATTATTATTTTCCTAGAGGTTTGTATGCGCCCTGCGATCTTCACCTCCTTAAAATAGCAGGGTATGAGGGCTAGAGGTAGTAATTACTCTAGTCTATATGCTGCAGGGAGTTGTCCCTCCTGACTCCCTGCAGTTTTATTATGAGATCCCTCTTATCCTCTCCATCATGCAAGAAGTAGCCCGGATCTTACCCGTTGACGGTAGAAGATAAAGTACCCGTATTTTCAATATATGATCACCTGGTTTCCACGTCGTGCCAGGGCCTCGATAAATGCCAGACCGATGCCGCTTCCGCCACCTGTGATGAGCACTGTGTTTCCAGAAGTCCTCATGGCTTCAGCCTTTCTTTTCAGTCCAGCGATAAGATCAGCGAGCCCGGGTTCTTACTGCCCTCACCAGGCAGTGCGTGCCATTCACCCGCCCGACG
The DNA here is from genome assembly GCA_964549945.1 of uncultured Desulfobacteraceae bacterium. Classification (GTDB taxonomy): domain Bacteria; phylum Desulfobacterota; class DSM-4660; order Desulfatiglandales; family B25-G16; genus B25-G16. Next base: position 11,972 of record CAZJXD010000036.1, on the reverse strand, counting down.
ATTCTGCCGGCTGGGTCTTTGAAATACATCTCCTCCAGGTCGCGGGCATCTCGGTGATCGCGGAGTTCAAAACCGTACCCCAAAAGAAACTGGCCGATTTCTCCTTTCTCGATGCCGAAGTGCCATGGCTCACCGGCTTTTGCCACGGCATCTACCGCGCCTTTTTCGCCGTAGTACCTGTCTTCGTGGCGGAGAACAGAGGCATGCACATAGTTGAAGACCACTTCGCTCCCCGCTCCGGCCAACTCCCGTATCGTTCGAAACGTTTGATCAACCGATTGGGGCTGGAGATACTCCAGCACTCCCTCCAGGATGAAAAGGCTTCTTTCATCCCTCTTGAACCCGCCCCGGTCCAGCTTCAGAGGAAGGGATTCCCTGTCAAAATCGATGGGAACGAACACCACATTAGAAGGGATGACGAGATGCCTTCTCTTATACTGGCCGAGCTTTGCCTCCTGGGTAGCGGGCGCATCCAGCTCGAATATCTTGGTTTGACGCGCTTCCTCATGGAAGCGCAATGCCCTCGTATCAAACCCTGAGCCAAAGATGAGTATCTGGGAGAACTGGCCGGATAGGGCCTGTCTGAAAGAAACATCGATATACTTCGTTCGTGCGATAACGTATTCATAGATCCCTTTTGCCGCGAAGAGCCTGAGGAAAAGCCTTCCGGCGAATGGGACATGGAGCAGCAACCTCAGGAAGTCGGGCAGGAGGGATAGCGCGACTCGGTCGTCGCTTCTGTAGCAAGGGTCTTTCTCGAGAGAGGATATCGCCCGACAAAGACACATCCACTCGGCAGTCCTGGATGTTTTAGTCTCAATCCGTTTCTCAGACATCCTTCACCCATTTCTTTTTAATAGGCACTGGCTCTTCGATGTCTTCCAGTTGAAGGACATCGGGAGATCCATATTTTCGGTATATAACTGCTTTCATCACTAACCACATTCAATCTTTTGCCGGGCTTCTTCTGATTGCACAGCCTAGCCTAAAGATCACCTGCCTCGCGATGGGAGTCGGAATGGGTGCCCCTTTTTCCTTAACGGCCACATGCAGCCATTCCAACCCGGCTTTCAACATTCATCCTGGGTTAGATGGGACCGCGGGTTACTGCCGTCGCCTTATCTACCACATCGAAGTATTTTATATGGATGTCGCTGAAGGCCTTATTGCCCTTCATATCAGCGATGATCGGACCTTCGAGGTATGATTTGAGGGAGCTGTCGTCCTCGAACAGGTAGATACCCGCGGCTTCGCCTCGTTGCTCGTCCATGCCAAAGATCTTCCACTTCAGGCCTGGTACCCCTGCAATATAGCCCGCAGCTGTCTCAAACTCCTTTGCCAGCTCCGCAGCAGTTACGTTAAACCGCAAATTGATTTGTAGAATCTTCTTGGACATATCTCACCTCCTTTTGTAAAAGTTTGCTCTTGAGCTCTTTATTATTAACTCAGTGAGCCGATCCTCTTTATTCGTAACGAAAAACTGGATAATCTTGTCATTACAGTGAACTGCCTTATTCGCAGAACATAGTCAATGATACAGCCACCGCAGGGAACTCCCGAAGCATTTCCTTATCTACGGTTATCAAGGGGGCTTTCAGATCATTTGCAGCAGCTATGAATTCACAATCGTACGCGGAACATTTGCTTTCTGATGCAAGCCGCAGCACTTCATATGATGAGACCTCATATTCTCGACCCCTTAGCAATTCCAGCGCACCATCCATAATGCGCTGGGCATGCTCCAATGTGATAAGATTTTTACGCATATAGTAAGCCAGCACATTGCGGAGTTCGCTTCGCCAGAGTACCGGAGCCGCCCACTCGCTGTCCTTTTTTAGCGCACGTTCGGCCAGGAGCGAATGCTCGCTTGAGAGGAAGAGATAGCCTATAATATTCGTGTCCACCACAATCATAGCCGGCCTTCCGCTTTGGCCCGGTTGAATTCATCATCGCTGATGCGATGGCCGGCGGTCAATTGACGGAGGCGGCGAGCATTCTCAAGCACCTCGTCGGGGTTTATCCGGTGACTCATCACCGCATTCTCAATGCATACGATAATCTCGCTATTGATGGATCGCCGATGTGTCTCTGCGGCAGTCTTAAGTCGCTCGTAGAGTTCACCCGGTATATTCTTGACCGTCACTGTTGCCATATCAGACACCTCCGATGACTTCATTATGGAACCATTATGAAATCATGCCGACCCATTGTCAAGCCCCAAATACGCCCGTGAGCCGGGCACCATAATAGTATACTGAAGAAAAGGAGGTTCTTAATAGGGCAAAATCTTCTTATACCCGATTAGGCGAGGATGTATTCATGTCAGGGGATGACTCCACTCTCACTGTTGCGAATCAGTCGTGGCTTTAGGCCGTCGCCTGCATTCGCCTTGTTGGCCAGTAGGTCTCCGACAAGAAGGGCGAAGTTCCTGAGTATTCTGGCTGCGACGGGCGTTTCTTCAACCGCATTTAGGAGTTCAGGAATATTCGCCCCTACTGAATCGAGTTCGACTGCCTGCTCTTCAATGTAAGATCGCATAATGTTGGCATTATATTCCGGGTGAAACTGTACTCCCCAGGCGCATTCCCCAATGCGAAATGCATGATTGGGCTCATAGGTATTAGACGCTAGACATGTGGCATTTAGCGGCAGGCGCAGAACGGATTGCCAATGCGTGACATGAGCCAAGAAGGTCTGCGGAAGCGACCGAAACAAAAGATCTTTTTCGCAATCAGCAAGGAGCTGAACCTGAACGGTGCCGATTTCTTTGCCACGCGGATGAAAGCCAACTTTCCCTCCTGCCGCTCGCGCAAGGAGTTGATGCCCGTAACAGATACCGAAAAGGGGAGTGCGTGCATTCAGCAGCGAGGGTATCCATTTTTCAAGTTTGACACTCCATGGAAGCTCATCCGTCACCATCGCGTGTGATCCTGTTATAACCACACCCGCACATTCCTCTACGGACGGAAGTGTAGCTCCATGTTCAGCATCCAAGATACATGTTTCAACGTCCACTACCCCAAGTGCTGACGCCGTCCATGTATCAAAGTCGCCAAAATGTTTTGCCGTGTTAAAAAATGTGGTGCCAGCTTTAATAATATATATTTTCTTGGTATTCATGCTTTGTCTTTGTCATCTGGCCAATGTCCGTTTTTTCGGCTTTTTGCGTCGGCCGTATTCGTTTTTTTATCCGACTTTCTTAAATAACCAACCGGGAAAATGCACGGAACCCTTTTTTTATATTCAATATATTCGTAACCAAATACATTTTCTAAATACATTTCTTCTTTTTTTACCAATTTACGCAATAAAAAGTACATAAATAGTGGAGCGGTTAGTCCTATCCAACTTTTTGCTAAGAAGGCTATCCCAGGTACGATGAAAACCACCCATGAACCATATAAGGGATGACGGCAACACCTGAAAATACCATCCGTGACAAGCGCATCAGTATTGTATGCATGCGTAAGTCTTATTACTGACATAATGAAAAATGGTACCCCAATAAGTATAAGGGCAATTCCAAGAATCGATAGAAGCCAATATGGCACTAGACCGATCTGGAAGGCTGGATGGAAATAGCGACTGATTGCTAACGTCAATATGCCATAACTGATTGATAGAGAAGCAAATATAGGACCAACACCCCATCTGCTCATTTTTTCTCTCATGTTGTTCATCTTTTAGAGGTCATATAACGATAAGCTCACCGGTAGGCTTTAGTCTATCTGGCGAAGCGACAGGTTCATGCTACACTATCGTTCATAATTCCAAGATTCCGTAATTAACTCAGCGATGCCGATCAAAAAAACAGTTATGCCAACGACCCATAAAATGATCTGTCCCTTCATTGGACTTTTTCTCTTGACAGGGGGAATATAGGATGTCCCCTTTTATGACAAACGCTCATAAGCCAGCAGGTAAAATGCCGCCAACCCACGGTATGGTTTA
>CAZJXD010000036.1:0-7921 GCA_964549945.1 uncultured Desulfobacteraceae bacterium | reverse complement strand
TGACAAACGCTCATAAGCCAGCAGGTAAAATGCCGCCAACCCACGGTATGGTTTAAAGGATGACAATTTTCTCATGGCTCCTTGTGGCGATAGACGCTGTCCACGACCAAGATAGCGACCAACGACACTTCTTATCCCGATATCATTTGCAGGGACCCGGTCCGGACGGCTCAGACCTCGAACAAGGAAATAATCTGCAGACCAGGGTCCAAGCCCCCGTTCCTCGAGGAGAAGAGATCGGACATCCTCGTCGGACATCTTCTCCAACTGCTCAAGATCAAGGAGTCCATTAGCCACCCTATACGCCAATACCTTTACATACTCCGCTTTACGCTTAGAAAGGCCGCATGCCATGAGATGGGCGACTGTACTCTCACTCAATCGTCTAGGAGTTGGAAAGACCCAAAGACCATTTACAGTGTCGCCATATTGTTCCATGATTCTCGTTCTAATACGATACGCTGCTTCCAGAGAAATCTGCTGCTCTGTGATGGCAGTGACGAGCATTTCAAACAGGGACGCAGGTCGCATGGGCTTGAGGCCAGAAAGCTTTTGTGTTATCGGCCCTAGGATTGAATGGGATGCTGCGACCCGGTAGAATGGCCGCAGATCCAAATTAGCGAAGATGATCCATGTGGCTATCCGCTTGACCTCTGTTGCACTGACAGGCAAATCGGTTGATATCTCGAAGACAGGAGGATCTCGACGGACTTGGCGCAATTCCAACATTGTCGGGTTATCTTGGATTCTAACCGCGGAGCGAAGAACGGAGAAATCCCGGTACGGCTCCGGTGAAAAGCTCCTCGCGACACGCAAACACATTTCGAAATCATGCGGACCGATAGAAGAAATAGATAGGACAGTCATGGTAATACCGATGACCTATGTTTTTCATTCACGAATTCCTAACGGGCTGGTCAGCCGCAGGCTTAATGTAATGAGGGACATTCTTCAGATCTTCATATTTTACTTTATCCAACGTATAGAAAGTGAAAATATGATGAACGTGCCCGATTACTCGGTGGAAGTTATCATAGCCGCATTTTAAATGTGTAAATATGAAGGATGTCCCATATCACAGCTTCTACAATCTTTTCCCCTGCTTCATTAATTTTATCGAACCATTTTTTTGTCGTTTCAGGATCACAGCATAGGTCATCAACGGCACGCCATTAAGTTAAAATCGCCTGAAATTATATACACCATTCCGTTTCCTAATATATGTAAATAAACCGGATTGAAGGATCGACTTGGGTAAAAAGCCGGGAATTGGAGGCCACACTGCCATTGTCCCACCTGGCTTCAGGATACGGTACATTTCGGTCAATAGTCTGTCCATCGGTATCATAGGCGCAGGAATCACGCCAAATATCATGATCGCGTCCATGCTCTCTGCCTCGAGCTGAGTATTCAACGCGTTGCCTTTGACAACACGCACGTTTTTCAGGTTAGAAGTTTGCACCTTCCTGGCAACTGTTTCGACAGATATCGGTAGCATGTCCATTGCCACTAAACATCCTTGATCTCCGATCAATCGAGCTGCGGGTATGGTAAAAAACCCTGTACCGCATCCAACTTCTAAAACTTTTTGACCAGGACGAATTTCAGCACCCTGTATTATTTTCATTGGCCCAAAGAATCGGTATCGTAACCGGCTCTCCATTATGGCTGCCATCATCCTCATAAATGTCTGTCCAATTTTTGTATCTGCAAACGCTTCAATATTCATTATATCTCCTGATGCTATTTATGAAGCGCCCCATGCTGCTCCCACTTAGCGAACAACGGGCTCTTCAACCGCAGCGTTTAGCTGTCGGCTGGAAGAGCAATGTTGGGCGCAATGAATAGGTTATTTTGCGACTTGTAGTGCTTCTTCCGCTTCGCGGGGTAATGAGATGAGAACAAAGTAGGACTGGGGATAAAGATAATCTTCACCGGATTCATCAACGACTCGGATGTATCCTTCCTTTTCCGCATCGTCATCGGGCAGTATCTGATAAATCTTGCGCTTTTCTAAATCCTCACAGTCCTTATTCTCAACGCAAAGCGCAAATTTATGATTGTCCTTTGCTTTTGCCATAAGCTTCCCCTTACCCGATTGGGCAAGGGTCAATGCCTCGCTTTTCATCTTTGAGAAGCATCCAAAGAGCCTCGTTCCAAAGCTATTTGTCTTGCGATAAAAATTTTCGCAAGACTCTGATAAGGGACATCTTTCTTATTAGCTAGGATTTTGAGCTCCGCCAACATAGACTCGGGAAGACGAATTGAGATTGACTTAAGGGATGGCTTTAAATTCGGAAACGTAGCTCTTTTAGGGCTGGCGGATTCAAAATAATCGAGAGGAGAATGAGTTGCCCAAAACTCCCGCTCTTCGTCTTCATTATTGAACTTCAAAATTTGTTTATCCGATTTCTTCATAATATTTCCTTTCCTTTCGATTCATGTCCCTTGCCGAGATCACTCTGAGAAGTTTGCCTCGTCTTGTAAAAATGACAGTCAGCAGTCGATCCGCATCTGTTTTTCCAAATGCCGCCCATCGCTTTTCTGAGAGCGAATGTGCCGGATCATCCAGAATAATGAGCGGCTCATTAAAAAATATCTGTTCGCATTCCCAGTTTTCAACGTTATGTTTCAGTAAGTTTTTATCGATATTGGCTTCGTCCCATTGAAAGCCAGTAAACTGCTCGAATTCGTTTTTCATAATTGGATATTGTATATGATATCAATATACAAATCAAGCCTTTCTATTATTGCTTAACGCTGGGCTTCAGCGGCGCGTTTTTTTGCGTCCGACTGAAAGCGCCTTGTGTACGCCCGGCATGGGCGTGAACTTGTGGGTGATCCTTCAACCCTGATCAGGTCAAGGGATGCCCCCTATTAATGGTTACTATTTGACATAAGTAATAGCCTGCCTTGTGATGGAATCATTTGGTCGCAGCCAATGTCAAAAATTTAAGCACGCTCGGAAAGAGCATCCCCTATTAGCTGTTTGTTATTTTGATTTCATAAGTGCGTGGTTTTTGACATTAGGATGAACTTACATCTCCAAAGCCGCCACAGCTTTTTCGCAGTCTTCCTGCTTAAGGTAGAGAATGACGCCATAACTTCCCTTTATATCGGCTATCCCACTAGATTCATTAACATTAATATCTGCCTGAGAAAGCTTCTCATAGATATCAGCCAAAGCCCCTGACTCATCATCACCCTGAATTAGCAGAGCAGAGCGAGGACCATCTAATTCCAGTCCTGCCTTTTTCGCTTCATCGGTCATCTTTAAACCGTCATTTGGAAAAAGAGTGAACTGGGAACGCATGGGTTCAAGAGGAACTGCTTTGAAAGCAAGCAAGTTAACCCCAACACCGGCAAATAGAGAAAGCAGTTTAGATCCTTCCCCAGCATGATCCTCAACTGTTATGTTGTAGTATTCAACTCTTTTGATATCGAATACCATAGATTCTCCTTTAATTATTGATAGGTAAACTTAAAATTCTGAAACCTAACCAACGACTCCCACGAAGTCCGCTTGGGCGAACAGGTCATCCAGAGCACATTCGTAGCTGGTGGCAGAGGTGTGCGATGTAATTGCCAAGAGCGGGGAATTATAGGATTGGCCCCTATTTCCCTGCAAGGAGCGCAGCGGATTTGCCAGTCCTTCTTCAACCGTTCGGCAATTTTTATTTACCGTCGCAAGGTTTCCAACCTTTACTAAAGAATGAATAGAGTAAAGCTCCTGACCCTTCAAGAGGTAGTTGAGTGACCTTTTTGTCAGTTACTCTGGAGAGCGTGATCCCGGATGGACTGGATCCTTGCGGCCTCGTTGGAGAAAATCCAATCGATTCCCCGACTTATTTCCCGGAACAAGCAGTTTTTGGATTTGATGTAACCCGTGCCCACCCTCTGGTTCAGCGAGTGATGCTTCTGCAAAATGCTTCTAGTCAATAAGAGATAGTGGCCGAGAATCCCCCCATAGCCCTCCTGAGCGACCAATCGACTCAGCGGGGCGATATTCAGTTCAGCCACAGGAAGAAAAGCAGATTTCGGGGCGAAATGGACCAAGCCCAGCATTTCCGGTGACAAGGAAAGCAAGTGGAAGTCCTGCTGTGGGAGGAGTCGTGAGAAAAGATTTCCCAGCACCCGATTTTGAAGAACCGGGTCCGGATAGGCTTCTGCTTTCAACTCAACCATCAGATGCAATTTCTTCCCGTAGCGTTCGATGACTTCCACGAGCGAGGGGATCAGCGGGCATGCAGACTTCAGCTCTTTCAATGTGACATTACGGATCTCAAGGTCGAGTTCGAAGATCCGCCGGAGATCGGGATCATGACAAACGACCGGCTCAAGATCCTTCGTCCAGCGCACGTCAAATTCAATGCCCCAGACACCGCTTTCTCCGGCCCTGTCGAAAGCCGTAATTGTATTCTCGTGCATCTGTCCTTTATCGCGTTCGCCCCGATGGGAAACGATCTTGCAGTTTTGGAGCTTCTCCTTTTCGGGAAGCTGCTGGGGCAACGCGGCAAAGGCTTGATCCACCAACCAATTGAAGCATTTTTCAAAAACCGTTCCCGTAACTTTCACTGTTTGTCTCTTTCTCGAGCCGAATCGAATTCGGCGAATTCGGGGTCGGGCCAAGCTATCTCATTGATTATTCATCATAAACGTTCCAATAATAGGTGTTTCAGGACCTATACCTTCTTTTTTCACCCCAAAATGGTCACCATAGAGAGCTGAGGTCTCTCGAAGCTGGTACGCTTCTGATATGCCAGATGTGTCCTGGTATATAGTGTCTTTTTGCTCGTGCCATGGATTTCCGTTTATAATTCTCTTTTTGACTCTAAAAATAGCGATATAGTCTAGAAATCAGACTACATTATTTCCATAGTTTCAACCATTTTAATCACTTAGCTTGGCCCGACCCCTTTAACTCACTCAAGCCCGAGGGCTCAGTTCACGTTACGCCATTGATCGGCAGAATTGCCCATGGCATGCAAGGCGCACCATCCAAAGGCGTATTTTCCCTTACATCTTGGTTGTATAATATAACTTATAATCTTACGTGATGAATAAGCCCAGAGGCGTCTAACCTTGGACACTTTGGCAAGATGGGATATATAAGAAATCTAGCCTGTTATGTCAATTTATTGAACTACAAATGGACGTTTTTTTGCGTCTGCCTGAAAGCACAATGGCATGCTTGATCATTCGTAGAGACCGGCGTGACAGCAAAGCCAAGTCAAGAGATTGCGTTCGAGCGGCGTGTCTGTGCCGATCTTGTCGTGTAGCTGCTGTAGGACACGGTCATAGAGCGAGAACAGGTATTTCACAGCGTCATCGAGAGCTCCGTCTCTCACCAGCTGTCCAATCCGATCCCGCGGATTGAGACCGGCTAGGAGATCTCCGTAGGCCGAGCGTTTGGTCTCTGCTATGCAAAGGGAGACGAAGTTCCAGAGGCCGTTTAGCGTGTCCTCTTCCACATCCACGATGTCGTCAATAATCCACAACATGTCGGCGACGGCCATGGCAATGGGGTGCACCTCTTCCCATTCGCTCGCGCTCTGTCCCACCAGGGACCCGGCAAAGGCGAGGATCCAAATTGGAAGTGAGCTCTTGTGCCGCAGAATCTCACGAACCCGGACCAGGTTGCGCTCGGTTCCGAGCATGAGATGCACACTCTTGATCTCTGCGACGTACGATCGGTCCAGCGCTTCGCATAACATCCCGTACTGGACTCGATTACCGCATTGGCGGCCAAGGCGGCGGCAACGTGCGAAGAACGCGTCTGCAAGCTGTAGCGCCACCTGAAGCAGTTGCGGATCTGATGGTTCCGCGCTGAAGATCGGCCGAGCATGCTCAGCCCCCTCGAGTGCGACTGCGGTGCGTAGGCTATTCCCGTTAAGACGTGCGAGCAGGCGGGGGATAGAGCGGGGATAGTCGTCGAAGATCAGGTCGATGGAGGTCAACAGCAGGTTGAAGAGAGCGCAAAGAGAAGCGGCTTCCGTTTCGCCGGGGCGGCCGCGGCAAAAGGTGCGGTGCATATCCCTGCCAAGTAGGTATCCAGTGCCCATGACCACTGGCGACCGCGCAAGGTCGTCAGCCGCTGATCCGCCTCGCACCTCGGCTGAGACCGCCCTGTGGGTCGTTTCGTCAAGTGCGCTCCGAAGCAATCCGTCGAGAAGGTTTAACCCGATCTCAGAACACTCGCCGAGGAATCCTCGCAATGCGGTCGCGTCGATATGTAGCCCCCGGGCTTGGAGGGCCGCTTCCAAACGAGAGACGATCACATCCTGCATGCTTTCGAGGAGGCCTGGCCCTAAGCACTATCCGTACAGGCCTTTGGGGGGCTGGAAACTGTACCCCTTCTTACCGCTGTCTGGGCACTCTCCGCAGGTCGATTGCTGTAGCCGCATGAGTACAGAGGCCTTGTTTCCGGACTTGTCTTGAATCCGGATGGAAACCGTCTTGTCGGTTGAGCCCTTACATTCCCCGTCGCTGGGACAGTCGACACATACGACATCTCCGGCAGTAATCGACGGATTGAGCTTTGGCGCATTTTCTCCAGAAGCATAGAGACAGTATTCCGCCATCATTCCCTCCTTTCTGGGGTGAGGTTGGATCACGTTACACGGCCGGCGCTGATCATCAACCCAGGCGTAAACTGCTGCCCGTTGTCGCACCAAGATAACAGGATTGGGAAGAGTCAGATCTCGATCTCATTACTTGAATCGCAGCAGGCCCGTGGCGTGCATGCTTCATAAGAACCCGATTTTTAACGTAGGGAATATAGAGAATCAAGGGATGTGTGTCAAGTTATATTAGCTTGATGAAAATGTCCCCATTATGAGAAGGGACATTATATCAATGAGTCAGAAAGAGCGCCATTAGGACAGAAGAGACCTATGTGAACTGAATATGGCGGTTTGCGCTATTTCACAATAATCGCCACCACAGTGAGATGCGGTTCGATATTACATTAATTTATTAAGGCAATAAAATGATAATATATAGATGAAATGGGAACGCAAAAAAGGGAGGGGAGGATATGAGAAAGAGGATATTTATTGGCATAGCGCTGGCAGGGGTTCTGGGCCTTATGGTCATGGGGGTGAGCCTGGTGGAGGCCCAGGAGCTGAAGGTTACTTCTGAAAAAAGGGTCACCGGGTTTGCCCATCCTGAATCGGTTGCTTATGATCCTGGCGAGAAGGTGCTGTATGTGAGCCAGTTCGGCCCGGTTTTCAAGCCAGCGCTCAAGGATGGCAAGGGCAAGATCAGCAGGGTGAGCCTGAAAGGAGAAATCCTTGAGGAGCAATTTCTTCCGGCAGCGGGGGGTATTCTGAACAAGCCCAAGGGTATCTGGGTTGAGGGCAAAAGGCTCTGGGTGACCGATATCGACGTGGCCTGGATCTTCGACCTGAAGACCCGAAAGGGGAGGGAGGTTGCCCTTCCAGGGGCGAGCTTCGCAAATGACCCAACAGTCATTAGCGGCGTTCTTTTTGTGAGCGATTCGAAGGAAGGCCGGATATACAGGGTGGAGCCTGCCAATTTCCTGGATATGCCCGACAATCCAAAGGTGAGCGTTTTTCCCGGGCCATTATCATTTGCACCCAACGGGCTCTATCCCGCGCTCGACGGCTCCCTTCTGGCAGTAGGATTCGACAAAACCGCAAATGAAGGCCGCATCCATTCCATTACCATGGCGGGCAACATCAAGGTGCTGGCCACCGGCCTGGGCAGCCTTGACGGCATCGCACAACTCGAGGATGGAAGCATACTGGTAACAGATTGGAAGGCCAGCTCTCTTCTCTGGTGGGATAAGACAGGAAGGGTTGAGAGATTAGCAACGGGCTTCAAGGGGCCGGCTGATTTTTGTGTTGTGCCCCAGGCTCAGGGTTTGAAGGTGGTGGTGCCCGATCTGGTCAAGAGCGAG
>CAZJXD010000035.1:0-40934 GCA_964549945.1 uncultured Desulfobacteraceae bacterium | reverse complement strand
GATGAGGGCCAGATCATGGCCATGATCGGAGGATAACGTAACCGTGCCGGACATACGCAGACCGATGCAGATATTTTGTTCGGCTGAAAGCGGAACTATTGGTCTGCGTGTGTCTGCGGTTGAAATATAGGAGAGAAAAATGGATGAGTGGGAGCCGAGGATTACGGCCTTTCTGTGTGCCTGGTGTAGCTACGCTGCTGCCGATTTAGCTGGCATCAACAGAATTCAGTATCCACCAAACATCAGGTCAATCAGGGTGCCATGCTCGGGCAGGGTGAGCCCGAAATTCATCTTATCGGCATTCCTGCATGGTTCTGATGGGATATGGGTTTCCGGGTGACACCCGGGAGAATGCCATTACCTGGAGGGTAATTACTACGCGAGAAGAAAATTCGCACTGTTGAAAAACATGCTCGAGCACATAGGCATAGAGCCTGAAAGGCTGCATTTTTCGTGGATCTCATCCTCAGAGGGACCGAAATTCGCGGAGGTCGCTACCGAGGTTATTGAAAAAGTGAGAAAGGCCGGGCCGGCAAAGAAGCTCCTGAAAGAAAGGGCCAAGGTGGTCTAATGATCACATATGGTGAAAAGATTCGAGGGATAGCCAAGAAACTCTTAGAGGAAAAAACGGTAGATCTGGTTATTGGTTTTAAGAAAGGCACCCTGCCTATGATGACAGAGCCCGTAATGATAAGGGAGCCGGAAAAAACCGACCAATTATACTGGAACAGTTTCTGCACCATGAACGTGGCGAATTATCTCCCGAAGAGAGAGGGGAAAACCGGGATCATCGCAAAAGGCTGTGATTCGAGGAATATCGCAGTGCACATCGTAGAAAATCAGATACAACGGGAGCAGCTCTATATCATAGGGGTTCCGTGCACGGGCATGGTCGATAGAAGAAAGATACAAGCCTTGGTGGACGGCAAGGAGGTGAGAGAGGCGATCGAATCCGCGGAAGAGCTCATCATCAAGGGGAATGGCTTTGAGCAGACGGTAAAGAAGATCGAATACCTCCAGGATAATTGTATCACGTGTATGTACAGAAACCCCGTAATTCATGATGTAATGGTGGGGGATATAGTTGAGGAGAGGAAAGATCCCGACCCCTATGACGATGTAAAGGAAATCGAGGCACTGGGATCTGATGAAAAGTGGGAGTTTTTCTCAAACCTGATTAAGGACTGCACTCGCTGCTATGCATGCCGGAATGCATGTCCGCTGTGTTACTGCCCCACCTGTTTTGTCGATGAGTCAGATCCGCAATGGGTAGGAAAAAGCATCGATCCCGCTGACACCATGACCTTCCATATACTCAGGGCATTTCATTGCGCGGGTCGCTGTACGGACTGCGGTGCGTGCCAGCAGGCCTGCCCAGTGGATATCAACGTGCGGCTATTCACCAGGAAATTAAATAAGGACGCCCTGGAGCTCTATGGCTGCGAGGCTGGATTGAGCATAGAGGAAAGGCCGCCCCTCGATACCTACCGACCCGATGACTACGATAAATTTATCAGATAAGGTGCCCAATGAGCGATAAGGTAATTAACAGGGAGGAATTAGAAAAATTTATAAGGGCTTTAACCGAAGGCTATGAGGTCTTTGCGCCCGTGAGGGAAGGGGGCTACTACATGTTTCAACCACTACGGGGTGATGAAGCGGTAGACCTCGATTTCTCCAATACACGCCTCTCACCGAAATCGCTGCTCTTCCCGCAATCTGAAAGGATGTTCGAGTTCAACCTCGATGAAGCCAGCGAAGAGGCCCATATTCTGAAGGAGGCCCCGAAAGAATTCCCTCCTGCGGTGGTATTAGGCATCAGACCATGCGACGCCAAGGCCCTGAAGCTGGTGAACGTTAACTTCGATAATCCCGAATTCAAGGACCCGTGGTGGGCCAAGCGTATGGATTCAATGGCATTCATAGGCCTCGGGTGCAAAGACCCATGCAGCACCTGCTTTTGTACCTCTGTTGGGTGCGGGCCTTTTCATGAAGAGGGCCTGGACGTGCTCCTGTTCGATCTCGGGGACCGGTATCTCGCAAGGGGGCTCACCGATAAGGGGGAACGGCTCCTCGAGCAGGGGAAAGTCAGCGAGGCTGCAGATGTCGAAACAAGGAAAAAGGCCGATGCCCTCAAGAAAGAGGCTGAGGAGAAGATAAGCAGCCATGTTCCGGCCGACAAGCTCAAGGATAAAGGAGTATTGGAGCTCTTCGATGCGCCTTTTTGGGATGAGGTTGCCTTCGCCTGTATAAACTGCGGCACCTGCACCTTTCTTTGCCCCACGTGCTGGTGTTTTGATATACAGGACGAGCTCTTAAAAACCCAAGGCGATAGGATCAGAAACTGGGACAGCTGCATGTTCCCGCTTTTTACCCTCCACGCCTCCGGGCACAATCCCAGGGCCGAGAAGGTGCAGAGGGTCAGGCAGCGGTTCATGCATAAATTAAAATACTATGTGGATAAATACGGAAATGGCGTTGCCTGTGTTGGCTGCGGAAGGTGCGTGAACTACTGCCCCGTTAACATCGACATACGAGAAGTCTTTAAGCTCATGAATAATATCTGAAACTAGAAACTGGAAATTAGAAACTCGGAATGAATACCAGCATCAAGTTTCAAGTATCAGATATCCAATAGCAAGGAGGTTCAGTTTGAGCGATAATCCCTATCTTCCATATCCCGCGAGGATCGAGCAAATCATAACGGAAACCGAAGATAATAATCTCAAGTCCTTCAAGTTGGTGTTCCTCAACAAGGAGGATGAGCGGCAATTTCACTATTCACCCGGGCAATTCTGTGAGATCTCAATCGCGGGAAAGGGTGAAATACCCATTGGCATAGCCTCATCGCCCACTGAAAAGGAGTTCCTGCTATTCACCGTGAATAAAACGGGAGTAGTCACTCGATACCTTCATAATATGAAAGAAGGGGACGTGGTGGGCCTGAGGGGTCCGCTGGGCAACTGGTTTCCCTGGGAGGTTATGCAGGGGAAAAATGTGGTGGTGATCGGCGGAGGGTTTGCCTTTACCACCTTAAGATCGAGCATCGTCTACATGCTCCACCCGGACAATAGAGATAAGTTTAAGGATATCACCGTGGTCTATGGGGCACGGTCTCCGGGTCTCCTTCTCTATAAGGAAGAGCTTTGGGAGTGGGAGAGGAGAGATGACGTGAGTGTCCACATTACCGTTGATGCCACCGACGATCCGGAATGGCGTTACAATATCGGGTTTGTGCCCACCATCACTGAGCAGAAAATCACCACCAGTGATGATTCCTATGCACTCGTGTGCGGCCCTCCCATTATGATTAAATTTACCCAGCCAGTGCTTAAAAAGGCGGGGTTTACACCCGAGCAGATCATCATGTCCCTTGAGATGAGAATGAAATGCGGGATAGGCGTCTGCGGCAGGTGCAACATCGGGGACCAATACGTATGCAAGGATGGTCCCGTGTTCTCCCTTGCCCAGCTCAATGGACTTCCGAATGAATACTGAAAGGCGCCATTATGCAATGCAAAATGAAAAGTTCAGAAGGTAACCTTCGGTGCTTCCTTAACCGCCTCCGGAACCGTGAAGAACTCCGCCTTGGTGAAGCCGAACATTCCCGCGAATAGGATAGTGGGAAAACTCCTGATCTTCACATTGTAGGTCTTTACGGCATCGTTATACCTCCTTCTCTCAACGGCGATCCGGTTTTCAGTGCCCGCCAGTTCATCCTGCAACCTGATGAAATTTTGATTTGACTTGAGATCGGGATACCTCTCTACCACCACCAGCAGCCTTGAGAGGGCCGTCGAGAGCTCATTGTTCGCATTGATCTTTTCCCCTACGCTATTCGCAGATCCTACCTTTGAGCGGGCTTCGGTGACCTTTATGAAAACCTCCCTTTCTTGTTTTGCATAGCCTTTTACCGTTTCAATGTAATTCGGGATGAGGTCATACCTTCTCTGGAGTTGATTTTCTACCTGTGCCCAGGCGCCCTTTACCCCCTCGTCCAACCGGACCAGGCTATTATAGGTGCCTTTAATTGAAAAATAGACGATGAGAAGAACAACTACTATCACTATACCGGCAATGCCAAGCGTCCTTCCTGTTTTCCCCATCACATCCTCCTAGCGAAGCTTCGAATTGCAAAATAAAAAATGCAAAACGTAAAATGTAAAATTACTTTTCCTCACATGCTTAAAAAGGCGATCCTTTTCCTTTCATTTTGCAATTTGCAATGAACGTCTTTAACCCATCTGATCGACCTGTTTCGACAAAGCCTTGATCTCAGAGATGTAGCCCAGGACAATCTCCTTTATCTCCCCTTTCCCCGGCTTTTTCTCTCCTCTTTTTATCTGCCATAGAGTTCTGATTAGGGCTCCATCAAGCCTGAAGTTCTCCGCTGTTGCCGGGATGAGCGCCTCATGCTTCTCCGGTATCCCTTCTCCCTTGAGGTAGAGTAGCGCCTTGAAGATGGAGATAAATGCCGGAAGCGATTGGTTTATTAGCTCCTTTAACTGGCGCGTTTGCCCGTGCGCCTGCAAAAAGGACTTCCTGAGCAACAGAAGCTTGGCCTTGAGCTCCCGCTCGCACTGGAGACGTAGATCATCTTTCTTAATCCCTAGCTCTCTCAGGATATCCTCACCATAGATCACCTGGTATGCCGCCTGAATGTTGAAGAACTCCAGGGGAAAGGCATCCAAAGAAGACTCTATGTAGCCTCTCGTCAAGAAGAGCGGAACCGGGATGCTCCTCTTCTGCCATTTGGCAACCACATCTATCGCATTCTCCACGCGCTCAATGCCGTCCTCGGATAAGATGATCAGGAAATTGAGGTCCGACTTTTTAGGCACATACTCTCCCCTCGCACCACTGCCATATAAAATAATAGCGAGCAGATCATCTCCAAAAATTGCGGTATAATCCAACCTAAATTCATCGAATATCTCCTCGGGCCTCTTTGGTATCTTGGCCATATTTCTCTACCCCACTAGCTTAAAAACTCCCGCTGGCACCACCGCCACCGCTCATTCCGCCCCCGAATCCTCCAAATCCACCCCCGAATCCACCGAATCCTCCCATGCTGCCCCGGCCTCTAAAGCCCCCTCGACCCCCGCCTAATAACATGAGGAGAAGAAAAGTCCCCATTCCCATGCGCCCTGATCGAAGGAGAAATAGAAATATGAATAGCAAAAACAGAAACGGGAAAATGCCATACATTGTACGGCTCCGCTTCGAGGTGACTACCTGGGGGGTTGACGGTTCCCCCACGAGCGCTATTCCTCTGTCCTTCGCGATAATACCGGCTATGGCATAGAGCCCATTGAAGAGGCCCGGGCCGAACTCCCCCTTTTTCAGATATGGGACTATCGCCTGATCCCGTATCTGACCGGCTAGGCCGTCAGGTATAATCCCCTCAAGCCCATAGCCCACCTCTATCCTGATCCTTCGCTCCTCGAGGGCTACGAGAATCATAACTCCTCTATCCTCCCCTTTCTTGCCTACCCCCCATCTCTCGTAGAGCCTGCTGGTGAACTCATCGATATTGGCTCCGCCGATATCCTTGAGGGTTACTACAGTGAGTGTAGCATCGGCTTTCGCGAGAACCTCGCGGGCAAGTGAGTTCATCCGCTCCTCATAAGCGGGAGGGATAACATTTGCAAAATCATTTATCAAGCCCTGGGGCGCCGGATATGTCTCATCGCCCAAGACGGGATGGATAGATATAAGGGTAAGAAAAAAGGTAAATAGCAACAGCAGGCGGAGGAAGGTTTTGTGTCTCTTTCTTATCACAGATCCACTTCTCTGAGCTCTTCGATTAATTCCTTCTGTTTCTTCGTTAATTTTTTAGGCACTTCCACCTGGATCTTCACATAGGCATCGCCTTTTCCTCCTCCACCCATTCTGGGCATGCCATGCCCCCTGAGCCTCATCTTTGAGCCGCTCTGAGATCCAGCCGGTATCTTAAGGTTTAACCTCTTCCCTTCAATGGTCGGGACCTCGATACTCGTGCCCAATGCTGCCTGAGAGAATGTAATCTCAGTGGTCAGGTGCAAATCATCCCCCTCCCTCTTGAACAGCGAGTGATTTAAGACCTTTATCTTGATGTAGAGATCTCCCGGAGTCCTTCCTTCAGGCCCCGGCTGACCCATACCAGCGAGTCGTAACTTCTTCCCATCGGCTATGCCGGCTGGTATCTTTACCTTTACCTGTTGGTGTCTCCCGCCTATATTGTAGGAAATGGTCTTCTGGTTGGTCTGCACGATATCTTCAAGGTGAACGGGCAGCTCGTAGATTACATCCTGCCCTTTTACGGCACCGGTGCCACTGCCAGATCCAGTGAAAAACGAGCTGAATGGATCTGCCTTTGCCCTGTATCCCGAGCCTCTCGTTGCCCCTGAGAAAAGATTCTCAAATATGCCCGTTCCGCCACCCCTCTTCCGGCCTCCGAAATGTCCAAAGCCAAATTCTTGGAATATATTGTTGAAATCAAAGCCCCTGAAAATATCCTCCTGGGTGAACTTCTGCCGAAACCCCTCTGCCCCGAACATATCATACTGTTTTCTCTTCTCCTGGTCACTCAGGACCGCATAGGCCTCGCTTATTTCCTTGAACTTGTCCTCTGCTTCCTTATTTCCCTTATTCCGGTCAGGGTGGTACTTCATGGCCAGCTTCCTGTAGGCCTTTTTAATCTCCTCCTGGCTGGCAGACTTCTTCACCCCGAGTATTTGATAGTAATCTTTTGACATTGTTGGATCAGGACAATCTTCGTTAATTTCGGATGATTGCTTCTATGGTGAGCTTACACCGTGAAAGATAAACAGCATTGAGGGTAAAGTCAAGGCGGAGGGTTTCCTTTTTGGGAGGCGGTTTTGGCCACTATGCCCCCTCTCGATGACCACGTGATTGTCACCGTGAGCCACTCAGGCTCACAGGTTTTATACAAAAGCTCGGCGATCTCCTCGGTGATATATTCCTGCCAGTTTCTCTTGTTTCTCCACCTCATGAGATAATCCCTTACGGATTTAGCCTCCAGGATCCTCTCTCTCGGCTTATACCGGATAGTGACAACACCTTGATCATGTCTCTCTGAGACAGGGCATAGCGATTGAAATTCCGGATACTCCCATTCTATCAAGGGGTTATGCCCTCTCGCCGGAAAGGTAATCAATGATACCCCCTCAGGGATTTCGACTTTCGCTTCCGACGCCTTTGAATAGTCCGTCATAGCCCTCAACAAACTCCTTGAGTAGAGCCCTTCAACCTTAATAGTTCTCGCTCCAGAAAATGTCAACAATAAGTGGCCATGGGGTGTATCAAATATGAATAACCCTCATAAATTATTTGATTTTCATCGAAATGCATAACATACTAACTAAGTCTATTTAAAATTCGCTTCAACTTTGAATCCATGGTGGCGTTCAGTGTTCAGCATTCAGAGTTCAGTGGGATCAGGAGTAATGAAGGGGAAGGAGTCTTTCCTGAACACTGAACCCCTGAACACTGAACACTAATAAATCAGACCCATTTTATCAAACAATCAGCATGTAAGAATCTCGGAAATCGATACATTGGTTAAATACCGTACATATCTCATAGGCCTCGGGGTCCTTCTATTACTGCTCTCCTCCATTCGTTTCGTACATGTCGGTGCGAGGCAAACGGCTAACAAGCAATACGGCGGAGAGACAAGCCTCATCAGGGTAAACCAGCGGGCCATACGACCCGATGACGGTGATACCTTCTTTTACAAAGACCTTACGATAAGGCTCCTGGGGATCGACGCACCCGAGATCATCCACGAAAAGCATGGGATATACGAGGATCAGCCCTATGGACGACAGGCAGCACAGTTGACCATACACCTCCTCAGAAAGGCGAAGACCGTTGAATACCTTCCCTTTCAACCCGACAAGTATGGGAGGCTTCTCGCCCATGTATTTGTGGATGGCGAGCTGCTTTCCGTTCATCTGATCAAAGCGGGGCTCGCATACGAGAATGTATCTTTTTACGGGGATAATGGATTTCCTGATTTGGCACAAAGAATACTACAGGCTGCAAAGGAGTCCCCGCGGCCTAGGTTTGAGAATCCCTATCTATGGCGTCGTAAACATCAGATAAGAAAATGAAGGCAAAAGCGAGCCAGACAATAGAGGTAATAACCACCCACGTGAATGCCGACTTCGATGCCCTGGCATCCATGTTAGCGGCCAAAAAACTGTATCCTGAGGCCCTGATAGTGTTCCCCGGTGCCCAGGAAAAAAATCTGAGGAACTTCTTTCTCCACACGAGTTCCTATCTCTTCGACTTTGCACGCCTAAAGGATATCGATTTAACTGCAATCAAGAGACTGATCTTGGTCGATACACGGCAGAAAAAACGGATCGGTAAGTTCAAAAAGCTCCTAGACAGAAGCGACATGGAAATTCACATATATGATCACCACCCTTCTTCCGATGACGATATCAAGGGGGAGGTCGAGTTCATTCGGGAGTACGGTGCCGGCACATCCATGATGACGGAAATCATGAGGGAACGGGAGATAGAGATTACCCCTGATGAGGCAACTCTCATGTCACTGGGAATCTATGAAGATACCGGCTCCTTTACCTATTCTTCCACGAGGGCGGAAGACTATAGAGCAGCTGCCTGGCTATTTGAGCAAGGTGCATCAATCAATACCATTTCCGACATGTTAACGAGAGAGCTGACCTCGGAACAGGTATGGCTATTGAACGATCTGATGGCCTCTGCGATCAGACACAATATCAATGGAGTCGAGGTGGTAATCGCCAAGGTCACAAGCGAGAAGTACATCGGTGATTTTGCAGTCCTGGTTCAAAAGTTCATGGAAATGGAGAACCTCAACGTCATATTCGGCCTCGCGCAGATGGAAAACAGGATCTACCTGGTGGCGAGAAGCAGGATCCCGGATGTCAACGTCGCAGAGATAGCATTTGAGTTCGGCGGAGGGGGGCACCCGCAGGCGGCCTCAGCCACGATTTCCGATAAAACTCTCATTCAGGCAGAGGAAGATCTCAACGACTTCCTCCAAAGCCATATCAATTTCGAGAGACTGGCCAAAGATATTATGACCTCTCCTGTTATCCATACATCCCCCGATGCTGCCATTGGAGAGGCGGGCGACCTATTAGCCAACTACAACATTAATGCCTTGATGGTTGTTGACGGAAACGGAACACTCAAGGGATATATCACGAGGACTATGGTAGATCGGGCTATTTCCTTGGGCCTGGAGGAGAGGCCTGTAAAGGAATATATGAACGTGGAGTTCTCCCATGTTGGGCCTGATGCTACCCTGAGCGAGATAGAGGATTTGATCATCAATAACAAGGTCAAAACCCTCCCTGTATTGAAGGACCGCCATTTACTCGGGGTTATTACGAGGACAGATCTCTTAACCATTTTGATTAACAGAACATCTACGCAGGAGTTTCTGTATGAGTCGGAGGAGATTCCGAGTTTTGTCCGAAAGAAGAACATCGCGAATCTACTCACCGAGAGGTTGCCCAGAGGAATAACAAGCATACTAAAGAACTTGGGAGAGATAGCCGACGAAATTGATCTCAATGCCTATCTGGTGGGAGGCCTGGTCAGGGATGTCATAATAAAGAGGGAGAACCTTGATGTGGACATCGTCATCGAGGGGGATGGCATTCAGTTCGCCAAAGCCTTTGCCGATCATTCCAGCGCAAAGCTGAGGAGTTATCCAAAGTTTGGAACAGCGGTCGTTATTATGCCCGATAGCTTTAAGATCGATATTGCCACCGCTAGAATCGAGCACTACGAATCACCGGCTGCGCCTCCCGAGGTCATGCTGAGCTCCTTAAAAAGGGATCTCTTCAGACGAGACTTTACCATTAATACACTGGCCGTTCATCTCAATAAGGGGCACTATGGCACCCTTGTAGATCATTTTGGCGGCATGAGGGATATAAAGGAGCGCTCAATACGAGTACTCCATAACCTCAGCTTTGTGGAAGATCCGACTAGGATTCTGAGGGCCATTAGATTTGAGCAACGGTTCGGGTTCAAGATAGGAAAGCTCACGGAAAGCCTGATTCAAAATGCCATCGATATACACTGCTTTGAGAATCTCTCGGGCCAGAGATTTTTCTCGGAATTAAAGCTTATGTTGATGGAAGAAGATCCCATAAGGATCATAGAAAGGATGAACGGGTTTAGGCTTCTGAAATATATCTCGCCCGAGCTGAAGCTCACAGAGGAGCTCGGAGATGTATTAACAAAAATAAAAGGGATAGTGGTGTGGTTTAACCTGCTCTACCTTGGTGTGACCTATGAACCATGGAAGGTATACTTCCTCGGCTTAACCTCGTATTTGAGCGAGACTGCCATGGATAATCTGGCCGAGCGCATGCAGATTTATGATAGAGAGGTATTAGACCTGATCTCCGCTCGCCTGGAGGCGAGACAGGCATTAAAGGAGCTCTCCCGCATAAGGGATAAGGATAACTACTCCATATATAGGATTCTTTCACCCCTCTGCCCAGAAATATTGCTTTGCAGCATGGCCGAAGCCAGAAATGAAAGGGTAAAGAAAATCATCTCCACCTTTTTTACTAAATTGCGGGGAACTGAGGTACGCCTTAAAGGCAAGGATCTCATAAATATGGGATTTAAACCCGGACCCCTTTTCAAGGAGATCTTCGAGGACATCCTGGCAGCGAAACTACAGGGTGAGGTGCCCACAAAGGAAGATGAGATTGAATTCGTGAATAGGAAATTTAAGAGTTTACAGAACAGGTAAACTTTACTATAGCTCCTTACGTGCTGATTCTTTGGCTCCACGGGTCAAACATCTTACGTGTTCAGTGTTCATGGTTCAGGAAGAGGCAGTGATCAGTGAACAGTTCTCAGTTATCAGTTCGGATGCTGAAGCCTGAACACTGAACACGTAATCTGATCACTGATAACTGACTACTGACCACTGTTCAAACAGGGAGTAAACAATGGAGAGAAAGAGAATTGTCAGTGGTATGAGGCCAACCGGCAGACTTCATCTTGGGCACGTGTATGGAGCCCTTAATAACTGGCGATCCCTTCAGAAGGATTACCAATGTTTCTATTTCATCGCTGACTGGCACGCCTTAACCAGTGAATATGAAAATACGGAAATTATTAAGCAGAGCACGATAGATATAATCATTGACTGGATTACCGTGGGCCTTAGCCATGAGGAATCGGTATTCTTCGTGCAGTCAAGCATAAAAGAGCACGCAGAGCTGCACCTTATTCTCTCCATGGTGACTCCTCTTGCCTGGCTGGAGAGAAACCCCACGTACAAGGAGCAGCTCAAAGAGATGGCCCAGAAGAATCTTTATACCTATGGATTCCTGGGATATCCGGTGCTTCAGGCAGCGGATATCCTGATGTATAAAGCTCACGGCGTGCCTGTAGGAGAAGATCAAAGTCCTCATGTAGAACTCACAAGGGAGATAGCCCGGCGGTTCAACCACTTCTACTCAAATGTCTTTCCCTTGCCAGAGGTGCTTCTCACGCCGGAGGCCAAGATACTTGGTATCGACAGGAGAAAGATGAGCAAGGGCTATGATAATGCCATATTTATCTCAGACCCTGAGATGATAGTAGATCAAAAGGTGAGCGAGATGATCACCGATCCACAGAGGGCCAGGAGATCCGATCCAGGTCGACCCTGGTTCTGTAATGTCTTTACCTTTCATGAGCTCTATACCGATAAGGAAACCCTAAAAGAGATAGATGAGGCGTGTCGTAAGGCATCCATAGGGTGTGTGGAATGTAAAAAGATGATGGCATCAAACCTCAATGAGGCCCTGGAACCAATAAGGGAAAAAAGGAAGGAATTAGAGGCCGATCTCCGCGTCATAGAGGACATTATTGATGAGGGCAATAAAAAGGCACGTAGCTTTGCCCAAGTCACCATGGAAGAGGTAAGGGAGGCGGTTAAGATCTAGCAATGACCTTTACCACAAAGCTCGATGTATTCGAAGGCCCTCTTGATCTGCTGCTGCACCTGGTGAAAGTGAATGAGGTGGACCTCGCCGATATACCCATTGCCACCATTACCGATCAATATCTTGAATATCTGGATCTCATGAAGGCCCTTGACATTAACGTGGCCGGTGAGTTTCTAGTCATGGCCTCTACCCTGATGCACCTCAAGTCAAAGATGCTCCTTCCACAGCAAGAACAGGATCTGGAGGAGATTGAAGAGCTCGTGGAGGAGATTGTGGGGCCCCTAAGGGAATATAAGCAATTCAAAGAGGCGGCGGAGGAGCTGGCCTCCAGGAATATCCTGTCGAGAGATGTCTTCAGGAGGGCGAGCGACACCTATTTAATGATTGGTGAAGAGGAACAGAGCACTACCTCTAAGGTGAACCTCTTTGAGCTTATGATGGCATTCAAAAGGGTGATGGCCAAGCAATTTCCCGATATAGTGCTGAGATTCGAGGCCGAGGTGTGGTCCATCAAGGAAAAGATGGCCGAAATAAAGGAACGTCTGGAAAGGCAAAAAACCATCCACTTCGGTGATCTGTTCTCCGCAACGGGATCCGTTTCGGAGTTAATTGCGAGCTTCCTGGCCCTATTGGAGCTGGTGAGGGTTGGATTCCTTGCCGTCTTTCAACCTGACCCGAATGATGATATCATTATCCAGGCATTGCAGTAAGGAGATGTCAGAAGTCAGTTGCCAGACGGCTATAAATCCAACATGCCAAACGAACAGCAGGTTACCCATGAACGACTCCCTTAAACTCATCGTGGAATCGCTTCTCTTTGCAGCTGGCGAGCCCCTCACGCCTCGCCTGATTCACAACCTTCTTCCTGAGAGGGATCTCAAGGAGATAAAAGAGGTCCTCATCGCGCTTAAAGACGAGTATGAGGGGATGAAACGAAGCTTCGCCCTGGTGGAGGTCGCCGAGGGGTACCAGTTCCGCACTCTTCCCAAGTATAAGCCGTATATCGCCAATCTATTGGGCTCAACGCCAACCCATCTAAGCAGGGCAGCGCTTGAAACATTGACGATCATTGCCTACAAGCAACCCATAATTCGTCAGGAAATCGAGGGCCTGCGGGGTGTGGATATTGGCGGTATTTTAAGGATGCTGCTCAAAAAGGGGCTGATCAGGGTCGTGGGGCGGAAACCGCTGCCTGGCAGGCCGATTATCTATGGAACCACGAAGAGGTTCCTCGAGGTCTTTGATCTAAAGGACCTCTCCTCCCTTCCCACCCTAAAGGAGATTGAAGAGCTTGATAATGGGGAAGAAGAATGATCGAGGGAGCGAGCGGTTAAACAAGATTATCGCCGGGTCTGGAATCGCCTCCCGGCGGCGGGCGGATGAATTGATCTCCTCGGGTCGCGTGGTGGTAAACGGTCGAATAGTCACCAAATCCGGGTCAAAGGCGGTCTGGGGGGTCGACACGATCCTGGTCGATGGTCAAAGGCTTCCCGATCCCCCTAAAAAGGCCTATATACTTCTCAACAAACCCTTCGGCTATGTGTGCACCCTTCATGACCCTCAAGGCAGGCCCATTGTCCTGGATCTCCTGGGCGATCTCAAGGAGAGGGTCTATCCCGTGGGACGCCTGGATTTTGACACTCAGGGTCTCCTGATCCTTACCAATGATGGCGAACTCGCCTTCAGGCTGACGCACCCGAGGTTTGGGGTTCCAAGAACCTATAAAGCACTAGTGGAAGGTACCATAGAATCCCAGTCAGTGAAAAAACTGCGAAAGGGCATCATGCTCGATGACGGCCTAACCAACCCCGCCCGGGTGAGGATGCTCGAACGAGGGCAGGGCAGGAGCCTGCTGAGGATCACCCTATCCGAGGGACGATCAAGGGAGATACGAAGGATGCTTGAGGCAGTAGGACATAAAACAATCCATCTTATGAGGACCGGTTACGGGAACCTGAGCTTGGGCACGCTCAAGGTTGGAAAATACCGTCACCTCACCGAGGAAGAGGTAAAATCCCTCCGCTCATCAGTCGGCCTCGATTAGTAGCGATCTCTAAAAGCCCTATGGTCTCTCCCGGGGTACGCGGGGTCTCAGAGTTTCGACTATTTTTCACCCTATTGAAAAATAGTCTTGACTATTTTTCATTTTAATGAATAATGGTCAACATGGTTACGAGGGAGCCTTATTTGAAAATCTGGGAGGAACTGGCGAGGGATAAAAGCATGGTGTTTCTTGTCGGACCTCGCCAGGTAGGCAAAACCACGCTGGCCAAGGATATCTCAAGGTCTTTTGTAAACAACCTCTATTTCAACTGGGATATTCCAAGCGATAAGGCCCTAATTATGGAAAACCCCACATTTTTCCAGGAAATCAAACGCCGAGATACATCGACGCCTCTCATTATATTCGATGAGATTCATAAATACAAAGACTGGAAGAACTATCTCAAAGGTGTCTACGACGAATTCCATGACGGATACCAATTCCTGGTATCTGGTAGTGGCAGGCTGGACATCTATCAAAAAGGCGGCGATTCCCTGGCCGGTCGTTATCTTCTCTTCCATCTATGGCCCTTTACGATTTCGGAACTGGGCAAGAGAAATCTACCCATTGATGATTTCCTGGAGAATCCGATACAAATCCACGTTGAAGGCAGCGAAAGCCTAAAAAAAGAATGGTCACAGTTATCTACAGTAAGCGGTTTCCCGGAACCGTTTTTAGGTAACCGGACAGTGACGTACAGGCGGTGGTCGAATGCGTATTCAAGCCAATTGATTCGGGAGGATATTCGCGATCTTACGGGGATCAAATCCGTCTTGGATATGGAGATGCTTTACTCCCTGCTGCCTTCTAAGGTGGGCGCTCCTCTCTCGGTCCCATCCCTCGCCTCCGATTTAAAGGTGTCGTATAACTCTGTTCGAGGCTGGTTATCAGTGCTTGAGAGATTCTTCTTGATTTTTACTATTTCCCCGTGGACCGAGAGGGTTGCACGAGCCATTGAAAAAGAACGCAAGATATATCTGTGGGATGCACCCCGCATAGAAGAACCTGCGTCCCGATTTGAGAATATGGTGGCCATGGAGCTATGGCGGGGGGTAACAAACTGGAATGATTTAGGCTATGGTCAGTTCTCTCTCCATTTCATAAGAAATAAGGAACAGCAAGAGGTAGATTTTTTGATTGCGAATGGGCGTAAACCAGTTGTCTTGATAGAGGCAAAGATGTCAGATACCCAGCCATCCCCAACTCTTAAGAAATTTCAAAACGCCCTGCGCATACCGGCTGTTCAGCTTATAGGCGAGGATGAGGGATATCGGATATTCTCCAGCGACGACCGATCTATCCTGGTTGCCCCGGCGTACCAGTGGCTCTCGCAGTTGCCGTAATTATTTTTATTTGCAAATGATTTCTTGTTGTAGTATCAGTTAAATAATTACTGCAAGACTGGGCGGTTAACTCAGCGGGAGAGTGCCATCCTCACACGGTGGAAGCCGTGGGTTCAAATCCCACACCGCCCACCATCCAATAAATGCAATACGCGAGAGTACTCTATGATCATGCTATACCTGTTTTATCATTTCCAGATCATTAAAATATAATCAATGACTTTCCTTCCATCCTCGTATGTCGCTGTGTTGTGCTTCCATTTTTATTGAACAACAATGCATATTCCCCTATACTCCTCCCCTAAAGAAGATTCTTATTACATTAGCTGGCTTATGACATTCGAATTGGGGATGGGGGATTACGCAAATGGCAGAGGCCGCCCGCCAATTTCAGATATTCACAAAACCCATTGGTTCCCTCTGCAACCTGGATTGTGACTATTGCTACTACTTAAAGAAGCAAAAGCTCTACCCAAAGGGCGAGTCCTTTCGCATGCCCGATGACATCCTGGAGAACTACATCGTTCAGCACATCGACGCTTCCCCGGATTCGGTGATCAACTTCTCCTGGCATGGTGGGGAGCCGACCATGCTAGGGTTGGACTACTTTCGCAAGATTGTGGCACTGGAGCGCAAGCATACGCCCCCTGATCGTAGCATCACAAACGGGATGCAGACCAACGGTACCCTCATCGATGAGGAGTGGTGCCGCTTTCTGGCGGCAGAGGGCTTTGCCGTGGGACTTAGCCTGGACGGTCCGCAGGAAATGCATGACAGGTACCGCCTCACCAAGGGCCGGACGCCAACCCACAAACACGCGATGCGCGGGTATGAGCTCCTGCGTCGGCATGGAATCCCGTGCGATATACTGTGCGTGGTGAATGCATATAACGTACAGTACCCCATCCGGGTATACCGGTTCTTCAAGCAGATCAAAGCCCAGTACGTATCCTTTCTGCCCCTGGTGGAGCCGCAGCCGGAAACCGAAGAAGGCGTGAGCCACCGCACCGTGCCGGCTGAAGCTTTTGGCGGCTTTCTCTGTGCCATCTATGACGAGTGGCTGAGCCAGGATATCGGGCGGATTCAAGTGCAGATATTCGAGGAGGCTGCCAGAACGGCATTAGGGCATGAACATGCGCTTTGTATATTCCGGAAGACCTGCGGTGATGTTCCCGTGATCGAACACAACGGAGACTTCTTTTCCTGCGATCACTTCGTCGATTTTGAACATCGCCTTGGGAATATTCAGGAGACTCCGCTGGTGGAGCTTCTCGAGAGCCCCGCTCAGAGGGAGTTCGGACAGGCAAAATTGGATACCTTACCCCGTTATTGTCAGGTATGTGAGGTCCTGGCTATGTGCAATGGTGGGTGTCCGAAGGATCGATTCCTCCAGACGCCGGATGGCGAAGCAGGGCTAAACTACCTGTGCGCCGGCTATAAGCGCTTCTTCACCCTATGCAAACCTTTCGTTCAAGAGCTAGCCGCCCTGTGGCAGCGGCAGTCCCTGGAAGGGAAGATCCCCAAAACGCGGTCCACGGGTGCCAAGGCCGGCCCCAAAATAGGTCGAAACGATCCATGCCCCTGTGGCAGTGGCCTAAAGTACAAGAAATGCTGCCTGGGCAAGTAATCTTCTCCGCCGCTACGGACGTTCTGATGCGCGTTTCCGGCTCGCAGTCGTCAAGTTGCCAACTCGACGCTAGTCTTTAAGCTTCTCCTTTAAGAACGAAATTGTACGCTGCCACGCAAGTTGGGCCGCTTCCTTGTTATACCGAGCAGGGTTTGTGTCGTTGAGAAACGCGTGGTTAGCGCCTTCGTACATATATATTGTAAAATCTACGGATGCCCTCTTCAGGGCCGCCTCGAATGCTGGAATTCCTTTATTAATTCGTTCATCAAGACCAGCATAATGCAGAAGCAAGGATGCCTTAATTTTAGCGACATCTTCAGATGCGGGTTGCATACCATAGAAGGGAACCGCTGCTGTCAAATCCGGAGCGTTAACTGCAACCTGGTTCGCTACGCCACCTCCCCAACAGAAACCGATGATCCCGACCTTTCCCGTGGATTCAGGATGGGTCTTCAAATACCTCACGGCAGCGACATAGTTCTTTACCGTCGATTGCCCATCAAGCTGCCCTATGAGAGATCGAGCCTTATCGCTGTCTTCCGGGGTTCCTCCTAGCGGTGATAAAGCGTCTGGAGCAAGGGCCAAAAATCCCTCCAAAGCTGTGCGCCTGGTAACATCTTCGATGTGGGGGTTGAGGCCTCTGTTTTCGTGGGCTACAACTACACCAGGCAGTTTTTCGTCTCCCTTTGGCCTTGCTAAATACCCTCGAACCTCGCCCGTTACGCCGGGATAATTTATATAGCCCGTTTTAAGGCGGGGATCATCTTTTGGAACGACTTGGGCTTGGGCATAATTAAGTTCCAGCAACGGCAGCAGGGCATGAGCAGCAGCAGTGCCACCGGCGAGGATGGCTAATTTCTTGAGAAATTCTCGACGATCTAGTGATTCATGAATATACTCATCGTATAGGTCAATAATTTGTTTATCCATAGTGTCTTCTCCTTTCTTTCATAGATTCGTTTGTTAGCAAAGATATACAAGGGCATAATTTACACAGGAGATATGGCTTGCACGAGGATCAACAGCTGCCATATCAGATCCGTGTCTTTCCGTCCCCATCTCGCAAAGGGCTCTGCCAAGTCCGGTTTAGCGAATCCTCATGCGAACGGTTATCTGAGTCTACGGACAGATGGTGAAATCATCTTAGGGTCGCTCAGTCTCAGTAATAAAGGGCTGACAGACCCAAGAACTTCAAGATGCCAAGACTCTTAGCCCCCTCAAGTCAAATATCGCCCGAAAAAGTCAAACACCTTGTTCCAACCGTCAACAGCGGCCTCCGGCCGGTAGTGGGGTCGATCGACCGAGAAGAAGGAGTGCCCGGCATTTTCGTAGAAATGGAATTCGTAGGTCTTTCCAAAACGCTTGAGAACCTCCTCTGTCTTGGCCACATCGGCTGGTGACGGTCTCACGTCTTCCTTTCCGAAGAGCCCCAACAAAGGGCAGCCGAGGGTTTCGGTAAAGTCTATCGGCGCCACGGGTTGACGCTCGGTGAGCTCCTCAGGTGGGGCTACAACACCGCCGCCGTAACAGTCCACAGCGGCATCGATACCGGGGAGCTTGCAAGCGGTAAGATAGGCCTGACGGCCTCCGGAACAATAACCGATCACCCCTACCTTGCCGTTGTGATAAGGCAATGAACGAAGATAGGCGATTGCTCCTTGCACATCTCCTATGGTCCGATCGTCGGGCATGCCGCCCGCTGCTCGGACACTGGCGCTATTTGCCTCAGCGCTCCCCTTCCCCTCACGGAAATGAAGATTGGGCATAATCGCCGCATATCCGTGATGAGCAAATTTGCGCGTGATCTCCTTCGTCGCTTCATCCCACCCGGGCATGTGGTGAATGACGACAACCCCTGGAAATGGACCGGCTCCCAATGGTCTGGCAAGGTAGGCGTCGATTTGGTCTCCCTGATGTCCATGCATTAGGACGGTTTCCGCCAACATTCCTTCGTAAGCCATAATACATCCCCTTTCGTTCTTGTAGTTTGGTTTGATTGTACTTGATCTCTTTCGCTCCAACAATTTCTATTGAATGTTGAGACCAACTAGCTCTTTAATTATTTCTACCAATACGCTACTCAAAATATGAATAGTTGCTGTAGTCCCTGTACTGTTGAGGACTGATCAGCTCTTTGTAAAGCATATCCTTCAGAATCCGCTCTAATTTCCTTTTATGGCGATTAGCCAGGTATTTGTTTCTGAAGATAGAGTAATAGTATTTTTTTGGAGACGGCAGCATCAATGCCAGGAATGCTCCTTCCGCTGCATTTACCCTCCGAGGTTCTTTGTTGAAATAGCACCTCGAAGCCATGTGCACCCCGAAGATATCAGGGCCAAATTCCGCGATATTCAAATAGACTTCCAGTATTTCGTTCTTGGTAAACCTTTCCTCCATTCGTCGTGTAATTATGAGCTCCTTGAGCTTTCTGGTGATGGTCTTTGAGGAACACAGAAACACGTTTTTCACGACCTGCTGGCTGATCGTGCTGGCCCCAAAAACGAATTTGCGCCGCTTGATGTTCTCCGCAAATGCGTTTATAAGGGCGTCATAGTTAATACCGCTGTGCTCAAAATAACTGGCGTCCTCGCCCATCACCACGGCATAGAGGAAATCACGGCTTATCTCATCCAAAGTCCTCCAGCGGTAGCCCCTTCGTTTGTCGTTCAGTTTACTGAGTGTCTGTTTTTGGGCAACTTCCTTGAATTCCTTAAAGGTCATGATCTCAAAATCGGGCATAGAACTGTAGAAAAAATAAAGGATCACCCCCATAATAGCGATAAACACCCACACGAGAAGGCCCGTTATGAAACACACCCAACGGAAATAACGATAGGGGCTCAACACTACGTATAAAATCCTCTTAGCTACAGAAAGCACTGCTTCCTTCACTCCCAGGCTACGCTTCTCTTTTGCAGGCTGTGGGGATTCCTTATTCATTGAAGTCTTACTAAAGGGAATTAGTCTATGTACATGAAGCTATCCTTTTGCGGATACGAATAGTATAGGATAAAGGCCCTTGGTGGTCAACGGTATCGGAGTATAAGGTAACGTGTGATAAGGTTACTCTATATGTGTTGCCTCAAATGCCGGGAAAAACGATTGATCTTTGCATTTATTTTCATATTATGACTTCAAGCAATGCCCGTTCGTGGTCTTGGTTTAAGCCAACATCTACGTAAAACCATCCATAGAAGAAAGGACGTTCCAGCATAAAAAAAAGCAACGGAAAGGAGTGGAAGATGTTATACAAAAAGGATCCTGCCGGATACAGGACGATGTTGGATGGGGTGCAGCTCAAAACGTTGGTTTGGGGTGAGAGGACTCTGCTTTGTGAATTCAAGATAGAACGAGGAAAGGGCCTTCCCTCCCACACACATCCCCATGAACAGACCGGGTACCTTATTTCAGGCCGGATGAGGTTTACTATCGGAGGCGAGACATTTGAGGTGGAGCCGGGTGATAGCTGGTCAATCATGGGTGATATAGAACACGCCGCAGAGGCCCTTGAGGAATCAAAAGGGGTGGAGGTTTTCTCGCCTGTGAGGGAAGAGTATCTACCCTAAAATTAGGCAAAAAAGAAGAGGCCGGAATACAGCCTTTGACATTGTAAGCGGGCTTGGTCTAAAGAGATGAGCACGATGTATCCGCGGTAATCCTCACTATTTTTCGAACAAGGGAAACTCCCTTTATAGAGAGGGCGTGAGCAATAAAGGTGACAGCGAGATAAGTAAGGGCATCAAGCACTAGTGAATAAGAATAATTTTTTTCCGTGGTGAGACATCTTAAAACAATACTTATCATCGTATTGGCGCTAGTCGTGTGTGATTTTCTTCTCTACGCATTATACGACCACTTAGTGAATAGCCAGTTCCAGGAAACGAATCCACCAAGGGCAGATTGTGCGGTCGTCCTTTTCAATGACTTCACCGAGGATTGGCACCTCAATGACGAAACTCTGCGGCGCTGCCAGCATGCGCTCACATTGCTGATGAAGCACAAGGTATCGGCGATTATATGTTCAGGGGGAAATCGCCCAAGGCACGGTAAATCCGGAGCCAAATTGATGGCTCAATGGCTTTCGGAGCACGGTGTCCCACCGGAGGCAATCCACTGTGAGACGGGCTCCTGCGAAACCGTAGGCAACATTCGGCATTCCATCACGATGGGCAAGGCCCTGGGATACAACACGGTGCTGTTGGTGAGCTCTCCGTTGCATCTCTATAGAATCGACTTTTTGCTCCCCCATAGCGATATGCTTTACGGAACGGCTATCGGCTTCGCACCTTACCCCCCTAAGGACATATCCCCTAAGCTGGGTGCCCCGGAGTTACTAATGCAGACCCACTATGAATGGATTTCCTTGGGTCTTTATCTCCTGCTGCCGAAAAACATTTACGATCACATTATCTTTTACATGAGGGGCTGTAAGCCCGATGCAGAGAGATTCAGTATAAACGAACAGATTGCTTGCGTGAGAAGGGCCTAGCCATAATTTCAACTCGCCTCTCTTTATCTTTTTGCTCCCACATTGCTTAGAAAATCGTAAATATCATTTCTTTTTCTTTGACTCCCAAATGACGAGTGCATACACTTCCAAATTCCTTCGATTCCCATAAGATCAATCGTTGAAACTGTATTTGGCACTGTTTGGCTCTTCATCAACGCGTATTGAGTAAATTGTGTGACCAGAGAAGAAAAAAGGGTAATGGGGCTCACTGTCTCTGCCCATGCCCTCGTCCATCTCTACGAAGGGGTATTACCTCCTCTTATTCCCCTCCTTATCCTTGAGTTTCATACCGACTATTTTCATCTCGGGATGATAGCCACTATCTTTTCCTATGCCTTCGGGTTGGGAGCCCTTCCAGCAGGATTCCTTTCGGATAGATTCGGCGCCCCTCGCCTTGTAAGCATGTACCTCTTCGGCGCCGGGCTCTTCTCCATTTTCATCTGGCCCGTCAACTCTTTGATAACCTATGGGGTTCTCATGACATTTGTCGGCCTATCTTGCAGCACATATCATCCGGCAGCCAACACCTTGATCTCGCACTCCATAAGGGAAAAGGGCAAGGCCTTTGGAATTCATGGAATTGCGGGCAGCATTGATGTGGCTGTAGTCCCAGGAATTTCTGCGTGGATAGGATCAGCAATGGGGTGGGAGGCCCCACATGTGACATTTGGTCTTTTTGGTTTATGTATAGGACTATATTCCCTGGCTTTCCCGAGATTATCATGGAAAACAAGTAGTGCCTCTCTGCCCCAAGAACAAGACCCTCGCACAAGCGGGATCTCGCATCCGAATGTAGTTGTCCTGTTTCTCTGCGCAACAACCCTTGGGCTGACTTACAAGGGTATTATGACCTTCCTCCCCGTTTACATGGGGTAGAACATGGAGCTAAGCTTCTTGAAGCTCGATATGGTTGCCCTTGGTGGGACGGTTGCCACTATCGCCCTCTTATCGGGCGCGGTTGGTCAATACATCTCCGGTCGCCTGATAGACAGGTATAACCCTGAGAAGATCCTCTTGGGTTCAATTGCAATTGGAACTATATTCGTCTTCCTCATGGCAATAGGTACCAACATCTTTCTCATATTATCGTCGATAGCTTACGCCTTCTTTTATTTCTCAACCCAGCCTACCCAGAACTACCTCGTAGCGAAATACCTCCCAAGGCACCGTCAGGGCCTTGGCTATGGAATAATCTTTTTCCTCACATTCGGTATCGGCGCCACTTCTGCAGCAGTGTGCGGCTATTTGGCAGATCACTTCGGTCTTGAGGCGATCTTCTATGCAATGGCAGTGTGTTTCATTGCATCATCCTTTCTCGCATGGCTACTGGTGATTAGATCCTCAAAACGACGGCAAAACGGCGCGTAAAAAATATCCTCGGCATCGGTATCATTCTCATTAACCGTATTATGAGCCGAGCTCCCTTCACAACTTTCGATATGATAAAATTGAATAATGCGCTCATCTATAAATCCAGATGCTCCAACGATGAGTTCGCTAACAGCGCAGAGGGAGCCCTGCAAATACCCTGTGAGGGATTCCGATCTAGGGGTTGCAATTACCATCGTATTCCTTTATGAGTATGAGATATTGTTTGTGCGGCTAAAACTCGGTTGGCTGACCTCACCGGCATGATGAGCTTTGATGATCTTCCTTGTTCCTTATCAAGGGAAAGCACCCAGGCAAGGGGTGAGACGTGAGAGTTGAGCTGATCAATCCAGATAACCCCACGAATGCGTCCAATGTCCCCTTTCTCCAGAAGGGGCTCCTTTCGTGGAGGGCAAAGGCCTACTCTCCACCTCTCAATCTCTGCATGATCGCCGCATACACCTCCGAGGATATCGAGGTATCCATTACCGATGAGTGTGTGAAACCCATTGATTTCAACAAGGATGTAGACCTTGTAGGCCTTACCGCTTACACTAACAGCGCTCCCAGGGCCTATCAGATTGCAGATGCTTTTCGCCAGCGCAAGGTGCCGGTAGTCATGGGTGGTGTCCATGCATCAACCCTTCCGAGGAGGCGCTGGAGCATTGTGATTCGGTGGTGGTCGGGGAGGCTGCGGGGGCGTGGCAGCGGGTGATTAACGATTTCCTCGAAGGGCATCTGGAGAGGATATACCGGAACGAGCAGCTCGTCAGCCTCGAAGGGCTTCCAAGGCAGAAAAGGGATCTCCTCGTTCCCGGCGACTATGTAACCATCAACACGGTTCAGACCACGCGGGGGTGTCCCCACAACTGTAACTTCTGCTCGGTAACCTGGTTCAACGGTAAGACCTATCGATTCCGGCCCATTCACGAGGTAGTTGAGGAGATTCAGAGCCTTCCTTCACAAAATGTCTTTATCATCGATGACAACATCTTCAGCCATCGAGAGCGAACCCGGAAGCTCTTCGAGGCCTTGATGCCCATCGGGATCCGGTGGGGAAGCCAGTGTACCATCTCGATTGCCCGGGATCCTGAGATGTTGGAATTGGCCGCAAGAAGCGGATGCATTGGCCTGGCTATTGGACTGGAGTCCTTTTGCAGGGAAAGCCTGGAAGGGGCCCATAAACGGTTCAATGATCCCGATCGGTTCTCCAGGGATATTGAGGCTATCAAGGGCTTCGGGATATTTATCTGGGGATCATTCGTGCTCGGGTTTGATGAAGACGACGAGGCAAGTCTTGAAAAGACCATTACCATGGCGAAATCATCGAAGCTGGATTTCGCCTGCTTCAACTTCCTCACGCCTCTTCCCGGAACCACGGTGTACGATAGGTTCGAGAGAGAGGATCGGCTGGCCAGTAAAAATTGGGCCGACTACAATATGGCCAACCTCGTCTTTCAACCAAAAAAGGTGACGAGCGAGGTACTGGAGCAAAAAGTGAGAGAGGCCTGGCTGGAGTTCTATTCCTTGAATTCCGTCTTTCATCGGCTTGGCCCTTCATTGGGGAAAATCCGGCTCTTCGTGTGGCTCGTAAATTTAGCGCTATGTTTCTATACACGTAAAAAGCTGAAGTGGACCTGGAAGGATCACCATGGTCACGGGTGTGCATCCGAGTCGGTGTCCTCTTCTAAAAATCCACAATCCCTCAAATAGGTCATGATCTCTTTCCTTACCGTGTTGTCTATGGAGTTCTCCAGCGAGGCTAGGTTCAGGTTGGGATATGGTGAACTACCTTCTTCTCAACAATCCAGACCATTCCACTCCCTCATTCCCCGCTCATTTCCTCTCTACCCCATGGACTCGCTACGTGCCATCATCATTAGTCGCAATCCTCTTCAGTCTGTTTGACACCATTTAGCTTCATCATAAAACCCGATCATTGTTAAGTCAAACCCGGCGGCAATGAAGCCCTGCGAATTAGGCAACGTATCTTGAAAAGGTGAGTCCCAATGACTAAATTAAAAGAGTTAGACCACCTAAAAAGAGACACAGGAACCACTGAGAACCATCTCGGTTGATGGAATCAGGCCTGTGGAATATCACGTATCTTAAAAACGACTTTGAAGAGGAGTTAACTGGAGATGGCCAAGTTTATAAAACCAGAGGAATACGATGAGCAGGCGGAGAATATCCCATCGGAGCTCCCAATCCTGCCGTTACGCAACACCGTGGCATTTCCCTTCTCGGTACTTCCCCTGTCCGTTGGTGTTCAGCGGTCGGTGAAATTGATCAAGGAAGCCATGAAGGGGGATCACCTCATCGGCCTTGTTGCCATGAGGGACAGCTCTATCGAGAAACCACAACCGGGACAAGTGTATGAAATTGGAAGTGTAGCCAAGATCTATAATGTGGTAGAATCATCAGATCGCACTCTTCAGGTCATCGTACAGGGCCTGGAGCGTGTGCGGGTCGATCACTGGCTTGGCACCGACCCCTACCTCCGTGCCCGCATTTCCCTTATGCCGGACGTAGTGGAGCCAGGTGTTGAATTGGACGCCCTTCAGCGCAGTCTACGCAACCTCGCCCAGGAAGTTATCGCCCTCTCACCGAACTTGCCAGATGAGGTGGGTAAATTCCTCAACCAGATAGAAGACTCGCGTTACCTGACCTACCTCGTTGCGGCAAATTCACGCCTGGAAATCTCGAAGGCCCAACAGATTCTGGAGATGGACACCCTGAAGGAGAAATTGCGCTCCTTGATCTCACATCTGGCCCACGAGAAGGAGGTGCTGAGCCTGGGCCAAAAGATTCAGTCCGAGGCCAAAGAGGAGATGAACAAGGCCCAACGCGAATATTATCTCCGCCAGCAACTCAAGGCAATTCAAAAGGAACTCGGTGAAATAGACGAAACCGAGTCAGCCCTTTCAGAGTATTCCGAGAAGATCGATGAGGCCAAATTGCCTGAAGAGGCTTACAAAGAGGCCCAGCGGGAGTTCAAGCGGCTTAAGGGTATGCCGCCACAAGCAGCCGAGTATTCCGTTATCAAAACCTATCTTGACTGGCTGCTGGAGCTTCCCTGGAATGTGTTGAGCGAAGACCAGCTGGATATCAACCATGCTCGCAGAGTACTAGATGAGGATCACTATGACCTCCAGGATGTCAAGGATCGCATCATCGAGTACCTTGGTGTGCGTAAACTCGTTAAAGAACGGGGCATAGAGATCGAACCTGGTGACGAAGCGAGCGCGAGCGAGGCAATGGGCGCCATACTCTGTTTCGTCGGACCACCAGGCGTAGGCAAGACGAGCTTAGGACAGAGTATTGCACGTGCGTTAGGCAGAAGGTTTACTCGCATGAGCCTGGGGGGGATGCATGATGAGGCTGAGATTCGGGGACACAGGCGCACTTACATAGGTGCTATGCCCGGCCGAATCATCCAGGCGATCAAGCGAGTAGGTACCCGTAATCCCGTGTTCATGCTCGATGAGGTCGATAAAATCGGCAGTGACTGGCGAGGAGATCCAAGCAGTGCCCTTCTGGAGGTACTTGATCCAGCCCAGAACTATACATTCAGGGATCACTACCTGGATGTTGACTTCAACCTGAGCGATGTAATCTTCATCACCACTGCAAATCAGCTGGAGACGATTCCTCCCCCGTTGCGAGACCGCATGGAGATCATTCATCTTGAAGGGTATACGGAGTACGAGAAGGTCCACATAGCGCAGAAGTACCTCGTTCCGCGCCAGCTTAAGACCAACGGGCTTCGTGAAGAAGAGGTAAGCTTCAACGCTGAAGCCCTGAGCAAGATCATACAGGACTACACCCGGGAAGCGGGCGTGCGAAACCTCGAGCGAGAAATCGGGGCCATTTGCCGGAAGAGCGCGGTGAAGATCGCGGCTCATGAGTTGTCGCATATTGAAATCAGCCCGGAGCTGGTGCGTGAGTACCTGAAGAAGGAGAGGTTCGAATCCGAGGTCTCGGAATCCATCAAGATTCCGGGTATTGCCACCGGCCTTTCCGTAACTCCTGTGGGCGGGGATATCCTCTTTATCGAGGCAACCTGCATGAAGGGCAACGGGAAGCTAACCCTCACCGGTCAATTGGGTGATGTAATGCGCGAAAGCGCACAAATTGCCCATAGCTACCTTCGCTCGAAGTCAAGTCAATTGGGTGTTGATCCCGACCTCTTTGATAAAACCGATGTCCACATCCACGTGCCAGCCGGCGCCATACCTAAGGATGGTCCGTCAGCGGGTGTGACCATGTTGATGGCCATGGCCAGCCTTTTTAGCGGGCAACCAGTGCGCGGTGATTTAGGCATGACCGGCGAGGTGACGCTTCGGGGTCGCATGCTGCCTGTAGGTGGAATCAAGATGAAGGTATTGGCTGCTCATCGTGCGGGACTTACCACGGTACTTTTGCCCAAGCGTAATGAGCGGGATCTGGAGGATTTGCCGGACGATGTGCGCAAGGAAATGAATTTCGTGCCGATTGAGTGGATTGACGAGGCACTCAAGATTGCCTTGCTGCCCGTTAGCGAGGAAGACGAAATAACCGATGAATTAGATGAGAACGCCCTGCTACAACACCGCAGGGTAAGCATGAATTAGCCAGCGTGAAGATATCCTGGGATTTCATTGTGCGGTACGTAACCAATGGCTTAGGTCTTTCCTCTGGAATATCAAATTAATTGGTGACTACTCAGGTAGTCAGGCTGAAGCTGTTTAGACTGAAGGCTTAAAGTAATCAGAAGAGCATTATTGTGCTACACTTTGTTGAAAAAACAGCATCTTCTCGCATCAAACACGGCTTCAAAATGCGCCGTATCCCCATTTTCCACTAATAGTCTTCAGCCTATGGTTCGACAAGCTCACCATCCTGAGCATGGTCGAAGGACAACCTATCTACCTGAGTAGTTACATTAATTGTAAAATATCTTTTGCCGCTCCAAGGGGTAATTTATTTGCCTCGTAAGGATCAATTCGAAATTGATAGTCTACAACGAAAAGCATAATTTCCTATCGTCGATTAGGAGGGAATCAAGATGTCTCACTTGAACCTCAGACGTTTGAGATTATCAGAGGGGGATTTGGATTTTTTGGTTGAGACCGCATGCCCCGAGGTCATGGACAAATCAAGGCTCAAGCAGGTCATTCGGGAGGATGAGGATTTTAGAAATACCTTCATTTCCGATGAAAAGGTTTTCGGGAGATTGATGGATGACGAGGAGATATTCCTGAAAATCTCACCTACCCTTTTCTTCGAAATCCTGCTCAGGAAGGCCGCTAAAGACCTTGAGAAAACGGGCTACACGGTTGAAAAAACAAGCACCATGAGGATTCCGATCTTTGATACGCGAGATGTAATCAAACTTCTATCACAGAAATCCCTCCTCATTTACCTGGCTGAAATGCTCTCGTCCTTCACCAAGATCCAAAACTATAGCATCTCATTTAGGATACGAAAGGGGATATGGAAAAAAATACGCTTCAATGACCTGGATATCGTCAGCCTCAAGAGTTTCTGTGAGTCTGTTGAGGATGAGTATAGGCTCGGTTTTTACAAGAGGATCGCCGATATCTGCCTCTTTATTCTGGGCATATTCCCTGACTATGCGGAGCGCGATTATCGGTACCCCTTCTCGAGGGAGATCCGTCCCCATATTCGTGGAAAACTCAGGATTAGCCCAGAGGGATATGAGCAGGAAGGCCGGAAATTTTACAAATTGGCTGCAGAGCACCGGTCAGCAAAGGAGATGGATTTATCCGAGGTATTCTGGAGCTTACACGGCAACTTCCAAAAGGCGAAGAAGCCTTTGAATTTCATTGCCGAGCATTATCTCCATTACAGAAGAGACACATTCTTTGGGTAAGGCGACATCATTTCTCCATCCCTCAATAGGCTGCACATCTGAACCATCTCAAGATCCAAGATGCTTATATTCGTGTCCCTGGAAAGCCCAAGGCGAAATGGTTGAGACGGCATCCCCTGATGTGCAATTATTAGAGCTAAAGACCGAGTTCAACGTTTTACTATTTACCCTCCATTCTTTAATAATAGCAGGAAATGCAGAGAGTCAGAAAAGGCGTTGTTCCGGCTGCGGGCATGGGAACGAGATTATACCCTATGACAGGGATACATCCTAAGGAGATGCTCCCGATTGGGGATAAGCCCATGATCTATTACACGGTTCTCGAGGCTGCCCTTTCAGGCCTGGAGGAGATCTACGTGGTACTAAACAAATATAAGGACACGCTCCGCCATTACCTCGAAGGAGAGGGGCTGAGCAGGGACTTGCGGGAGGAAACAGAAAAAAAGGGGCTTCGGTCCCCGGTCATAACGTTCGTTGAGCAGCCTTCGCCTCAGGGATCCGGAGAAGCCATATACAGGACAAAGGGAATGGTGGGCGAGGAGCCCTTTGCCTTGATGATGCCTGATCGGATTCTTCTCGGATCGTATCCCGCATTGGCTCAATTAATTCCCGTATATGAGCGTTTTAAAAGGGATACCCTGGGTATTCTCCGCCTGGAAGAAGGTCAGGCCAGAGGATTTGGCAACGTGGGAATACTCCAGGTGAAGCAATTGGAGCACGGAATTGTTAAGGTTCAAGGCTTCTCCTCCAAATCGAAAGATCCTTTGCTGTTGGAGAGAGGGCAAACCGCTCTAAAGTTCGCTGGTAGGGGTATTTTCATGCCACACCTTTTCTCCTATTTAGAAAAAACCGGGGGCGGACCCGAGGAATGGGATGATACCCATGCCATCCAGGCAATCCTGCGAGACAGAAGGGTTCTCGGCAAGGTCTTGGAGGGAACGGGCTTTGACGTGGGTAACCCCATCGGTTACCGATCGGCAAATGAGATGGTAACTTCTTCGTAATGTTAATCGGAATGATTAAAATAGGCGAAGTGATTTTCATGCGGATATCAATCCACGCGATCTGCCCTCATCTAAGCAAGGAATTTTAGCAGGCTTATTGAATTACGATGATCTAATGATTACTTATAACTTATAGTTTAAATAAACACGAGTTAGGCAAAAGGTCATGAACAAAAACCATGTTACTTATTCGGTTATAATTCTCATTATGTCGGTGTTTCTCATGTCTGGGTGTGCATGGCTCAAGGGCTATGGCAAGGTCCGGCTGGCCACCGAATATGGAGATGGTATGACCATCCAGAAATTACAGGAGAACTGGACTCACTACAACGTCTCCTATGCCGGGATATCTACCAGCAATCCTGCGGGCATCATGTTTGATCCGAAAAATGACGGGCGAGACTTAGTGGGCGATCGATGGACCAGGGTTGAAGACGGGAAAACCATCTCCGAGATCATCAGTTGGTTAGAAACCTACACCCAGTTTTATCCACGACTCCATGTGATCTTGGGCCCGGATAACCAACTCTATGGTTATGTCTTTTATGCATGGGGTCATGATTATGTTGTCGCGAAGGTGATTGACGATAGGACACTTTACGTGTATGATCTGGAGTCGCCCAACTACCTCATGGATGGTTTTGAGCCAGAGAGACGGATCATGGAGCCGGCTCAATAAGGGTACACAAGTTGAAGATCCTGTGTTAAGCTTTAAGAGGAAAGTCATGTGCATTCCAGAAAGGTGATTGCCTTTTCTTGATGAGGGAAGTTTCCCAATGAAAAAAGCCATAACAATAATCTCCATACTGCTCATATCTCTTTTTTTGATTTCCGCCCATAGCCTGGCAGGACAGTTTAAAGTCATCAAGGTCTATGACGGTGACACAATAATGGCCGAGGGACATGATATCGTCATTTATGTGCTTCTGGCAGGGGTCGATGCGCCGGAGATAGCCTTGCGAAAACACGAGCAAGACCAACCATTTGGAAGGGAGGCAAAGCAATATCTGGAAAATACAATACTCAATAAAAGCGTTGAAATAAAGGGCTATGGTATTGCGCCATATCCTTACAACGATCTCATAGGGGAGATCTTCCTGGGGGATACGAACATCAATATTGCGTTGATCAAAGAGGGGCTCGCTGAGGTGTGGCGTGAAAAATCCCCGGCTGGTCTCGCTATTGATCGTTATCTTAATGCACAAGAGGAGGCAAAGAAGCTCGGACGGGGAATTTGGTCCCTCGGGGACAAATACATGAGTCCCCGAGACTGGCGTGAAATACATTCCAGGAAATAATGCGCAACAAAACCAAGTGCCGAGTTGACGAATACCAGGGAGTAAAACAAAAAATGTTATAATGGAGGTTGCTATGAAAAGAAAAATAGGCGTGGTGGTTATTTCATTTTTAGCCTTATCTCTTATTTCATGCGCTGCTCAAAAGCCCATTCCCGATACTGCGAGGGTTGTTCAGCTCACGGTTCCAAATTGTGAATGACCCGATACAGCATATAGGGTAAGGGTTATCCTAAAGGCAATAGACGGGGTATACAAGGCAGACATTGATATTCCTCTTCATTTAGTCACGGTTACCTTTGATGAGAAACGAACCAATGTAGATCAGATCGCCAAAGCACTGTCAAAGTTTGGGTATCCGCCCGCGGGCAACCCAAGGTTTTTAAAATAGGCAGTCGGGCGATTCATCCGGAAATGCATTGGGAAGGCCGGAAGTGCTTTTACGGCCTGCATTCGAAGGGGGAGATCATATCTCCCCTTTCCCATTCTTTTGCCTGACTCCATTTCAAATTCCCTTCCACAATCCAAAAACATCAAGCAATACTATTTCCATATCCATAAAGTTCAATCCCCTGAAAATAGTACGCCCACCTTTTATATAATTTTGCATTGAAAATCTCATGCATTGTGATAAGTTTCCCTTAGACCGACGAACCTGCAAGGGGGAGGCATCTATGGCGAGTTTAAACAAGGTAATGCTCATAGGAAACCTCGGGGCCGATCCTGAAATACGCTACACCCCGAGCGGTGCGGCTGTTGCTAACTTTAGAATGGCCACAAAGGATCAGTGGACGAATAAAGAAGGTGAAAAGCAAGAGAGGACTGAATGGCACAGGATCGTGGCCTGGAGAAGGCTGGGGGAGATCTGTGGGGAGTATCTCCATAAAGGGAGCCTCGTGTATATAGAGGGTAGCTTGCAGACGAGGGACTGGGAGGACCGGGATGGGAATAAACGCTACACCACAGAGATCGTTGCCTGGAGAATGCAAATGCTGGATAGGGCAGGGAAGGCCGCTGAAGCAGAATCCGCAGAGGATCGTTTTCCAGGCGAAGAGCCAATAGATATCCCGGATGATGATATCCCCTTCTAGTGGATGGGGCACCTGGGCCTAATCATCGGTCCTTTCGTCTTCGCCCTTATTCTCTCCGGCATCAGGGGGTATTTCCCTCGGCTTTTCGCTCGTGGATTCCCTGAAGTTCTTTATACCCTTGCCGAGGCCCCTGCCGATTTCGGGAAGTCTACTTGCGCCGAAGATTATCAAGATAATTACCAGAATAATGAGTAATTCCGGCATTCCTAGGCCAAACATCTACTCACCTCGTATACAGAAATTTACTATACAATATAGAAGCTCCCGAAGCACAAGTCAATTCTGTTTAACGGGAATTGTGAAAACTCCCCCTTGATTCAGGGGGAGATCCAAGATCAAGAACTCTTAAAAACTCCCGAGGCGGTGCTGCCCAATTGTGCGAGATTCAGGACAACGGTTATTCCATGATCCCTGAGCGCCTTAATCTTATCCTCGGCCTTCCCCTTTCCTCCGGAGATGATCGCGCCGGCATGGCCCATCCTTCTTCCGGACGGTGCTGTCTGTCCGGCAATAAAGGCCACCACTGGCTTATTGAGCTCTCGGCCGATATACTCTGCCGCTTCCTCCTCCGCGGTGCCGCCTATCTCCCCGATTATCACTACACCTTCTGTGGCATCATCCTCCTTGAACCATCGTAGGTGGTCCACGAATGAGGTCCCCACAATCGGATCGCCACCCAGACCGATACAGGTAGATTGTCCGAATCCGGCCCTTGTCAACTGGTCCACTACCTCGTAGGTCAGGGTCCCGCTTC
Organism: uncultured Desulfobacteraceae bacterium; assembly: GCA_964549945.1. Taxonomy (GTDB): domain Bacteria; phylum Desulfobacterota; class DSM-4660; order Desulfatiglandales; family B25-G16; genus B25-G16. The sequence continues at coordinate 8,057 of CAZJXD010000035.1, read as the reverse complement.
TGGAAATCACCCCGATGCCTCCAGGCTTGTGAACGTAACCGGGCATTATCCCCACCTTCGTCTTACCCGGGGAAATAATCCCAGGGGTGTTGGGACCTATCAAAACAGACCCGTGCCTTTTGAGAAATCTCTTTGTTTTTATCATATCGATGGTAGGGATCCCCTCGGTAATGCACACGATCACGCCTATGCCCGCCTCAGCGGCTTCCAGCATGGCATCAGGGGCAGATGGCGGTGGAACGAAAATACATGAGGCATTGGCATTGTAAAGTTCGACCGCATCCTTTACCCTGTTCAACACCGGCACGCCTTCAACCTCCCCACCGCCTTTGCCCGGTGTTATCCCTGCCACGATATCTGTACCGTACGTCAACATCTGAGCTGTGTGGAAGGTTCCCTCCTTTCCGGTGATACCCTGAACCACGACCCTTGTATTCTCATCAACGAGGATGCTCATAAACCTACTCCACAGCATATTTTATAATACAAATTCACCATTACGTCACACCCATGAGATATAGCATAAGTATGAAAATCCGAAATCCGAAATAAATACTAATGACAAAAACACAAATCGTCTGAATTAATGGTTTAGAATAACTCAGCTTAGTGTTGTTTTGAATTTCAAACATTTGGATCTCGGTATTGTTTCGAGTTTGGGATTTCGGATTTAGAATTTCAGGGTACTGATAGAATTAAATTCAATTTCGATGTAAAAATTTCATGGAACTATTTTAAACTTATGATACCTGGCTTATTTCATCTGTGCCGCCACCATGTTCGCGGCCTCTTGGATATCCTTCGCCACCAAAAAATCGAGGCCTGAGTTATTCAAGATCTCTCTGCCCTCCTCCACGTTCGTGCCCTCGAGCCGAACGATGAGGGGGAGCGTTATCTCTATTTCCCTCGCGGCCTTCACCACGCCTCGGGCGAGTACATCACACCTCATTATCCCCCCGAATATATTAATTAGAATCGCCTTTACCCTCTCGTCGCTCAGGATAATCTTCAGCCCGTTTTTTACCATCTCCTCGCTGGCACCACCTCCCACATCCAAAAAATTGGCTGGTTCAGCACCTGCAAGCTTGATCACATCCATAGTAGCCATTGCGAGTCCCGCCCCGTTTACCATGGCGCCTATATTGCCATCTAATCTGATGTAGTTGATATTGTATTTCGATGCCTCCGCCTCCAGCTCATCCATCTCGAAGGGATCATGGAGTTGGGCAATCTCCCTGTGCCTGAAAAGCGCGTTATCGTCGAAGTTGATCTTCGCATCCAGGGCAACCAGTGCGCCTGACTTCGTAAGCACGAGGGGATTTATCTCCACCAGCGAGCAATCCTTTGATATAAATAACTCGTAGAGCCTCGCCATTATCGGTACGAGATCCTTGAGCATTCCTTTATCCGGCAATGGTGTTAGGGCATAGAAAAAATTTCGTGCATGATAGGGCATGAACCCATTCTCAATATCGATAGGCTCGATCAACACTAATTCGGGATGGGAGGCGGATACCTCCTCAATCTCCATGCCACCTGCCTGGCTGAATATCATCACCGGAGATTCCAGCTTTCGATCAACCACAATGCCGAGATAGAACTCCTTATCGATGTCCAGCCCTTCCTCTATCAGGACCTGCCGAACCCGCTTGCCAGAAGGCCCGGTCTGTGGCGTGATAAGCGGATTGGAGAGAATCTCCTCGGCTGTGCGCTGTACGTCCTCGATGCTGTTCACCAGCCTGACTCCGCCGCCCTTGCCACGGCCGCCTGCGTGAATTTGAGCCTTCACCACCCACGGTGGACCCGGCAGGCCCTTGGCAGCTTCTTCCGCCTGATCCGAGGTGGTGGCAACCATGCCGGATGGCACCGGTATCCCGGCATCGCGAAATAGAACCTTTGCCTGGAATTCATGAATTTTCATGTTCCCTTACCCCACTTGTGGCGTTCCCCGGTATCAATGATTTTTGGATCGAATCTTAGTATCTTTCCTCGCAGAAAAGCAAGGATAAAGGAGGGGATTCTCGGCAATCTGGCTCTCACTGCTTGTCAGGGACGAGCTTCGGCGAATATCCTTTCTTATCGAAGAGCTCATCAAAACCTGAGGCACTTCTTATATGGATGTCTCTCTGCGGAAAGGCGATCTCGATGCCATGCTTTCTGAACTCCTCATCGATTCTAAACCTGAACTCCGTGGGTGCAGTGAGCCAGTAATCCGGTGAAGATATCCAGAAACGAATCCTGAATATCAGCGCGCTGTCGCCAAAATCCATGAAATCCACACGGGGAGCGGGATCTTCCAGCACCTCTGGCATCTCCCCGGCGATTTGCAGCAATAGCTTCCTCACCAACTGTACGTCAGATCCATACGCCACACCTACATCGACCTGCCGCCTGACCTTTGGATCCTGAAAGGACCAATTCGTAATCTTGTTTGAGAGCATCTGGGAGTTCGGGATAATCAGGGAGGCATTGTCAAAGGACTGGACAACGGTAGTTCGTATATTGATCCTGCTCACCGTACCCCAATCATCCCCAACCTGGACCATATCGCCCACCTGGATAGAGGGAGCAAAGAGAAGGATGATTCCGCTTATAAAATTATTGACTATATTCTGGAGCCCAAAGCCGATGCCAATTCCGAGGGCGCCTGCCATGAACGCCAATGATGAGAGATTGATGCCTAATATATTTATCCCTGTGTAAATAGCAAGAATCCAGAAGGCATAGATCACGATGTTTACGAATGATGCCCTTCCTCCGACATCAAGCATGGTTCGGGGAAGAATCCTGTTCTGTAACGTATCCTTGATGACCCTGGAGACAAAGGTGAAGATGATGAGAAATATAATGAGGTACGCAATATTGGTGATGGTGATCTTCGTCCCCCCTATACTGATCCCGCTATTGAGCCATGAAAGGTACTCGCCTATTGAGGTCTTTCTCAGGTAATCGAGTGATAGGGGCAGGGCAATGAAAAAAATGATGAGCAACACGTAAAGCCTTCGGGAGTACCTGGATTTCCTTTCCATGCTCACTCCTCCTCGAGCTCCTTTAAAAACACAATAGTCGCTCCCCAGCCAGAAGCACCCGGATCCTGCTTGAAGGACAGCACCAATGGGTGTTTCCGCAAGGCGGCCTCAACCGTGCGACGCAGTATACCTTTGCCTTTTCCGTGAATTATCTTAACCTCTAGGATACCTTTCCTTGCGCAGACATTGAGGTATTCATCCACCACAGCGGAGGCTTCATGGGGAGCAAACGTGTGGAGGTCAATCACCCCATCAATGGGGATATGGACTGGTGAGTTGTCCATCAAATTGTTTTGCAGTTGGCGTGTCGGAATAGTGGGATTCATTCATAATTCCAACATCCTCTGGCCCAGGCCTGGCAAAATCCGGCTTAGAAAAGCTAAACCAGGATTGCCGATACATCAAAAACAAGTGTATATTCAAATCAAGTCGCAGGGCTCACTTGAAGTATTCCATAAGATCCTCACTCCACTTTGATCCTGGTAGCCTTTTTGCCTTCCTCTTTTCCGTGTCTTTTCTCCAACTCATGTATCCTCTTGTCAACTAGGGACCTGATGCCCTTTAGGAACTCTACCCTGCTTTTGGCCATATGTTCACGGAACTCAGAGCTAGGACTGACCTTTTCCTCCATCCATGAAAAGAACCTGCCAAGGGAGCGAAAGGCCTCCTCTGTGGTTATTTCCTCTCCTTCTCTAGGTTTTTTTGCCATTGCCCTTTCCTCCAAACGTGATATATAAATAATCTTTATCCATCCTGGCCGCAATATCCTTATAGGCGGCAAGGTGCCGGGGCAAGAGGATATGCCTCTTGAATCCCCCTATCCTGATCACGATCTCGTCCGCAAGCCTGTGTATCTCCACCTCCTCCTTCGTAATATAGGGAAGCTTCATCTTGATACACACCCTACCATCCCTCTGTGAGAACTCATACGGCCAGTCTTTAAAGAAATGCCTTGTCGGATCACGCTCACCGTAAATATCCTCAGCGAGCCTTGTGAGCCCTTCTTTTCCGAGAGGCTCGTTTTGAAATAACTTAACCGGGAAAATGGGGATGGGGTTGAAGTATTCCTCTGCCAACTGAAGGTATTTCCTCTGGGACTCCTTCCAATCATCGAAATAGGTCTCCTTGATAGATCCCGGCAAGATCCTGTTCATTACCACTGCCTCGACGCACATCCTGTAGAGATAAAAATATAAAAAGGCCCTCTGTGTCTCCTTGATCACTATCTTCTCGGGATTGGTCACCATTCTCACCGTGGTTATGGTTGGATCTGTGAGGACTGTATCTATTCCCTCGAGCCTCACAAAGAGTGCCTCAAGGGCCTTGAAATAATCGTCTTCCGGGAGCGGCACGTCGTAGAAGCGTTTGGCAATGGGCCTGACATAGCTGACCACCCTGCGCTGGATCTTAAAGATCTTGCTAATATACCACTCAAGGGCGGTGGGAATGCTTATAAACCTCAAGGACTCGCCTGTTGGGGCACAGTCGAGGATAATTACCTCAAAGGCATCTTCCCGGACATATTTGTTTAAATACAGGAGCGAGCTTACCTCCTCCATGCCCGGCAAGATGGCGAGCTCCTCGGCCAGTATCTCATCCAATCCCGTGGTGTTGAAGAGGCTCGCTATGTACTGATGCACCTCCCCCCAATTTCTCTGTATCTCCTCCCCTATATCGAGCTCCTGTATCCACAGCCCCTCATCAACCTGAAAGGGCATCCCCCTGTTCCTGTCCATCAATGCCTTATCCAGGACAAATATATCGCTAAGGCTATGGGCGATATCCAGGGACATGATCAGGGTCTTGTGTCCCATTGCGGCCGCTTTTACCCCTGTGGCGCCGGCAACGCTCGTCTTGCCCACACCTCCCTTGCCTGCAAAAAGTATGATCCGCATATTCCCCCATGGAAGTGATCCTTCCGAACTCAGGATGCCTTACTCGATTAACCCTTCCTCGCTGTTGTATCTCATCGAAAAGAGAGAGGCGGGACCCGAAAAGACATTACAGTGGGCGAGTACGTGATCAGCGACTTCGATCCTTTTTTCATAGCTCATGCCGTTAAACTTCGCGGACAACACCTCGGGATCTTTAATCGCGGACAAGAGATCCCAAATCTCACTCGCGCTCTTAGCCTCATCCACATCCGGGGCTTCTTCGATCTCTCCCTGTTCTTTGAATAGCTTCTTCGATTCCTCCAGCAATATATCGAGCTCTCCCTTAATCGCAGCAACCTCTTTTTCAAGCTTTTGATATGAGTCGCACGCTGGGATAAGGGAGACTGCTCCGCTCAGGTTTGATCCCCTCCCGTCAGCGATCGTAACCTCCTTTGATATGCCCACCTTCGATGTCTTCTCATCGATGTCCTTTTCAATCTCCAGTGTTAACTTCTTTTTCATGGAACTGGCCCAATTAATGCGAGATACTTCTATCTTATTAAGTAATTTATGAGGATCGCGTCAAGTAGATTAGTCAAAATATTTTCATCGTGATTATTGATCTCACTCCCCTTTTAATAAGGCCTTTCTCTATCTGGCAACGGATCTGGCCATTCTATCCAATTTGAATATGGTGTTGAACTCCATTTTCTTGCTTATCCAAAGCTTCTTGTTGATCACCGCATCGGTGATTACCCTCCCGTATGCAAGACCATCCAAAAGGGTGCGTGGGTCTTCACATTACATAGCAAAACCTAGTAGTCTATTGTCGCTTAAAAGTTAGGCCAATTCAAATTGATATTTCCGGATATGGGAAAAGAGGTAATTCTGCTTGATTTGAGCTTGTATCGAGTGGTAACAATAAATGTATGCTTAGAAAATCATTTCTCATGCTATTGTTGCTGTGCTTCGTCTTGTTTCAAGATGCATGCTACAGCCAACTCGCGCAAGATCAATCGTATATACCCGGACAGATCCTGGTCAAATTTAAGGAAGGCGTTTCACAAGAGGAATCCAAGGCCCTCCACAATCGCCTGGGCTCGACGATACTCAAGCATTTTCAAAAGTTGAATATCGATCTCGTAAAGATCAAAAGGGGGCTCACCGTGGAAGAGGCCATCAAGCTCTACCAGGAAGATCCCAATGTAGCTTACGCTGAGCCGAATTACACAAGGAAGATGCAGACGAAGAAAAAGGACGATACGCGCTAAAATCTCGCCTTAATCCAGGAGATATTCTTTATATACGCCATGCCCAAGAGCTCATCAATCCTTCTGGTAATATTCCTTCTGCTATATCCCATTCCCGCCTTTCCAGGGGAACCGCCTACCGCACGATATGCCCCGGGTGAGCTCCTGGTCAAGTTCAGGGAAGGCCTCTCAACAGTACGTACCGCAAGCATCCATAGATCTCTTGGTTCCAAAGTGATAGAGCGCCTGAAATATATAGGTATAGATCGCATTGTGCTACCGGATGGCTGGAGCGTTGAGGAGGCCGTCTCCTTATATAGTGCCGATCCTGATGTGGAGTACGCGGAGCCGAACTACATCAGGCAGGCCTTCCTGACCCCGAATGATCCTCATTTCAACGAGCTCTGGGCGCTCCATAATACCGGCCAAACGGGCGGCACGGTGGATGCGGACATCGACGCCACGGAGGCGTGGGATACCCAAACCGATTGCAGCGGCGTGGTAATCGCAATACCCGATACCGGTGCGGATCTCGGACATGAGGATCTGAGAGAAAACATCTGGAGAAATACAGGGGAAGATTGGTCAAACGGAAGCCCCGGCAACAACGGCCAGGATGACGATGGCAACGGGAAGATCGACGATTACTACGGGTGGGACTTCGTGAACGGCGACAATGATCCTGACGACGATAACAGCACGGAGGAGGAGTACCATGGCACCCATGTCACCGGTATCATCGCGGCCCGGGGGAATAACGGTTTAGGCATTACAGGTGTGTGCTGGTCAGCATCCACCATGCAGCTGAAGATACTGGATTCCAGGGGTGATGGTACGGTAGCCGATGAACTTGCGGCGATAGGGTACGCCATCGATAATGGGGCCGATATTATTAACCTGAGCCTTGGCGGTGCAGGGTATTCGACGGGCGAATACGAGGCCATAAAGATCGCCCGGGATGCCGGGATGCTCTTTGTTGCGGCAGCGGGAAATGACGGCACTGATAACGATGAGTCGCCCGTGTACCCGGCCAGTTATAACTTGGATAATATCATTTCCGTGACGGCAACCGATGACAACGACGATCTGCCATCCTGGGCAAATTACGGGATCACCTCGGTGGATGTCGCGGCGCCAGGAGTTGAGATATACAGCACAAAGGCCGGTGATAGCTATCAGTATATCAGCGGGAGCTCCATGGCAGCGCCCCATGTCGCAGGGCTTGCCGCACTTATCTGGGCTCATAATAGCGACCTTACCTACTCTCAGGTGAAGGACTTTATTATCAAGGGTGTGGATGCGAAATCGGCCCTTGGGGGGAAAATAGTCACCAGTGGGAGGATCAATGCGAATAATAGCATCCTTAAATCCCCATCAGCACCAAGCGAGCTATTTGCTACCGCAGTATCTGCAAGCCAGATCGATCTGAGCTGGCAGGATAACTCCTACGGCGAGAGTGGCTTCAAGATCGAAAGAAAAACCGATTCAGGAGGAGCGTATAGCGAGATAGCTACGGTTTCTTCAGGGGTAACAAGTTATCGCGACACCGGGTTGAGCGCATCTACGGCCTATTTCTACAGGGTGCGGGCGTATAATAGTTCTTCCAATTCCAGCTATTCAAACGAAGCCCACGCCCCTGCCGCACCGAGCAATCTCTCCGCAGAAGGGGTTTCAACGAGCCAGATCGATCTGAGCTGGCAGGATAACTCCGGCTATGAAGCAGGCTTCAAGATAGAGAGGCAGATGGGAAACGGGGGGACGTATTCTGAGATTGCAGCGGTTGACCCTGACGTAACGAGTTACAGCGATACAGGTTTGAGCGAGGGATCGCTGTACCTTTACAGGGTACGGGCATACCACTCAGGAGGCGTATCGCTTTATTCCAATGAGGTGGCCAGCACCAC
>CAZJXD010000034.1:0-41174 GCA_964549945.1 uncultured Desulfobacteraceae bacterium | reverse complement strand
GACTGCCACCCTCTAAAACTCTAATGTGTATGGGAAGATCTTAACTTTTACAAATAATCCGAAGTTCAATTTTAATATCATAAGCTAAACATAATTTAAGTATATCTATTTCCTTGTAGATTGAGTTGTCCTTGTGATCAAACTGTTCAGTGATTTTCTCAGTCAACTTATCCGCTTTGAAAATGAAAACTAGCTTTTTTACTTAATAAATGTCAATTTATCAGCCAAATAGTAAAGTCAAAAAAAGATTTATCAACTTGTTAGTCTATCCAGGGACTAATTTTTGCCTTTGAGGATTGCAAAACTAGCACTACCATTGCCCTGTTCCTTAAAACAAGGAGCGTAAAGCAAAAAACTCTCCTTCTTGGTACGTAACTTACGACGCACTGGTATAGTGGGCACAATACATTGACTAGATGGCCCAATATAAGCCAGTTCATGCCATCTGCTTTCTGGCAAGGATCAGCAGGTTTACTGAAACGATCAAGGCCTAGATATAGCTTCTAAAAGATTGAAGGCATTTCCAGGTACAACAGTGTAACCCAAAACACCGTTTGAGCCAGGAGATAAAGGAATAGCCAAAACTATAGTTCTGCGATCTGATGGTATGATTGAGTTAATAAATGTACCTGCACGATAAGCACCGGAGAAGTATAAGGAATTCATCACTGAGAGTTTTTCACGTCAATTACCCACGCTTGTCTTCTTTGACTGCCCCGCGCCCGCGGGGAATAAAGAGGCCTTTGACAGGCTGGGTGCTCCCGTTTTTAAAGGCAAAACGCAGCCTATACGCAACCAAAATGAAAAGAGGACTTAGGCATATCGCCTAAGTCCTTAAAATTACTGGCGGGGACGACGGGACTCGAACCCGCGACCTCCGGCGTGACAGGCCGGCGTTCTAACCAAACTGAACTACGTCCCCGTGGTAGGCGGAACAGGATTTGAACCTGTGACCCCCGGCTTGTAAGGCCGATGCTCTCCCACTGAGCTACCCGCCCACGCCTAATGTGCCGTAACCTTAGGCTGCAACTCCTCTTTCGGTATGGCGAAGGGCTGGAACCTGCCCTCCGGGAGAAAGAGTTCTTCCCCTTCCTCTGTTACCAGCGCCTCCCTGAGAACATCGTCCATGTGTTCAACCGGGACCAGCTCCACCTTCTTCAGGATCTTTGCCGGTATCTCCTCGATATCCTTCTTGTTCTCAAGGGGAATGAGCACTCTTTCAATGCCAGCCCTATGAGCGGCGATGATCTTCTCCTTGAGGCCTCCTATGGAGAGGATCCTTCCCCTGAGCGTTATCTCCCCGGTCATGGCCAGGTTACGCTTGACTGGTTTTCTCAGCAGGGCGGAGACGATAGATGTGGCTACAGTAATGCCTGCTGAGGGACCGTCTTTGGGAGTGGCACCCTCGGGCACGTGGACGTGTATGTCCACCTTTTCATAAAAATCGTCCTTGAGGCCTAAGCTTCTCCCCCTTGTGCGAACGTAACTAAGGGCGGCTTTCGCGGATTCCTTCATAATATCTCCGAGGGTTCCGGTGAGATCCAGATTGCCCTTTCCGGGCATGATGGTTGCCTCTATATGGAGCAACTCGCCGCCCACGCTTGTCCAGGCCAAGCCGGTAGCCAGGCCTATCTTATCCTTTTCCTCGGTCTTCCCATAGTGAAACTTGTGGACCCCCAGATATCGATGCAGCGAATTCACGTTGATCCTGACCCTCGTAGAGGTTCCTTTTTTGGCGACCTCTTTCGCGACCTTCCTGCATACGTGGGCGATCTCTCTTTCGAGGTTCCGGACCCCTGCCTCCCTGGTGTAGTACCTCACTATGTTTAAAATGGCCTGATCGGAGAAGGTGATATTCTTCTCGGTGAGGCCGTTCTGTTCGATTTGCTTCTTTACCAGGAATCTCTTCGCGATATGCAGCTTTTCGATTTCCGTGTACCCGGGCAGCCTTATCGTCTCCATCCGGTCTTGCAGGGCTGGCGGTATACCGATGAGTTCATTCGCCGTAGTGATAAAAAGAACGGATGAGAGATCGTAGTCCAGATCGAGGTAGTGGTCGTTGAAGGCATAGTTTTGTTCCGGATCGAGCACTTCAAGGAGGGCGGCTGACGGATCTCCCCTGAAATCGGTGCTCATCTTGTCCACCTCATCCAGGCAAAACACGGGGTTATTCGATTTTGCCCTTTTCAGATACTGGATGATCTTTCCCGGCAGGGCACCGATATAGGTCCTTCGGTGGCCTCGAATCTCGGCCTCATCCCTCACACCACCTAGTGAGAGCCTGACGAAGTTCCTGCCCAAGGCCCTGGCTACTGATCTTGCCAGGGAGGTCTTGCCGACCCCCGGTGGACCCACAAAGCAGAGAATGGGGCCCTTGATCTTCTTCGTGAGGTTCTGGACGGCCAGATACTCCAGGATTCTCTCCTTGGGTTTGGTGAGGCCGTAGTGATCCTCCTCGAGTATTGCCTCGGCTTCCTGGATGTCCAGTTTGTCCTTTGTCCTGTGGAGCCACGGCAGGGATAAGATCCAGTCGATATAGTTCCGCACCACCGTGGCCTCGGCGGATTGGGGGGTCATCATCTTCAGTTTCTTGAACTCATGCCGTACCTTTGCCGCTGCCTCCTTGGGCAGATTCTTGCCCTTAATCCTCTTCTCTAAGTCCTTGAGCTCGCTCGCGAAATCATCCTGAGTTCCCATCTCCTTTTGTATTGCGCGCATCTGCTCGTTGAGGTAGTAGTTCTTTTGCGTCTTCTCCATCTGCTTCTTGACCCTTTGCCTCAGCGTCTCCTCGAGCTCAAGGATATCGATCTCGGCGGTTACTATCTTGAATAGTTTCTCGAGCCTCTCATTCAGATCCTCTGTCTCCAGCAGGGATTGCTTCTCGCTGATCTTTGCGGTGAGGTGAGCAGCTATGCTGTCCACCAGCTTAGATGGATCGGATATGGAGGAAACCGTCTCAGCCACGTCATCGCTGATTTTTTGATTAAGCTTGGCATATTTTTCAAATGCCGAATGAACGTTCCTGATAAAGGCCTCTGTTTTCAGCTCCGATTCCCGGTAGTCCACAACCCTCTCCACCTCCACCATAAAGAAGCCGGGATCGGGCAGATAGTTCTTGATCTTTGCCCTGCTTTTGGACTCCACCAGGGTCTTGACCGAGCCATCGGGCATCTTGAGAAGTTGGAGCACGGTGGCAAGGGTGCCATAAGAGTAAATATCACGGATGGTGGGATCGTCCATCCTCGCACTTTTTTGGGTAGCGAGAAAGATCTCCTTATCCTGGGACAGCGCGAATTTCAGCGCATCAATGGACTTGGCCCTGCCCACGAAAAGCGGAACCACCATCCCGGGGAAGACCACCACGTCTCTAAGAGGAAGCATCGGGACCTGTTTCACCTCTCCACCCGTGCTGTTTTCAAAGGGCTTCTTCTTGAACATAGTCAGAGCTTACGCATATTTTATCTGGTTTTCATACAACAGGAGCGGCGGCTCGTTGTTGAGGATCACCTCCTCGCCAATCACACACTCGCTCACTCCCGACCTGGAGGGAAGATCATACATAATATCCAGCATAACCTTCTCTAAAATGGCCCTCAATCCCCTGGCCCCTGATTTGCGTTCAAGGGCATGCTTTGCCACGCCCTCTAAGGCCTCTTTGGCGAACTTTAATTTCACGCCCTCGAATTCGAAGAGTTTTTGGTACTGTTTAACAAGGGCGTTTTTCGGCTCGGTGAGGATCCGTACCATGGCGTCGAGGCTCAATTCCCCTAGGGATGCTATTACGGGAAGCCTTCCTATAAACTCGGGTATCAGGCCGAACTTGAGGAGGTCCTCGGGTTGAACCATCGCGAGCGTTTCCTCGAGGCTCAACTCTCCTTTGCCCGTGATGTCGGCCTCAAATCCCAGGGTCTTGCTGCCAATTCTCGACAGTATAATCTTCTCCAGCCCGTTGAAGGTGCCCCCACAGATAAAAAGGATATTTCTGGTGTTCACCTTTAGAAAATCCTGTTGTGGATGTTTCCTTCCGCCCTTTGGAGGTATGTTGGCAATCGTGCCCTCCAGTATTTTTAACAGGGCCTGCTGGACCCCCTCACCGGAAACGTCCCTGGTGATTGAAGGACTGTCATATTTCCTGGCGATTTTGTCTATCTCGTCGATATAGACGATTCCCTTTGTTGCCCTCTCGATATCGTAATCCGCCATTTGCACAAGGCTGAGGATGATGCTCTCCACATCCTCTCCCACATAGCCCGCCTCGGTCAGGGTGGTGGCATCTGCAATGGTAAAGGGAACATCCAGTATCCTCGCCAGGGTTTGGGCGAGCAGCGTCTTCCCCGACCCAGTGGGGCCCATCAGGAGGATGTTGCTTTTATCGATCTCCACGTCATCGCTCTCGCAGTTCGCGCCAATCCTTTGGTAGTGGTTGTGTACCGCCACTGAGAGAACTTTCTTGGCCTTCTCCTGCTCGATTACGTATTGATCGAGGCTTTTCTTTATCTCCTGTGGCTTGGGAAGATAGTCCCTCTGCTTGGTCTTCTTCTCCTGCTCGTATTCTTCCTGGATGATCTCGTTACAAAGGGAAACGCACTCATCACAGATATAGACGGATGGTCCCGCGATAAGCTTCTTCACCTCATCCTGGCTTTTCCCGCAGAACGAGCATACGAGTTCGCCCGATAGGTCATCTTTCCTGGTCATTTGCCCCCGCTCCGTTTGTTGTTTTCCGCACCCATCATTTCCCTCTTGGTGATCACCTTATCCACGATACCATACTGAAGCGCCTCTTGGCCACCCATGAAGAAGTCCCGTTCCGTATCGCTCCCTATCCTCTTCTTGTCCTGACCGGTATGCAGGGCGAAAAGCTCGTTGATGGCATCCTTGAGCCTCATAATTTCCCTGGCATGGATATCGATATCTATGGCCTGTCCCTGCGTTGCCCCCATGGGCTGGTGAATCATTATCCTGGAATGGGGAAGGGCATAGCGCTTTCCCTTGGTGCCCGCGGCCAGCAGAAGTGCAGCCATACTGCTTGCCTGCCCGGTACAGATCGTGGTCACATCGGGTTTTACGTATTGCATGGTATCGTAGATTGCCAGCCCAGCCGTGATCGAGCCTCCTGGGGAATTGATGTAGAGATTGATATCCTTATCCGGGTTTTCGGATTCGAGAAAGAGAAACTGGGCGATAATGATATTGGCCATATCATCGGTGACTTGTTCGCCCATAAAGATAATCCTGTCCTTGAGGAGGCGGGAGTAAATATCGTAGGCCCTCTCGCCCCGTGAGGTCTGCTCTATTACTATTGGAATCAACATCGATGGCAATTTCCTTTCAATCCCTTTAATCTTCCTCTGAGATTTCCTTCACTTCGGTGATTTTAACACCTTGAACGAGATGATTCAAGGTCTTTTCCGCGAGGAGCTGATCCCTGAAAGAGTCCATCAGATTGTTCGTCTCGTAGAACCGCTCCAGCACCGCGGGATCCTTTCCCGTTTGCGCGGCCAACCTTTGAAAGCCATCCCTCGTATCACCCTCCTCAAGGGTGATATTCTCCATGTCGGCTATCTTGCCCAATACAATGTCTTCCTTGACTTTCCTCTCGGCCACTGGCCGCAAATCATCCCTTATCTTTTCTTCCGAGATACCAGCGGATTCGAGCCTGGATCCGGACTGGACTATGCTCTGCTTGAGAGAGGCTATAGAGCGTTCGATCTCCCTTTCGACCAAGGACCGGGGGGGTTCAAAGTCCACGGTAGCCGCTATCTTCTTCAGAAGCCTGCTTCTTACCTCCCGATCGACTCTTTTTTCCTCTTGAAGGGCGAGGTTTTCCTTCACCCTCTCCCTCAGAACGCTCAATGAGGGGAACTCATCGCCTAGACTTCTCGCGAACTCATCGTTTAACTCCGGGAGATCTTTCACCTTGATATCCTTGATCCTCACGTTGAACACCACGCTTTTGCCGGCCAGTCTTTTATCGTTAAGATTTGCGTTGAAATCTACTTGTATCTCCTTTTCGGAGTCCTTTTTCATGCCCACGATCCCCGTTTCAACCTCGGGGTAGAAATGCGCGCTCCCCACGAGGACCGTGAAATCGCTGCCCCTAATGTCGGTCAGGGGTTTGCCATTCCAAAAGCCGGTGTAGTCAACAACCGCATAATCTCCTTCTTGCACACCCCTGCCCTCATCGACGGAGACCAACCGAGCATGAGCATCCCTTATTTCCTCCAGTCTCTTGTCAATGCTTTCCTCGGAAATGTCTGCGATCTCCTTCTCCACTGAAATTCCCATGTAGTCCTTGAGCTCAAACTCCGGCCGCACCTCAATTTCGATGGTATAGGAGAAGGACTCCCCTTGCCTCAATACCCCATCCTCAATAGACGGACTGGCTAAGGGGAAGAGACCTGTCTCCTCGATCGCCTCGGAGAATGACTCTCGTATGAGGTCGTTCTTCGCCTCGTTTATGATCTGTGTGCCATAGTACTGCTCGATGATCCTCCTTGGGGCCTTACCGGGCCTGAAGCCCTTGATTTTCACCTTTTTTGAGAGCTCACGAATGACTTGATCAAGCTTTAGGGTGACCTTTTCCGCCTCGATCTCAACGGTGATCCGCCGTTTCACCTGGCTTATTTCTTCAACATGTGTCTGCATAGCCTCTCACCGGCCTCATGAAGCGGATGTTCTCTTGGACCTCAACCAGGGATAATTGGTGCTCCCTCCCATGGGATCAACGAATGAGAGTGCCGCACTCCCTCAGAGGAGAGCTGCCACACTCTTAAAGGCCCCACATCCAATTATTCCGTGCCCCCTATCTCTCAGGATCATGTTATTACGCTCAGGGGGAATGGACAGCTTCCTAAATTTTGGTGCGAGAGAGGGGACTCGAACCCCTACCCGACGAAGCGGGCTGGATCCTAAGTCCAGTGCGTCTGCCAGTTCCGCCACTCTCGCACGTGCTTTCTCTATCGTACCCTATGCCCTCCCGCGTCACATACGCAAGAAGCAGTGCTCTGCGTCGGGAACGCATCACAGGATTACCCACTACGATTAATTATTCTAAAACCATGTGTCAAGGGATAAAAGTAAGAAAAGTCAAAAACGAGAGCTTCGTGCGAGGGAATCCGCTCCCCTTTTCGACTTCTCGATGACGTGGATATAGCTTGTCTTTAAGGTATAGGTCATCGTACAGGTGAGGCCCAAAAAGGTGCCATATGGGTACGATTGCAGCAGAGACGACCTCTCGATACCTTCCGCATGTCTTTTCGGGGGGAATGGCAACATCTGGACGCTGCCCCATTTGATGGGCGCCTCGCCATATGCGCTTTTCACGAGGCCCTTAAGCTCCCACAACGTAAATGCATGCATTCCCCGAAAAATGGAATGGTGAAATAGGGCGGAGAGCTTTTTAAGGATCCAGCCAACAGAAAGGCTATTGAGAACGCCCACGAATATCCTATCCCTTGTTACCCTTCCCGCTTCTCGCAAAGCCGCGAGGGGGTCGTCGAGGAACTCCAGGGTGAAAATAAGGGTTGTTATGTCAAATTCATTATCCTCGAAGGGTAGATCCTCGGCCCTGCCAACCTCGAGGGATGCCCGGTGGCCCAGTCTTGATCGTGCAATATCCAACATGTACGATGAGGCGTCGAGGCCTGTCACATCAAGGCCAATTCGGTAAAAGATGAGGAGATGGTTCCCTGTGCCGCACCCGATATCAAGCACCCTTTCTCCCCTTTTTGGCTGGAGGAGGTGCATGATTAGCTCGGTGCTTAATCGATCGAGAGATATCCCCTCGGGCGAGTTTAGCCATTCCTCGTAGAGCCGCGCAAATCCCCTGTCGAATACACGCCCCATGACTCGGTCTCACCTCCGCTGCAAGAGGAGGAACATGACACTCATATGTCGTTGATTCTCATCGAATACAGGCCAGCCCTCCTTCTCCATCCTCGTCCGAACTCATATCGGCAACGCGGTTGCACCCACCACGGCTGACCGCTTTGGCTCGAAGCAATAAGGCGGATCAGGTTTCATGATTCCCCGTTTTCGAGAGCCCTTCATATGCCTTGCAGCCATGGGCATCGCCCAGTTCGCAGCTTTTTTGAAAGTCCCTCTTTGCCGTCTCCAGCATTCCCTTGCCCTTGTATGCCATGCCCCTTGTATGGTACGCGGTAGCCATGTTCGGGTCCAGGTTAAGGGCCTTGTTACAATCCCGAATCGCGGGATCAAAGAGGCCCTTTTGGAGGTAGGCCCAGGCCCTGTTATTATAGGCCTCGGAGTAGTCGGGATTCATGGCGATTACCGTATTGTAATCATCTATCGCTTTATCGTGCATGTGCAGCTCGATATAGGCGATACCCCTGTTAAAATAGGACCTTATTTCCTCCGGCTTCAGGGCAATCGCCTCGGTGTAAGCCTCAATCGACCCCTTGAGGTCTCCCTCTTGATACCTCTTACAGCCCGTATCGAACCACTCCGCAAAGGTATCCGCTCTCTTATGCCCTTCTTTTATATCGTGTAGCGTTGCCCCCTTTTTATCTATAGGCCTGAGGTGCACGAACACGAAATAGTTCACAAGGGCAACCAGTGCGAATAATACCAACCACATGAATACCCTTTTGGGCGTGAGGGGCGAGGTTTCCCGCTTGATTGCGGCCTTTCCCCTCCTGAGGCCCAGGGTACGGTATGTGTCCTTGCCCTTATAGTCCTTTATAGCCATCATATTGGAGTCTGAACAGGTGACTGCTGAGGATTAAAGATGACGCATTCCCGTAAAGCCAGTTATCGATAAAAATTATCCCATTTCACGCGGGAAAGCTATAGTTTTATACACCAGTTGACCTGTTCACCGTTCACGGTTCCCCGTTGAAATGCCATACTTGGCTGAGAGGCGATTTTTTATTGGCCAATACGGTTTTCTTAAACCTCAACGCAAAATAGACTACTGAGAAGAGGTAGGCGGGTAGGTACAGCCACCAGGCGAATGGGTTTGGGATACCGGTATGGAGCTCGTTGCCGGGGATGCGCATGATGTTCTTCCAATCCCAGCAAAAGGCCACAATCAATAAAAGCCCGCAGCCCAATAGAAGGACGAAGTCGAACCATCGCCAGTAGATCGCGTATCCCCTTTGTTCGTAATAGATAATGAGCGATCCAGCTACGGCCATGGCCAGGGCGATCAACACCGGCGTTATGACGGGGCCTACCCAGGGAAGGGGCACGAAGAAGAGCAGATCCCACGTCATGAGGCTCTCGGGCCATCTCACCATGACCCAAAGCCAGATATAGAAGAATATATCCCAGAGCCCAAAGCAGATCATGAAGAAGCAGAACTTCTGCCACGAGGTCTTTCCCGCTGCACAGCCTACCGCTACGAGCATGACGATCGTGGCGATCTCCCGCCCGAACTCGATGCGCATGAGCTTGTCAACCACCAGCTCCCCCTCCCGCCATTCCATGACCACGGGAAAGGAGAAGGATCCCCCGAAGTAGATTTCACGGAGATAGACCACGATCGCGCCCTCCACCCACGCAAAGGCGATCGCAAAGGCCACCACCCATATCCAGCGCCGAAGCGTTTCTCGGCGAGAGGTTTCAAATGTTGGCACGATTTTTTGGTTTTTTGCACCCATTGCCACCTTGATTTCCCTCTTTTGCGTGTATGAAAGGCTCCAAAATGTACATTTCAAGGCTCATACTATAGTCCAGCCCGTGTGATCGGATTAAATTAAATATGATGCAGCATTGAAGTCAATAAAAAAGGGAATAGGGAATAAGGGTGGTGTACACCTTCGGCATCGCGTTAAAGACAATATATTTAAAAGGAGAAAGTGTGGTGTTTAGTTGGGAGTAGAATCTCCAGAGTCATCAATTATCAATTACCTTGACATCATCATATCATTTCATATATTTTTATCATACAATAAATGGAGATCTCAATGCGCACAACATTAAACCTTAAGGATGATGTCATCAAACAGGTGATGGAACTTACGGGGGCCAAGAACAAATCTCAGGCCGTAAGCCAGGTTCTTGATGCCTTTGTGAGGGGAAAGAGGTTCCAAAGGCTTTTGGACCTCAGGGGCACGCTTCACCTGGAAGAGAACTGGGAGAAATTGAGAGAGATGGAGCTCGATGAAACCTGAGATCCTCGTGGATACGTCGGCATGGATCGATTATTTCAACAGGCCTGACTCCTGGGCTGGGGGAACCGTTGAGATGGCCCTGAAAGAGGGTAGGGTGGTCACAGCCGGAATCGTTTTAACCGAATTGCTCCAGGGAGCCAAGTCTCAAGGAGAATTTGATGCGATTCTGGAAGGTATGGCTGCTCTTCCCATACTGGAGACGACTCACAGCACCTGGGTCGAGGCGGGCAGAATATCCTTTTCACTTCGCCGTAAAGGGGTCACAATTCCCACCACGGATCTGATCATCGCCAGCCTTGCGCTGGAGCACGGGTGCATGATCTTTACCATGGATCCCCATTTTCAAAAGATGCCCCAGGTTGAACTCTACGAGTGGAGAAATAAAACTTGATTGTAAGGGAATTTCCTTCCCGCCAGACATGCGAGCCCACAAGGAGAGGCAAGCGGGCTTGAGAATCACGTGACAACCAAATGGGGAAGACCTTTTGATGTAAAAGGCGGCACTGGGTCTGCTAGGAGAATGGTTTAAATATACATGTATTTTTAAGACTTCATTTTAAATTTACATGTATTTTAAAGAATGGGAAAAGGCTTGCGCCTGTCAAAGCAAGCCTTTTATAGACAAAATGGCGTCCCCAACCGGATTTGAACCGGTGTTGTCGGCGTGAAAGGCCGATGTCCTGGACCTGGCTAGACGATGGGGACACGAATGAGCCTGGCGGAATAAAGATAATCACCTCATGGTAAAAGGCAAGGGAAAGTGGGCCGTGCGCGAATCGAACGCGCGACCAACGGATTAAAAGTCCGCTGCTCTACCTGACTGAGCTAACGGCCCAAGTAGGCTCTCTTGCTTTTTCGTTTTAGTAACACTAATGCCATGGAGTGTCAAAACAATAATACGGGATTGGAAACCGGTCAATCGGGGCTTAGGGCGAAGATGTGTTGCTTGATGAGGTCGAGTTCCACTTCGTTGGGGGGGTAGGGATAGTTCCACTGTTTCTCGCCTGGAAGGCAGTTGCCAAAGGGCCTGTTACAGGCCACCTCTCCATCCTCGTCCAGGCATCCCCCTGTTGTAAAGGTTGTGCCGAGGTTGATTGCCTTCATAATCTCGTCATCTGGGAGGCCGAAATCTATTATATGGCCCTCTTTATCAAAGGACATCGCGGAGGCCGGGACGGCCCTTTCCTCCAACAGGAAACGAGCGAGCTGTATTCTCAGGTAGGCCGACCACGGCGACTGCGGTCTGTTCTCCAATATGGATCCGGGCTCTGCATAGAAGGAAAACAGGTGGTTCACCGCCCCCAGGTTCCATGCCTCTGCCATGGTTGAGACCATTTGCCCCTCCGTCTCCCCCATCCCCACCATGAGATGGATCCCCACATTTCTCTCGCCGAATATCTCAATGCCATCTTTTAGCGTTTGCCAGTACTCCTCCCACCTGTGAGGCCCTGATACCCCCCTTCCCCGGTAGAGGTCAAAGAGCTCAGGGGTAGCCAGGTCAATAGCCACACCGATCTTATCCGCGCCCACATCCCTCATGGCCTTTAGATCATCACGCTTCAGGACCGTGGGACTGATGAGCACGGATATGGGGATTGCGGTCTCCTCCCTGAGCCGTCTGGTCATCGCGATGGTGTCCCTCGGACATCTGCCATTGGTGATCATGGAGATGCAGGCCCGTTTCACATAGGGGGGCCCGTTATTGATGGCCTCAATAAGGACATCCATGCTGAAGAGAGGCCACTGAACCATGATGAAGGATTTCTTATCGTAGGCACCCGATCTCCGTCTGTTCAGGCCGCAGTATGCGCAGCTGGCCGCACATCCTTCATTGTGGTGGATGAGGAGGTTGGCGCATCTGTTTTTCGCCCCCCGGTAAAAGCGGCCCGGCATGAGACCGAGGGAGATCGCCGTGGCAGTGCTTATCCTCGCGTATTCCGGGCTCTGTTTTCCGTTATCTCTCGCCATCCTGGGTTCCCGTCTCCTTGAGGCCGCTAAAGGGCTTATAGGGCGAGATTGACCACGTTTTCCTTTGCCTTGAGGATTGCCTCCGTCAATGTGGCCACATCAAGGCCATGGATCATATCATCCCTCCAGACCTCAGAGAGGCGCTCCTCGATCTTCTGCCTTTTTGATGAGGTCCACTTGAGGGTAGACTCCAGCAGGTTGATATCCCTGGTGGTGGAGAAGAAATCGCCGGTGATGATGATGTGCTCTATAGTGCTGCCCGCAAGCGACAGGTATATCTCGAGCAATCCACCGGGCGTCTTCAGCTCGCCCATGCCCATGTGTGATCTGGGATGTTTGCGGGAGAAGATCCACTCCGGGTTTGTATACCTCTTTTGGACGAATTCTCCTATTTGCCGATTCTCCCATGCATCGGGCTCGTCGATTTCAAGGGCAACGCCGAATTTGTCGCGAAAGGAAGACTCAATGGCCCCAAACACGGTCTCCATCTCGATATCATGACCCAGTTGCTCCTTGATCGTAGTCATTCTCTGGCTGAAGCAGTTATAGCCCTTGTCGGACATCTTTAAGGGGGGCTGGTTCATGATATCCAGCATAAGGGGTATGTCGAAGTCCACCAGCAGACTTGCATGGAAGAGGATCGCCTTGTCCGTTTCCAGTGCGGCGGACAGCCCTGCGATCTTCTTCCCGCCCACCTCAAGGTCATTCTTGGGCATAAATCCCGCCTCGATTCCAAGCCCCTCCAGTGCCCGTATCAAGACGGTGCTCAGCGTTTCAAATATTCCTCCAATTCCTTTCCTCAGGCCGGGTTGGTCGATATCGATGCCGAGCCCAAGGGCAACCACCTCCGGACCCATTATCACCGTGCCACCGCCGGTACTCCTTCGGTTGAACTCAATTCCCCTATCGCGGCATCTGTCGAGCCTCAGAGAGGCTTCTATATCCTGGTACTTCCCCACGATTGCAGAGGGCCTGAAGGTGTAGAGGTGAAGGATCGGGGGAGAGCCATGTGCGGACAAAGACATTGGCAACGCGTCATCAATGGAGAGGCCCAACGCCGTCGAAACGTTATCTTCCGTGTTCTTAAAAAGCCTCCACGCCCCCATATTACGCCTTTGCCTTCTCCTCCTCGGTCTTTTTCACCTCTTGTTCAATAAAAGGGGTGAGCGCACCTTGTCCGTGCATGAGGTTGCCGAGCTCTTCTTCAAGATCGCTCGGCTCAATGACCAAGATCCACCCCTTTCCGTAAGGGTCCTGATTGATGAGGCCGGTATCGTCCTCCAGTTCTTCATTGATCTCGATAATCTCACCGGATACGGGCGCACAGAGCTTGCCGATCCACTTCCTTGACTGGATCTTGCCGCAGACCTCTCCCTGCTCCACATCGTCTCCTTCATCGGGCAGGTCCACGAACACGATATCGCCGGCCTCTTTTTGGAACATATCATCCATTCCCACCACGACCCTGTTCTCCTCAACCCTCGCCCAGCTGTGCTCTTCGTGATAGTAAAGTTCATCGGGCATGTCATAACCTTTTATATTCGCCATATCCTACCTCCTTTCGAGTATCTCTCGTTGCATGAAGATGAATCACTCATTATTACATCGATTCCCATAATTCAATAAAAATGTAATCCACAATCGTGTCCTTCGATTAATCCAAGAGGGAGTCGATAAAACCAGTGAGCAGCGTGTTACCATAACCGATACGTGGTGCGCTCGCTTACTTAAATCTCTCCAGGACCGCTTGTGCATGAAGGGGTAGGCCTTCTGCGTGCGCCAGGGTCACCACTGCCTCTTTAAGGAGTGAAAGCCCCTCCCTGCTCACATACTGGAAGGTTGGTTTTTTCTGGAACTCATCCACGGATAGCCCGGAGAACATCCGTGCCTTCTGACCTGTTGGCAGGACATGGTTCGTCCCTGATGCGTAATCCCCTGCGGATATGGGTGAGAAAGGCCCCATGAAGATTGAGCCCGCGTTTCTGATCTTCTTGAGCACCGCAAAGGGGTCCTCGGTCATTATCTCAAGGTGTTCCGGTGCGTACTCGTTGACGAAGTCAATGGCCTGATCCATATCACCTGCAATCAGGATATGGGAATATCTTCTCACCGATGAGCTCACGATATCCTTGCGGGGGACCTGGGGGAGCGCCTCGTGGATGATAGCCGAGACCTCGCGTGCGAGGTCCTCTGAGGTGGTCACCAGCACAGTCGCCGAGTCAGGATCGTGCTCCGCCTGCGATAGGAGATCGATCGAAATGAAATCAGCGTTTCCCGTTTGATCGGCGAGGACCATTCCCTCACTTGGCCCGGCCGGGGAGTCGATGTCAACCTCCCCGAAGACCATTAGTTTCGCGGCGGTAACGTACTTATTTCCAGGTCCTACTATTTTATCGACCTTGGGAATGGTCTGGGTGCCATAGGCCATGGAGGCGATGGCCCACGGCCCGCCCACCTTAAATATCCTCGCCGGTCCTGCGATGTCCGCGGCCACCAGAATGGCGGGATTAACGGCCATGAACTCGTCGGGAGGAGTGCAGATAATAACCTCCTTTACGCCCGCCACCTTTGCGGGCAGGAGCGTCATGAGCACGGAGCTCGGATAGGGGGCCCTCCCGCCGGGTATATAGGCACCAACGCGGTGAAGAGGTGCGGTCAGCCGTCCAGCCAGAATCCCATCGGCAACCTCCGTTACCCACATCTCTCTTTCCATCTGGGCTTGATGAAACGCCGTGATATGTTGTGCGGCAAGCCGGAGGGCGTCGATTACCTTTGGGTCAACGCTCTTATATGCCTCCTCTACCTCACCCTTTCCGACCTCCAGGTCTTGGGGGCTAAGATCCGGTTTATGGTGCTCCCTGTAGTAATCGAGGAACACTCGTTCGCCGTTGTCCCTCACATCGAGGATAATATCCCTCACCCGTTCGTAGACCGAGGATATATCCACCTGGGATCTTTCCATGAGCACAGCATATTGCTCGGGCCCCAGCTCGTCGATTCTTACTGGTTTCGGTGTCATGGTTACCCTTCCTGATTGTTGATTATTTTTTTATCCGCCTCTATTTATCCCTACGAGGAATTCCATCCAAGGGACTCTCTAAAGGTAACATGTGGTTTCAATCTCATATCACATATCCTGCCCCTTAATTCAATCGATTTTTCCTTGACGCATCTGAGTAGATTTCCTTTTGCACACACCTACCAAGGGGCTATACTATAGGGATCTGCGTGAAGGTTTATTCTCGCTTGATGGATAAGACAAAGGCCTTTTTTAAAGATTTGCGGGATTGAGTACTAGAGGCTTCACCGATCCACGAGTACTTACTTATCCAATGAGTGAGCCACGTCACCGCCGGGAACGAACGATGCTGAGAGTCGACATCATTGATACCATACCTCAGAAACCAGGAGTGTATCTGTTTAAGGACAGATCCGGAAAGGTCCTGTATATCGGAAAGGCAAAGGACTTGCGCAAACGCCTCTCCTCTTATCTCGGTACGGGCAGGGATCAGACCTATAAGTTATGGCTCATCCTGAAGAATGCGCACTCACTCGATCATGTCATCACCGCTACGGAAAAAGAGGCATTGATACTCGAGGGCAATCTCATAAAGAGGCATCGTCCGAGGTATAATGTAAAGATAAAGGACGATTCCAACTATCCCCTCCTTAAGCTGGACGTCACCAACAAATATCCCCGTCTCAGCATAGTGAGAAGGATGAAAGGCGATGGTGCCCTCTACTATGGTCCTTTCACATCCTCCTCCGCGGTGCGATCCACCCTTCGGCTGATGGGTCCCATCTTCCCCTTGAGGAAGTGCAAGACGAATGAAATCCCCAAGAGATCCAGGCCCTGTCTCAATTTTCAGTTAGGCAGATGCCTTGCTCCATGCTGTGAGGATGTGAGCCCCGAGGAGTATCAGGAGATTGTGGATCAGGTCAAATTATTCCTTGAGGGGCGGAACAGGGAATTGATTTCCCGGTTGAGGGGAATAATGCAGGGGGCCTCGAGCGAGCTTGATTTCGAAAAGGCCGCCAGGCTGAGGGATCAGATCAAGGCGGTTGAGAAGACGGTAGAGCGGCAGACGGTTGTGTCGTCCGGCATGAAGGATCAAGACGTGATCGGCCTCTCTCGATATGGCAAGGAAGCCGGGATTGTGATCCTGTTGGTGCGGGGCGGTTATTTGGTTGGAACGAAGCATTTCACGATCCATTGTGAGTGGGAGGATTCAGGTGAGGTACTGGAGTCCTTCCTGAAGCAATACTATAGGGATCGAACATATGTGCCTTCGGAGATAATCCTTTCAAATGCCATTGGCGACTCTGCGCTGATTGCCGAGTGGATCACGGGGTTAGCCGGCAAGAAGGTGTCTCTCTATGTGCCCACCAGGGGAGACAAGAAGAAACTCGTGGATATGGCCGTGGTAAATGCTGAAGATATCATGCGAGAGCGGCAGCAGGCCGAGAAGCACACGGTGCTTGAGAATGCAAAGTCAGTGCTCAAATTACGGAGGATCCCTTATCACATAGAGGGAGTAGATGTATCCAATCTGCGTGGCGAGCATCCAGTGGCCTCCTTGGTTTCGTTTCGTAAGGGAGTTCCTCAGAGGGCCGGGTATAGAAATTACAGGATAAAGGAAGTACAGGGGATAGATGATTATGCCATGATTGCAGAGGCGGTGAAGCGGAGGTTAAAGAAGGGCGACCCACCGGATCTCTTGGTGATCGATGGGGGAAAGGGTCACCTCTCAGCAGCCCAAAGGGCAATAGAAACCCTTGGCCTCGAGAGCCCGCCCGATGTCGTTTCGATCGCAAAGGCAGATAGGTCTGAAGCGGCCGCAGTGGACAGGATATATCTTCCAAACAGAAAAAATCCCCTTCTGCTCGCGCGAAATCACCCAGTACTGTCTCTTCTTATGAGGGTCAGGGATGAGACCCACCGGAGGGCCGTCGGTTATCACCGGACCAGGAGAAGGAGGCGCTTAACGGTATCCGAGCTCGATGGGATTCCGGGTGTGGGGCCAAAGAGAAAGAGGGCGCTGCTAAAATACCTGGGGGATATGCGAACAATCGCGAGTGCGGAAATCGAGGCACTGCTGAGGGTGCCGGGCATCAATAAAAGGATCGCCATAAATATAATCGATTATTTTACCAGAAAACCCTCATAGTATATCTTATGATGATTGCTTTGACTCCGTAACTATTGCATTATGAGGGATATGGATGTCTTTTTTTGCGACCGAACTAGGCAAATGCACTGAGCCTGCTCTTTACCGATGATCCAGGCGGGCGCCGGTCCCCTATGGAGACATCCCTATACGGAGGACTGGGAAGTACCTGAGGGGTAGATCGCCCGCCTCCATCTGCACCTTTTGCGGGCACAACAGCATGGAACTCTTCGGCGTCAAAAAAAGACATCCATATCCCTCATCAGTGACACATCAATCAGAACAAGTGGCCGTCATTATTATGCGGAGTTAAAGCAATAATCGGATATATCTTTTCGGTATCATTCCTTCCACACATCCACCAGCGGCTGTATCAGAGGCGGAATTCCATGTAAAAGATATGGCAACATAAAGAGCCAATTTGTTCCATATTTTTAACTAAATTGAAATATATAGTTACAATTTCGATACATTATTCATATAATGAGCAGGGTAGAAACTACCTGTAATTCATAAATTTAACGATATATCAATAGGTTATTGAAGATGTAAGGTTAATAAAAGCATGGCATGGTGCATGCATGATAAAGGGTATCACAGCTTAAAAGCAGAAAGGGAGTAGAGGTTATGAGAATAGCATTTTCTTCAACGGGAACGGATTTAGACTCCGAGATAGATCCGAGATTTGGTCGATGTGCGTATTTTATCATTGTAAACCCGGATGATATGAGCTTCGAGGCCTACGAGAATGAGAGCGTGACTCTGGGCGGGGGCGCGGGTATCCAGTCGTCCCAATTTGTTGCCTCCAAGGGGGCTAGCCTTGTGATTACCGGAAATGTTGGGCCGAATGCGATCAGGACGCTCAATGCAGCGGGCCTTGAGGTCATTATCGGCGTAAGCGGCACTATCAGGGAGGCGATCGAGAGGTACAAGAAGGGCGAGTTATCCTCCACCACTCAGGCGAACGTCCCGGATCACTTCGGCATGGGCGGAGGTATGGGAATGGGACGAGGCATGGGCAGAGGCATGGGAATGGGCGGCGGCATGGGCAGAGGCATGGGAATGGGCGGCGGCATGGGCCGGGGAATGGGCATGGGAGGAGGCTATGGCCCAAACCAAAATCCGCCCGCTTCATCCTCCGGTCAAGGCCTTGACGCCCTCAAGCGGGAGGCAAAGGCCCTCAGGGAGCAGCTCAACTCGATCTTATCCCGGATAGAGGAATTGGAAGAGAAGTGAGACGATGTCATTTTTCCGTGGTCAGTCGCGATAGGTGTTTTGGTTTTCAACGAGCCAGGAATCCCGATTCCTTCCCATATCGTGATGAGTGTAAGGGTGGTACGGTTTCAACGATCAAGGGCTGAAAGCCGCTGATAGCCAAACCTTGAATAGGGCAAACATGAAGATTGCCATACCGACATGGAATGGCAGGGTATCGCCCGTATTTGACACGGCCTCAAGGCTATTAGTGGTGGAGGCAGGGGACGAAGGTGAATACTCCCGATTCGAGGCGGATATCAGCGAACATTTTCTTCCAAGTAAGGTGATGAGGCTCACGGGGTTGGGAGTTGATACGCTCATCTGCGGCGCAATATCAAGGCCTCTTGCCCATATGATGACAACTGCCGGAATCAGGCTGATTCCGTGGATATCCGGACAGGTGGAGGATGTGCTAAAAGCCTTTTTATCGGGGACCATATTCGATCTTCGATTTATGATGCCCGGTTGTGCAGGCCGATGGGATATGGGTGCCCGCGGAAGGCACGGCAGGGGCAGGGCTAGAAGAAGGGGGATTCACTATCCATAGAATACAGAAAGGAGGTGAACGAGATGCCAGGATTTGATGGAACAGGACCTCGAGGAATGGGCCCTATGACAGGAGGAGGCAGGGGATTCTGTAATCCTTACTATGCCGGCGCAAGGGCACCCTATATGGGGGCGTATCCTTATAGCACTCCTCACGGTATGGGATATGCGCCACCTTATGGAGCCGGTCACCTTACTCCATACGCCGCCTATCCTTATGGTGCTTATGGCTGGGGCAGAGGATTTGGATTTGGCAGGGGATTTGGCTGGGGCAGAGGATTTGGCAGAGGCTTTGGACGAGGATTTGGCAGGGGAAGATGGTGGTAGATCATGATGAGGCCGTGAGAGCAGTCCTGGAGCAGCTCCAGGGGCTGCTCAGCCGAAATTCCCATGACAAGGCTAACAGAGGTATTAGTATGCCTTTCTGAAGAGCAAGATGATTTGGAATGGGATATCAAGATAGATATCCATATTATGGTTAGCCTTGTTGGCAAAAAGCAGTTAAGACAAAGGAGATTGATATGTGGTACGGATTTCATCCATATCCAGGATGGTTTTCTCCCTGGGGGTCTCCCCCGGGAATGGAGTATCCTATGATGGGAGGTTGGGGCCCTCCCTATAGAGGAATGTGGCAGATGCCCTCATTCCCGTCTTGGGGAGGATTTGGATCTCCTGGTATGTCACCGTATGGCCCACCTATGCCAGGAGGGTTTGGATTTCCAGGGATGTCACCCTATGGTCCACCAGTGGCACCAGAGCAGGAGATAGAATTCCTAAGGGGCCAGGCACAAATGCTCAAGGACCAGATAGACCAGATCGACGCGAGGATCAAGGAACTGGAGAAGGAGGCCAAGTAAGCCCTTTCGGGGCGCGGTGAAGTTGGTTGGGAAAAACCCCTTGACTTTACCGGACAAGGGATTAGCCTACGTTACCATTCGCTCCAGTACAGAAAAAGGTTGATGTCCGTGCGGAAAGGGGATTCGTTTGGTTTGAAAGCGATCTAGAACCCCATGAACCGGATAGGAGAACTGGTATTGGAATTGAGGGGTACGCGAGGAGATAGAGGTAGGCAATGTAGGCAAGAGGGGGCCATTGCTTTGTTCGTGAGATTAGCCTCCAAGGCTCGGACTCTACGACAGGTGGCCGACGAGTCAGGATAAGGATCTCAAGAAAAATTCTGCCCAGGCTTACCGTAAAGTTTCTCAACGTTTCCAAAAAAATCACTGGTTAGGTGAGCAAGAAGAACGCGGATTCTAGGGATGGATATTGAACGGCGTGGACTAAATGGTCCTTTTCGGAATAAATGTACATGTTGATTGTTTCGTAACTTGTTGAGGAGGAAAGATAGAATAATGTCACAGCAAGAGGAAAGGGAAGCCCAGGAACCCCAGAGCCGAGAGGCCATGATGAGGGCACAGGATGAAGAGATAAAGAAGAGACTTCAGGGATTTAAACATAAGCTATTGGTGCTCAGCGGAAAGGGAGGAGTGGGGAAAAGCTCTATTGCTGCGTACCTCGCAGTGGGGCTGGCCAAGAAGGGCTTTCAGATAGGCCTGATGGATGTAGACCTGCACGGCCCGAGCATCCCCAGGCTCCTCGGCCTCAAGGGAAATATAGGATCCTCTCCTGAGAGCAACAAAGGAATTCCCATAAGCTATATGCCGAACATGCAGGTGATGTCAATAGAGTCCCTGCTCGGAGACAAGGATACCGCGACAATCTGGAGAGGCCCCTTAAAGATAGGGGTTATCAAGCAGTTTATCTCAGATATCGAGTGGAGCAATTCCGATTATCTCATAATTGATTCTCCCCCGGGAACAGGGGATGAGCCTTTGACCATAGCCCAGGTGATACCGGATACCAAGGCGATAATCGTTACCACCCCCCAGGAGATCTCCCTGGCAGATGTTCGAAAATCGATCAATTTCTGCAGGCAGGTCAACATGAGGATCCTCGGTTTGATTGAAAATATGAGCGGCTTGCGCTGCCCCCACTGCGGAAAGAGCATTGATCTGTTTAAGACTGATGGCGGAGCACTCACTGCTAAGAGGGCGGGCCTGCCCCTTTTGGGGAGCCTCCCCCTGGAACCCGATATTGTCCTTGAGGGCGATAGTGGCACCGTCGGGTGGATGGATAGAAATGATTTGCCCTACACGAAGAGCTTTAACGGGATCGTAGATAAGCTTGTCGATCTCACGAAGTAACGGCTCGCCTCTGTTTGAACTCCATCATCGCTATTTCTATCGACCTCTGAATTCGTATGGGACAGGAAGGCCAGAATGATCATCAGCATAGCGAGCGGAAAAGGCGGCACGGGAAAGACGACCATAGCTACCAATTTGGCCGTAGCCCTGGCCCCCGGGGTGAAACTCCTGGACTGTGATGTGGAAGAGCCGAATGACCATATCTTTATCCGGCCACGGATTACCCACACCGAGGAGGTAAGCGTAAAGGTTCCACAGGTGGATATGAGTAAATGTAGCCTGTGCGGGCGGTGCCAGGAGATCTGCCAGTTTAAGGCCATTGTGGTGGTGGGGAAAAGCGTGTTGGCCTTTCACGAGCTGTGTCACAGCTGTGGTGGATGTCTTGAGGTCTGTCCGGAGGATGCCATCACCGAGGTAGACCGAGCAATGGGTGTCTTTGAACGAGGCACCAGGGATGGGCTTCAATTTGCTTATGGCCGTCTTTATGTGGGCCAGGCAATGGCCGTCCCCCTTATCGAGAGGGTAAGGGCCGATGTCGAATCGGACAGCCTTACCATCATTGATGCTCCACCTGGCACCTCGTGTCCGGTGATAAGCTCGGTGAAGAACACCGATTTCGTGATACTGGTCACCGAGCCCACC
The DNA here is from genome assembly GCA_964549945.1 of uncultured Desulfobacteraceae bacterium. GTDB lineage: Bacteria > Desulfobacterota > DSM-4660 > Desulfatiglandales > B25-G16 > B25-G16. Next base: position 19,253 of record CAZJXD010000034.1, on the reverse strand, counting down.
CCGTTCGGCCTCAACGACCTGAAGCTCGCCGTCGGCGTGGTACAGATACTCGGCATCCCCCATGGGATCGTCATTAATCGTTCGGATTTGGGCGATGACAAGGTGAAGGAATATGCAAACCAGGAGAATATCCCTATTCTCATGGAGATACCCTTCAGCCGCCGAATAGCGGAGGCCTATTCCCAGGGCAAGCTTCTGGTGGAGGAGGCGTGTGATTGGAAGGAGAGGTTCGTTCAACTGTATGAGAGCATAGTAGATCATGCGGGAAAAGACTGAGGTAAAAGAGCTGATTGTGATAAGCGGTAAGGGTGGAACCGGCAAGACCAGTTTGCTCGGAGCGTTTGCATCTCTGGCTGAGAACAAGGTCCTTTGCGATGCTGATGTTGATGCGGCGGACCTCTATCTCATCTTGGAGCCGGATATACAAGAGAGACGCGATTTCCAGGAAGGACACAGGGCGGTAATAGACAAGGATAGGTGCACCGAGTGCGGGAGGTGCAGGGAGCTCTGCCGTTTTCATGCGATTAGCACGGAGTACGAGGTGGATCCCATTGACTGTGAGGGATGTGGGGTGTGCGTCTACTTCTGCCCCGCCGAGGCGATAGAGTTTCCCCTGAAAACCTGCGGGGAGCTGTTTATCTCAGAGACCCGATGCGGGCCAATGGTACATGCCCGGCTCGGTATTGCAGAGGATAATTCCGGAAAGCTCGTCACGCTCACCCGCCAGCAGGCCAGGGCGCTGGCGAAGAAGAGGGGGCTCGATCTTATCCTCACTGATGGGCCGCCGGGGTTGGCCTGCCCGGTGATTGCATCCATCGCTGGGGCTACCGGAGTGCTGATTGTCACCGAACCTACGCTGTCCGGCCACCACGATATGGATAGGGTGGTCGAGCTGGCTCGGCACTTCGAGATCCCTGCCTCTATATGCATCAATAAATATGACCTCAATCCGGAGATGACGGATACCATAGAGGGATATGCGCGGGGAAGAGGGTTGCCCATAATGGGCAGGATCCCCTTCGATCCTTCATTCACCGAAGCAATGGTCCGGAAACAGACCGTCATCGAGTATGATAGTAATTGCAATGCTTCCCAGGAAGTAAAGCGGATATGGGAGAGGCTGCGCTTGAGTCTCTAGAGGCATCCAGTGAATCGCAGGCTCGCTAATAATTGATCGGCCTATAGGAAATAGGTTGTATTTTCAAAAAATCGATTATTTCCTTTACTCCGTAACTATTGCGCTAGTAAGGATAGGGATGTCTTTTTTTGACGCCGAAGAGTTCCATGCTGTTATGCCCGCAGAAGGTGTAGATAGAGGCGGGCGATCTGCCCCTCAGGGACATTCCAGTTCTCCGTATATGGATGTGTGCTCAGGGGACGGGCGCCCGCCTGGATCATCGGGAACAAGCCGGCTCACAGTACTTGCCTAGTTCGGTCGTAAAAAAAGACATCCCTATCCCTCACTACAACAACGGTATCCAAAACAAATGTCCATTATTATTCTGCGAAGTTAAGGAAATAATCGAATTCAAGAAAGGAGAGCAGAAAATGCCCATCTATGAGTATCGCTGCAACGAGTGTGGGGGGGTATCGGAGATATTGGTTGGACTGCATTCAGAGGGCGAGACCCTCGCCTGCCAGCACTGTGGCAGCAGTGATGTGGAGAAAATTTTATCCGTCTCATCGTTTACCTTTACCGATAGCACCCGAGCCCCCGGTAAAACCTGCTGCGGGAGAGACGAGCGGTGTGGTTCACCTCCCTGCTCAACCGGGAGTGCCTGCGGAAGAGACCAATAGCGAGAAAAGACCAGCGGGATGTCAGAAGATTTGGACAAGGCGATAGAGGAGATCCAGGCTTCCATTATCGAGGAGGCCCGGAAGGTCTATTCGGAAAAGGTTATTGAGAGGTGGCTTCACCCCACCTATATGGGAGAGGTAGAAGATCCTCAGGGCTCCGGCAAGGTTAAAGGACCCTGCGGAGACACCATGCATATTTTTTTAAGGATCGAAAACGGTAAGATCTCCGATGCACGCTTTCTCACCGACGGCTGCGCCACCACTATTGCCGCGGGGTGTATGGCCTGTGAGCTGGCCATAGGAAAGACGTATAAAGAGGCATTGAAGATCAGCAGAGAGGTAATCTTGGAAGAGTTAGGCGGACTCCCGGAGGAGAGCACCCACTGTGCCCTTCTCGCCTCCAATACCCTCAGGGAAGCCTTAACCGATTACCTCGCATCAAAGAATGAGCCGTGGAGGAGGCTTTACAAGAAACACTGAAGAGACAAGAGGATCCCCTTTTTTAGGGCGAATCGTACGGGAAAAGATATGGGAACTCAACCCTTGTCCGGGAATCTTCTGAGATAAAAGTTTTTCCCCTGATATTCCACCTCTCGCAGAGAGCCACGTTCTATGAGCTCTGTTATTATACTCCAATCGGCATCTGCCTTTTTCAAGTATTCCCTCACCGCGTCTTCCCGCATTGGGTGAACCGAGGTTATGCCGAGCAAATCCTCCTCGATATTGCCGCTGAAACCGAACTCACCTCCCCCGTGGCCCATCAGGTACTCAACAGAGGGTAGTTTCTCGCTAAACACCTGGTAGGCAAGGGTAAGGGCCTCATCGCTGGCAGGCGTGGCCCCCTTCATTGCCGTTGGTCTGGTGGGAATGGAGATGTATGCCTTCAGCGGCTCCAGCAATGGCAGGAAGTCGGCTATCCCTTGAATCTCCTCAGCCCTGTCGTTTATTCCCTTGAGAAGCATGGTCTCGGTGATAATATCACCCTTAAATCGGCGTGCGAACTCATACATGCCGTCTTGGATTGTCTTGAGATCCAGGGACTTGTGCGGCCTATCAATCCTGTGCCAGGTTTTTTTGCTTACCGCGTCAATCTTCAGCGAGACAAGATCCGCCTTTGCAAGGTCTTCCTGCACGTCCTTGAGGTTTATGAGCGATCCATTGGTAAGAACCGCAACCCTTATGCCCAGTGGCCGGAGAAGCTCGATATTCCTGCCGAGGTTGATATCCAGTGTGGGCTCCCCATCGGGAACAAAGGACAAATAGTCTATCCTCATTCGTCTTTTTTTGGCCTCGGAAACCTTATCCCTCACCTCCGTCGCTAAATCCTCGGGCCTGTAAAATGCCCGCCGTTCACAACTCAATTCCTCGGTCTTGCCGATTTGGCAATAGATACAGGAGTAGGTGCAGACCTTTGGCGGGATGTTGTTAACTCCTAGGCTCTGGCCTAGGCGACGTGACGGAACAGGACCGAATGCTCTCATATACTTGCCCCACGAAAGTACTCTCTACTATTATATTATCCTTTTCCCTATGCTTTTACAAATGTGGTTGTTTTCATAGGAGCAGATACATAATTTGCCTATAGAAATCAAAATAAATAGTAAAAAGGTCGCAGAAAATGGTTGACAGGAGAAAATAAAAACCTTAGTTTAAATCTGAGAATGAGAAGCATTCGCAAAAATAAAAACGAGATGAAGGGAAGGCCTGTCACTTCTCAGCGCACGTTGCTCTTAAGCCTTATTAGAAAAACAGGTGGACATATAAGCGCCAAGGAACTTTACAGGAGGGCCAACAGGAAAAATGAGTCCATAAGCCTGGCTACGGTATATCGCACCCTGCAATTGTTCAAGGAGTTGGGCCTGGTCGAGGAGAGGAGGCTTGGGCAGGTATACTGCCATTATGAGATGAAAGACTCGGCCGAACATCAACATCTGGTGTGCAGGTCTTGCGGCAAGGTCATAGAGTGTGAGATCCCTCTGATTAAAAAATTAGTAGAGACGCTCAGGCACGAGCATGGCTTTAACCTTACTAAAGTCGAGGTCTATATGGAGGGATACTGCCCCCAGTGTTGTAAAGAAGCGAGGGATATTGCGTGAATAATCAGGTCTCTTCAATGCCTCTCAGGAAGGCATAGGGATTATAAGGGAACCCGGTGGCCAAGATAGTGGGTACAGGAGGAGTAGATGAAGATATCGGTGTGTGGAAAAGGGGGGAGCGGCAAGAGTACCATAGTTACCCTGTTGGCCAAGGAAGCGCGAACCAGGGGCTACCATGTGCTTGTTGTTGACTCGGATGAGTCGAATTCAGGGCTCTTCAGGATGCTTGATTTTGACCAGCCACCTGTTCCTCTGATGGAGCTTGTGGGCGGCAAAAAGAAGGTACAAAGATCTCTGAGAAACGGATTTTCCTCGGGTGAATCGGGGGAAGGAATAAGGGTAATGAGGCAGGATAGCATCAAGGTGGATGATATCCCTCCTGAGCACGTCATGACGAAGGATAACCTGCAATTGGTGTGCATCGGGAAAATTCTCCAATCATTAGAGGGCTGTGCATGCCCCATGGGCGTGCTCAGCAGGGAGTTTCTCAAGAAGCTAAGCCCGGAAAAAAACGAGATAGTAGTTGTCGATATGGAGGCAGGCGTCGAGCACTTCGGAAGAGGGGTAGAGACAAGCATAGATAGCGTGCTCATTGTGGTTGAGCCTTCTTTTGAGTCTCTTCAGCTTGCCGAGAGGGTCAAGAGCCTCTCCGCCGGGATTGGCATCAAGAATATACGGGCTGTCCTCAATAAAGTCCCATCGGATGAGATAGCCTCAAAATTGGAATCCGAATTAGTGAAAAGGAGTATAGATACGATTGGATGCATCCACTATGATGCCGAGATCTTCCGTTCCGGTTTAGAAGGCTTCAGCCTCGCCAATGGAAGCGCAGGCGAGGAGATAAGAGATGTGTTTGAATCACTTATTTCACGTAATCCCTCGGCTTAATACCCATGATAGGGGAAGCCATTGAAATATGCAAAATAGCAAATAAAGAGGAAAGGGGCGTGGAGCGATGTGTCTGGCAAAAGCATATCCGAGTACCGAGAGGGCGAGATCATTCCTTGATAATATCACCTATATGAAACTTGATGGCGACCGCATTCAAATAGAGACGATGTTTGGGGAAGAAACGGTTATCCAAGGGAGAGTCCTTGAGGTAGATTTTGAAAATTCTAAGGTAATAATAGAGCCCTTCAGCAAGTCTCCTGAGGGCAATAGAACCTGAAGAAAACGAGAGGAAGGGAGAAAGAGCAGCAATGAAGTGCGAACGATGCGGTCAGGGAATTAAAGAGGGTGATAGTTATACTCACATGGGCGAAACATTGTGCGAGGACTGCTACCTAGACGCGAGATTGCAGGTAAAGGCGTGCGATCCATGGGCAGTCCATTCCGCAACCAGGCTTCGAGAGAGTTCTGGTCTTAAGGGAACAGAGGGTTTGACCGAGGTGCAGAAGGAAATCTATGAGCTTGTGAAACGCAAGGGTAAGGTAACAAAGGAAGAAGTGATTGAGGATCTCAACCTGTCTGAGCAAGAGATGCAGAGTCAAGTCGCAACGCTGAGACACTGTGAACTGGTCAAGGGGCATAAGGAAGGCGACAAGGTTTATCTAATTCCTTATCGCTAGGAAAGCGCAAGCGAATATTTCCACGCGATAATGTAAGATCAAGATAGGGTTTCATGTATTTGTCTAATCAATCTTAATGAGAGGAGTTGACATGGCCGAGGTAATAGAAGTCACAGATCGAAATTTTGAGGAAGAAGTCTTGGAGTCAGATGTACCCGCAGAGGTCGATTTTTGGGCGCCCTGGTGCGGTCCATGCCGGATGGTTTCACCCATCTACGACAAGCTTTCAGGGGAGTATAAGGATTTCAAGTTCTGCAAGATTAACGTTGATGAGAATCCGGAAATGGCAAGGCGATATAATATTGTGAGCATTCCCATGCAGATGTTTTTCGCTAACGGTGAGAAGGTGGATGAGATCCTCGGTGCAGTGCCTGAGCATATGATTCGAGCAAAGGTCGAGGAGATTCTACAGAGATTCCCGACAGATGAAAAAGGAATGCTCAAGGTTATACTGCGCTCCTGGGCCGAGCAAAACAAAAGGCATGGCGAGAAGTTCGAGAAATGGAAAGAAAAGGCCGGGAATCCGGAGGTAGATTCGGCGTACGTTCCGGTGTTTGAGGCAGTGAAAGGGGTGGAGGAGGCAAATGAGCGGCTGTCAAAGGCCCTCGCAGAATTAGAAGATCAATGAGAGATGAACTCCTTTTCCCACTGCTGTTTCAAGGAGTAGACAATGGGAGCCGCTAAGGAGGAGATAAAGCGGGTTTATGAGACGTTGCCCCAGTTGAATTGCGGCTTATGCGGATTTGAGGGCTGCGGACAATTCGCCAGGGCGGTGGTAGAGGGGGGAGCATCGCCTTTCGGCTGCCGGCAGGACCCCTGGGCTGGGCACCGGATAATGGAGATTGTGGGTAAGAGGGTACCTGTATTTGGATACCACCACGGATTTGGTCAACCTGCCTTTTTTGGCCAAATGCCAGGCCTTCTTGCTTCCATAGGATCATTAAGGGCAGAGGTGAGCGAGCTATCAAGGAGAGTCGAGGGCATACTGGAGAGAATTAATAGCCTAAAAAGAAAGGAGGCGATTATCATGCCGCGAGGAGATGGCACAGGGCCTGCTGGAAGAGGCCCGGGAACCGGCAGGGGCCTCGGACGAGGCGGCGGTCGTGGCCGGATGGGCGGCCGTGGCCTCGGCGCGGGCGGGGAATGTACCTGTCCCAATTGCGGTCACAAGGTTACCCACCAGAGAGGAACTCCCTGTTACCAGATTCGGTGTCCGAAATGCGGATCGACGATGTCAAGGTGAGCGCAAGCCGTGTTTGAAGACGAAACAGAGGTAAATGTACATCAGACTATTTGAGTCCAAGGAGCCCTTCTGTCCAGGGCGGAGATCATCGAGGGCTATGTCATGGCCTGCCAGACACGGGTGGACGCTGATATGGGAATCCTCATACCTGCGGCATCCAGGATAGAGGAGACACAGATCCTGCTCGAAGGGACGCCGGTCGATTACAGCGAACCCGAGAAGATCCGTGTCCACAGAGTTCCCGCCGATCCCATGGATGCTCTGATCGCATCCGGTACCGGATGAACAATACAGAGGAGAGAGCAGAATGAATAGCGCATCTTTTTCCGATATCGCCATTGTCTCCTGCGGCACCTTGACTCTGGAGCTAAGCTACTTAAAGGATGCCGGGTTTCTGAACGCCCAACAGATCCTGTTTACTGCCCCGGGGCTACACGAGAGACCAAAAGAACTGGAAAGGCAGCTCATCAAGCGGGTAGAGAAAGCCAAAGAAAAAGCATCCAAGGTCATTGTGGTCTATGGGGGTAAGTACTGTTACGTAAACGGCGATGAACCAACACGGACCATGAAGACCATCATTGAGGAACTAGGGCCTGAGGTCGCGAGGGTTCAGGCCACACACTGTATGGACATGCTGGCAAGCGAGGAGGAGCGAGAGAGGATTGCTCAGGAGGTGGCCGGAGGCGAGAAGGTCTGGTGGATGACGCCGGGCTGGATCAAGTTCCGAGATGATGTGTTCAATGGCTGGGATAAGGGACTGGCAAACGAAAACTTTCCCAGGCACACCGGCGGCGCCATTGTCCTTGATGGGATAGGGTATATGGATCGCTATATGGCGGAGCACCCAGAGCAGCTTCTGGAGTATTCCGACTGGATGGGGATCGCGATTCAGCCCTATCCGATTACCCTTGATCGGCTCAAATCCCTGCTTCGGGAACAGGCAACTACCCTTTCGTGATCTATATCTTCTGTCGTTATCCTTTTCGACAAGGGCATTGAGCAATCGTTAGCTGTCAGAACGGGAAAAGGCATCGCAGGGGTTGATGATGGGCCGGTAAGATACTAACAATATAAGGGTTATTATATGGGGGATAAGGAAATAGCTCAAAATTCTTCCGATCGCTTAGAAAAGGCCTTGCGTGCTATTCTTGGTCCTGACAATATCACCCGCATACTATCTCAGGTACTTGCGTATGCTGCGGTAAAGGGCGCTGTTTCTTATCAGGAAATAAAGGAGATTATAAAGGATGATCCAGTGGAGGTTCTTCTTCTGGCTGACGAATGGAGATTGCTCTTGCCGGTTAGTACAGCAAAGAGCTCAAGCTGGGAGGACCGGTTGTTATTGCTGGAAGATGGAGAGATATACGAGATCCCCAATATAATAAGATACTTGTTAAAGGGCGGCCTTCATAAGGGAAGATGGGATCCTGAAAAGGCCGTAACGAAGCTCTTTAAGGAATTGGGAGATCCAGACGGTAAACAGATTCCTGGACTGGTACGGAGCATTGCTGAAGAGGCGGTTAATCATAAGATTACCGGCAATCAGATAAAGATGATCTGCGTCAGGCTCGGCCTCGGCGATAGGGTAGACGGCCTAATAGCCGAGCTTAAGGCAGCAGGCATCATAAGCCCGAGGTTGCGCTCGGTTCCGGAGGTCAGCAGGGAAGGATCGCCGATCTATGAGATCAATCCATCCGTCGTGTTCTGAAGGAAAGGATTATTAAAAATGAAGTGTAGGAGAGAGGCATGAAGTGTCGTTATCATCCTGATAGGGATGTCAGTGTAACATGTCAGAAGATGGGAATAGGATACTGCCAGGAATGCCTGGATAATTGTGAGGCCTGTACAGATCCCTGTACATACTGCACGTTCAGGCCATTATGTATAATATGGGAGCTCTGTAGAAAAAGCGAGAAGAGGTATCGCCTGGAGAAAGCGGCCAGGGGCATGTTGGAGATGTAGGTCAAAAAAGGAGCAGGTGGATCGTGGGGATACTGAAAAAACCGTACATGTGCGCTTATGAAGGGTACGAAAATGGATGAAAAAGGGGCGCCCGAAGGTATTCGTTTTGGAAGCGGGGATGAGGTTGAGCTGAGAGGCACTACCATCTGCCCCGGTATCGGGATTGGCAGGGCGCGAGTCCTTGACCGGGAACTCGTTGTGTTGAGAAGTAAGATTCCGGCGGATCAGGTAGAGGCAGAAAAACAGCGTTACAGCCAGGCCGTACAACTTGTGAGCGATCATCTGCGCGAACACATCAAAGAAGACCATTCCGATTCCTCGCTCACCGCGTCACTGATATTGAAAAGCCACCGGACGATGCTGATAGACGAGCAGTTTCATGACGCGGTTCGCTCCAGGATTGTAACCGAATCCAAGAACGCGGCGTGGGCACTTGAGCTGGAAGCGAGGAAGATCATCGCCCAGCTCGAGGCGAGCAGAAGCCCTTATCTCGCCTCGCGCGCGGAAGATGTGAGGGATCTAGTGTCGAGCATCGTATATGCCCTCTCTTCAACACCGCAGACGTACAAAAAAGCCTTGTCTCAGAAGAAGGAGTCTCAAGTCCTAATCTCCGGAAACCTTTACCCGTCATGGGCAATCGAGGCTCGACGTTTTCGATCCGTCGCATTTGCCACCGAAAGTAATGCCCTTTCATCTCATGCGGCGATCCTCCTCAAGGGATTCGGAATTCCCACCGTAGGTGGGGTGAGTGGCCTTAGGGAGCACCTGGTAGACGGAGACGAAGTGATCGTGGACGCCGTCAGGGGCGTCGTTATCCTTCGACCAAGACCCGAAACTGTTCGGGAATTCGCTGCCTTAAAACGGAAGTTTGAGCTTCCTGAAGAACTGCTTCCCTTACCGCCCATCGGCGGCAAGACAAAGGATAATATCCCTGTACGTTTGATGGCGAATATCGACAACCCGGATCAAATCCAACTCGTTCGCCGCCATCGACTCGAGGGGGTCGGCCTGTTTCGTACGGAATTCTCGGTTCTGCAATCTAACGCCTTTCCCGCGGAGGAGGAACAATACGCCATCTATCGGCATGTGTTTACCGCTGCCGGGAGGAGGGTGGTAATCCGCACCTTTGATATCGGCGGCGATAAACAAATTGCCGGCCTCGATTACTGCACCGGGCAGAATCCTGCCCTAGGGGTTCGAGGGGTGCGCAGACACCTCTTGCTGCACCCCGATGAACTTCGGGCACAGCTCCGCGCCATTCTTCGTGCCGCAGTGGGATGTCAGGTTGATATATTGCTTCCTATGGTCACCACAGTGGATGACATTCGGGGGGTGAGGAAAATCTTTGAGGGCGTCAAAGAAGAGTTGCGTAGGGAGGGCAGTGCGTTCTCCGATGAGGTCCGTCTCGGCGCCATGATCGAGGTACCTGCTGCGGCAATCGGCGTAAGCGAGATTTTGAATGAGGTGGATTTTATCAACATCGGGACCAATGACCTGCTCCAGTACTTCGTGGCTGCTGACAGGGATAATGAAGCTGTTCTTGGATATGAGGATTTCAAGAACAAGGCATTTCTTTGGCTGCTGCGTTTCGTAGTGGAAAGAGCATCGGAATTGGGAAAGGAAAGCAAGGTGACAGTTTGCGGAGAGATTGCCTCAAACCCTCACGTTGTCCCGCTCCTGGTTGGCCTGGGCTTCAGGTCTTTGAGTATTACTCCAACATCAGCTCAGTCGGTCCGTAATGCCATTGCCAGCATTGATTTGTCCTCTTCAGCAGGCACATAAAGGCCGGACCTTGTTGAGCATGGGGGGCCGGAAAGATAAATATCCGATTGTCGTCTCTAATCCCAAGCCCAGCGCGCTACTTTGTGGCTTGATCCATGATAAGCCCTTGATGTATTGATGATTCCGGCGATACGGAGGGGTATGGTGATGAAGGCGTTGGCTCTCTTTTCCGGTGGCCTCGATAGCATTTTGGCCGTAAAGCTGCTCGAGGAGCAGGGTGTTGATATAGAGGGCATCTGTTTCGAGTCCCCCTTTTTCTCCGGTCAAAGTGCTTGTCAGTCGGCTCTCTATATCGGGCTTCCTTTGGCTGTGGTGGATATTACGGAGCGCATGCTCGGCATCGTGTTGAGCCCACGGCATGGATATGGGAAAGGCCTAAATCCCTGTATTGACTGCCACGCCCTCATGTTCAGGTTTGCCGGGGAGATGCTCGAAGGCAAAGGGGCTCGTTTTATCATAAGCGGTGAGGTCTTGGGACAACGCCCCATGTCGCAAAGCCTCAGGTCGCTGTCCATTATTTCACATGAGTCGGGGTTCGATGGCCTGATTCTGAGGCCGCTCTCAGCAAAAAGGTTGCCCGAAACCCTTGCGGAAAGGGAGGGATGGGTCAATCGGGAAAGACTTCTCGATCTTTCGGGACGTTCCCGAAAGCCGCAGATCGAATTGGCAAGGAGATATGGAGTTGAGCAATACCCATCCCCCGCAGGGGGGTGTCTGCTGACAGAGGTGGTATTCTCGCGTCGCCTCAAGGATTTGATAGCCATGAATCCAACCTTTTCAAGGCGAGACCTGGAGCTCCTTAAGCAGGGGAGACATTTTAGGGTCAGCAAGAGGGCAAAGATTGTGGTAGGCAGAAATAAGGGCGAGAATGAGGAGATTGCTTCCCTCGCAGGGCCAGAGGATGCGCTGCTCGTGGTGGAATCATTTCCGGGTCCAACCGCGCTCGTGATAGGAGACCCAACGCCTGAGGAGCTCGAGGTAGCTGCCGCGATCACCGTTTCCTACAGCGATGCTCCCCTGAATCAGGGAGTTGCCGTACGGATCAGAAGGGATTCCGCGAGCGAGATACTTCGTGCCCAGGGAGGTGAGAAAAGCCCATTTCATCGTTTCATGATATGAGGGAGTGCCCATTTTTGATGAGTTGGGTGGGTTGCCGGTGATGAGTGTTATCTTTTCAACAACTTCTGGATAAGGGATTTTCTTCGGAGCTCCTCCAACCTCTTTTTCTTTTCCGCGAGTTCTTTCTCCTTTTCTTCAATGGATAGAACGCTCTTATCGATACGCTCTTTCACCTTTCTGCTCTCAGTGGAGAGATCCAAGATTTGAATCTTCTCATCTCTGTTGAGCGTTTTCTTGTTGAGCGCATTGATATTTCTCTCGATCTCCTCGTACTCCTTCCTGTGTTTTGCAAGGGTATCCTTTAGGGTTTGTATGGAGGTGAGATCGTTGTTTATGCTGGTGGCCAGGGCATCCTCGGATTCCATGGTAACATAGAGATAGACGAAGCAGAGGATCAGGACGATGATGACCGCGAGGATAATCTTTCCGGTAGTTGAGACGAGCGGAGAGAAGCCTGAGAAGAGAGACTTGAACTTCCCCCCCTGGTCGGCAATCCTATCGGCGAAGCTATACTTGGAGACCACTTTCCCGCCTAAGGTGTTCCAGATGTCTCCCACCACTGTTTTAAGCTCCTTCACCCCTAGGAAGAGCTCATTGCCCAGTTCCCCTGCCCGACACCTGGCCTCTATCTTGGCATCATCGCCTTTCATCGATGTGGCGATCTCCCTAATCGTTGACAGTGAACTGTCGGGCCTTAGGGCCTCAGGAAATTTGCCGGGAAAGCTCCCCTTGAGCCGTGATAAATACGTCTCCAGATTATCGAGGTTTGTCTCTATGTCCGATGAATACCTCTTGAGGATTCTCGCTTCACAGACGTATTCCGAAGCTCCGGTGAGCATGACCGCGATATCCTGGATGGCCCGAATTGCCTTATTAATATCCTGTTGATTGGCATCTGGCATGGTTCACCCTGTTTGGCATTCACCTATAAAAGAGATCCCCAGTGATTATGGTTCCGTCAGGGATATACACCTTATGGGTAGATTGATTGACGATATCCACATTCCCTTTTACAACAATTCCCTTGCCAAAGTAAACATTTCCCTTAATGCTCAGCGATTCACAATCAATGAGAGAGGGAGCGCCATGGATGAATCGCTCCCTTAACTGGTCGATTCGTTTATAGTACCCCTCATCCAAATCGATCAGTAAGGGACCGAATCTTCTCGCAGGATTTTGGATGATCCTGCTCTCTGTAGTCATTACATAACAGTCGGACCAGAGAGCGAGGAGATCCTGACTCTTTTTGACAGGGGAAAATCTCGTCCTGGGAACCCTTATCGCGGCGGCATTTTGAAAGATGGAGATGGCTGATCCCATGGCCGTCTCGATCTGATAGACTTCCGGTGAGGTGTCATCGGTGGGGTCAATCCTCTTGGGATTAACGATCATCGGAAGGGTAAATCCCTCTATCCCGCTCTCCAGGCGCTTCTTTAAGGATACGAGATTAACCCATATATTATTGGTGTTGAAGAAGCGGTATACGGTGGTGTCTTGAAACTCGTCTATTTCTTGCTCCGGACACTGGGCGATCTCCCTGAGGACGAGGCCGCCGGTTCGCCTTAGTCGCGCAAGGTGCCCGCCCTTTCTGTCCCCGTTCGTTCTATCCGCTGCCTCTATCATAAAGGGATGATCACGAGAGGCGAAATAACCGAGCAATGCATCATCCATGGTTGCCCCGAGGTTATCGGAGTTTGATATAAAGGCGTATTGATAGCCCTTGCCTATCAACGCATCGAGCATTCCCGAGGTGATCAGGGCAAAATAGATATCGCCATGACCAGGGGGGTTCCATTCGCAATCCGGCTCGCGGGGCCAGTAACCAGGGCTCAGGTCTTCCCTGAGCACCTTTGGAAATTTGTGTTGCAGGAAGGAAAGGGCGGTCTCATCCGAGACCAGAGCAGGGTAGCGTGCGAGGTATTGTCTGCTGTCCTCATCGGTTTTAAAGCTGTTCATGAGCACAAGGGGGATCTTTACCCCGAACCTGTCCCTATAGCTCATGATCTGTCTGGCGATAATATCGAGGAAGCACAATCCATCCTTTACCTCAATGAGGGATTTCGCCCTTGATAGGCCCATGCTTGTGCCCAGCCCTCCGTTCAGTTTGATAACCACCGCCTTCTTGATCTCGCGGGCCCCTTGTTTGCTGGACCCCTCAAGGGTTTCCATATCGGCTATATCGGTCTTTTGGAGGGGTTCGATATCCCGTCTTGAGAGCAATCCCCTCTCCCCCCTTAGGAGGTTCTCATAGTATCGTCTGAATAGATCGATGACCAGAGGGGGAACGCCCTCCTCGGTCATTTTCTCTTCAAAGGGGAGGAATCGCTCATTGAGCTCGGATTCCCTTATCTCAGCGCACATGGTCTTGGTTGTCCGGAAGTGTTATCCTGAACTTATAGGAAATGACCGTTAAGATCAACAGGAAATAACGCCGAAAAAGGGAGGCGTATGTATAATTGCTTTGACAACCAAGGATCGTTTATATATGTTTGACGGGGTTTTACGTGGACGATACGCGATAAGGAAAAAATTCGATGATACAAGAGGAATCTTCATTTTTAGATCAATTTACCACCCACTTTCAAAGGATAAATGAGGAGCTCGGCAAGGTCTTTGACACTAATGTGCCATTGATTGAGGAGGTGGGAAGCTACAGTTTGCTGGGAGGGGGCAAGCGGCTACGGCCACTGTTTTTTATCCTCTCCTGTGAGCTCTGTGACTATCGTGAGGGTGATATGTATCTGCTCGCCACTATTTTTGAGTGTATTCATGCGGCGAGCCTTTTGCACGATGATGTGATCGATAACGCCTCAATCAGAAGGGGAAAAAGGGCGGCCAATAAGGTTTGGGGTATCCCCGCAGCGGTGCTCGTAGGCGATTTTCTCTTCTCGAAATCCTCGAGGATTGCGGCTGAGAAGACGCATGCCGAATTCCTCCGGGTACTCGCCGAGACCGCTACCATGATGACCGAGGGCCAGATAATGGAGTATATTAACACCCATAACTGGAGCATGACGAGGAAGGAGTATCTGGAGATAATCACCTCCAAGACCGCCGCACTCATGTCGGCTGCCTGTTCATGTGGCGCTGTTGTTGCCGGGGCAAGTCAAGCCGACATCCAATCCCTGAGGGATTTCGGCCGTAATATGGGCATTGCCTTTCAGATTGTCGATGATATCTTCGATTACACCTCAACGGTTGAGAGAACCGGAAAATCCATGGGCAGAGATCTGAGGGAAGGCAAGATTACGTTGCCGTTGATATATACCCTCACCTACTTAGTGAGAGAGGAGAGGAAGAGGCTAGAGGAACTGTTCAAGAATGGCGAGGCCTCGGAAAGGGATTATGTGAGGATAACAGAGCTTGTGAGGAACAATGGTGCCATAGGTCGATGCCGCAGGGATGCCCAGGAGTATGCGGATCTCGCAGGGCGATGTCTCAACCTCTTCCCCGATTCGTCGCAAAAGGAATCACTCCTGAAACTGAATCAGTTTATCGTGGACAGGAATCATTAATACGTCCCCTCTCCCTTGTCCACCCTCACCCGATGCCCGGATGTACACCTCTCCTCGGGCCGCGTTTCTCGGGTTCCATGTTTTGAAAATCGAAACGATATTCGGCCCGAGCGTTGCGTTACAGTGCATCGTAGGCCACCTCACCCTGGGCAATGGAGTCATCGGGGAAAATCTTGTCTATAGTAGTACCTGTGACGGATTCCAGGTGCCTTAATCCGCCATTCCTGTATCCCTTTAGAAGGGGGATATCCCTCCTGGGAGCGCGGAGAATAATGGTCCTCGCCTCCCCCAGGGCCGGGAGGTATGGCCTCACCCTATCGATGTGCATGGCGGAGCGAACCAGAAATCCCAGGCAAGGATGCCACGGCCCGGCGATTATCTCCCCTTTGTTAAGCAGAGATGGAGAAGACATGAGCCCGATTCTGATGACGGGAATTCCTGAAGCCTCCAGTTGCATGCACGCATCCTTGCACACCGATACGGTCTCCTCAAGTCCCATGGGGTTATATCTTCCCCCTTGATACCACTGGGCGAGCCTCGTGCCCTTTAAGACGAGCGTGGGATAGAGCCTCGCCATATGTGGTCTAAGGCCAATGACCTTGTCAATTGTATCCATGAATACCTTCCTTGAGTCTCCGGGCAGGCCTGGCATGAGCTGCACTCCTACCTTAAACCCCTTTTTTCTCAGCAGTTGAACGGCATTTATGGTATCGCCTGCGGTATGGCCGCGATTGGAGAGCGTGAGCACCTCGTTGTCCATAG
This sequence comes from uncultured Desulfobacteraceae bacterium, assembly GCA_964549945.1. Classification (GTDB taxonomy): domain Bacteria; phylum Desulfobacterota; class DSM-4660; order Desulfatiglandales; family B25-G16; genus B25-G16. The sequence goes on along the minus strand of CAZJXD010000034.1, from coordinate 3,409 downwards.
ACTGTGCGCCGAGCTCCACGGTTGATACGCCGTAGGATTGAAGGATATCAAGTTTCTCCTCATCTATGGAGTCTGGCCTCGTGGAGAGCCTGATTGCACCTATAGCACCTGCTTTCATGAAGGGCCTCACCGCGCCGAGCATGCCCTCCATAGAGGCGGTTGGAAGGGAGGTGAAGGTGCCCCCATAGAAGGCGATCTCCCTGGGCGCCTGGGAGGCAAAGCGCTTTGATCCCAGGGCTAATTCAATGGTGGTTTTTATATCATCCGGAGTGCAAAGTTCCTCTGAGGCGTTGGTAATGGTCATTTGCTGGCAGAATACGCATCTGTGCGGGCATCCCTGATGGGGAATGAAGATGGGGATAATGAAATGCCTTTTTACTCCCTTAGACAAGCCAGTGCCTCCTTTGCGGCATTTTGCTCGGCCTCTTTTTTGCTCTTTCCCGTGCCCTTTCCGAGCAGGCCGCCCTTTATGGAGACCTCTACGTAAAAGGTCTTATCATGATCCGGACCCGTGTCCTTCACGAGCCTGTAGTCCGGGGTTGTCTGAAAGGCCTCTTGTGAGAGCTCCTGCAGTTCGGTTTTGAAGTCACCGCTCGACTTACCGGGGTCGATTTCATCCAGGAGCGGTTTGAAAAGGCGTTCGATTACACTGGAGGCATCAAGAAAACCCCCATCGAGATAGATGGCCCCTATAATGGCTTCGAGGGCATCGGAGAGAATAGAAGGCTTTTCTCTGCCGTTTGTCCTTTCTTCTCCCCTTCCGAGAAGCAGGTAGTCTCCCAGCTCCAGCATCCGGGCAATACGATGGAGACCGGTTTCGCTCACGAGAAACGCCCTGTGCTTGGACAGATCCCCCTCCTTCATTCCAGGGAAGGATTTCATCAGCAGATGGCTGATCGCGAGGTTAATCACTGCATCTCCAAGGAACTCCAGCCTTTGGTTATCGGATATCCCAGGCTCTTCCTTTTCATAGACATACGAGGGATGCCGAAAGGCTTGAAGCAGCAGTTCATGGTTTGCGAATGGGTAACCGAGCAGGGAGGAGAGGGTGTCTGGATTCTTCGGAAGCATTTCTTGGTTCATGATGGTGGCATAGTAAAATCAATATCGCCGAAAGTCAAGACAGCTTCCCTTGACTTCTTAGCATCCCCATGCTCTTTTCAACATAGTTAGTTCTCAGGAGAATTCCCCGACTGGATGCATAAACCATTTGACCTTTCAACCCTGTTTGATATATAAAAACACCTTCAAAAAGGCCTCGACATGGGCGGGAAAAAGAGAAAAAAGGTCATTCTCGATAAAAGGGGAATACAGGATGCCCTGAAAGGCATTGCCCAACAGGTAATCTCCCGCCACGCATCAGTGAAGGATCTCGTCTTGGTGGGCATAAGAACGGGGGGCGCTTTTTTGGCCTATAGGCTATGCGATGAGATCTCTAAAGGGGATGAGGAGAAGCCGCTTATAGGCGTACTGGACATTAACCTTTATAGAGATGACTGGACGAGGATAGGCTCAAACCCCAAGCTGGGGAGCACGAAGCTGCCCTTTTCCGTAGATGATAAGACGATCGTGCTAGTGGATGATGTGCTATTCACGGGCAGGACCGTGAGGGCGGCCTTGGATGCATTGATGGATTTCGGCAGGCCGAAGAAGATCGAGTTGGCCGTGCTGGTAGACAGGGGAGAGGAACAAAGAGAGCTCCCCATTAAGGCGAATTACGTAGCAGAGGAATGGCTCACTTCGCCAGGCGAGACCATTAATGTGTATTTAGAGGAAGAGGGATTTCGCGACCAGGTGGTAGTTGAGAAGGAAGGCAACTTAGGTTAAAGGGTGCGCCATGATTTCAACGATATCCTTACGCACACGGAATCGCTCGGAGATGATAGATATTACCTCCAAGGTTACCGACCTGCTGCAAAAAGCCGGTCTTGAAGAAGGGGTGTGCTACATCTACGTGCCGCATACCACTGCGGGGATCACCATCAATGAGGGGGCCGATCCGAGCGTGGTAACGGATATTCAGACAATGCTCAGCACGCTTGTTCCCTGGGAGGCTTCCTACAGGCATCTCGAGGGAAATGCCGCTGCCCATATCAAGAGCAGTTTGGTGGGAAGTTCGGTTTCCGTTTTGGTGGAGTCTGGGCGACTGAAGTTGGGCACGTGGCAGGCGATTTTCTTTTGCGAGTTCGATGGGCCCCGAACCCGAAAGGTACACGTCAGATTTCAGTAAATGATCTTAGCTTTTTCCTTGACACCCGCAATAGCGCTTTGTTAAATAGCCTGCTGAAAAATAAAGCTACATGCACCTCGGAAATGCAAGTGTTACGAATTCCAAAACAATTTTAACCTAGGAGGAGAACCATGTACAAGGTAGAAGTTGACCAGGACAAATGTATAGGATGTGAAGAGTGTGTTGATGTGTGCCCGTCCGATGTATTTGAGATGCAGGATGAAAAATCACAGCCTGTCAATGCGGAGGAATGTATCGGATGCGAGAGTTGTGTGGAGGTCTGCGAACAGGATGCCATTACGGTTACAGAGACCGAGGATTGATATATCCTTTATACCGCCTGCATATCCAACACGAGGGCAAATCCAGGGGGCTTCATCGTAGGGATCCGGTACTTGTTGGAGCAGCAATTTTATATTGAAAAAATGCCGCTCATTGAGAGCGGCATTTTTGTCGCTATATTATTGGGACAGCCTTTTAAAAAAGAGGTTTAGCTCCTTATCCTTCGTGCTACCAGTTCTCACTCGCCCGGGAACAACACCCCTTTAAGTTGCAAGACTTACTTCTTTTTCTCGTGGCAGTCGGTACATTTTGTGGTGGGACCGGTCGGTTTGCCAGCCTTTTTTAGATCCTTGTGGCAACCCTCGCAGTTCTTATGAAAGGCAAGCATCAAATTTTTTTTATTGCCTTCTGATTTCTTGACATCGTGACACGCCGAGCATTCCTGGACGGGATCTCCCTCCTTGAAGACGTTCTTCCCATCCTTGTAGACATGATGACATTCCGTGCACGGGATCTTGTAATCTGTATTATGTTTTTTATGGCTGAATGGGATAGGCCCATATTTATGCTCTTTGTTTGCTTTTTCATATGCATCTGAGTAGATATTGATTTCATCCGGGACATCGGTCGCTATTAGGATACCCGCGGCGGCAAAGAGCGCTATGGAAATAATAACCGCGCCTAAAAAAAAGATCCTCTTTCTCATGAGGCATTATCCCTCCTTTCTTTTTTAAAGCACTATAGAGAACTGGGAAGAGATTTGCAAGGTAAATTTCTCGCGCTCTACCTCCCCTCCCTCCTGTAACAGATAAGCCCGCACCTCAGGCACCGCTCGGCCTCCTCCCTGGCCATCTCCTCGCTCAAGCCCCGCTCCACCTCCTCGAAGCTCAAGCGCCG
>CAZJXD010000033.1:0-42093 GCA_964549945.1 uncultured Desulfobacteraceae bacterium | reverse complement strand
ACAACATCTAACCTATTAACTTTATTAGAAAAAACAGGATATGTTACGTATAGCTTCTAAATAAAAAAAGGCTCAGGGCCATGATAAGCATTCCTATCAGTATGCCGAAGATCGCTATGTGGCCTTCATCGCCTTCATACGACAAAGGCAACAGTTCATCGAAGCTTATAAAGACCATGATACCCGCCACAAAGGCGAGGGAGAGCGATAGAATCGTAGCGGTGAGAAAGGGCATAAGGATTGCTATTCCAATGAGCGCTCCTACCGGTTCTGCGATTCCCGATAGCAGGGAATACCAGAATGCCTTTTTTCTGCTCTTTGTTGCATAGAATATGGGCATCGCAATGGCGATACCCTCGGGAATATTATGAATGGCGATGGCAAAGGCCAGCGCGATGCCGAGCCTGACATCACCGAGCGAGCTCATGAAAACCGCGATGCCCTCGGGGAAATTGTGAATGGCTATGCCTATGGTAGTGAGCACCCCCGCGGTCATGAGCTTCTTGTCCTCGGGTTTCCCCTTAATGTGTTCCTCGATGTACTCATGGGGAATGAGGAAATCCAAGACCATGATCGAGAGGATGCCGCCGAAGAACACGATATTTGCGCCTAAAAAGCCAATCGTTTTAATTGCTGATGCCAGGAGTTCCGCGAAAGAAACATACACCATTACCCCGGCCGAGAGCCCTAGTGAGAACTGGAGATAGCGCCTCTTGTATTCCCTGATAAATAAAGAGATGAGGCTCCCGAAGCCCGTAGAGATCCCTGCCAGAAACGTGAGAAGCAGGGGAAACCAAATTATGGCGCCAGCTGTGCTGTTATCCATATGGGAATCGCTTCATAAAATTTAGTTTCTTATGCGGGCAGCAATTATAGGGACTGTTCCGTTTGAATGATATATATTGTTTCAAAAATGTAAATGGTAATTTTAAGTAAAGAATTAAAGGGAAAAAGTAAATTCTTTGGTAACTACTCAGGTAGATAGGTTGTCCTTCGACCATGCTCAGGATGGTAAGTCGTTCGACCTTGCTCACGACCATGAGCGTGTCGAATGGCTTGTCGAACCATAGGCTGAAGACTGTTAGGAAATAACGGGGATACGGCGTATTTTGAAGACATTTTTGTTACGAAAAGCTAATGTTTCTTCAACAAAGTTCGGCAATAGTACTCCTCTGATCACTTTAAGCCTTTGGTTCGGCTTCGCTCACCATCCTGAGCAAAGTCGAAGGACAGTCTAAACAGCTTCAGCCTGACTACGTGAGTAGTCACGTTCTTTGAATTACATGTAATAGCGACACGATCATGAACCCTGCGATATACGGGTACGTCTACATGGACTTAGCGAGTATTTCCGTTAATTCAGCATCAGTCAGGTCAATGGGATTTCCCTTCATGCTGCTCGCGTTCTTGGCCTTTTCCACCACCGCCGGAAAATCAGATTCCTGTAATCCGAACTCCGCCAATGGGGCAACCTTCAATACAGTACAGAGCTCCTGTATCCATGCAATGCCATCACCTGCTCGCGCGGTGGGTTTTCCGGTCAGGATTTGGGCTACCTCATCATACCGTTTCATCGCGGGAGATTCAGGTGCCCTGCTCTGGAGTCCCCGCACATTTGACACCATTACGTTGGGCAGCAGGCGCGCGCACACGGTGCCGTGTGGTGCGGAATACATTCCCCCCAGCGGGCCCGCAAAACCATGTACAGCGCCGAGTTTTGCGTTTGCCAGGGCTATTCCGCTGAAAAGGCTCGCCACGCACATATCCTCACGGGCACCCTCATCGCTCCCTTGCTCATAGGCCCTTCGCAATGAACGGGCAGCCCTTCGAAGGCCTTCGCGACATATGCCGTCTGTCAATGGGTTGGCTTGATTGGAGACGAAGGCCTCCATGAGCTGGGTGAGCGCATCCAGGCCGGTGCTGGCTGTCACCTCCGCAGGCACGGAAAGGGTTAAAAGGGGGTCAATCAATGCAATGCGAGGCAACATCAAAGGGCTGCGCATACTCACCTTAACGCGATGCTCGGTTGAGCCAAGCACCGCATTGCGCGTGACCTCGGCACCTGTACCTGCGGTGGTTGGAATCGCAATGTAGGGGGATGGTGTGTTCTCGATCTGTTGTCCGCCGCCGATCACCTCCAGGTAATCCATAAGCCCGCCGCTGTTCGTCAGGAGCGCCGCGATTACCTTCCCCGTATCGATAACGCTTCCGCCGCCAATGCCGATTACGAGGTCACAACCGGCCCTTCGAGCTTGTTGCACGCCTTCAAAGACCGTGTGTGTGGTAGGCTCCCCTGACACGTTGAAGGTGGTAACTTCCAAGCCCTGTTCCTTTAAATCGCGTATCAGCGATGCGGCACGGTGGGCGCTACGGCCGGTTACCACACAGGCGCGATGCCCGAGTTGGGCGGCTTCAGGCGCGACCTCAGCAGCCGTGCCCGCGCCGAAGATAATGGATGATGCGGTAGCAAATTCAAATCGCATAATCACCTCATTAACTGCGAATCCCCGCTATGATCGTGGTAAATATAGTGAAGTAGTAATCATAGTACACGGTTCAGCAATTATCGACTGCCCTGAATCGGGGGGAGCCTCACCGCATTTAGGAAATCATGAACTCCAAATCTATGTCTTCTTCGTCTGTAGTAGCCGATTGTCACATCGGAGAGTTGCTCGTACAGCCGTTCCCTTTCATCCACGAGCCTTGGGTAACAACGCGCTAGGGCCTCCTCGTTTGTCTCGTGTGGCCCCTTGTGAAACATCCCCCTCCACAACATGGGATGAGGATTTGCGATATAGGCCCTTAGCAGTTGCTCCCGTACCTTAACTGCAATGGACAGGTACACCACAGTGGTATAGAGCCGAAGTCTTGCCAGGTTCTCATTCCCCGTATAGATAACGCTGCCGGTGGTATCCACTACTATGTGCTCACCGGGATTATCCTCATGACCCTCGAGGTAGGTAATAATCTCGGCAATCATCTCTCTCTCAAGGGCGAGATATCGGGCTTCACGTTCCTTGTAGCCAGCATCGTAGGGGAATCCCATCCACTCGCCCATTGTCATAGGGCGGCTTCCTGTACCCGTGAGCTCAGGAGCGAGCTTTTCGGCGATCAGCTCATCACAGCAGAAACGGGTGAAGCCATGTTCGGCAAGCCTCATGGACCAGTATGATTTTCCCGATCCCGCCATGCCAACCAATGCCACACGCATAATTTACAATCCTTACCCCCTCATTCCCTCATTTCAATATTTCAGGATAGGGGGAGCGAGAGTATGGACTTCGATACTATGCCAGAAATCGATAATAGATGCCGGATCCCACTGCCCAGACGAGCACAAGGATCGTTATGACAATACAGGCGCCCGCGAGTATTTTATGGAACACTCGTTCCCTCGCTCTCTCTTTATAGCCAAGCAGAAGGCCAAGAACCGCGCCGGCGAAGATCCCACCTCCGTGACCCCAGTTATTGATCCCCGGCATCAAAAGCCCGAAGATAAAGATCCCCAGGGCCCATCCCCCGATCTGTTTAAAGATGATTTGCCCGTACAATCCTCCCCGGCTTTTGCCGTAGTAAAGGGCGGCACCGATCAGCCCGCATATTGCAGCGGATGCACCTATAGTCAATGGGATGCCTGCGAGGTACGAGACCAAAAAGCCGATTACCCCGCTCAAGGTATAGATTATTACCATGCGGTTGATCCCGTATTCGCGGAGGACTAAGGGGGCAATCTGCCTGAAGGCAATCATATTGAAGAGTATATGGAGGATACCGCCGTGGAGGTAATTCGCGGAGACGAGGGTCCACCAGCGGCCAAGTCGGTCAATGGGAACGGTTCCGGTAGCTCCAAGAAGGATAAGCACTTTGTTCGAGGGGGATAAGAGGGCAAGGGGATTCAACGAGATACCGGATGACCATGGATAGAGCAGCAGGGATATAATATACAAGGTGATATTCGCATAGATGATCCATTTAATGAGCTGGTCTGTGCCGAAGAATACCCTGGCGCCAAGGTTGTTTTTCCACCACGATCCGGGGTTCGAGATCCCGCAGTGAGGGCAGCGTGGCTCATCGTGGCTGATGAGTTTCCTACAATTAGGACAAAGGATTGAACGCCTTTCCTTATCCATTACTCAATCCGTGAGGGGATGATAGCGATACTCTTCTGATTGCCTAATACCATTGCGGGCAACCTTTGTAAAGGGCTAGCTTTTTCCCCTCTTCTTTCTGTGCTTTTTACGCTGGGGGGAACTCTTCGGGGTTGGTGGCCAGTCATCCGAGGTAGGGAGCAGACTTTCGTGGCGGTGCTTCAAGGAAAAGACAAGCATGGAAAGGCCGATGAGGAAGAAGGGGATGCTGAGATATTGCCCCATCGTCAAGGGGGAACCAGGAGGGAGCGTTTGGTGTTCTTTGACGAATTCCACGAGAAAACGGCAGGAGAAATAGGTTACCATGAAGAGGGCGCTCAGCAACCCTGGCGGTCGCCTTTTGCCAAGCCTTCGTTCAAGGAGCAACAACCCGATGAATATCCCCAGGCCAAAGCACGCCTCGTAGAGCTGGCTGGGGTGTCGGCAATATTTCCCTCCGTCTTGAAAGCGCGTGAAGCGCACGCACCAGGGCAGGTCGGTGATGCGGCCCACGATCTCGCTGTTCATGAAATTGCCGATGCGCACCAAGGTGGCGATAAGGGCTGCCACAAAGGAGTTGCTGTCCAATATGAGGGATAAGGGGATCTTCTTGATATGGGAGTAGAGGAAGATCGCCGCAAGCATCCCAACCGCTGCCCCATGGCTCGACAGGCCGCCCCTCCAGACCTTGATGATCGAAACAGGGTGGGCGAGATAGTACGCGGGCTCGTATAAGAAACAGTGCCCAAGCCTCGCGCCCACCACCGCCAGGATCCCGATATAGAATGGAAAGGTGATGACCTGGTCCTGGTCATAACCGGCCTTACGCATCTGCCAGTTCCAGAGGTAATATCCGATGACCAGCACGCACGCGATAAGCAGGCCATAGTAGTGAACCTGGAGAGGCCCTAACCTGAAGGCCACCGGGTCTATGTTCCAGACAAATCCGCCCATCGTGCGGTATGGCTCCTTTCTTCACATTAAAGAGATTGAGAAATCGAATGCTCAATTCTTGGATTACACAATTTTTTATTGATCCTATCGGCTTCAAGAACTCTCAAGAAGCCTTGTAATTTCATCCCTTGTGGGAAGGGAATCCTGCGCGCCTTTTCGCGTCACAGTTAACGCACCTGCGGCGCTGGCGAAGCGGATGGCCTCATCCATGGATCTACCCTCTGCTATGGCACAGGCCAGTGCTCCGTTGAAGGCATCCCCCGCTGCGGTGGAATCAACCCCGATTACCTGAAATGACGGAAAAATCCGAGAGATATCCTTCCCCACCCAACAGCACCCGTCCTTTCCGAGCGTGGTGATCACCTGTGCGCAGCCCAACTCCATGAACTCTTTACCGGCGCGAGCTGCCTGCTCTGGACCCTCGACACTCATTCCGGTGAGGAATGCGGCCTCCGTCTCATTTGGGGTAAGGATATCGACAAGGGATAAGATCTCCCTCGGCACGGAATGAGCCGGGGCGGGATTGAGGATGGTCACCAGATCATGGGCCTTGGCCAGATACAGTGCTTTGCTTACCGCGGGCTGGGGGATCTCGAGCTGGATCAAGAGCACCTCTCCCCATGAGAGGGCCGCCTCTGCACGGTGTATGTCATCCTCGGTAAAAGCCCGATTGCTTCCCGGTGCCACGGCTATGGCATTGTTGCCCGCACGATCCACCATTATAAGGGCAACACCTGATGGGAGTGAGGTATCCCTCAGGATGCCCTCGGTGGTGACGCCGAGGCCTTCAAGGTTCCTGATAATGGCTTCCCCGTTTTGATCGGGGCCTACCTTTGCGGAAAATCTCACCTCAGCCCCGGCCCTGAGGGCAGCCACGGCCTGATTCGCACCCTTGCCGCCAAAGGAGGTATAGAACTCACCTCCGGATACCGTTTCTCCTGGTTCCGGCAGGCGGTCTACCCTGACGGTGAGATCCACGTTGGCCGAGCCTATCACCACGACCTTTGGCATAGGCGCTCCTTGAAGAACTTGAGAAACCGCTCCGATTCTACCTCCAGGGCAACTTCAAGATTAGGCGGTTTCTTCAGGTCATTGGTGATCGCGCGGGTATCGGCAAGGGTCATGCCCTGGGTGATGGCCCCGCTCGTTTCGACCTCAACATGACGAGAGGCGGCCTTTATCATCATCGGTTCAATTGCCACTCCCACGGCGAGGGGATCATGGAGGTAGATCGCCGACATCCTTCGGGCATCCCTCATGTACTCGATCGATTTCTCCGTGATGTCGCGCACAAAGCCGCCCAGAGGCTCCTCCATAGCCTGGGCAAGCGCTGCGATTTCCTCTGATTTCAAACAAACCTTCTCCGTCACATCCAGGGGAACGAGGGTCATGGGAAGGCCCGAGTGAAATACCAGGTGGGCGGCATGGGGATCTGTGAAGATGTTGAACTCCGCTGCGGGGGTGATATTTCCGGGAACGCCGATTGCCCCGCCCATAATCACCACCTCTCGCAAGCGTTTTACACGCCTCGCGTCTTTTTGCAGGGCCTCGGCGAGGTTGGTGAGGGGTCCCAGCGTGATGAGGCTCATCTCATCGGGGTAACGCTTCAGCAGGTCGAGAAGCACCTCGGTGGCATTTGGGATCTGACTGGGAAGAGGTGCCTCTGGATATCGAGGGCTTCCATCCCGACTCACAAAACGTTGCAGTCCCCCGAGCCCATCCGGGCCGTGAATGGATTGAGCGCTTATCGGGCCTTTGTGTAAGGGTTGCGAGACTCCCATCGCTAAGATGGGTCGAGGCTTGGGATCTATGAGTTCGAGGATCAGGGCGGCATTCTTGGTTGCCTGTCCCACGGATACGTTGCCGTTTACCGTGGTGATGGCCTCAACGTGAAGCTCATAGGATTTGAGGGCGAGCAGGAGCGCGAGTGCGTCGTCTACCCCTGGGTCGGTGTCGATTATCACGCGCTTTCCCATGGCCTGGAGTATAGAACAAAGGGGCTTTCAAGGGAAGAGAAACAAAGGGGGTATTACTCCATTGTCCTTGACAGGGCCGTTTTCCATTCCGAAAAAGGGGGGCGGCAAGCCTATTTTTTATTAATCCTCTTCTCGATTATCCTCTTGAGCTCGCCGAAGAATTCATCTCTGATCTTCTGTGTGTGGAGCGCCTCCTGATAGCCAATGAAAACGCGATCATTTTTCTTATATCTCTCCGGTTCCACTTGCAGCGCGTAGGAGTTCACCTGCCGCTCCCAGAACCATTCCCCGCATCCGAATTGGATGTATGCCGGGTCGATATGGGGGATCTCGCTCAATTCGTTGAATAACCCTCTTCCGGACACATTGTCCTGTATGCACAGGGCTAGATAGGCGATTCTATATTCCACCTCTGAGATACTATCTGAAATTGGCAGGGGATCGAGGGTTTTGGAGTTTCTTTGTGCGCCGTGCAGAAAATGTCCGTAGCAGCATTGCAGGGTGAAACAATAGGGCAGCATGAGCAATCCCTCGATGATCTCGATGAGAGGGGCATCGATGGTGTTCATATCGAGTCTCCGGATGCACTCTTGCCTCTGCTGGTGGTAGCTGGGATTGCGAACAAAGGCCTTTAATTTCGTAAATGTCTCCATTTATACAATCCTCACAGCGCACGCGTAAGAAATGTGACGCGAAATGGCAGGTGCTCGAATTCCTTGGTCTCTCCTTCTGCAAAGCCCATCTTTTGGTACCATCGCCTCAATTCGGCCTGATCGGAGATAACCCCGACACTTACCTGCTTTCCGTCGAGATTCCTTGCTTCAGCCAACACGTGCTCAACCAGCGTTCGCCCGAAACCTCGTTGCCTCTCCTCCGGCAGCACGGCAAGGCGCTCAAGGTAAAAGAGATCGGATCCGGCCTTTTCAAGGGCGACGCATCCTGCTGGTACGCCCCTATGCTCCAGGATGTAATAGGTGACTCCCCTCTCGATATCACCTTGTATCCACCCATCGGTACAGTTCGATGGATGTTTCGGGCAGTTTTCAGGGGTAAGCGCGAACCTCTCGGCAACACTGCGAAAGGAGGTTCGAATCAATGCCGATAAAATCGGGATGTCGGTAGAATCAGCTAATCTGATTCGCATTGCCTTTTCTTCCATAGCCTCGGTGGACGACAATTACTCATTGAGGAAGGGTAGCCTGTCAACCGCTCTTCGTGAGATAGTCCGAAGGCCTATTTGGGGTCTTCTTCTAAGCGCTTTCCCATGCTGATTACCTCCTCGCACGAATACCCAAGGCGCTTATAGAACTTGACGGCACCGGCATTGCCGGCCCTTATCTGTAAGTTGATTTTGGGGCAACCCAGTTCCCTAAGCCTCTCCTCGACAATCAGCATGAGCTTCTCGCCAAATCCCCTGCCCTGATAATCCGGATCGATCGCAAGGTAGTTGATCCATCCACGGTGCCCCTCATACCCACCCATCACGGTTGAAACCACCCTCTCGTTTATCAATCCAACGAGAAATAGCTCGGGATTAACCTTTGCCTTCCGTTCTATATCCGACCTTGGGTTATTCCAGGGCACCACCAAACCGCATCGCCGCCACAACTCGATGACATCCCTTTCGTCCTTTTGCTGGTAAGATCGTATGTGGAGTTCCTGTTGTTCCATATCTAAATAGCACCTCTTACGCTATGGGAGTTGGCAGGGAGATGCCGAATTTCTCAGCCCATGGGTTCAGTGCAGAAATTATCGTTGGGTAAAAAAAGACATCTTCATGCTCAACGCATAGTTTCTTCCATGTATAACCCTGAAGCGAAGAGTCGAGGTCATTTGCTAAAATGTTACCTGAAATCTATTCCCTCTTTTCCCTGTAAGGAAGTGGAAGGGAATGCAAATTCTGTATTGGGTATCAAGGCCAAATAGGCCTGGATGAAGAAATTTATGGGAAGAGAGAACCTGCTGGAACCGACCGCCGTTTTCAAGATTGAGGCTAGGTTCGTACTTCGCATCGTCTTTATGTTGTGAAGTGTAGGCAACCCTTTTGGAGTTCTCCGGTAACATTCCGTTGTGCCTTTAGAGCACGTATATCGTGTAGAAATGAAAGTCCTTTTGCATGGTACCCTCTTTTAAAGGATGGTAAGGGTCATTTAAGCACAGAGGATACTTACGATCCACCGGATTGGATGTGGATGATCTTTACGTTTAATTCAGGATTATTTACCCTTAACAATTGGTAGACTCTTCTCGCCTCTTCTTCTGTCGAGTGACTTGAATATACCAGGATGTAGCGGTTGCTATCCAATTGAAACACGTTCAAGTCCTTGGGGGCATATAGTTCGGTTCTCAGGGTTTCGTTTTTGTATTTATCATATGCCTCCCATGCCTTTGACGCATTGTCGTATTCGCCTATTACCACATAGTATGTATCATTTTTAGATAGAATGATGGTGCTGCTTTCTCTATTCTCATTCGCCCATGCGGTGGTACTCAATAACCCGGTCGTACTATTGCTCGTCGGGCGCGTCACTGGTTCCAGGGCTCCCTTGATAACCTCTGTCTTGGGTGGATTCAGGATAGCAGCGGTTGTTTTTTCCTGGACCTCGTTTATCGTTCGAGTTGCCTGGAACTCGGTACTAATATTGCTCACCGTTGCAATTAATATTGCCGGAATACCGAGAGCATAGAAGAATACCTCTTGGGCTTGTCGCTGTTGAAATGTCGTGGTAAACAGTATTGAGGTGATTGCCCCGACTAGCATTCCGGTGAGGATTATGGGAATGTAATTTGGGAATGTAGCGTATAGCCCTGGATTCAGGAGTGCGGGCAGAAGCTGCATGAAGACAAAGGGTGAAACCCCCGCTACAAAGCCGATAACGAACGTTACAATTATGTTTCTTGAAGTATTGTGGTTTGAGGACATGGGATACTCCTTTCATATTTCAAGGATAGGATACTCATAAGCACCATTAGTGAAAAGGAAATAGCATTTAAGAATGTGCCTTTTTTTGACTGAATAAAGTTTCCATACGAATGCCGGCTCCAAAGCCATCAAAGACCTTCATTTCTTCACCTTACGGGACTTTTATGGCAGGCACGAAAAAGGTTAAGTGCTTCGATTCGCAAATAGAGCCACGTATCTAAACGAGAAATCTCTTTACAAACGCTCACTCAGCACTTAGTCCCGAGTGAATAAATATGTTACCGTATTTATGAATCGAGGGACTAAATTTCAATCTTGTTGACACCTCTAGGCCCGTGCATGGACATGATTCACCAGGAGAAATAGTATCAGGAAGGCTCCGATTAGGAGAGTGGTTTTATGCTTCATTATTGCCTCCCCGTATCAATGATGTTTTCCCTTTAAATATCGAGATTACTTCATTGCTGAAATAAATTCAGTAATAAAATCATCTGCATATGATCTTTACATGGAAAGCGGGAGAATTTTCGATAAACGAAGAGATAGGATGGCATATAGTACGATTTTATGCCTTGAGGTCCTATGTATATGAAAAGGGAATGCGGTATTGAGGTCATTCGTGACTACTCACGTAGTCAGACTGAAGCTGTTTAGACTGTCCTTCGACCATCCTGAGCATGGTCGAAGGACAACCTATCTACCTGAGTAGTTACGTTCATTCTCCTATCATAATCTTCGTCAGGTGTTCTTGCGCTTAAATACCTCTACTCCTGTAGGGCAGGTGCAGAAAGACCCTCCTCCGAAAAGCACTCGATAATTGCAGAACCTTGCGCTCCCTTGATCCACGTCGAGGGCGAGGAGCTTCCCCTCAATAAGGCCTTTTACTGCCCCACAGTGCTCCCACCCTTCGGATAGACAGGCAAAATCATTACTGCATTGAGTGGTCCTGTTCAAGATATCTTCTGGTATCTCAAGTTTCATTTTATGAGCCTTATCGGAAAGGAACTCGTCTGGGAACATTCGGAATTTTAATGTATCCACTGGAGGAAGTCAATGGAGATATAGCATATTTTTATAACAATACGTAAAGATAATTAGTAATATGAATATGATTCTCGATATGTGATGCGAGATGCAAGCTGGATGATGTGAAATTTGAGAGGTAAAATATGCGATGGCGGATAGGAAATGGCCTAAGAGAGAGTCCCTGGTGTCATTGCGAGCGAAGCCAAGAAATCTCCTTAAATGTAAGTATTTGAATTAACGAGATTGCTTTTTCGTGAAATTTATCCTGAGCATAGCTGAAGGACTCCTTGCAATGACTGGTGAAAAGACTTTTTACGAGTTCATCAAGTATAGATGCGCTCTTGTTTGACACACAATTTCCATTTCTTTATAAGTAGTCTTGAGGAAAAATGCATCGGTGAAAATCCAGCAGAAAGGAGGCAGCCATGAGCAAGGGTAGCATAACGGAGAAGCCGGTGGCAATCCTGGGCGGCGGTGCCGTGGCCCAAACCGAAGCGGCGGATTTCGCCCTCGATGGGTACGAGGTCCGCCTCTACGATCTACCGGAGTTTGCCCCCGCATCAATGGGGGGGGTTTTGGAAACCCGCAGGATAGAGCTGGGAGGAGTTCAGTCGAACCCCAAGAACTTTGCAAGGAGCGGCGTCGGGGAAATCGAGTTAGCAACCACGGACATATCCAAGGCATTAAAGGGCTCAGGGCTCGTAATCGTAGCAGTCCCGGGTTTTGGGCACGAGCCGATCTTTGAGAAGATGATTCCGCAGCTCGAGGATGGACAGGTGGTGAGCATCTTTCCCGATAACTTTGGCTCACTGGTGCTGAGAAAGATGATGAAGGAGAGGGGATGCACGGCGGAGGTCATCGTAGGGGGGTGGCATTCTGCTCCCTACGGCACTCGCATGGTGGAGCCCGGAAAGGTCGATTGCACCGTAAGGGAGGCCAACCAGATCTACGAGGCATTCCCCAGCAAGGATGGGGAGGAATTTTTCGAGGCAATGAAAGACTGCCCCATCTTCAGCGGGGTCTCCGAGTTCATTCGGGCCGATACGGCGATTGGCGTGGGCATGGCCAACGCGAACGCCCTCGTTCATGTTCCGGGATCTCTCCTCAACGTGGGTGCCATGGAGGTCTCACAGGTTGAGGATATCCTCGCACCGAAGGGCCAGTGGAACCTCTACAAACACGGGATGAGCCCCTCGATCTCCAGGGTGCAGATGGCGTTTTACTATGAGGAGCGGAGGATCATGGAAGCCCTGGGGCTAAGGATGGTGCCCGAATACCCCGACAGGCAGTTCTTCTCGAAGTACAGCGTGATGGCACCCGAGTATTTTATCCCCTTTGGCGTGGCCACCCTATCGGGCACCATTTACGGGCCGAACAGCATTCAGGATCGGTACTTCACCGAGGATATCCCCATCGGGACGGCGGCACGTTACCATTTCGCCAGGGCGCTGGGGGTGGAGGTCCCCGTAATCAAGGCCATGATCGATCTGGGATCGATCATCTGTGAGAGGGATTTCCTCTCCGAGGGAAGATCGCTCGTCAAGATGGGCCTCGAGGGAATGGATAAAAAGCAGATGGTGCGCTACCTCAAGGAAGGGGTAAAGGAGAGGTAAAATGCTTGCAGGAAAAGAGTTGATTGAGGAATACGTAAGGGCTCATCCCGGATCACAGAAGCTACATGATCGAGCGGTGAAACACTTTACAGCCAATGGAGCCACCCATTTTGCCCGTATCATCGATCCATTCAGGCCCTATTTCACCCGCGCCAAGGGATCGCGAAAGTGGGATGTCGATGGCAACGAGTACATCGATTACATTATGGGACATGGTGCCTTGATCTTGGGCCACAGCCACCCCGCGATCGTTGAAGCGGTGCAGAAGCAGATGGCCAGGGGAGTCCATTTCGGCGAGAGCCACGAGCTGGAGGTGGAGTTGGCTGAACTCATACAAGGGATGATGCCCATGGCCGAGAGGGTGGCGTTTTTCTCATGCGGCCAGGAAGCGAACATGATGGCCATAAGGCTCGGCCGGGTTTTTACCGGCAGGAGCAAAGTGCTCAGGTTTGAGGAGCATTTCCATGGCTGGGCCGATGAGCTGATCCATGAGGGATCGGCCGGGACTTCAGCGCAAGAGGTTACCGTCATACCGAGCAATGATCTCAATAGGGTAGAGGCGGAGCTCTCCACGGGGGAATACGCGGTGCTGTTGACCGAGGGCGGCGGTGCCTTTATGAATGGTCGAGTTCCCATTGACCTCGACCTCGTGAGGGCATTGCCCGATCTCACGAGGAAGCACGGTACCGTGTGGGTTCTCGATGAGGTCGTTACCGGGTTCAGGGATGCCCCAGGAGGATGGCAATCGGTGGTAGGGGTTAGGCCTGACTTGACCACCCTCGGCAAGTGCGTGGGCGGCGGACTTCCCATTGGGGCGGTGGTGGGGAGGACTGATATCATGGAGGCCTTCAACCCCACGATTCCTTCGGAGCGGCGCGTGGTGCACTCAGGCACGTGGAACGCGAATCCCCTGGTGTGTTCAGCGGGTACCGCTGCCTGCAAGCTCTACCAGGATGGAGAACCGCAGAGAAAGGCGCGAGAGCGAGCCGATTACCTTAGGAAAGAGGGAAACAAGGTGCTCAAGGAGCGGGGCATCAGCGGTCGCCTCTACAGCAGGACCATGGTCCACCTCTACCTCGGGCCATTGGAGTTTGAGCCCTCAGACGACACCCTGCCACCCACAAAAGACATCAAGAAGATTATGAACCCCGCGATGCTGCCCGTTTATAGCAGATTATGTCTTCACCTCATTCAGCGCGGTATCGCCGCCTTTGACAGGGGATTATTCGTCCTTTCAGCGTCGCACACGAGAGAGGATATCGATCAGACGGTACAGGCCTTTAGCGATTCATTGGATGCGATGATTGCAGAGGGAACCCTGGAAAAAGGGTGAATGAGCGGGTGAGCTATACGGGGCATAGCGCAAGGCGCAGAGAGTATAGGGCAGAGCACAAAGAGCCCCTGCGTCTCGAGGCACTACACAGAGCGCAGCGCTACATCTGATTGATAAATGTGTAAGAATGTTTATCTTATTATTATAGAGTGTAGTGCTGAAAAGGGGTGAGAGCATGGCAGAGGAACAGGGATACGTGACCGGTATCGGGGAAGATGGCTGGGCCAAGGTGGTCACGGACAGAAAGGATGCCTGCGCTGATTGCGGCGCTTCACACTGCTGCGTTTCATTTAAATCCGGCTCCGAGATGGTGATCAAGGCAATGAACAGCGCCGGGGCAAACGTGGGCGATCTGGTTACCTTAAGCCTCAGCTCAGGTACGTTGCTTAAAGGGGCCGCGGTTCTGTATGTGATACCCTTGGCTGGTCTCATGTCAGGCGTGGTAGCCGGTGCTGGCTTGGAACAGTGGTTGGCAATGGGCGAGACGGCCTCAATTGTTTTTCTCGGGTTTGCGGGCCTTATCCTTGGGTTCGTAATAACCGCCTTTATATCTCGACGGATGTCGGCGAAAAACAGGCTCACGCCTGTTATCACGCGGATCATAAGGCCAGGCACACGGGATGACGTGGTGTTGACGGCCGTTGATCCTGTGTGCAAGATGGCCATGCGCCTCGATGATGCTAAGGGAAGTTACCGGTACAGGGATAAGGACTACTACTTTTGTAATCAAAGCTGCCGGGAAGCCTTTATGAAGAACCCCGAGAAATACATATAAGGCCCCATGCCATTTGTTCGGAGAAATTTATCCATCGGGGACTATTCGTCTCTTTGCCCACAAACTCGTAACGAAAAGAGCGAGGATTACCCCAAAGGAATCAGCCAGGAAGTCGCTGATGGTGCAGGTTCTGTTGGGGACAAAGGACTGATGGACTTCATCGGAGAGGCCATAAAGTACGCCGATGAGGCCAAGGATAATATAGACGCGCACGGGATAATCGAGGGACGCGTTCCATGGATAGGCGGCAAGCACAAGGGTGAGGCCGAAGAGGAAATAGGCGGCGCCATGGAAAAGGAGATCATTAAAGGAGATCATCTCGAGCGGGAGCTCTATTTTTTCCAGGGAGGACACATAGAATATGACCGCTGCCATAAGGAGTGCGGGGAGTACGTATCCGGCCTTTCTCAATATCACACTACTTAGTAAGTTAAGGAGCCCTGCATCGAAGACGCAACGAAACAGCCTCCCCCATTAGCCCCTGATTCGGTGCCGGTGCTTCCCGTCTCGCCTATTTGATCAGAACCGCCGCCGCCGGGCAAGGTGCTGAGATTGCTCAGGTCGATGATTTGAAGCCCCCCCTCGTTGTCGGCCACATAGGCATAGGAGCCGGCAACAAAGATGTCTACTGCCTTCCCAGGTGTATCGACTGTGGTGAGAAGGGTGGGGTTTTGTGGGTCGGTTATTTTGATTACATCGATACCATCCTCATATGCAGCAATATATGCATATGACCCTGTTACATAGATGCCTTGAGCCCCTGTTGACCGTTCCACGGAGCCGACGGTCTGGGGATTTTGGGGGTCGGATATGTCGATCACCTGAAGCTCGCCTGAACAGGCAACGTATGCGTAATTACCGCTCACGTAAACCTTTGTGGCATCATCAACATCGAGGGTGCTGATTCTATTTGGATTTTGAGGATTACGCACATCGAATATCAGAAGGCCGTCCCACCCGCCGTCAGCCACATACGCATAATTACCGCTCGCGAACACGCCCTGGGCACCAGTGCCGGTGCTGGTATAGCTGGCCTTTACAGGATTCTCAGGATCGCTGATATCCATTATCTTAAGCCCCCCAGCTTGCTGCTGCCCTGTAATACTGGTAGACTCCCAAACAACGTACGCGTAGCTGCCGCTCACGTGCAGATCTCGGGGCGAGCCCTGCGTGCTGAAGTAGCTAACGCTGGCAGGATTTTCCGGATCGCTGATGTCGATCGTCTCCAATGAAAAAATTCCATCAAGATCACTCACTACATATGCATAGCTGTCGCTGACATGTACGAACCGGGCTCGGCCGGAGTTCTGCATCTTTAGAGAGCCGACGATTTCGGGGCTTTCAGGGTTGATGATATCGATCACCTGAAGCCCCTCGTCATCAGCAGCCACGTATGCGTAATTCCCGCTCACATACACACTCTTGGCATCATCAGGCGTTTCAACCGAGCCCACGATTGTAAGGGTGGCATTATCTTGGCCGGCGACGATATTAGGCGTGAGTGTATTGAGAAGAACGAGTAAGACCAACAGCAGGTGTTTCTTGGAGCAGATTAGATCAACAAGCCTTTTGATTGTTGCATCACGCATTTCGATCCCCAGCTTCTCCTGTCAGGACTATCAATTTTACTCGACTTCTAAGGTATAATCGCCGCTGCCACTATATGCATCGACACCGATGAGATAAGTGCCTGCGTTGAGGGTTTTCGTTATTGTCTCGCTGAAGTCGCTTGAGGTTGGATTATCCCCTCTGCTGGATGCTAATACGGTATCTCCCGATGAATTGAACAGGTAAAGATCGAAGTCTCTTGACGTGCCTCCCCCGAAATCCAATGTGATGGTTACGTCCGATTGTGAATCGAGCGTAAAGGTATACCAATCCTCAATCTCCTGTTCATTATCCTTTTCCCCCGAATAAACTACATTGAGGGTGTAGTCGGTGCTGCCCTCTGGCGTTGCAAATGCATCCACTGCGATGATGTAGGTTCCGGTGTCAAGCGTTTTTGTTATGGTTTCAGTTGGGTTACCCGTGTTTGGATTATCGGCTACGCTTAACCCAAGCATGGTTGAAAATTGGTCATCGAACAGAAAGAGGTCCAGGTCTGCCGTGGAACTCTGTTGAAAGTCCAGTGTGATGGTGACAGTAGTTTGGGAGTTCAGTGAAAAGGTGTACCAGTCTTCTGCATCGACGGAGTAATTATTGGAATTATAAGTATATGAAAAATTGGAAGAAGAATCGCCAACTTTGGCATCGCCCGTGACAAGTATCGGGCCATTCAAGTTCTGAGGATCGTTTGGGGAATCATTGGCCTCGGCTTCCTGGATTCCATTAACTATTACGGCTGTTCCATCGGTAACGCTGCCGCTTCCCTTGATAGTTGATGGCGGATTTGCTGTTTGTGCCGTATCCGGAGAGTCATTAGGCTCAGACTCCAGATCATAGTCAGCCGTATCTCCCTGGAGTGAAGAGGCAACCAGCCCCACATTGTGAGTCCATGTGGCGCCTGAACAGAACCCACCGCCACAATCGCTGAAGGTATTATAGTAGTAATACCCAATAGGGCCAATGCCCTCCTTATAGTACTCATTCTCCGTCCATGAATATGAGCTGTCGCCGCAGATGTTGCCTATGCCGGGAAAATATTCACACTGCGATTCGCTGTCCGATTGGCTTACCGCTATGCAGGATTCTGTGATGTAGTCATTGTCTATTTGCCCGTCATTGCCGGTAACTAAGGCCGAGGAAGATATACTCGTGAAATAACCAGCGCCCGGCCACGCGCCGATTTGTCCGTCGAATAGCGTAGTGAGTGTAGTCCCATCTTCTGAGCCAAGTATCTGGTTATCCTCCACTGCAAGGTATTTCCACCGAGGCGCGAAGTCCTCATCAGAATTACCGGTTTTTCCTGTTACCTCTACCTCATAGGCAGTAACCCCATCGATTTCCTTTGCGCTGCCCAGTGTAACTCGGAATGTTCCCGAGTCCCTTGTGGTGCTGCCACTGCTACCCTGTGCCCAGCTATTCTTGTAATAGTCCCACTTATATTCCCAGAAATCGCCCTCACTCAGGGTAAAGTCGAACCCGGAGAATTCTGGTGGTGTAGTTCCCCCGTTTCCTCCCGTGCCGCCATCACCGTCTCCTGTACCCCCGCCTCCATCGGTAATTGCAGTACCCCCACCGCCACCGCCGCCTGAACCTATGATACTGATTAATCCCAGGCATAGAACAATTATCAGGCAGAGGTAGCAAAGAGCCTTTGGCAAACCCCTTCTATTTCTTTTCATGGTTTTCACCCCCTTTGTGTTTTGACTCACAAAGTAGAATCGCCCAATGGTGCCGAGTCCCCTATAAACAATTAAAATATAAGATTCTCATCGAGTCAAGCCTGATTTCATTTGGGGGCAATTTTGGAAAGAGAAAGGATTATGAAAGGCGATTGCGGCATTTAGAGGAGATTCAGGACTTCCATGGGCTGAGAGATCAGGGCCCGAGCGCCGCTTTCCTCTAACTCCTCCGCCTCTCGAAACCCCCAGAGCGCTCCCACGGGGAACATGCATGCCGCTATGGCGGTCTCCATGTCAACGCCGCTGTCTCCGAGGTAGAGGAACTCCTCTGAATGGATGTTGAGGCGCTTGGAGATCTCAAGGGCACCAGAAGGGTCCGGCTTGTGAGGGGTCCCGTCGCGATGGCCGAGCACCGCATCAAATCGCCACCTCGGAAGGAGTTCGGCCACGCACAGATTTGCGGTATCATGAGGCTTGTTTGAGAGGACCGCTACCTTCAACCCCCGCTCTTTCAGTGCATCCAGCAATTCAGGTATGCCCTTGTATGGCCTTGTGCTCACATTCCAGTTCTTATGGTAGTCCTCTCGAAACGCCTTGAGGCAAGTGCGAAGGGTGTCTTCATTGCGGTTTTGCTCAGGAAGGGCACGGTTAATGAGTTTCTCCACCCCATCGCCGATGAACGATCGGTATTCGTCGAGGGCATGGACGGGAAATCCCATACCCAAAAGCACCCGGTTCACCGCGTTTCCGAGGTCATCCAGGGTGTTGAGCAGGGTCCCGTCGAGATCGAAGATAATAGCCTTGTAGGTCATAGGGCACCTTCAACATTCCCCAGCTTTTGCATTTTCCAGATACCAGGAAACCATCTTTTTGTCCAGACACTAAAACGGCCTCCGCGAGATGTGTGAATACATTCACCTTGCTGGCAGTTTTTAGATATAGTAGGAATGTGTGAAAAGAGACCTGAACTGGCAAACATAGGTGAGGGAAAAATTACGCCAACCATTGGTGTGCAAGGTGAGGCGCGGGATTTCCGGGAGAAGAGATGCTGGGTGATCTGACATTCGAGCAATGCTGTGCCCTTGATTGCAACAGGAACATGGTGGTTACCGCCGGGCCTGGAGCGGGCAAGACGAGGGTTTTAACCGAGCGGTTCTGCCATATCCTGCTCACCGATGATGAGGTGGGCATCGGAGAGATCGTGGCCATAACCTTCACCGAAAAGGCAGCCGAGGAAATGAAGGCTCGAATCTATGTAGAGCTCACTCGCCTATACCGCGAGCTGAGGAGAGGGGAAGGGGAGGGCAGCGCCATTGCGAGAAGGCTCAAGGAAAGCCTGGATGGCTTTTCCAAAAACAGGATCGGCACAATACACTCCTTTTGCTCACACCTGCTGCGCAGGTACCCGGTAGAGGCGGGTATCGACCCGGGGTTTATCATCATCCAGGGATTAACCCAGCGGGAGATGATGCTCTCGGCCATTCAGACCGCGATCTCGTCGCTCGCCAAGGAATCCGGTGATGCCCTCACCGAGCTCATAAGGATCTTCGGAAACAGGACTTCTCTTCTCGAGGGGGTCGGGCAAGCAATAGAGCACCCCGTGACATTCAAGAGAATCCTTGAAACACGGGATCGCCTCTTTAAAAAACCGAACTGGCAAGCCCAGGTATTTACCGAGTACTGTGCTTACATAAGGGATGAACTGCTGATGCCTTACTACCGCGGGCTCAAGGAGATGAAGGATCAAAAGGGGCAGTTTGAGCAGGTGCTGGCCTGCCTTGATGAGTGGCACCGCAGCAAGGATGCGAGCCCTGATGACTTTGGCATACCGTCTGTTTTCGCCGAATTGCGGAGTCTCTCGAGGGAAAGGCCGCCGAGATCCTCCCGGTTGATCGTGAAGCAGGGCAGAAGAGAGACCTCATATCTCGATCTCCTCGATACCCACTTTCCGGATCTCTTTGCGATCCTCAATCCAGATCGTATCTATGCGCGGGGGCTCGATATCTTCCTGAAGCTGGCAGAGAGATCATTTGAGAACTACCGGAGGGAAAAGGCGATGGTGAACGCCCTTGATTTTGCCGACCTGGAGGCACACACCCTGGAGTTCTTGACAAATCTCCACTTCTCCGAGAATCCATCCCTCATTACACGGATTCAGGAGAGATTTCGATATATCATGGTAGATGAGTTTCAGGATACCAATCGAAGCCAGTGGGAGATTGTGCGGCTGCTCGTCACCCGGAAAGACAGCACAGGACATCCAGCGTTGAGGGGGGATAAACTGTTCGTGGTGGGTGATAAACGACAGGCCATCTACCGGTTTCGGGGGGCCGATGTAACGGTCTTTGAAGCAGTCACTGAGGAGATAAGGAGATCAAATGTATCCAATAGGAGGTCCTTTTTCTGGCACGACGATCGGGTCGTTACGAGGCTGAGCAGAGGAGACCATGCCCTGGAGGCAAAGCTCACCGAGCAGGCTGCTATTTGCGGCTCTATGGCTTCGGAGGATCTCGATAAGATACAGAGGGGAGATATCTACCTGGGCCTCAACTTCAGAGCCGATCGAGAACTCATCGCGTTCTTGAACGATACCTTTTGCCATATCTTCACCAACAAGGGCGCACCGGATTTGCGTGAGTATGAGTGTGAGTATCCGCCGATCACCATGGCAGAATCCGCTGAAGATGGGGAAGAAAGGGGAACGGTGGCCTTTTACCTCACCCGTCAGGCAAAGGGTGAATCCTCTTCACCGGAGCGATTCGGTAAGCCCGAGAGGGAGGCCACGCTCATCGCGGAGATTATCCAGAGGATTATGGGCAGAAGGGGAATAGAGGTGCCCGAGTATCAACTCTACGGATCGATACGAGATAAGATCGAGCAAGGAGAGCTGGCGATCGGCATCCTCTTTTTCGCCTACACGCACATAAAGACGTTCGAAACGCTCTTCAGGGAGGCGGCCCTGCCCTTTATAGTGAATAAGGGAAGGGGGTTCTATCGAAGCGAAGAGGTCATGGAGATGGTCCAGCTCCTTCAAGTGCTCGTGGACCAAAGTCGAGGGATTTCCCTTCTCGCAGCGCTCCGAGGCCCCCTATTTGGGCTCACCGATCCCGAGGTATTTGATTTCTTCACCGATGAGAGGCCCTTTTTCGAGCGATTTCCGGGCTCATCCAGTCCATACCTGAGAAGCGTCGGAGAGCAGCTCAACAGGTGGAGGAAATTGGCAGCCCATGTAACGATACCGGAGTTGATACGGATCGTGGTGCGTGACAGGGGCATGATGGCTGCCCTCTCCGCTCACCCGAACAGGATCCAGAGGATGGCAAATCTGGAGAAGTTGATAGAGATCGCGCGGCGGTTTGAGGCAGAGGGCAGCGGGACCCTATCGGATTTCGTCTCCTATTGCACCAGGATGGCAGAGGAGGCCGATGAGGAAGGAGAGGCCCTTGTGGAAGTGCCTCAGGGGGTTCCCATACATCTGATGACGATCCATTCGGCAAAGGGCCTTGAGTTCCCCATGGTGATTATTCCCGAGCTGGACAGGTCGCTGCCCATAGGGCCAAAGCCGGGTAAACCCGTAAGGCTCTATCCCACGAAATCCTCGGGTGAGGAGGCCTGGAATGAGCGCGAGGGCATCCTCCCGCTTTTCGGCGTGGAGTACCCACTCACCGACTTCGGGAAGGCGCTCAGCCCCCTTGCGATTCTTTTAAAGAGAAGGGATATGCTGGAGGAGGTGGCCGAGAACAGGAGGGTCTTCTATGTTGGGTGCACAAGGGCCATGCATCACCTGATTCTCACAGGCCACATGGAGGTGGGAAAGGGCGGAGGAGGCTCCCTGAGCTCCCGTGACTACAGGGAAGGGGCTCCTGTTTTAGAGCTCCTGGATGATATCTGGGGGATAAGGGCTACGTTCAGGGACGATATGGTAGGCACGTATCCGCAGGGAGAAGGCAGCCCCCGTATCATATGGGAGGACCCGCATTCTCTGCAATTCTCCGGCGTGAGCTACGACGAGGCAAATATCAGCCAAGCCGATTTCGGGGAGATGGATGGGAGGATAAGGGAGCTCGACCTTACCGCCCCCATAAAGATTCCCGCCCATCATCAACTCAGCCCCTCGGCGCTTGCCCTTTACAAGCGATGCCCTCTGAGGTTCTACTACAGGCATGAATTGAATATCCCTGAAGATCCCTCGTTTTCAATCGGAGAGGCCTTGCCAGAGGAAGCATGGGAGGACAAGGTTGAGGGCGAGTCGATCGAGCCCAGGATCATCGGAACGGTGGTGCATGCCTACCTTGAGCGACATGTGTTTGGATCGGGCCTTGATCGCGGCTTGTTAGACGCCGTCTTCTCCACCCTTTTGGGTCAGCGGAGGGAAACTATGCTGCTCGAGAAGGCGGTCCTTGAGAGGGTAAGGGCCAGGGTGAAAGAGCTGGTCGTTACTGCGATCACCGATGAGGTTCTCCTCCAGCTCCTTGCCGGAGCCGACCAGTACTCGGAGCTTCCATTCGTGTTCAATGGGGATACGTATACGCTGCGGGGGAGGATCGATAAGCTCTTCACGCACAAGGGCTGGGATGGGTGGGCCATTCTGGACTGGAAGACCGGCGAGCCGCGGGATATTGATCCGGCCAGCTTCGCGAGGGAACATTACTTCGATCTCCAGCTGGCCTGCTACCGAATGGTGGTTGAAAGGCTGAAGAGGACCAAGGTCACGGGATTGTATCTCTACTTTACCTCCTTGGGAAGGCTCCTGGAGATAACCTACGGCGGTGATCCGAACAAGGAGATCGATAATCTGAAGGGCTTTACAGAGAAATACAAGGCGTATCCCGCGCGGCTGGGCGAGCAGATCAAGAAGAGGAGCAAGAACAAGGGGGAATGCGCAACGTGCAGTTACTCCATGATGGAGGTGTGTTAAAAGAGGTATTCCTTTCGGTTCCCGTAGTAATCCTCGAGGAGCACCTTTGTGAGTTCCACCTTGCCACGGGCATTCAGGGGAAGGCGTACATTGCCTATGTATGCTTTATGAGCGCGTGAAAGGGTCAGGAACCCGTTGTAGACAAAGGAGCCGACCGTCACCGTGAAGGGCGCGGATCGTTTCATCATGGAGTGGTCGTCTGCGAGAACCTCGATATGGATCAACTCTCCTCCCCTGGCCTTCTCCTGAGAGAGCGATACATTGAGCAGCGTCGGCGCCTGCCGATCGAGTATCACTGTCTTCTCCACAATGGTGAGATTTTTCACCTCATCATAGGCCTCGAGCCTGATGGAGTTGGTGCCCGGTTTCAGCTCGATGGTTTCCATGAATGCTCCCTCACTGAGGCTCACCTTACGGCCGTTGATTTGGAGCTCCCTTCCATTGAGCAGTTTTCCCGCCAGGGTAAGCGTTTTCTCCGTGGTCACCTCAGGTAGGGGCTGTGCGAGCTGGATAATGGGATTGCCCGATCTGATTTCAACGACCAATCGTTCCTCAGTAACTTGGCCGGAGGGGGTACGCCGCGTGCATATGAATTCCTCTCTTGGATGGCTTAGGGGTACGCTGAACTGAAAAAACCCCGACTCGTCAGCATAGGTACTCGCCTTATAGACGCTCTCCAGAGACTTAAGGCTGACCCTGCTGTCCCTCGTGGTTTTTCCCAACAGGATGAACCCCTTCTCCTGGACGAGGAAATGGTTCGGGCGTATCTGATTGGTCGTTCCGTCGAAATTGAACACGGCGAGCTCCGAGTCCGGAAGGTATACGAGCTTCAATTCCCTCTGCGTCACGTTGCCCGCCTCATCACGGGCCTCTATTGAGAGGATGTTGGAGCCGTTGGAAAGCGGTATCCAGCTCAGGAAATTCCCCGACGGGTCGAGCTTGAGCGTGCTTTTCCCGATACGCGCAGTCACTCCCAGCTCTGCCTCTCCAGCAATGGTAACAATGCCGTCGCGCACAAAGGTCTCGTTCGCGGGAGCGTTGACAAGGAGATAGGGAGGGGTAGTGTCCTTCACCACGTTTATGACACGAACCTCGCTCTTCGGCCCAGGCAAACCATCTTTGTCAACGGCTGACACCCTCCAGTAATAGATATCTGGTGGAACCTTCTCCCACACATACCGTGTAGAGGTAAGAGCCTTTTCGCTGTACACAGACCGGTTGAACATCTTGTCGGTGGAGATCTCCAGCCAGTAACTTTGCGCTCCTTTGACCGGCTCCCACTCGAGCACAAGGCGTTTGCCTGGAGCCGTGGAAAACGAGGCAGGCGAGATCAGGCTGGCCCTTGGCAGGAGATTATGAAGGGAAAGCCTTTTCTGGCTTCTCCCGACCACCGATCCCTGGTTCTTGCCGATTACCAGTTTGTCCTCAGCGGTTGAGATTTCCAACTCCCCTTCATAGTTGGAAAAGCGAGTAGATTTCTCATCCCGGCTCACCCAGAAGCGGGTCGATCGAATGGTTGTGTCGATGTCAGGGATTTTGAGATGGAAGTTATCTCCGGCCCCGCTCCCGGTGAGAAAGGCGGAGAGATCGCCCTCGAGAAGCATGATGCTGGAGTCTTGCGTGTTTTTCAGCTTATTGGATCGCATCTTCTGGATCAGGGCGAGTGAGTTTTGATCAAGCCGCAATCGGCTCTCATCCCGGAAGAGTATGCCCGCGTTTGACTCCGAGAGGGTTCGCACCCGCTCGCCCTCGAGCAACACGGTGTTGACTGCGGCGTCTTCCCAGACCCGTCCCTTCACCTCTCTTTTTTGAACGGCCCCCTTCTTATAGTTTATGATCGCCTGTGCGGGAACGTTTTGGTTCGCAAGGGAGATATCGAGGGCTTTGTTCGCTAATCCCTCGGATTGACGAGCGAGCTTGGAGGACTCCTTGTAGAGACCTTTGTTTCGTTCAGCAATTGCCTTGTTGCGTGTTTCAATTGCATTGGCGATGATTTCGGGAGCAAAGAGGCGGGCGCCGGCCATGGTGGCCTTGTCGATGATGGCAAGCGCGTCCTCTAGGGCACGGTTAGCCCGTGTCAACTCGTTTGCAGGGATCTTCAACGCCATGCCTACCTTAATGTCGGCGGCGGAGGTGAGGTTATTCGCACGGAGGATGTCAATCCAAAGATTAGGATTGCCGAGGTATTCCTTGGCGATATCGCGGAGCGTCTGGTTTTCTCGAACGGTCACCGTCAATGCCCCCGTGGTCTCCGCTCGCAGGATACCGGGTGCGGCGATGAGCAAGGCAATCAGTACCAATGGGAAGCAGATATGACGATGGATATTTCGCAAAGGTTTCCTCCCTATCAAAAATGAAACGCTCCTTATGTTAAATCCTTACATGCTGATTGTTTGACTAAATGGGTCAGAAATTTTAAGTGTTCAGTGTTCAGGGGTTCAGAGTTCAGGAGGAGCAAGAGCCATCAAAGGGAGGAGCGTCATTCCTGAACACTGAACACTAAACCACTGAACACTTCAATTACAATGCGTAGAAACAATGATCAACGTTTATCCAAAGTTGAAGCGAATTTCAAAACAAAAGCCCATTGTTCACGGTTTCTGTCAAGCTTTCTGCTTCAGGGACTCATCTCTTAAATGGGACACCTTCTGAAGGATGAACCGGCGATCTTCCTCGGAGATGTGTGAAAATCGCACGCCGAACCTATGAGGTGTTTCGCCATCTCCGATATCCGACCACGCGACCTCGATGGAAGCCATGAGAGATTTACCATCGGGGGAGGTAATGGTCATTTCTAAGGGCTCATCCACCTTCAACTTATCATGGCAGGAGATGAGCGCACCTCCCGCACTGATATCCCGTACCTCTGCATGCAGAGACCCATGAGCGGCGCTCAGAGTGCATGGCCAAGCCGTAGGGACCCTGTAGTGTCTTCGTTTTTCGGCGGTCGGCTGCACCCCAACGATCTCGTAGACCTCGATCGGCCGTGACTTTCCCTTGACACGAATCGGCTCCAATCTGGCGGTTTGGATCCATTCGATCCCCTCGATCTCGCCGTAGGAGGCCTCGGAGAGCAAGGTCTGACCGCGAGCCGCCTGGGAGCAAAGTCGCGAGCCGAGGTTCACCGTATCTCCGAGGATAGTATAGTCCATCCGCTCCTCGCTTCCCATGGCCCCCATGACCATCTCGCCGGTATTGATGCCGATTCCGATGCCGATATTCCACTCGGGGTGGGCCTCGTTGAGAGCCGCGGTTTGGGTATGGATTTCGGTTGCCGCGAGCACGGCATTCTGCACCATGTTCTCGCCCTGAAACAGGGCGACCAATTCATCCCCCACGTACTTATCGATATCCCCGCTGAAATCACGAACGATCCCCGCTTGAACGCGCAAATACGTGTTCAGCATCTCGATCACGACCTCTGGCTCCACCTTTTCGGAGAAATCCGTGAATCCTCGAATGTCGGAGAAGAACACCGTAGCCCTCCTCCGCTCGCCACCGAGCCTCACGCCCCCTGCATCGGCGCCCTTGATCGCGTGGATGGTCTGATCGGAGACGAATTTCTGGAGTTGGAACCGTTCGTGCAAGCCCTCTATCATCTCGTTCATGCGCGTACCCAACTCATTGATCTCGTCGCGGCCTTTGATACCGCTGACTCGGACGGTGAAGTCTCCCTTCCCGACGAGTTGAGCCACCTTTCCAATCTTCATGATTGGACGGCTGATCCTCTGGGCGAAGACTATGGCGCCCAGGGTGGCAACGCAGAAGCCGATGAGCACCCACATGATCAAGCTGTGAAGCATCTTGGTGATGGCGAGATAGGCGTCCGCTTCGTTCTCCTCGACGATCACCGCCCAGTCGAAGTTCTGGGGGAAGGAGAAGGCGCCGAGCATCTTCTCGCCCGTTGGTTTTGTATAGGGTTCGACCCCAATCGCGCGGGATCCCGAGGAGAGCAGGTGAAGGGCCGCTTGAACGATCGCAAGATCTCTGAGATTTGGCCGCTCGGGATCCAGTATCTTTTGCCCGCTATTATCAACCAGGGTGATCGAGCCCCTCTTGGTGAAGTGGTGAGAGGTGATCCGGTTTCTGAGACGATCGAGGTTAATCCGCGCGGAAAGGGTAACCGGCCGATTGAAGATCTTGTGCTCCATTGACACCACCATTGTCAACAGCCAGGTATCGGCCTCTGATAGGTAGGCGAGGCTCTCTTGGGAGACGCGCTCCTGGCTCCTCAATCGCGAAATGGATTCCAGGCTCACGCGGAGCACTGTTTTCGGGTCCGCTCCTGCTTCCTGTAGTTTCTTTACAAATGTCTCCTGGGTGACCAGAAGCAGCGGGGTTGGAACCCCCTCCGCGGTAAGCTGGAGGGAGACGATTTCGGGGACGTCCTTTATCCCATTCATGAACAGGGCGGCCTTCTCGGTGGCTCCCAGATCTTCATTATCCACGGCGTTTCGCATGAGCAAAAGCGGTGCGTGCCAGGTATCGCGGTAAAGCTCATCGATTTCCTTGGAGAGGTTTTGGGCAACGGTACTCAACTCCTCGTTCACCGAACTCTTCAGCTCGTTCTCGGTGATGGTGATTAACGTGCGTCCCGCGATTCCCAGCGGAATCAGCGCGAGGATTATCGAGAAGAACAGCAGTTTGTTACGCAGGGAAAACTTGATCATTGCCTGAACCCCGGCTTACGTTCCTCTATGCCCTATATCTTACGAATATCCGGTCCCCTGTCAACCGAGCTGACAAGGGAGATCGTTAAATTTGGCAATCGGGTAATAGATCATCTCCTCGCAGCGGCCCTTGATTTCACGGTCACCGTTACCTCATCCATGCTCTCGCTGCAAATGGTTTTCCTCCCGTCTGACACTCGCAGGCGGACGGTATAGGTACCAGGCTTCTTGTAGGTGTGCGGTACCTTTGGCCCGATTCCCACACTTCCGTCTCCGAATTCCCATTGGTAGGTAAGCGGGTCTCCGTCGGGGTCGCGAGATCTCGTTCCGTCGAAGACCACGGCATCGTAGGCGCCTCCGTAGAAGGTTTCCATATCAGGCCCGGCATCCGCTACCGGGGGGGAGTTGACCAGAACAATGCTGGTGTCCTGCGCTACATCGCAGTTTGTACCTGAATCATCGCGGGCTTTCAGGGTAACGTGATACTCCCCTGGCTGATCGTAGGCATGGGAAACCTTCATACCTTCTCCTGTCACACCGTCACCGAAGGACCACACGTACTCCGCGATAGCTCCATCGCGGTCCCAGGATTGCGAGCCCGCGAAGATAACCTTCTCGCCGGGGCAGGTGAGGCGATCCGGACCCGCCTCCGCCTTGGGCGGAAAATTAACCTTCACCGTTACAGTGGTCTCACCGATGCTGTTGAGTACCCCTGAGCCGTCATCAACGGCGAGGGTAACCTGGTAGGTGCCTGCTACATTGAAGGCATGTTCCACCTTGTCCCCTTGGGCCGTTGAGCCGTCACCGAAATCCCATTGGTAGCGCTTAATGGAGCCGTCGGGATCAAATGACTCCTTTCCGCTGAAGCCCATTGGCTCCCCCACGCACCGTGGAGGCGGCACCTCGGAGATTAGCGCGATGGGCGTGTCGTTTACCACAACGAAGAGGCCATCGGTGGCCCAGTTGTTCTTCAGGCTGGTTTGATCGGTTACCCGCAGGGTAACCCCGTACTTCCCTGGGTGCGTGTACCGGTGAGTCACTTTTACCCCGGTTGCGGTGTCCCCGTCCCCGAAATCCCATAGGTAGTTCTCGATGGAACCATCCGGGTCTTTGGATTTGGAGCCATCGAAGACCACCACCTGGTTGAGGCCGACGTACTGGTCGGCTCCCGCCTCTGCCACCGGCGGTTCGTTGATGACGATAATGTCGCGATCGGTGGCGGAGTTACAGACCGTTTGAGAGTCGGTGGTGACGGTCAGGTTTATGAAGTATTTGCCCGATTTCTCGTAAGCGTGCTCCACGGTTTCGCCCTCGCCGGACTGGCCGTCACCGAAATCCCACTTCCAGGATACAATGGTCGCGGCCCTGCTCTCTGACTTTGAGGCGTCGAAGACCACCGGCTCGTTTACCGGGGCGAGCTGTGAGGACATTTTGAGCCTCGCGGTCGGGGCCTCGTGAACGGTGACAGTGAGCTCGTCGTTATCCACGTTATCGCAGTTTCCGATTTGATCGCCATAGATGGTGAGCGTGACCACATAGGAGCCGGGTTCGGCAAAGACGTGCGTTGGCTTGGGCCCGTCCTGGAAGGTGCCGTCCCCGAAGTCCCACGAGTAGCGGTTTACCAGGCCGTCGAAGTCCCTTGACTTGGTGCCGTCGAAGTGTGCCTCTGTGCTCGCGCAAACCGTCATATCGGGTCCCGCTTCGGCGACGGGGGATTCAGCGACACGAACCAGGATCTTATCAACACCCGTGTTGCATGGGAGCCCGGAGTCATCCTTTACCGTGAGGGTCACGGAATAGGCACCCCCCTCGGTGTAGGTCTTTGTGGGATTCATGCCATGGGCCTCGGTACCGTCACCGAAATCCCAGTGAAACTTGAGCAACCCGCCCTCGGGATCGACCGATCCGCTGCCGGAGAAGAGCACCACATCCCCTGCGCAGACCGTTTTGTCCTCCCCGGCATCGGCGACTGGGGCCTGGTTGATGGTGACCACGATGGATGCGGAGTGGCGAGCGTTTTTAAGCCCGGTGCCATCATCCACGGTCAGTATGGTTGGGTAGATGCCGGGTTTCTCGTAGGCATGCTTCGCAATCATGCCCATGTGCACGGGGGTGCCGTCACCGAAATCCCAGAAGTAGGTGAGGGGATCGCCGTCTGGGTCTGCCGAGGCGGATCCGTTAAAGGCTACCGTGGTCTCGCAGGTGAGGATGTCCTTGCCCGGTTTCGCGATGGGCTGGCTGTTGATGCGAACGGAGATCTTTGATTGCGCTTGTGCGTTGCTCGCGCCGCTGTCATCCACCACGGTCAGGGTGGCGGTGTAAATCCCTGGTTTC
This sequence comes from uncultured Desulfobacteraceae bacterium, assembly GCA_964549945.1. Lineage (GTDB taxonomy): Bacteria > Desulfobacterota > DSM-4660 > Desulfatiglandales > B25-G16 > B25-G16. Next base: position 12,160 of record CAZJXD010000033.1, on the reverse strand, counting down.
TCGAATGAGCGTTTCGTTTTGGCCTTTCGCGCAGTGCCGATGCCGTCACTAAAATCCCATTGATGGGAGAGCTTTTTCCCGTCCGGATCAAAGGACCTGGTACCATCGAATTCGATCTCCTCTCCGGGAGACGCGAGAATAGGACGCCCTGCAATCGCAACGGGAGGGGAGTTAATGAAGACAGTGGTTGTATCATAGTTCATCGCGCTCTTGTGACCCGTATTGTCGTAAACCGTGAGCATTGCCGTGTAGGTACCGGGTTTTTTATAGGAATGGGTGACCTGCGGTCCTTGCGCGGATTGACCGTCCCCGAAATCCCAGAGGAACTCGCTAATCTCCCCGTCCGGATCGAACGAACGGGAACCATCAAAGGCGAGCTCCTTCCCAGGAGCCGCGGTAAGAGGAGGACCGGCATCGGCTATCGGGGGGCTGTTTATCACAATGGTGGTTTCATCGGTGTCTGAGCGGTTCGATGTGTTTGAGTCGTCGGTCACCTTCAACTTCACGGTATAGGTGCCGGGATTGCCATAGGTATGAACCGGCGAGGGACCGCTTCCGGATGAGCCATCCCCGAAGTCCCACGCATATTGAACGATAGTGCCGTCGGGATCCTCCGATTTCGTTCCGTCGAAGCGAACCTCGCTTGAGGAGACGAGCTGCGAAGGGCCGGCCTCCGCCTTTGGCGCCTGGTTGACAAATATGCTCAGGCTATCGGAATCGGTGTCGGAGTTCGTGCCCGAGTCGTCGGTGACCGAGAGTTTCACCGCATAGAGCCCCGGGCTTTCATAGTGGTGGGAGATTAGTTTCCCCACCTTCGATGCGCCGTCCCCCATGTCCCAACGGTACCCGATGAGTTTGCCGTCCCTGTCCACGGATGCTGATCCGTCGAATCTGATTTCCTCTCCAGGAGCCACGGCACTCCTGTCGCTCGAGGCAACGGCCTGGGGCGGATCATTGACGATAACGGTAATCTGGTCGGTGCCGATGTTGTTTCTGGTCTGGGCGTTATCCTGAACGGTGAGCATGACGAGATACTTACCGGGGTTGGCATAGCTGTGTGAGACGTTCACCCCCGAGTCGGTGGTTCCGTCGCCGTAATTCCATAGGTACGCCACTATCTCCCCGTCGCTGTCGTAGCTCCGTGCTCCGCTGAACTGTATCACTTCCCCTGGGGATATGATGCGATCTTTGCCGATGTCCACCACAGGCGGGGCATTGACCCAAACCTCCCGTGTATCCACGCCGAAGTTGCATGGGCTGACCGAATCGTCCTCTACCCTCAGGCTTACGGTATAATGGCCGCTTTTCTTGTAGGCATGTGTTGTGGTTTGACCAACCCCCCGCGTACCATCGCCGAAGTTCCAGACATATCGTACGATCTCGCCGTCCGGGTCGCCTGAACCTGAGCCATCGAAGGTGAGGATCTGCCCGATGTCACCGATCAGATCCTCCCCGGCTTTTGCTGCCGGCGGTTGATTTACCTTTACGGAGAACCTCTCGCGTGAGCTGTTGCCCACGCTGTCGGAATCATCGGTTACTACCAGGCTGGCCTCGTACGTGCCGGGTTCGGAGTATTGATGGATGACACGGCTCCCGTGGCCGGTGGCGCCATCCCCGAACTGCCAGGAAAACTCGAGGGCATCCCCGTCTTTGTCGATGGATCCCGTTGAGTCGAACATCACCGATCGACAGTCGGAAAGGTGGGTAAGGTTTACCATTGGCACGGGACGGGTGTTGCGCGGTACAATGTAAGCGGGCAGAAAAAACGGCAGTGTCCGCCCGTTCTCGTCAATTATATAGAAGGTGGCGTCATTTGGCATCTCGAAGCCACCCTCGTAGGTGAGGGCAGCAAGGGCTCCCGCTTCCTCGGGTTCGATGAGCACCCTGTCTTCCGCCCATTCACCTTGCGCTGAGCTAGTAATGGCGAGCTTGGATCTGAAACGGGTTTCCACGGCCATGAACGCGCCGGCGAGATCGAAATTATGGATGGTGATCTCCCGAACCCCCTTGGGCACGGAGAAGCGAAGTTCTGCGTGAACCCCAATCTCCGGAAGGCGTATGGTGGGACAATAGGTAATAATCTTGAGCCCCTCGGGGGGAGTATTTCGCTTGGGGTCCGTACTGACGGCAACATCGAAGACGTTGCCGTCATCCCCGCGCACACCATCGATTACGAGCTTGAAGACGATGATCCTCCCGATCGCTTCACCCTGACCAGGGGCAAAGGTGGCATAATTAAACCATTTTTTGTCGCTGAAGTCGCTTACTCCAAAGGTGGTATCCGCGATCAACTGACCAGCGGTGCGGTCTGCCTCCTCGGGAGAAGGCGATCGAACGGTAGGTGCGGTGTACGCCCCCTTGCCTCCGTAAAGACGAAACCGCGTTTCCGTATCCCACTCATCATTTTTCTGATCCCAAGCACCGCCGACATCGGGATCGAAGATTCGAAGATGAAGTTTCTCCGATTGGGTGGTCTTGGGGATGGTGAAGAATACAACCTGTCTGAAATCATCATCCCCTTCGTCGGTTTTGGCATCAGCACCGTAGGTAATGAGGGTGGCCCTCTCTTGTGCCCAGCAAACGTGGAGGAGGGTAAAGAGCGAGAAAAGGAACAGAAGGCAGAGACATGTGCCGTGGTGAATGTGCGCGGTTTTCAATAAATCCCTTATCAGCCTCTCCCTCGATTTAAAGGTATTCGGGCCATTCCATGCAAGGGCTTGAAAGGATTTTCTCATATACAGCAAAGATAAGAGAACTCTTTGCGAGATGCCAGTATATGCAGAATGACTCGCCTGTGTCAAGGGGAAAGCTACTCAAAGATAGAACACGTGTGGCTCAGAGAGGATTATCAAGACGGGCAGGAATGAATATGTGGAGTCGTTCAAGGATTATATGTCTATCGAGGAAAGGATCTGCGGTAGATGCAGTCAGAGGTCCGTGGTCTCTCATGAGCGGAGGTAATCGGAGGCCTCTCTTGAGCGAATGTGCAAAAGTAACGGAAGGAGTTGGCGAGGATGGTGCCTGAATCAGTCGATTTTTTTCCTATACAGGCGAAGGCTGTTGGAGACCACGGTAATGCTGCTCATGGCCATCGCCAGTGCCGCTAGGATGGGATGAAGCTGGCGCAGGATCCCCGGGAGGAACTCCAGCGGATACAGCACGCCAGCTGCCACGGGAATGAGCACCACGTTATAGAAAAAGGCCCAGAACATGTTTTCCTTTATCGTCCTCATGGTAGCCCTACTGAGCTGTATTGCCCGTGGGACACCCGCGAGCTCCCCGCTCGCAAGAACCACATCGGAGGTCTCTATAGCAACGTCGGTTCCCGTGCCGATGGCGATCCCCACATCCGCCTGGGCGAGGGCTGGGGCATCGTTAATCCCATCGCCTACCATACCCACCTTGTCCCCATTTTGCTGAAATTCCTTGATCTTCGATGACTTTTCCTCGGGCCGAACCCCAGCGACTACCTCATCGATGTTCACCTCCGATGCGATTGCCTTCGCGGTCTGAGCATTATCCCCTGTGAGCATGACTACCCTCAGGTTCATGCCGTGAAGTGCATTGATGGCCTCAATTGACTCCTTTTTCACGGTGTCAGCCAGGGCTATGATTCCCACCGGGTTTTTGCCCATGGCGACTACGATCACGGTCTTTCCCTCTTTCTGGAGGGCGCCGATTTTTTCCTGAGCAAGGGAGAGGTCTATGTGAAGGGTATCAAACCAGCTGGGCTTGCCCACGAAGACCTCCTGGCCGTTGATATGGGCTTGAACCCCGAGCCCCCCGGTGGCTCGAAACTCCTTTGGCTCAAACAGCTCTAACCCGCGCTCCTCGGCCTCCTTGACTACGGCGCGTCCAAGGGGATGTTCCGAGCCCCTCTCAACGGATGCGGCTATTATCAGGAGTTCTTCCTCGCGTTGAAGACGGGAGTCGAGAAGGACGGCATTGACAACGGCGGGTTTACCCATGGTGATGGTGCCTGTCTTATCCATGACGATCGTATCCAATTTGGTGGATTCTTCCAGGGCCTTGCTGTTTTTAAAAAGCATGCCCCTCTCCGCGCCGAGACCGGTACCCGCCATGATAGCGGTGGGCGTTGCCAGTCCCAGGGCGCAGGGGCAGGCGATCACCAGCACTGCCACCAGCCGAAGCATGGCGGGGACGAACTCCCCTCCGATCACCCACCAGAGGAGAAAGGTCAGGAAGGCGATTCCTATTACCCCGGGAACGAAGAATGCGGCGACTCTATCCGCAAGGGCCTGAATCGGGGCTTTGCTTCCCTGGGCCTCCTGAACCAGGCGGATGATCTGGGCCAGGATGGTATCCCTTCCGACCCTCGTTGCCTCGAACTTCAGCAGTCCCTCTCCGTTGATCGTGCCACCGGCAATCGCGGCCTCGGGATGCTTATCCACGGGGATAGGCTCCCCTGTCAACATGGATTCATCTACCGATGATTGGCCCTCCAGCACTCTCCCATCCACCGGAATACGTTCGCCGGGATGGACGATAATAATGTCACCTACAGCGACACGGGATATGGGTATCTCCTTTTCCTTGCCACCCTCGAGCACGGTTGCCGTTTTCGGGCGCAACCCCATCAGCTTACGGATTGCACCCCCGGTTCGGCCCTTTGTTCGGGACTCCAGCATCTTGCCCAGCTTGATCAGGGTGATAATCACGGCAGAGGTCTCGAAGTAGACATGCGTTCCGATGGGAGAGTACAGCAGCACCGCGAGGGAATAAAAGTAGGCCACCGAGGAGCCCATGGCCACGAGCACGTCCATGTTGGCGCTTCTGTTTCTGAGGCTTTTAAATCCTCCCGTGTAGTAATCCCAACCGGTGTAGAATTGAACGGGTGTGGCGAGCACCAGGAAGAGCCAATTGACCCAACTATTGTGGGCCCATTGGCCGAGGAGGCCGAAGTCCCTTCCCATGCTGAGGGCGAAGAGCGGCACGGTGAATGCCAGGCCTGCGAGGAATTTCAGGGTCTGATCCCGTATCTCGGCCCTGCGAGCCGCCAGTTCCGCATCTTCGGCCTCGATGGCCTCCTCCGGCCGGATCGCACCATAGCCCGCCTTTTCTATTGCATTTATTATCTCGTCCAGCGTTGTTATGGTGGGAATGTACTCCACGTGAGCACGCTCGGCGGCGAAGTTGACCGAGGCATTGACCACTCCGGGGACCTTCTTATTCAGTACCCTTTCTATGGTCATGGCACAGTTGGCGCAGCTCATCCCCGTGATCGGCAGCTCAGCCGTAGCGGTGGCAATGCCGTAGCCCGCCTTGTAAACCGTATCCGCCAGGTCCTTTATGTCAACCTGCCCCGGATCAAAGGAAACGGATGCCCTCTCTGAGGCGAAATTCACATTGGCCTCTCTCACGCCCTCCAGTTTCTCGAGGCTTCTCTGGATGTTGAGCGCGCAATTGGCACATGTCATGCCAGTAACGGGCAGGCTGACGCCTTCATCATTTGTTGAATTTTCCCTTTTCGTCTTGTCCATGAATGTTCGTCATTTTAAAGGTATACTGCCATGCTATGTTCATTATTTGAACATACATCATTTGTCTTGCAGAGTTGAAAGCGTTTTCAAGAGAAATCTCAACCCATCTCATAACTATACGGCTCCCTTTGAGAGGGAAACCACCAGATGCCCGGAACTACTCTGCTGCCGGATAGTTTATCTCCTTCAAGGTGGATTTGATCCTCTCCATGGTTGCGGGGGAACCCCATTCCACGGTGATCTCCTTTGTCTCGGTATCGCCTTCTACGCTCTTTACGCCTTCTATCTCGCCCAGTTCTCTCTTGATGGTCATCACGCAGTGACCGCATGAGATATTGGGAATCGCTAACGTTGCCTTTTCCATAACGCCGATCTCCTTTCATTGCTTACCTCTAAAGTTAAGGCTTCCCGAGGGGAATTCAAGGATGGCAAGGCATTTTTGAGCGTTCAGGAGGAGCAGGAGCCATTAAGGGAATGAGCGTCATTCCTGCACACTGAACTACTGAATACTTCAATTACGAGGTGCGGAAACAATGATCAGCGCGGATTCAAAGCCGAAGGGAATTTCAGATATGTGCGGCTGGCTCTTGCTCTGCCAAAGCGGCTGCGAAAGGATGTACCTGATGCTCATAGCTTTTCCGCTATGATACTGGCCACGGCCCTCTCTTTCTCGGCGAGCCCCTCGCGGTAACGGAGGCATCGAAAATCGCGAAACATCTCCAGGAGTTCGTTGTGCTTGAGGAGGTAGTCCGGGTTCTTGGGCCTCCCGAACCGGGCCTGGTCCACGATAAAGGTTTCGTACACCACCATCCCGCCAACTCGAATCCCCTCCTTAATCCGTGGAATAAGGGAGCGTTGGAGGTAATTGAAGCAGAGTATTACATGATAGGCGCCCTTCTCTATCCGATAATCCCCCTCCAGGTCAGCCACCCGGGCCTCAAGGGAGACGCCCGCCCTCTTCGCCCGTTCGAGTGCAGCGCGCACCGCTTCAGCCGAGATGTCAATCCCTTCCACCTCAAAGCCCATTTTTGCCAAGTGGATGGCGTTCCGACCGCCTCCCATCGCCACATCGAGGGCTCGTCCTCTCGGCAAGATATCCAAATTCTCAGTCAGGAACCTTGCCGGCTCCAGGCCGTGATCATGCTGATGGGTCATGGTGCTCTTTACCGCCTGTTATCTCATTCCAGCGTCGATCCATTACCCCCATTGAGGGTTCTCAAGGCGAGCATGAGCGCCTGCGTTCCTGCACGGGCATGGCCCTGGGCCTTCACCGCGAGGTATAGCTGCTGAACGAGCGCGAGTCCCGGGAGCGAGAGGCCCACCGCAGCGGCTTCCTGCAAGGCAATGCCCATATCCTTGATGAAGTGTTCAACGAAGAAGCCGGGATCAAAGTCCCCCCGGACTATCCTCGGCCCAAGGTTGTTGATCGCCCAACACGATGCCGCGCCCTTGCCGATGATATCGATCACGGACTGTTGATCGAGGCCCGCCTTTTCGGCGTACAGCAGAGACTCGCATACGCCGATCATCGTGCCGGCAATGAGTATCTGATTGCACATCTTCGTGTGCTGCCCTGCACCTGGACCACCCATGTGGGAGATGTTTTGGCCCATCAACCGGAACAAGGGAAGCACCGTTTCAAAGGCCTTTTTATCACCTCCTGCCATGATGGCGAGGGTTGCATTTCGTGCGCCGATATCCCCGCCAGAGACGGGGGCATCCAGGCTATTCATGCCTCCCTTGGAGGCTGTCTTGGCGATCGTTTGAGCCAGACTTGGCCTGCTGGTAGTCATATCCACCACGATCCGACACGGACCCTCGGCCATGAGGATGCCCCTTTCCCCGAGGTATACCTCCTCGACATCAGCGGGGAGGGATACAATGGTGAATATGATTTCGGAATGGGCCGCTACCTCAGGTAGCGACTCACACCAATACGCACCCTTACTGATCAAGGGTTCCGCCTTCTGCTTCGTTCGGTTAAAGATATAAAGCTCATGGCCTGCTGACTGGAGATGACCCGCCATCGGTGCCCCCATAACGCCGGTACCGATCCATCCTATTTTCATCATATCCATGCTCCTTTCTCGTTTCGCGAATTAGCCGGGAAGAGGTGGTGAATCCCACTGCTCAAGAAGTGTTTACACGAACGCTTCCCCGTGTACGAAACCATCGCCGGCGCATCGAATGCAGTTGGATGAAAAGGGATACACAGGGAAGCCTCCACATACCCAAAAAAGTATAAAGGACGGGAAATTGCGTGTCAAACGGGAATATGTATTCCCATATCGTATCGTGCAGAGGTGGTTTCCGAAGTGCAGGAAACGATAGGGGTATGGGGTAATAAGGAAAACCTACCAGCCCTCACAAATGGGGCTGGTAGATTGGTTCGGTTATGCGAGCTTCCGGATCTGCTCCGTAAGGGCTGGGACTACGTCGAATAGGTCGCCCACGACACCGTAGTCGGCCTTCTGGAAGATGGGAGCCTCGGGATCCTTGTTGATCGCCACGATCACCTTAGAGGTACTCATGCCCGCGAGGTGCTGAATGGCCCCTGAGATACCACAGGCGATGTAGAGGTTTGGCGATACCACCTTGCCCGTTTGACCCACCTGATCGGAATGGGGGCGCCACCCGGCATCCACGGCCGAACGTGACGCACCGACCGTTGCCGCGATGAGATCCGCGAGTTCCTCCAGGATATTGTAGTTTTCCGGTCCCTTCATTCCCCTTCCGCCGGAAACGATCCTCTCCGCTTCGGTGAGATCGATCTTGCCGCCCGCCTCTTGCTGGAATTCGACGACCTTGGTCTTGAGCTGGCTGTCATCGAGGCTGAGTTCGGCATCAACGACCTCTGCGGAGCGTGACTCATCGGGTTCATTCAATTCCAACACGTTTGGTCGTGCGGTAGCGATCTGGGGCACGCTGTCCTTATAGGTCACCGTGGCGTATGCCTTGCCCGCATAGATGGGCCTCTTGGCCACCAGATTGCCTCCGTCTGTGGAGAATTCAACACAATCCTGGGCTACACCCACGCCGAGCTTTCCGGCTAGCCGTCCAGAAAGGTCCTTCCCTTGAACAGACGCCCCGAGTAGAATGATGGCGGGCTCGTGTTTCTTAGCCAGCTCCGCGATTACCGAGGCATAAGCACCGGTAGTGTACGTTGCCAGCCGCCCATCCTCGGCGACCATCACCTTATCGGCGCCATACTTGGCGAGTTCCGATGCCTTGTCCTTGATATTTGAACCCAACAGGAGTGCGGTGAGAGGCTGGCCCAACTGATCGGCCAGGCGTCTCCCCTCACTCACCAATTCAAAAGATATCTTCCGCAGTTCTCCTTCCCTTTGTTCAGCGACTATCCAAATACCCTGTGCCATTTTTCAACTCCTTTATCTCGTATTAAAAGGGATTCCCCTAGATAACCTTCGCCTCTTCACGAAGAAGCTTTGCGAGATTGGCGGCCTTCTCCTCAGGCGTTTCTCCCTCCACTATCTTCCCCACCTTTCTCTCGGCAGGAGGTGTGAGGCGCAGGACCTTTATCTTCGAACCGCTTTCTCCAACCTGTGCCGCATCCAGGCCGAGATCCGCAATGGTTTTGACATCGAGGGGCTTCTTCTTGGCCTTCATGATGCCGGGAAGTGACGCGTACCTCGGTTCGTTGAGCCCCTTCTGTGCGGTAATCAACACCGGCAGGGGAGCCTCGATCACGAGGGTTCCTCCCTCTACCTCACGATGAGCCTTTATGGTTGCGCCGTCTTCGCTCACCTCGAGCCTCACCACCACTGATATCTGGGGGATGCCCAAAAGCTCGGCTAAATTGGAACCAACCACGCCATAGTCATCGTCCACTCCCTGTTTCCCGCAGAGGATAATATCATAGTCGAGATCCTTGATCGCCGCGGCGAGAATCCTGGCAATGCCAAGGGAATCGCTTCCGGCAGCAGATGGGTCATCGACTAGTATACCCTTATCGGCACCCATGGCCATCGCGGTTCTGATAGATTCCGTTACCCGTTTTGGTCCTACCCCGACCACGGTGACCTCGCCCCCGAATTTCTCCTTGATTCGGAGCGCCTCCTCAACAGCATACTCATCGTATGGATTCATCACCCATTTTATGTTGTCGGTCACCACTGACATGCCGTCTTGGGCGATCTTGATCTGGGTCTCCGTGTCAGGCACCTGTTTTAAACACACTATGCAGTTCACTTTCCGTCTCCTTTCTGATGGTTATTAAATGTCCATTAAAAGGGGCTCCCACAGCATGAGATCAAAGGCAGTTTTTCGGCTACGATCTTTACCATTTCGGTGAGTGTCATGTCAATAGAGATCGGTTAAAAGGCTTAGGGCCGGGAAATTCAGACCTCGTGCTTTCTTATGCCATTTATAAAGAAACTAGTTATCTGCCTTGAGGCTGTTTGTATATCGTATTTAGGATTTTTCGACAACACCCAGAACCTCGACATTTCGTCCAAGGCACCGAAGAATGCCCTCTTGGCGATTCCGGGGATAATATCCTCCCTGATGACGCCCTTTTCCTTCCCCTCCTGGATGATATTGCTGATGAGGTCAAGGTACTCGAAGAATTTCGTGTTGTGGTAGTTTTTCATAAACTTGCTGCTCTGCCTGAGTTCCACCTGAATAATCTCGGCGATATCCTTGTGATCCTCGATCAGCTTGAGATGAACCAGGGCGAACCTCTCGATCTTCTTCAAAGGATCTGTCTCCAGGGCAATTTGCTCCTTCATATTGTCCAGGACTTCCTGCATCTTTTCCTCAAAGAGGGAGATAAGGATATCGTCTTTATGCTCGAAGTAGATATAGACCGTTCCGTCGGCAATTCCCGCCTCCTTCGCGATTTCACTCACCTTTGCCTTGAAGAAGCCCTTTTGGGCGAAGATCTTCGTGGCAGCGGCGATTATCTTTCGGTATTTTTCATCGCTCTTGTGTCTCATATCCCCTTCTTAGATGCGCCGAACCGCCCCTTCTCGAATGGAGACCCACGATTACATTTTACATGAATAATCATTCATTTATTACCAGAATAGCCTCAACCGGTCAATATGTTTATTCGTCCTGGGAACAATCAGTAAAAGGGGACTTTAGGAAAGCGCCGAATCCAAATGGAGGAAAAAAATGAGGACGCTTATAGAGATACAGGATGGGGTAGGCTGATATACAAATTTGCACTTCGCTACGCGTTCAACAATCGCCGTTGCAGCAGGGACTGCATGTCACGACGGCCGTCAACAATAAGAAGAATGTACACGATATTGTCCATAACTCGGTAAACGATGCGATAAGGTTTAAAGAAGATCTCTCGGTATTCGCGAATCCCCAGCGCCAGCAATTCTTTCGGATAGACACCCCGTTCGGGGAACTCAGACAGGCTGGAAAACACTTTCTCGATCCGCTCCAGAACGTAGTCGGCTTTTTGGGGAGAATCGTGGAGAGCAATATAATTATAAATCTCGTCAAGATCGCGTGCCGCGTCATTGGTCAGCAAAACCGCGAATACCATCACCGAGCCTCCTGCCCTTCGCGCAGCCGTCTTATCACATCCTCAGCAGGCAAGACCTTACCTTCCTCAATTTGGCGCATCCCGAGGGCTAGAATTTTCAAGAGGGCCATTGTCTCCTGAGTTTGCTCGTAGCTCTCGATGTCCTGTAAAACTACCTTGGCTTCACCATTTTGGGTGATGACCAGTGGTTCTCGTTGTTCACCCAATTTCCTTACGATTTCAGCCGCATGGGCCTTCAAGTAGCTTATAGGTTTGATTTGGTTGGATAGTTTCATAAGGATACCTCCATTTCTTGGCTATGACCAAATATAGTCCATAAAAAGGTCTTTTGTCAAGGATTGAAGGAGGCTTGCCAATGCTTTTTCTAGGATGACCCTTGCAGTGCCGAACGCTGAAGTTACCGGCAGGTTTAAAGCGTAGCGAAACACCGGTCGGGTGGACTGACAGGTTCAGGGCGCTTATTTGAGCTTCCATCGTACCAACATTGAGGAAACGCCAAGTCCGATAAGTATTCAGGGGTCACATCTTGCATTGTGAATTAGCTAGACTAAGTTCTTCATGGGGCGTTTTCCGCAATTCACAAAACAAGATGTGACCCCCTTAACCCCCGCCTTGTTATTGACTGTCATTTCCGTCTGTTTGCCCCCATGCACAGGTGGTTCGATCACAGTTCAACGGCGCCTTTGTCGAGCAGGATTTCCATTGCCCAGGAGGCCGCCTGGCCGACCACGTCCACACATTTTTTGGGATCGCTATGCCCACCGGCCTCTTCAAGCTTCCTGAATTCATCCGGATCATTCAAATAAAAGGGACGGCCGAACTTCTGGGTCATGATTCCAGCGCAGTTAATCGTGCCATATTTGCCAATATATTTTTGGACGAGTTCCTTGGGGGCCTCTTGCGCCGATTCAAGGGCCATCAGGTTATCCTGAATCATGACCTCGCTGGACAGAGGCTCGGCCGGACGTCCAAAGAAGTAATCAAAAACAATAATGCCCCCCGCCAGCGCGCCACAGGTTCCCACAGCCTGGGAGGCGGTCCCACCGCACAGGGAAGTGGTAACTTTTACGATGATGTCGTCAAAACCTATGACTTCATGGAGAGCCGCCACGGCGCACTGGGAACAACCGTACGAATT
>CAZJXD010000032.1:0-42252 GCA_964549945.1 uncultured Desulfobacteraceae bacterium | reverse complement strand
TTACATGGCCACAATATATAGGTTCACCCATGCAAAAGTGTGAAGGACCAAAAAACAATTACTTAACTTGGTCATTCCTATTTTTTTCGGCCTGCCCTGGCGCAGCATGATAGGGAAATAGCCCTGTCTCGGCATGATTATGGTCTCCACGGTCATAAACTCGGAGAATTCCGGCGAAACCGGTTGACAAGAAGGCTGGATCTAATACAATTTAGGTTAATTTGTTCTGGATGAAAGCAAATGGAGTTCCTCCGGAGCTGACCGATCCTTCACCTGAAGGGCTGAGGCCTTTCGAGAATAGGACGGGACCATGCGCAACTGGAGCTGGAAAATCGATGGCTTTCTGTAGATGAGAGCGCGGTACACTTATTTTGCCGATAGCCATCCCCAGGATTTCAAATGAAGGTGGAAGGAAAAATGAAAGAACAAAAAGCAAGAAGGGAACAATTGCTCCAGGTGATCCGCGAAAAGCGGCAGGAACTCAGTGATCGGTTTTCTGTCAGGCACATCGGCCTTTTCGGATCGTTCGCCAGAAGCGATGCAGGCCCGGACAGCGACGTTGACATCATAGTGGAGCTGGAAGAGCCTACGTTCGACCATTATATGGATCTCAAGTTCAGGCTGGAGGAGATACTCGGACATTCGGTGGACCTGGTACTGGCTGACACGGTAAAGTCCCGCCTCAAACCGATCATCGAGCGGGAGGCCATCTATGCCTAGGGATTACCGGCTCTATCTGGACGATATCCTGGAGGCCATAGAGCGTATCCGAGAGTACACGACTGGCATGGATTACGAGGCGTTAACAAGAGACAGAAAAACTCAGGATGCAGTGGTCCGCAACCTCGAAGTGATCGGCGAAGCCGCTGGACGAATACCGGAATCGGTTCTCGCCGCGGCACCGGAAATCGAATGGCGAAAAATCATCGGCATTCGCAATATACTAATTCACGAGTATTTTGGGATCAGTCTGCCGGTTATCTAGGATGTGGTGAGAACCAAACTCGATACATTGGAAACTTCATGTCGGACACTCCTTGAAAACGCGCCGAATCAGGACAATAAGACAGAATAACGGCCAAACATAAATCACACGGCAACATTAGAGCGTACCGTATCTCAATGACTGACAGCGGTGAGATCCAGCACTCGATGTGGCCGAAGTATCAATAACCCCTTAGGCATGTCCCATCGTACAAGGTTGTCCGGAATTGGAATTTGCTTATTTACAAATGGACGCAGTAATTAATGTAAGGATATCCCATAAGCCACTCTTTTAACATCAATCGAAAGTAGAGTAGGAGGTCGAAATGCATGTCGTGAGTATGGATGATGTTCCGAAGATTCCCAGGGTAAGCACGCTCTTCACCAGCGAAGAGGTAACCGCACAACAATTGATCCCCGAAGGCGGGGACTTTACCATGAACGTCGTCAACTTCGGGAGGGGCGTCAGAAACAAGTTCCACGTCCATAAGAGTGATCAGGTCCTCATTGTAACGGCAGGAAAGGGCATCGTGGCAACTGAACAGGAGCAGCGGGTGGTTTCCGTTGGGGATATTATTCTGTTTCCGGCTGGTGAAAAACACTGGCACGGTGCCACCGAGGATTCGGAATTCTCCCACATCTACATTACCAGGGCAGACAGCAAAACCACGCAGATAGAGGAGTAATTCTCGTCCCGCACTTCCTTATCCCATCCATCTTGATCATGGCGGTCTCATAAAGCTCAGCAGCAGCGATTTAGCTGTCCACCGGAGCGCCATGTTGGGCTATCCGTTACTTTTCACAAGACTATTTGTAGTCATAGAAACCCTTGCCCGTCTTTCGCCCGACCCATCCGGCAGTCACCATCTTTCTCAAAAGAAGAGGCGGCGCATATTTGGGATCCTTGGTCTCCTCATAGAGGGTTTCGGCGATAGATAGTTCGGTGTCCAACCCGATAAAGTCGATGACCTCAAGAGGACCCATGGGATGGTTCACAGCCATTTTCATGGAGATATCGATCTCATCCCTGGTCGCAACTCCCGCCTCCAACATGCGAACGGCACCTAGAAGGAATGGCGTAAATAGTCTCGTAACAATAAAACCACCGATATCAGGTGCAACGACCACGGTTTTACCCAGGGTCTCTCCAAATTTTTTTATCGTTTCAATGGTTGCATCGCTCGTCATTATGGTCCGCACAAGTTCTAAGAGTTTCATCACCGGTGCTGGATTATGAAAATGCATTCCCAGTAATCTATCACCACGACTTGTGGCTGCTGCCATATCCGTGACGGATAAACCGGAGGTATTTGTCCCAAGTATTGTCTCAGGTTTACAGATCCTATCCAGCTCAGCAAAAACCCTCTTCTTCAATTCCAGATCTTCAGGGACCGCTTCCTCGATTAAATCACAATCGCTCAAGTCCTCCATTTTCATGCTCGTAGTCATACGACCCATGATACTGTCTTTCTCATCCTGGGTCATCTTACCCTTTTCAACACGGCCTGCGAGCCTCTTATCGATCGATGTTAAAGCCTTCTCCAACCTGTCCTGACCCCTGCCCACAGCGATGACCTCGTATCCCGCCTGGGCAAAGACCTGCATGATCCCAGTTCCCATCTGACCGCACCCTAATACCCCGATCTTTTTTATCGCCATCTTAATCCTCCTTCATGATTCTCTCCCTTAGCCCGCCTCAGCATCCCTGGAAAGGGCACTGGGGCGTGCATCCTTTTTATGCCAGGGCGTGGGCGCGGCCAGGTTGCCCTCAGGCCATCGGGAGCAGTTAACCTTTTCCATCCTGGAGTCAGCCTCGAGACACCAATTGCACGCGGTGCACTGAACGATATCCTTGGCTTGACCTTCCTTTGCCTTTTTCGGAAAGTCCGGATCACATAAGAGGGCCCGGCAAAGCCCGATGATATCAGCCTTGCCCTCTGCCAAGATTCGTTCGGCCTGTTCGGGCGTTCTGATCTTGCCAGCCGTCACCACCGGCACTTCAAAGCCGGCATCCCGGACATACTGACGAATGGCCTCCGCAAGATACACATGGGTCATATCCGGAAACCACCAATCCGGGCTCATCCTGTGCCCGCTATAACCGGAAATGGGATCCGGCGGCGTATTCGGGGGCGGAAAAGGGGCATCCTCGAATCGACTGCCGGCAGACACGCTGATGTAGCCCGCCCCAAGTTCAGCAAATTTCCTGGCTATTCGCGTGCTTTGAAGCAACGTCGTTCCCTTTATGGTGAAATCCTCTCCGTTGATCCTCACCCCTAGGGGATACTCGTCACCGACCTCCCGACGTATCCCTTCATAAACCTCTACGGGTAATCTCATCCTATTTTTCAGAGGGCCGCCGTATCCATCTGTTCTTTCATTGGACAAGGATAAAAATGAGGAGAGTGTATAGGCATGGGCCATATGAAGTTCGATAAAATCAAATCCTGTTGCTACGGCACGCTTTGCAGCATTCACATGTTGCTCAACGATCACCGGCAGGTCTTCAGGTTTGAAGTCCGTCACCTTTTGTCTCCACCCGCTTCTCGCTATCTTCAAGAAATGCATGATCTGAACGCCCAATCTTGGCCCCGGATTCACCTGGCGTACACCATCCACAAGGGCTTTTAATCCATCCGTAAAGCGATCATCACTGATGCGAAGATTATAGGAGCTTCTTGACGGCAGGACCACTGCCGCCTCAACCACCATGGAACCGACGCCTCCCTGGGCCTCTCGCTGATATCGAGCCTTAAGTTCTTGTGTGACATGTCCATCCTCTGTCGAGAGTCCGGAGACCATGGAGGTCCTCATAATCCTGTTGGGAAACGTCAACCCCTTTATGGATAGTGGCGAAAAAAGATTCGGATATTCCATACTTCACGCCTCCTTCTTTTCCATTTCTTCTTCGTTGACGTCTATCGTTTCATCACTCCCCTTTATAGGCCGGAGCTCTCTTTTTCCGTTCCGGGCGAAAGGCTCATTCACCCCCTATCGAGATTTCGCCTTTGGTCCCATCGTACAAGGTTGTCCAAAAATAGAATTTAGTTATTTACAAATGGACGCACTATATTCAATCCTCAGCATACCCGATGGTCTGTCCAAAAAGCGCATGCTGATGCGGCTTCAAATTGAGCTTTTTCTGGATTGCAGCCTTGTTGCAGTTGTGAAACCATGAAGCCAGTCCCAACGAAGACGATGCCAGATAGACGTTTTGTGCGATCAGACCAGTATCGACAAAGTAATATGATTTCTGAATCTCCGGATCATAGAGCCCTGGTTCCTGAAACCCTGCATTCTTGAACCTTTCGGTATCGACAACGTAGATGAGACGCACAGGGGCGTTCGCGCCTGCCCTTCCCTGTCCCGGACCGATCGCCAGAGCGCGGCTGTCGCCAGTTGCAACCAGGGCCAGCCTGTGAGCATCAGGTTCATATAAATACGTCCCTTCCTTCATGGCAACATAGACACCTATCTCCTGCGAATTACTCGCCGATCCTGCGGTCCTTCCAGTGTCTCCAAAAGGTCCTTGAACGCGGTTGACCCCTTGTGCAGCCCAGAGGATATCTGACAGAATCTGAAGCGAGATTCTTTCATCGCTGATGGCTCGGGAGGTTCTTCTCATCTTTAGGGCTTCGAAAACTGACCTGCACCGGTCGAAAACCGGCTCGGGAAGCGTGATGGACTCCGGATCCCTAATCTCGCTGTTTTTCATAGTATTCCTCCACCACCTTCATTGCTGTCTTCCTTGATCAGCCGATTGTTCAAGATACACGAAAGCCGACTGTTGCCAAAAGGCGATCCCGCCGGTTCACCAGGATGGTTTGAGCAGACGACCTTCCGATTCACCGCGGGATTCAGACATAATTCGCTCTCCGTCGCCATAGAATATCATGTCCACATCGTCCTCAAGCCCCTTGATAACGGTCGGAATATATTCCGATAGGCTGATCCCTCTGAATTTGAGATGGGCGGCGTTACGTCCTTCTTTGTTCAGGCCGGTATCGACCATGGGGGGAACGATCTCAACAACCTTTACCGAGGTGTCTTTGAGCTGGTGCCGCAACACAAGAGAGTAGGTATGAATAGCGGCCTTGGTTGCGTTGTAGATAGGTGTATTGAGCATTGGCATGAACCCAAGCCCTGAGCTCACATTGATGACCGCGGCTGACGGTCTTTTCATCAGATGGCCGATCAAGAGAGCAGTCAACTCCACCGTGGAAACAAAATTGATTGCAATCTCGTCTTCGCCTGATTTGAGTTCGTCATATCCTTTTTTCAGATCGATGTATCTCTGTATCCCTGCGTTGTTGACCAGAATGTCGAGCTCAGGAAAGCGGCGAAGCACTTCCTCGGCGAGGTTTTCCCTCTGTTGGGGATTTCCGACATCACAGGGTATTGCCGCGATCTCCGGGAATTCTTTTTCCACCGCCGACAACTTCTCCCGGTCACGTCCACATACGATGACCTTGCTCTTCGATCGGAAAAAAGCTTCGGCAATGCCGAGCCCGATACCACTGGTGCCTCCGGTCACGAGAACGGTTTTATTTGAAAGCTTCATATTACCTCCTTGGCGCAAATCAAGAGATTTGTGAAATGAAAGAGTTATGACATAAGTTTGTTGCTTAACGAGCATGAGCTGGTGCGCGGATCTCGGCAGCGGGGAAAAGGTGGCTTCCCGGACAGCTCGATGCTCATGTTATGCGCATCCTTCTCTATTTTCAACCATTCTTGACTGATTCGGAAAAATAATCGACGGGTAATCGGTCCTTATACCAAGTTGCATTCAAACGGCTACTATTGATAGGGGTCATTATGAACGAATGTGAAGCGAGCTCAATATGATAGATTTACAAAGAGCGTGCCTCGGGGCTGGAGGAGAAAACGTGCGGAGGTGCTTGTCTTTCCCGGCCGGTCCGCTTTTTTCGGAATTTTCTGCGGTCTCGTCTCCGGTTCTGTTCGGAAGCAGCCTGGATGTCGGGCACCGTGCCATGCCACACGGGATCAATGCGGTTCCTCTTAAGAAGGGATTTCACGACCCTCAACTCATTATCTGTTACAAAGGTCATGGCAATGCCTGGCCGCCCCATTCTCCCGGTCCTTCCTGTCCTGTGGGTGTAGGGTTCCAGGCCTAAAGGATAGTCATAATTAATCACATGGCTGACATGGCTGAAGTCGAGTCCCCGACCGGCAACGTCCGTGGCAACCATGAGGGTAATCTCGTTTCGGCGAAAACGCTCGAAGATCGATGTTCGCCTCGATTGGTCCAGGCCTCCGTGGATATAGCCTATGGATTTGAATTTCCCCTCCAGCTCCCGCATCAGTCTCTCGGCATGATTTCGTGTATTGCAAAAGATGATGGCCTGGGAGATCTCCTCCCTCTTCAGGTAGTCGATCAGGGCAGCCAGCCGATCAGCTCGCCGGGTATACTGAAAATGGTGAACGAGACTATGAGGAGCCACCTGTTTTTTATTTAATTCCACCCTGACGGGTTCTTTAAGATAGGCCCTGACCAATCGATCGATCTCTTCGGGCATTGTGGCCGCAAAGAGTAATGTCTGGTGCTCGTGTATCAGGCATGACATGATGAAATCTATATCTTCAATAAAACCCATGTTCAGCATCTCGTCCGCTTCATCCAGAACCAGGGTGCGCACACAAGACAGATCAATCGACCTGATACGATAGATAAAATCGATCAATCGTCCTGGCGTTGCCACGAGGATATGGACCTTGTGCCGTAATTTTGCCTTTTGGATCTCCACCGGGAATCCGCCGAACATGGCAAAGGGCGCGACATCGGTGAACCTAGAGATCCTATCGATCTCCTCCACGTATTGAAGCGCCAGTTCACGGGTAGGAACCAGGATGAGGGCCTGGATGGCATTGAGCGAGGGATCGATCATCTGGACCAGTGGAATACCGCAGGCCGCGGTTTTGCCCGAGCCGGTCTCCGCCCTGGCAAAAAGATCCCTGCCGTTCAGGATAGGAGAGAGGGTCTTTTCCTGTATGGGTGTCAAATCCTGATAGCCCATGTGAGCAAGGGCCTTCAGGATCTGTGGGTTTAAATCTAATTCTGAAAACTTCATAGTGAATCCTTGCATAGCTCCGTCCATAAGGAACTGAGTTATTCCTTTCTTTTGTTACGCCAAACCAATGAGTTGCATGATTTCACACGACTTGCTGGCAGGCAGTGATTACATCAGGCAGAAATGGATTGGAAGACTCGGTATGAAACCCTTCTTTCTCGCATAGGCAAGAATGGCACCTCGGATCATCAAGGAGCTCTCTGTTCTCTGAAGCATTCCACACACAGGAGTCTCTTGTCTCCGGGAGGGCAAACCTGAACCACGACTTCTTTTATATAGCCCGCGCAGGCACGTTTATATCATGGTGGACGGGCTGAACCGTTGGATCTGGGCCCGAGACTCTTCCCGTGCCTTTTCCTCTGTATGATTTTTACCCTTTATTCATTGTCCGGCCCAGCAACGGGGAAACAACCGGATCAGTATCGTCTTCCACCGCCAAAACCCGACCGTCCTCTACCGCCACCGCGCCTTCCGGGTCCTCCGCGGTCCGCGCGAGGACGCGCCTCGCTTACCTTTATCTGCCGGCCGGATAGTTCCTTGCCGTTGAGGTTCTTAATCGCCGTTTGCCCTTCACCGTCATTGGGCATTTCCACAAACCCAAAACCTCGCGACTGACCGCTGTATTTATCTCTAATAACGTTTGCGGAGTTTACTTCGCCATAGGCCTCAAAGGCCTGACGAAGATCTTCCGTTGTCACCTCAAAGGATAAATCCCCCACATAAATATTCATGTTCCTCCTCCTTATCTGAGTTCATACACTACCGCTCGATAGCGTTTACCGTGGTCAAAGAAGAGCCCTCCTTCCTTAACGCACCGGCATGTAATCCCATTCGCTCGATCCTCCTTTACGAGCGCCTCTGGAAATTAGTTTTATACGGCGTTAATAAAAAACCCGTAAAGAAGTTGTCTAGAGTTCTTTACGGGTTTTCGTGTCGATGCCAAAAAGGCTCTATGCAACTAATGCACTATATAACCACTTTTCACATAAAAGCAAGCAATATTATCAAAACCGTGCTCTTTGGGTGTTGTGATGTAATAAAAGTTCGCCATGGATGAAATGATGAATCGCAAAGCCATGTTTAGGAGGGCCGATGTGTAAGGCCTTACTCTGATCTATTCTTTACGTACTTGTCCAGGAAGATCACCGCTCTCTTGAACGCATCAGCCGTAGCGCGAGCGTCGTAGCCGCCATATCGAGACTGGTGAGTAAAGGCATGCCGTACTCCTTGGTAAATATGAAACTCGCAGACTTTTTGTATTCTCTCTTGCGCTGCACAAAATGATCGAACCATTTCGGGATCTGTCTCCTGATCTAATTCGCCGTGTAAAAAGAGAAGGGGAGGATATTCGTGGAGACCTGAAGGCACGAAGTAGAGACGTCCGACATAATAGCTCACGATCCCCCGAAGTGGCCTATTTGATTCCCCAGCAAACTCTAATGCCTTCCTCGGCCCCAGGGAAAACCCAACCATGCCGATGCGTTCGGGATCAACTATGGGGAGCATTTTCAGATAGTCATAGGCGTCTTGGATATGTTGACTATAACCGAGGCTATTCGGGGGAAGTTTCCCACGGCCAGAAAAATAATCGACGGCTAAGGTTACATACCCCTTGCGTGACAAAGCTGTTGCAAAGTCAAGGACGTGCGGCTGCATACCAGCGATCGTATGCAGAACAATGACGGCAGGGAAAGGTCCATTGCCAGGAGGTTTGTAGAGATATGTAGTGATGTCGATGTCGTACACTGAGCTTTTAATTCGGGTTGACGGCGCACATGCGGGTATGAAGAAGGAAATGATCAAAGGCACAAAAAGCAACCTTCTGTATTTGAAGTTTGTTAGAGGGGAATATTGTGATGCCTTTTTTATGAGCCTTCTCACAGCCTCGCGCAATTGAATTCCTTGAGGAGATTCCGATTAGTAGGAATATGCGTACAGAAGATTATACTATTCAATCGTGAAGCAAAGAATATGAGTGCGACCTTAAAGGGCTCTACATGACCCTGGAGACCGGGAAATTCCCGTTCTCACAAGTCAATGGAGAAAATTCTTGAAATCGGCTTTGCCCGAGAAAATCGCCTGGCGATGTATGCCGTGACCGGTGACATGCCGAGGAGCCCCTGGGGCATCTGGTCTTGATGATCGTGGCTTAGGATACGTTTATTAAAATCTAAAAGTAATGTGACTACTCACGTAGTCAGACTGAAGCTGTTTAGACTGAAGGCTTAAAGTGATCAGAGGAGTACTATTGCCGAACTTTGTTGAAGAAACATTAGCTTTTGGTGCCAAGCATGTCTTCAAAATACGCCGTATCCCCGTCATTTCCTAACAGTCTTCAGCCTACAACCTATCTACCTGAGTAGTTACAAAATAATTATTTAAAGCAATTTCTGCGCGAACCCTCTTAATTTTTATTCTCCAAATATTGCCTGATTTTTTTCCGAAATTCTCTGGTATCAATAGGCTTGGTCATATATCCATCGCAACCGGCCCCCTTTATCTTTTCTTCATCTCCTTTCATGGCATAGGATGTCAAGACAACAATTGGTATGTGTTTAGTCACGGCATTGGCCTTTAAGATCTTTGTGGCCTCGAAACCGTCTATGACCGGCAGCTGAAGGTCCATCAGGACAAGATCCGGTTTCTTGGCTCTGGCTATTTCAACTGCCTGCTTTCCATCGGTGGCCTCCAGCGTCGTATATCCTCCAATCTGGAGCAGGTCTTGAGCCAGCTTTAGACTTTTGGGATCATTATCGACAATCAATATGACTTTTCCCATAATTTACTTCCCTGCCTCCCGATCACCTGACAGGCAGGGAAAAGCTGAATCGGCTCCCTTTTCCCACACCTTCGCTCTCCACCCAGACTCTCCCATCATGCATCTCCACTAAGCGTTTAACCAAAGAGAGGCCTAGTCCCGTGCCCGGAGTCTTATCTGCAAGACTACTTTTGATCTGATAGAATTCCTCGAAGATCTTCTTTTGATTTTTTTTCGCAATGCCAATGCCGGTATCTTTCACGCTAATGATGAGATCTTCTGTCTTTTTATCAGCCCCCACCGTAATTACACCACCATCCGGGGTAAATTTGGCTGCATTTGAGAGAAGATTGAACATTACCTGCTTGAGCCTTCGCTCATCTGCCTTAATCTCTAAACCCTCCAGGTCTTTCGTAATGTTCAGGATGAGACTGATTCCATGTTTTATGCACTTCTCCCTTATCATGATCAGGCTGTTTTCAAAAAGTTCCTTCATGTTCACCATAGACAGTTCGAGTTCAACCTTGCTTGCTTCAATCTTGGAAAGGTCCAGGATGTCATTGATCAGGGAAAGGAGATGCTTTCCGCTTTCCAGAATATCATTAACATAATCTGCCTGCTTCTCGTTGAGTTCGCCAAAGTATTGATCCTGCAAGATCTCTGAAAAACCGATAACGGCATTGAGTGGTGTGCGCAATTCGTGGGACATGCTGGCCAGAAACTCGGACTTTGCCTTGTTGGCGGCCTCAGCGGCCACTTTCTCCTGCTGGAGTGTTTCTACCCGCTTCCGTTCTGTAATATCCCTGGCAATACCTCGAAACCCTATCGTCTGACCTTCTGAATCCCTCATCAGTGATATAGAGCTCTCAATATATCCTTTGTTCCCGTCCTTTCCTATAAACTCATACTCAAATCCCGTTGCAGCTTCTCCTGTGGTGTATACCTTATTGAAAGCTTGATATACTTTTTTAGTGTTTTTTTTATCTGTATATTCCCGATTATTCATACCTATTAATTCATCTCTGGTGTACCCAAGGATCTTGCATATTGAATCATTAAAGAAGGTAAAGGCGCCGTTCGTGTCAACTTCATAGTAACCTTCTTCGATGTCTTCAAGGATGGATCGGTATTTTTCCTCACTCTCTCGCAGCCTCTCCTCTGCCTTTAACCGTTCAGTGACATCCCTTGAGCTCCCCTGAAACCCGATAATCTCATTTCCTTTCTTAATTGGGCCAGCACTGGTCTCGAAGTACTTTTCAGTCCCATCTTTGACAATCACCTTAAGGGGATAGTCTTTTAAGGGCCCCCCACCTTGAGAGATCTTATTGAAAACTCGAGAAATCTCCTCATGAGCGTCCCCGGACGTGTAATCTCTAAAATTCATCTTAGTCAGTTCCGCCTTTGTATAGCCGGTGAGATGTTCCGCTGCCTTATTCACATTGGTAAAGTTGCCTTTCAAATCTAACGTGTAAATGAAATCGGTGGAATTTTCCACAAGCCCCCGATATCGTTCCTCCGATTCTTTGAGCATCTCTTCCGTCCGCTTGCGTTCATCCATTTCTAGCCTGAGTTGTTCATTTGTTTCCATCAATTTCCCTTGTTGGCGTTCCAGGTTGGCCTTGGCCGTTAATGCTTGTGAATAGCTAGCTCCGATCGAGGCAATCATTCTTCGCTGGAGTTGAATCCCAAAAAGGACAAATATAGCACCAAAGAGAAAAATAATTCCCATAAGCAGATCACCGATTAATGCTATTTCCGTGATAACAGCAAAAAGCACAACCACGAAGCCTAAGAGAAAAAAGATCATCAATATGTAGTGGAAATTAAAAAGGAGTTTAGTCTTCCCGTATTCTTCAATAGAAAACTGATTTAACATAGAAAAGAGAGCTCGAAATTTGAAGACATTTATCGCCATTACTACCGCACCTGCAAGGATTAAAAAACTGGAAACGATCTGAATAAAATTCATGTCAAACCCTCATTAATCAATATATCTAGCAGAGTCCATAAGTTTCTAAAGTGGAAAAAGGATTACTGATGAATCCTTACTAAAATCATGTGAAGAAAAGGTTTAGGAACTTTCTCCCGACGGCTTTGAATTCCAATTCATTCATAATCTAGAAGTTAACGAAAAGCTGAGGGGCGCGTCGGCAAACCGCGTCCGTCTCTTGCGAAAGGTTCGCCATTTAGCTTACCCGTTCCCTTGAATCTTTTATGGCCTCAAGGATATCCTTGGTGGTCGCTTTGGTTTTTATGCCGGGGATATCAAAGGGGGATTTTGGGGTCTTTTTAAAGACAATTGCAAATGTTTCACCGCCTCGCCTTTTTATAATCACCTCTTCCTTACGTGCGATATTAAGAACCTCGGCAAAGCGCTGTCTTGCTTCGGAATAGGTATAGACCTTCATAATAGTTACTCCATAACCTGAATGCCGATTTTTTGGGCAATTTCTTTCATATGCCCATCAAGGGTCAATAATGGGCTGCGCAAATTATGAGCACATTCCAAAAAATAGGCATCGTATGCATATATGTTGTATTGAGTTGCTATATCTAAAGCTGCTCGGATATCGATCGGCCGCAAATCAACTGGTATATGCTGAACCATATCCCACGCTAAAACGACCTCATCGGCCTCTAATGCATTTCTTTTCATCATTGCCGTCAATGCATTACCGATTTCAAAGGGCAATACTTCAGGTGCAACCACCTCATGTTCTTCAGTAAGTCGGATTATCATGTCCTTTTCGGGCTCATTTAACGCCACTGCGATAAACGTATTTGTGTCTGCAACAATTTTCATACGTACAATTGTACTTCATAGTTTGATTGTTGTCAAGCCTAACATTAATGCAAGAGTATCGCTCAATTCAGGGTCGGGCCAAGCTATCTTATTGATTATTCATCATAAACATTCCAATAATAGGTGTTTTCAGGCCCTATATCCTCGTTTTTGACCCCAAAATGGGCTCTATAAGGTGCTGAAGGCTCTCGGAATCATGTCTCGATCACCATCGTCTACGACGAGAAG
This sequence comes from uncultured Desulfobacteraceae bacterium, assembly GCA_964549945.1. Lineage (GTDB taxonomy): Bacteria > Desulfobacterota > DSM-4660 > Desulfatiglandales > B25-G16 > B25-G16. Next base: position 29,390 of record CAZJXD010000032.1, on the reverse strand, counting down.
GTGAATGTGGTTGGAGGTGACCATATAGTCCAGGATTGTCAGGCCATAGCGTCGTCTGGCCTCATAGAGCCACTGAAGCCATCTCCGCCGGTCTTTTGAAAACTTCAAGAGAAATTCCCTCTTATGGCATCGGTGGGTGATATGCCAGATGTGTCCTGGAACATAGTGTCTTTTTGCTCGTGCCATGGATTTCCGTTTATAATTCTCTTTTTGACCCTAAAAACAGCGATATAGCCTACAAATCAGACTATATTATTCCCATAGTTTCAAGCATTTTAATTACTTAGCTTGGCCCGACCCGCTTTAATACAGAAAATCATGTGAAGAAAAGGTTTAGGAACTTTCTCGTGGCAGATTTGAATTCTGATTCATTCATAATCTAGAAGTTAACGAGCTCTTCAGACGCAGCAGTTAGCTATCGGCTGAAAGATCAAGGTTCGCTTGTTATCCCTCATCCAGCTCATCCCGAAGGCTTTGCGGCAGGGCTTCTTCGAGGTCCGGATAGGCTTCTGTGATCCTCAATATATCGGCCAAATCCTTCTGCCTTTTGCTCTTCCGCCGCTCCTTATCCATGTAAGCCCAAACTTTCCCTTGCAGAACGTCTCTAAGCTTTGCGACTTTCATCTTGTATCCTAGCACATCCCGTGTCTCCGCATCTGTAATGAACCCCTGGTACCGGGGATCTGTCTGAAGCTGAATACGCAAGTCCGAAGCCTTGCTGGTGATATTGACGCTATGCTCGAAATTCTCAACTCTAAAGTCTCGTCCTCTGGCCGCTTCGCTAATGGTCTCGATATCTTCGACCGCCGCCACGATATCAAGATCTAAGCTTACGACCGGCTCAACATACGCGTTCACGGCGAGACCGCCAATTAGGCAATACTTCGATCCCGTTTCAGCTAGAATGTCCAGAATCATCTGGATGATATCCAGTTTCCCATTTGCCACTGAATTAATGAATTCTTTGCCTGTCATCTATTTCATCCTTCAAGCGAACGAAAAGCTGAGGGGCGCGGCGGCAAGCCGCGTCCCTAAAGAGTAAAGAGGGACGCTCTTTAGAAATTTAGTAACTTTTAAGGGCACTATATTTTATTAAATTATTAAAGAGCGTCCCGCTTTATGATCAGTTTGGCCTATTGCAACTGAATATTTAATGCTTTGCTGATCAATAGAGATAATTTCAGAAACGACTCTCTAGTACCATTGAGCCAATTTTGTAACGTCATAGAATTATGAGTCATAGGTTCGTGAACATCAATACTACTATCAGACGGAATCATCCCAAGTAGCCTGGATAGCTCTGTAATCTGTGCGGTGATTTCTATTTTCTGATCTTCAAAATTATCTTGGGGCTCGTTCATTTGGCATTTGCCTCCTTTTTTTATTAATCAGTCCAAACAAAGGCTGTTTCGATAAATTTCTATACACGGCGTATCAGGATGAACCCTGTTAATGGTTACTATCATTGACATAAGTACTAGCATACCTTGGCATGATTACATCATCTTTTCACAGCCAGGGCCAAAAAATTTAAGCACGTTCTGCACGAGTGTCCCCCATCACAGCCTGAGCTGGTGCGCGGATCTCGGCAGCGGGGAAAAGGTGGCTTCCCGGACAGCTCGATGCTCATGTTATGCGCATCCTTCTCTATTTTCAACCATTCTTGACTAATTCAGAAAAAGAATCGACGGGTATCTAGAGTTTGTTAGAGGGGAATATCACCTTCTGCCCCTTCACTCAGAATATCTTGGGTATGAACCGCCACGGCACTGTTTGCATGTACTCCTCGTATTGATGACCGAACCTCCGCGACAGAAACTCCTCTTCCCTGATCGCCATCAACACTGTCGATGCCGAAAAGACAAGCGAAGCAACAAGCATCCACACGACTCCCCATGAGATGGCCAAACCAAGATACATGAGAATCAAGCTCAGATACATGGGGTGGCGCATCTTAGAGAACACCCCCGTTGTGACGAGTCCCTCGATTTGCCCCGACTGCTCATGGGCCTGTTTGTGAACCCTGTGACAATATGCGTGAAAGATCCAAGCCCCAAGGAGAATAGCTCCACCAACGAGGTTTGAGTAAGGGGAGAACGGTATCCTGACCCATGAGAATACCTCGCCCAGGATCCCAATGATAACGATGATCGGAAATTCGATCACCATTCTGAGGGTAGGCTTTGAAAGAAGATATCGGTCTAGGAGCGTCTGCTTTTTCATATGCATCTCCTGAGTAATATACGGGAGGTACATAAGATTATACTATTCAATCGTGAAACAAGGAATATGATTTCGACGTTAAAAGCCTCTGAAAAACCCTGGAGACCGGGAAATTCCCGTTCTCACAAGCCGATAGAGAAAATCCTTGTAGTCAGCTTTGTCTAAAAAAAATCGCCTGGCGATGAATGCCTTGACCGATGAAATGCTGAAGAACCTCTTGGACATCTATGGGCGATTTTCTTGACATGCATACTGATTAGTAGGCTCAAATTCCTTTGCCAACTAATTATCTTATGTCCCCTATTCATAACATGTTAAAAATTCTCAACAAATCTTCATTCTGGTCAAAATCTTCCAGCATCTCTTGAACAAGACGATTTAGTGAAATTTCGGTTCCACCACCACCTAATTCAATCAACTTAATAGCTTCGAACCATTGTCCTTTTCCTTGTGTATTCAGATTCACAAGTGAGAGATCTCCCCCGGATCGTTCCCATATTTTTCTATCTTCAATTCCTCTCGGGTAGAGTTTGCACGCGATTTCGAATAACTGTTCGCTTTGTGGTATTTCTTTTTTAACATCGATAAGATTGAGTTCTGAGATCAGGCCAAATAAAAACGCTGCTACATTTTTAGAAGCGTAAGACTGAGAGCCTTTACCATCCATTTTACCTTTGTCATTCACTAAGTCAGAAATCCCCCTTAGCAGTAAGCTTTTTACAGCTGGACGTGTCATGCAAACCGTCAGAAAACCTAATCCCTCCATTTCAATCGCAAGTGCATGGCTTGCATTTTCCTTAATATACTTATGCAGACTAGATTTATAGGAGGCATCCACTTTTTCGCCCGAAGCAATTGTGCCTGAGAAAATCGAAATTGATGGTGCGAACCGAGTATCTACCAATGAGGTCGCAAGTGATTTCCACGAACTGCTGCTTGCAAAAGAGTTCGCAGCACGCTCGAGATCATAAGAAGATGCACCAAACTGTGGTCTTGATTTGAATTCATCATCCTCAGCTCTACCGCGTTCATAACCGATAACGTTAGAGCCAATAACTATGTCGCCGACTTTTACATCCTTTAAACCTCCGGCAACACCGACATAAAAGGCATGGGATGGTTTGTAATATTGGAGGGCTCTTTCAGTTTCAAATGCTGCATTGACATTGGTCTGATCTGTTCGTCCTACAACCACATCAATATTACCATATGAGCATGCATACAATCCACGGCTGTAATCTGTACCAACTTCAGTATGTTTTTCTAATTTAACATCAACTAAGTGACTGATTACAGCATCTCTTTCTATCGGGAGTGCTGTGAGCACTAGTATACAGTTCCTATTTTTCATAATTTACCTAATGGTTTTATTTAGTTGTATCAATTCAGTGTTTAAACGGTAGTCCTTTAGCATCTCTTGTAAGAGTTTCCGGGCATCAACATCTGAAATTCCATTTCGTATTTTCATTATAGCATTTACCCAAATTTCCCGGCCTGTACCTTTTGTGGGCAAGTCATATTTTTTGCCATCGGCTCTTTCCCATAATCCCATCTCCGTTGGACCATTTGGATATAGTGTATAGCATTGTTCTGTAAATGCTGACCACCATTCTTCTTCTGAAAAGGATTCAGACAAATGGTCCGATAGTGACAAACTCAACCTTTTAAAAAAGCCCAAAAGAGATTTACACTCTGCTAGAGCTGGTTTCAAATCTGCTCTTATCGATATTTTATCAGCTATAATATCAGCGATTTTCCTCCAATTATTACGAAGCACCAATCTTCCTATGCGTGTAGATTCTGCTGCGCTGAAAGGCCCTTTATTCAAGAGTAATAGAAACTCTGCCTTACCAAGGGTTGACAACTCTTCAAAAAGAAATATCTTCGTAGATACCGATATCGTTTTGTCCTCAATGACTTGATTTATAATTTCTTTGCTGGTCAGACAATTCCGAATCTCGTCTTCAAAATCATTTAAGCTAATTCCTTGTTTGTCTATCAGTTTCACACATCCTAATGTAGTTCCATTGAGGAAGCCGTTTCTTACGTTTCCATTAAGGTGTTTCCAAACTTCACCTCTTTGTTTAAAATTAGAAAGGTCATTGAAATCTGAATTACATAGTATAGACAGTAATCGAGGATCTATTTTCTCACCTTTCAGCATTTCTTCAAAGAGATCAAAAAGAATCGTAGTTGGATTGCTAATACCTATCCAAGGTTGATTGCCTTGCAATATACTACTTAACCAGATTTGTCTCCAAATTGCGTTTTTCACATCCATCCGGCCAAATAAATAAGTATTATTCATCACTTTACGTCCCGAAATTTCGATAAGTCTGCTTTCGCCTATGTTTAGAGTAAGTTGGATAAAACCCTCATCATCTATCAATTCGCCCATTTTTTGCAGAGCTGATGTATGCCCTTGCACAATATCTATTTTTAACTGATGAAGAATACTCTCTTCGGGACTGTAAAGTTGCAGAACTGATAATCCGTGGAGGGTAAGCCATTTTCTATCTTTGGCAAATGTCTTAACCTCACGGGCTAAATCCGGTCTAGGCTTCGGCCAATTATTTACGAGATGGCTTTCCACATCAATAGTAGTTGGGATAAGGTTTCCCAATGTTTTTACCAAAATATGATCAGCACCAAACCAATTCCATATAGCTTTTGCGTAAGCAGGTTTCCAGTTTTCGAGTACGGATTTTAGGCTATCCGTAACCGCTTTTTTCCACCATTGAACCTTATTCGCCGTGTCGAAAGCTTTGACAATAACACTTGTAACAGATTCATTAACTCTTGAATTAAAAAGATTTTTTTCTACCCAATAAGCTACTTGATTGCCGATTAATTGTTCTGCATTAGGGAATCCTGACCATTTTGCATCTTTAAGAGCGATAATCTGTTTGCTTGTTGCGTTTGGTATACATGACGTTATCTGGATCAGAATCCGTTTTTTCTCATTTTTGGCCACACGTTCATCAGGACTATATTTAGAGATAAGGTCACAAAATACGATCAATTGATTAATTTCTGTAATAATAGATAAATCTTTGTACGTACTAACTACTTTCTCTAAATATGCCAAATCTTCAATTTTGCCGAGTATGATACCGAAAGTATCGATCAAATCGTTGAGTGGCCTTGCTTTATCTTTATTTCCGGCAAGGAAAAAGGAAGCTTTCGATTCCAATCTACCAGTGTCTGTTTTGCCAACTATAAAATAATTGACATTCTGCCATTTATTCGCGTATTCTTCCTGCACATAGAGTATGTTTAGGTGCTGAGTATCTACCTTTTGTGGACTGAAGCCTATTCCTAATTTTACAGTTGCCCTGATATTACCGTTTAGTTGTGACCAAATATGTGCAATAAAGGAAAAATAGCCCTCTTCCCCGATCCAAACCAAGGTGTTTTCAAAGTCCCAAACATCAAGCAAGCCATTGATGGCAGCCGCTTCACGGGATATAGCATTTATAATCTGAGTCGAAATTGAATTAATTTCATCCAACAATATCTGGTGGAGTTCAAGGTTCTTATTTGGCTCAGAAAGGAAGTGTGAAAATAACTTTTCCAGATCATTTAGTTGATTTAAATCATCTTGCTCAATGATTAAAGTATGTGACAGAACTCTCCCCCTTCTGACCGAGGGGTCGTTATCAGGAAAAGTTTTGATGAAGATATAGGAGTCATTAAAGGCGAACCCACGAAAAACTGGTTGAGTTAAATGGCCGCTTGAAGGTCGATCTATTAAATCAGTAACATTGCATATTCGTTTTGCGAGTTCTATATCGGTTAAGCTTGTTTTGAGCAGAGCGTAAGAGCCTAATTTATCCCCGTATATTGCTTGGTGAACTATCATAATTGAAGGGCTATTTTTACTAGTTTGGTAATATCTTTATCCTTAACCCCTTCCTGATCGATCATGTATCCAATATTTTCTGGCAGCTCATCTAGGTATTTGTCCTTCGCCTCCTGCGTTTTCAATGACAACTCTTGGGCAGAAAGCCCTAATATTTCAAAAGCCTCTTTTTCCCATACTGTCTCAATAAAATGGAGAAACAAAGGCAGTTTTTCCCGCAAAACCTGAACAGGTTTCATATCAGTATTCAACTCATCCCAACATGTTAAAACAATGGATAGCCTGGGTATGGAAATTAAGTGTTTTATGCCTTTATTTTTTGTGTGAAGTAGGATTTGAAGCAACTCTATGAATTTACTCTGACTTGATAATCCAGGGCTTTTAAAGGATGTGGTTTCTTTTGTTTCTATTTCATCATAACTGCTGATACTCAAGTCATACTCAGGTGTAATCTCGTGTGGCCGAATAAAGTGTATCCATCGATCACTACATGTCACCAGTTTCTGCCAATTTTCATTAATCTCCATCAGTTCAATCAGAGCATTGACCTGTTCTCCCCCATAATCAGGGAAAACTATGTCGATATCTTTTCCATCGACATTAATCGAAATAACCAGCTCTACATTTTCATCTGCAGGAGTGGGTTCTGGTTCTTCACCCATAGAAAGTCTGTTTATGGCATTTGTTATAGCCTTGATATTCTCAGGGATTTTGATAAGTTTTATGCTACTTTTCCTTTTCTTAATTCTAGTAAGGAACTGAGCAATAAAAGTTGTCTTACCAGAGTCAGGTTGTCCAATTATAAGTATTGAATCATTCAATGCCATACGATCCTTTATAATTAAAAAACAGATCATCAGAAGTGCTGACTTGCGGCATAAGCCTAATAATTTTTGTCTCGCTTAATTTTTCTAGCAAGTATTCTACGACGGCAAAGTTATTTTCATGGCATAATGTATCGGGAATCGATTTGGGGAAATTGCTGACTTCAAATACCTGTGAATTGCCAAATACAAGTGCTAAATCTTCTCCCAAAGCCCTTTTTATGTTCTCTCGGATATTAGCAATTTGATCAGCCTTTGACCAAACAACTGTTACAGGACGGCCTTTTAGATTAGCCGCCAGTTGTTCGGCTATTTGTACAATTTCGCTCTTTGCTGCTCCTCTTCTGTCTATTAAAGCGACAGAGTCGACCATAAAAATGAAAGCATTAGAATTTTCATATATCCAGCAAGCGTTCGCAGCGTTCGGATCGTGGATATCCTCAGACCAGAGTTTGAAAACCTCCCCGGATGAATCTGCAAACAACACATCTCTGAACAATTCTTCTCTTTTCAGAGCTAAATGATAAAGGCTGTAAAAATCAGGGTTCGATGGCGTTGGTGGAGCAAATTTAACATACCCGTCGGGTTGAATTCTCAAATATTGTGCCAGCGTTTCCCATGCGGCTAATGTACAACTTCCAACAAACGACCAGTGTTCAAACTTATATCCATTAAATAAAAGGGTGTAGAGCATCCCAAGATAGGAGGTTTTCCCAGCATATGCGCCTCCTACCATTCCAATGATCAATGGGACAGATCGTTGACTGACTATCTCGATGTCGGTCGGTTGAAACGGCTCACCTGTCCAAGGCAAGGGTTGGGCTGTTTTTTTGGCCTCTTTTTGCTTCTCTACTGATTGGCCCGTTTTTTGCCCCAGCCAAAATTCACATTTTTGATAATCAGGACTGGCGTGTTCAAGGCACAGACCTTTAGGAGCAGGGCAATCTGGTTTACTACATTTGTTTCTCATCTTTTTAAATTCTCATCTTGATGATTTCGCATTAGCAAGCGTATTGGCCTGGAGATCGTGAAACAACCAGACGGTGAGTTCTCCAAAAGATATTTTAGCTCTCTTTTCTAAACCGGTACGCTTAAAAAACTCATCAGCATTGATTTTTCCCTTAATCATATCCGCCATACAGGAACCTAATGATTTCCGGCTTTGATTTTCATTGCACAAATCTTCCAGCAACCGCTTTTCGGCATCAGAAAGTTGTTGCAGCCGGTCCAACAGTTCAGTTACTTCAACTTCCTTGTCCGTTTCATCGCCCAGCACATCGCGCAATGCTTCTCTAAGAAAAAAATCAACGCTTTTGGGATAAATAGGAGAAACATTATCAGCCAGATCAACTGCCATAGCCACGGTCAAAGCTAACGGGCCTAATGTTCGGTAACTGGAATCTAGTCTATGAGAATAAAGGGCTTGCCTCCACCAAATTAGATCACTACGTTTGTTTAATGATTGCGAACTCTGCAATATGGCAGAAGATACCTGTTCAAGGTATGGTTTAAGGTTAGCCAAGTATGAACTTAATGCTTCTTGAACAGAATTCGAAATTGATGTTAGTGACTTGTTTTGGGTAGATAAGGCGGCATTGATTACTTCCGAAAGCCCTGTTGCAGCTCTTTCGGCAAAAAATTTCGGCCATTGAAAATTATTAGTTGCTTGAGTTTGGGGATTTTCACCTCCACCTGCCTGGGGCGCCCAAGCAGAATGAACTGCCGCAGCTTTTAAATGACCTTGTAACTCAGCTTCATCAACCCTTCCTTGACTCACTTTTGGGAGAGTAAGTTCAATTGACTCAAATGTGTCGATTTTAACATTTCCCAAAATACTCCAATTATTCCGGGCAACTTCCTCAACCCTCTTTCCTATATCCAGCAAAAAGGATATCAGTACTTCTTCCTGTCCTGCCAGTTTATAATTGCTGATTATATTGCAGCTTGTATGCCAAATAATGGCAGCCAAGTTTTCATCTTTGCTGAGTTTATTTAATGCTTCTAGGATAACTGCTTGGACATAGGCAATTGGGGTATCCCTTGTTTTGGCGACGCTGTTTCGAAAAGTTGACCATTTTTTTATGATTAAAGCTTCAACTCCTTGAACAATGGGATCGTCATCAGAAATAGTAGGATCAAGAGCCACCAATGTATAGGGAATGATCTTTCTCTTTTTTTTACCGAGGTCTTTTTGAAGCTCCGCCGAAGCTTTATTTAGATGAGTAATGTTTTCAGATTCATCAGTTTTAATAAACCGATGATCGAGAAAAGATTGAAGAATTGAATCAGTCATATTTTAATTCCTTTCATTTTGTTAATAATTATTTTGAAAATAAACCTAGGCATAGAGCAATTAACTCTAATATTAGACACAATTATTTCTGACCTATTCGTTTTATTCATTTAATATCCTTATAGGCACATAACGTAGAGATCACCTGCCTCTATCGCCCGCATAAGCAGCGGAAAAAGCACCAGCTTTGACCGTCTGACTTAATGCGGAGGTTCGACGCCGGCTTCCTTCACAAATCCTCCCCCGTTTTAAAGATCCTCTATGACCTTTTCCAAAACTCGCCATAGCGCAGTCCAGACCTGATTCGGAAGATCTCCAATAGTGCGTTCACCGCTGTCTTGCCACTTTTTCTTTATCTTCTCAATAGTCCATCTCTCGGGATCCTCAGGACTTTTATCCGGTAGGCCCCTTGCCTCGATTAGCTCGAAAGCGCGTCTGAGGTCTATACCTTCTTCTAAGAGGCGGGAACGGGCGTTCCGAACGGCTTCGTTGACACGAACGTTTATCCTATCGTTCTCAAGGAGCATCTGCAGCGCCTGTTCATCCTTTGACCGTGCCGCAGCAACTAGAGCCAACTCAAATCTTTCCTGTTGTATCTCCGAAATATTTTTTTGGCACAAGACTCGCTCATACACTTCGCGCGCGATTCGAACCGCATGGAAGATCGCGTCTTCTGCGACAACAAGCCCTTCAATAATGGCAGTGCTACTGTAGTGAGATGCACGATTCCGGATCTCTGCAAAGAATGGTGCATTGATCATTACTTCTGGAGGAAATTTAAAAAGGGAGCCTAAAACATCGTCTTCATTCCAGACAGCGTAACGATTCAAGATCTTTTCTAGAGTAAGGCGGCTTTCATCAGACCACCAGCCCTTCGGTAGATTCAGACGACTGCGAAGGCGGGGTTCAAATTTCCGCTCAAAGAGCGCATTGACAGTGTAACTAAGGCCTATTTTGAGTATCCCCTCTAAGGCAGTGCCCGCTGACGTCATAGCAGAGTCGATCTGCTCCCAAGCGCCTCCAATCGTTCCACTCTTGAACTGATCCAGCGCGAAATGAAATCTCGACGCAATATTCTTATCCGCATCTCCACGAAAGATATCTTTGTCATCAAGGAAAGAGAGGTCAATGTCCTTTAGGCGTTGCACAAGGCCAAGAACCGAGAGCGCCCGATTCGGCTCAAAACTTTGAAATTGCATCAGCTCTCTATCTTGAAGAAAGGCAAGTGCACCGTTGACGCCTTCGGCCAATTTTTCCTGCGCCGCACTTCGCGCATCTACCAAGCGTATGTCGACGTGTGAGAGACTGGGCCAATTGTCCCATACTGTCCTCGCTATAACAAATGTAGTCCCACTTACACCGTTAAATAGATCGCCTACGCTGTCTGTAAGCACATCTAGATCTTTGTTGTCGTTTGCAATGACCTCAATTAGGTAAGAATACTCACCGGCCGTCTGATAGAGGCCAGATATCTTGCCCAGCTCAGAAAGACCTTGAACTGCTGATGGGAACTCCGGTATCCGACGGAAGTTCGCTAGGAAGGTCACACCTATCAGTGCCCTGGAACGCTCGGTGTATCCCACGTCTTCGATACAAACTGGACCAAGGATCAGCCCTTGCTCCAGAAACGCCTGCCGATCCTCCTCTGACACAATGTCAATGAGAAAGTTCTTGCTAACTGCATTGAGTTTCTCCAGATCAACGGCCTGACTAGGAGCGAGCCATGGCTGGTCGGAGACCTCAAGGCCCCCCGCGATGCAGACCTTCTCAACACTGAGGATCCTATAGTCTGCTCCCCTCGGGCGCAGATCACGGGCGGCGAATTCGTCAATCTGTTCTGGGGCCCCAATACACTTGAGAACCACGTCGTAATCGCCATAGACGTTGAAGCAAGAAACATCTCCTTCTAGCCCCTTGAGTAGATTCTGGAGTTCTCGGAAGGAAATCGCGCGAGCGTCGAGGAACAGAAAAACCATGCGCTTGCCAAACTCGCGGGACAAGTACTGCGGATTGACAACTCCGCGAACCTTAAATTTCTCCTTAAACTGATGCCTTTCAGTTTCTAGAAAAGCGTCGACGAGGGATGTAATCCCAGCAAACCGCTGGCGAAGCAAATCTCCCACACTACCCCAGTCACGACATCGAGTCGGCTCCTCATCTAGGATCTCCGCGATGGCCTTGCGAAACATTATTGCTATGGCGTCTTCCATGGTTGCAGCCCTCCAAGTCTTTGTTACTTTTTCAGATCATCAGCTTAGCTATAATACTCCACCGTCGAACATTAATACTAGACTACAAAAAAGACGTAATCTTTTACGCCTTAAAATTCACTTGATTGCGAAACTCATTAAAATTCAAAGTATTACATTTCATCTTTGTCTCGTTGCCGTAACCCATCTTCGTCCTAACGGGCTTCGACGCGGTTCACCCCGCCATCCGTCCTGCCAAAGCTTTAGCAACGGCAGATCATCCTTCCAGGCCCGCTGAAAGCGGGAAATAGTATTCCGGCGAAGGCGAATAAACAGCAGTTGAGAGCAGGTAATCAACTGAGCAGGAGAGCGAGAGTGGTGGTTCAGGCTCTGCGTGATGAAAGGAAATCGAATCACATGTTCGCTTGAGCTGGGATGAAGAATATCAAGTCAGCTGTAGATGAGCTGATTATTACCAGGTTCTTACGGTATTATCAAGCAGAATTAAAAAGGTAAGGCTATGGGCAAATGAGCGATAAATGTTCGGCATAGGAGCCTCTTTTTTCTCAACCATCCGAACGAGCAAGCCCCCTCTTCATTTTTATCTCTTATCCAGGATTTTCCTCAACTGCTGCGAGAGATCCGCCATATCGAAAGGATTCTGAATAAACCCATCACAGCCTCGCTCTAGGATCTCTGAGGCCTGGCCATCGATGCCGTACCCACTTGAGAGGAGCACTTTAACATCAGGGCTGATCTTTTTCAGTTGATCATAGGCCTCCCCGCCGTTCATATCCGTCTCTTATATGTAAGTATGCTTCCATGTGAGCAACCAAACAATAATGGCTAAATCAAAAGCCCAAGCGGTAACCCTATATCAAAGCATGGCAAGTATTTGATCAAGGCATTTTTGTCGGGTCAATTCATCCCCTTCCGAGAAAAATTGAGAAACCTGATTGGCAAGTTCTGGTCTCCTAACAATGTCGCATACTGTATCAACTAAGGGTTGTTCAAATGGGAAATCGGGTGGGTAGCAGCGGATCAACTGATGCGCGAACTTGAGAATCACTGTAAATACATCGGGACGCTTCTCCAGGTGAGCCATTTGTGCCAGTGGAGCAGTAAAAGCGGACAGGACATGGGGTAAACCTGGAAAAGTGCTGATCCCCATAAAAAGACCGATTTCGCGAAGGTCACGATCAATGTTCTCAATTTTTTCTGGCTCATCAGACGGCGTTACTTTTTCAAGTATTGATGTGGCCTTACGGAAAGTAGTAATAATTTCAGACAATACTGCATTGCGCGCAAGCATGGTTTCCGGGGTAATGCTGGTATCCCAGCCAGGGGCGTAAGGAAAGGATACCTCAAGCGGATTCTTGTCGGGAGGTGGATAGATCAATTCTCCCTCCGCACTGGTGGCCATATCTAGGTATGGGATGTGAACCCTCACTTGATACCGTGCATTTGCCTCAGATGACATCTGTATGCAGACGTCCTCAGCTCCTTCTGAAAAGGGTCCAAACCGACGATGAGGTTCATTATTGAGTTTTAGGAGAGGATAATGCCGAATATAAGGAGAAAGCCTCGCCTTAAGTCTAAGGATAAGGGGCGGAGCAGCCGGTACTGTATAGTCAACCGTTGTTTCCGGTTCATAGCTTTCAATAACCAACTCGATCTCAGGAACTTTAATTGCACCTCCACCCATATTCATTAGACCGAACCATAATTCATTGTCAAATGTTGGATAGCTGGGTTTGTATTCAGGCTCACTTATTATAGGTCTAGGGACTGTCAATTCTCTCTTTGCCACTTCGATATCATTCCTGACAGACTGAATGAGCGTATCAAGACGACCGATATCTTCGCCTATTGTAGAAAGCCCTTGTAGAAAATCATCATCTGACAATTGCATTTGCCGTAGAATATGCAAAACATCCTCTATATTTGGACCTCCCGCACCCTTTGACTTGAATGCTTGCCGGACTGTCTTTGAAAGTACCGTGCCTACGACCGGCACCGGAATTTTCTTTAACTCTTCGCACAGCAGGTCAATCGCCGTTTCTTTGGTTGCCTCAGCCAAATCGCTCGGAAATCTGGATATTATTTTATAAACATGCTCTCTGGCTTCCATAACCCATTTCATTGGTCATCTCCTTGACGAAGAGAAATCCCCACTCCAATTGACTACGGCTAACAATAAGGTGAGAGGCGTTGTTTTCGGAGCGAAGCAGAGAAAACCACGTCCCTCTCAACCGTTTTGTTAAGCGTTATCTCCAGCAGATGGTTCAATCTCATCCTCTATTCTTATTAATCCTTCATCTTCTGCCTTCTTGACTTCCGACGAATTAAGAATGTCTTCATTCAGAACGACCATACTTCCTCCAAAGGTTATCGTTTCACCGCGTGGTAGCGTGAAGTATGGCTTAACTTTGAGGTTGACAATTTTTTTCATAATATGCCCCCTTTCAGATGGTTTTGAATCATTGTTAATGTGGATTCTATTTCTTTGAGAAAGCGACTTCCGTACTGTGACAGAGTGTGTTTGGCCTCTGGAGTGACCTCACGTGGAAATGCCGGGTCAGGCTTAAATTGCGCAATAGGGCTATGGAGGTCATTGTAGATTTTTGCTCGAATGTCGTCAGGTAAATTTCTACGATAACGGGTAAATGGGTCCATAATCAGTTCATCCGCCTGGCAAATAACTTGAGAGAACTCTTTCTGTGTCAGTTTGTTGAGATCCACTTGCTCGAATAACAAACGATAAGCTTTGAGTAATGCCTCTTCTTGAAGTCTTGCGTATTCACGCAAATCTTCAATTCTTGCCATTTCTTGTTTCTCCCTCCGGTCAAGAAAGCGTTTTAGGAAGAATACGAAAATTGCCGCGGCAACAATGACTGCCATAATCGCCTCAGGCGGCAATCCCAGCTTTTCAAGAAGGTCCTTAAGATCTTTCATCAGCCACCTTCATCACTAAGCAGCAAGAACGCTTAACATCGCGGATCAGCCGTAGCGTTTAGCTATCGGCTGCATCCGCTTAGTTAGGAGGAATTTGAAATTTCTCCTCGGAAAGGCCTCAATCGTGGAATCCAACGAGGAACAGATTTGCAATACTCCTGGTATCTCTTCCCAAATTTCTTTCTTAAAATGGGCTCTTCAGCAAGTAAGACTAAAACATTGAACATAAAAAAGAATGCCAACAGGTAGACCAATACTCCTGATGACTCGTAAAGGAAGGCCTCCCCTAATAATATCAGGCAGAATCCAGTATACAAAGGATTCCTTACAAATCTATAGGATCCCTTGATAATGAGTTCATCAGGCGTATCAAAAATCATCGGCGAACCCGTACCGACCGAAATGAATCCCCACGCACCGCCAATTGCGTAAAGCACCCCAAAGACAATAGGAATTAATCCGACAAAACGAAATATGCCAATTTCTATGGGGAACAACCGGAAATCTGAAACATGAATCCCAAACGGTATAGCAAAGGCAAGAAACACCCCAGCCAAAAAAATGCTAATGGTGAGCAGGCTATTTAAGACCCTTTCTATAATATCCATGTGCCACCTCCAGCAATCCGCCTAACATCAATACTAGGCTCCAAAAAAGACGTAATTTTTTACGCCACAATATTCCCCTGATCGCGGAAAGCATTAAAATTCAATGGATTAGATTTAGGCTTTGCCTCGTTGTCGTAAACAAATACGCCTTATGATCTTTTAAATAAAAAGTAGTTGAGAACGGGTAATCAACTGAGCAAGAGAGCAAGAGTGGTATTTCGAGCTCTGCGCGATGAAGGGAAATTGAATTGGAATTCCACTTGAGCTGTGATGCCAAATTATATCAGCTTTAGATGAGCTGATTATTACCAGGTTCTTACAGTATTATCAAGCAGAATTAAAAAGGTAATGCTATGAGCAATAAATGTTAGGGAAAGATATGATTTCGTAAAAGCAATAAAAGATTCACCACCATAGGTAATTCTCTTTACGCTATAGAACGTAAAGTTCACCCCCGCAGTTCAGAGAAGCTGTACCGCTTTCGGGCGCAGAGAATGATTGTGCGGCGGAATTCTCAGTTCAGCCGATAGATATAAGCATCCTCAATCAATGTTCCATTGATGACGTGATTCTTGAAGCGGATGCCGCTGATGCCAGGGCCAGTTCGTATAGCGATCCTAAGAAGGGCGATGATAGATGAATCGGGCTTCGCGAGAGACACATCATCTAAGGATAATTCACCAATCTCATCTGTGGATTCAGCCAGTATTCGTTGAATCTCTCGGTAAACTCCTTTTGGCCCTTTTTTGCCCACTTTGACTTCTGCAATGACAAGCTTCCATTGCTCCAAATCAGAGGCATAAAGCCACAAAGCAGCGTCAGGCTGAAGCCCATGCTCATCAAGTTTACGAACAAGTGTAGCCCCAGTCTCCATCATCTCTTTTGTCAGGGTGGTCTCTACCATCTTTTTTTAATCCATGGCAAAATGCCATTTCGTCCTGTGCAGGCTGAATACAGGTCACGAGCCTGTGCTTCGCTAACACTGATCTCATATCTGATAGACTCGGACCAATCCTTCACAACCGCCCAGTTAAGATCAAGATCTAGGTTAGTTCGTCTCTCCCGCTTGAAATCAGGCGCGAGCCCTGCGATGCGCACCAATTTCTCCAGGTCATGGGTGAAGGCTTCGTTTGCGAGTTTTTTGTCAGGAAAATCATATCGCTTCACTTGCTTTGAAACGCAGGCTTTCAGTGCACACTCGACCGCATAACCTATGAGATAGTAGGCTCCAGGGTAATATCCAGCATCGAGTAGCACCCTTGCTTCACGAGTTCTTATTCTTGAAATTTGCTGAAAGGAATTCCTGTTCATTTTATAACACTAAACTGTAAAAAGTCTCTAGAATAATATCTATCTTGCCGCATAATGCCTCAGATGAGCTGCTTAGGAACCGAGTCGTGCGCGGATCTTGCGCGGCTCCTGCGCGACTAACACGGAAGAAACCTAGGGACGATAGATGTCACCTGAGGCTAGCCTTCCGAGATCCTAATCAGAATCCCCTGAGCCTAATCAACTGAGCAGGAGAGTGAGTGTGGTGGTTCGAGCTCTGCGTGATGAAAGGAGATTGAATTGGAATTCCACTTGAGCTGTGGTGCCAAGTTATATCAGCTTTAGATGAGCTGATTATTACCAGGTTCTTACGGTATTATCAAGCAGAATTAAAAAGGTAATGCTATGAGCAAATGAGCGATAAATGTTCGGGATAGGGGCCGCTCCCCCACCATCCGAACGAGCGAGCCCCCCTCTTCATTTTTATATCTACTTCTTATCCAGGATTTTCCTCAACTGCTGCGAGAGATCCGCCATATCGAAAGGCTTCTGAATAAACCCATCACAGCCTCGCTCTAAGATCTCGGAGGCCTGGCCATCGATGCCGTACCCACTTGAGAGGAGCACTTTAACATCAGGGTTGATCTTTTTCAGTTGATCATAGGCCTCCCCGCCGTTCATATCCGGCATGACCATATCGAGGATAACCATATCGATGCGCCTTTTGTGCGCTTTAAAGGTTTCAATGGCCTCCTTTCCTCCTTTGGCCGTGAGCACCGTATAGCCGAGCGCCTCCAACATCTCCTTGCTCACCTCAAGAATCAATGGCTCATCATCAACGAGAAGGAGCGTTTCTTTGCCTTTTTCGATCTTCTCAGGGCGTGGTTTTGCTTCCTCCACCTTCGTCTCCGATATGGGGAGGTAAATATAGAAGGTGGCTCCCTTCCCCCTTTGAGACTCCACGTCAATATAGCCGCCGTGAGCCTTTATCATGCCGTATACCGAGGCCAAGCCAAGCCCCAGGCCTTTGGCTCGCTCCTTGGTGGTGAAGAATGGCTCAAAGATGCGCTCCATGGTCCCCTTATCCATGCCGGTGCCGGTGTCTACGACGGATAATAACACGTAGCTTCCTGGCCTCACCTTATAGGGTTTTCCCGCTATCTGCTTATCAGTAACATTCATAGTGTTCAAGAAAAGCTCTCCTCCGCCGGGCATGGCATCCGCGGCATTCACATAGAGGTTCCACAGGATCTGCTCGATCTGGCCCTGGTCGGCCATTACCGGATATAGATCATCAGCGAGCACTCGGTGGACCGTGATATTTTTCTTGGCCATCGCAAAGGCTTCAGAGGTCTCCTTCACCAGCCGGTTAAGATTGAGCGAACTGATTTCATATCTCCCCTCCATGGCGTAACCAAGGAGCTGTCTGGTGAGCAGAGATCCGCTGTCGGTCAACCTCTCTATGCTCAGCAATCGTTCGTGCTGTGGACTGCCTTGCTCGGTCTCTTGAAGCATCAAGGAGGTATTTCCCTGGATCCCCATGAGCAGGTTGTTGAAGTTGTGGGCAATGCCCCCTGCCAGGGTGCCGAGCGCTTCCATCTTTTGTACGTATTGAAGATGGGCCTCCAGTTTCCTCTGTTCTTCCTCTGCACGCTTTCGCTCGGTGATGTCTTCTCCAATTCCCAAGATTCCTATCAGATTGCCCCCCTCATCGAACCTGGGGCTTACGTTCAGATTGACCCAGATGGTGCGCCCATCTTTGGTGACCTCCCTCAACTCTCTCCGTATGCCATTTTTTTCCTTCGCAATGAGCGATCTGATATCCTCAACCTCCACCCTTACCTCCTCATCGGGGTAGAGAATATTTACCTTGTGGCGACCCACTATTTCCTCTGCCTTATAGCCGAATATGTTCTCGGCCCCCTTATTCCAGAACAGGACATTCTGCTCAAGATCGGTAGAGACGATGGAGATAGAAGATGAGCTTTCGAGGATGCTCGTCAAGAATTTGTTGGTATCTGACAGCTCTCCCTCCACTCGTTTTCTCTCGGTGATCTCCCGCTCCAGTTGCTCGTTGATCTTAGTCAGTTCGACTGTCCGCTCTTCAAGCTCTTTCACGTGTTCCACCAATTGAGAGCGAAGTCGGGCATTGTCCAAGGCAAAGCCGATCTCCCCGATCATGATGGAGACGATGTGTTCATCGTGGGGATTAAAGACCTGCGCCGTGTCTTTGCGGGCGAGGTTCAGGATGCCTATTAATGCTCTCCTTACACAAATCGGCATGCTCAAGAAGGAAGGCGCACCGTACTTGGGGTCATTCTCTTTGCGGGTCCGTGGATCGTTCTCAATGTCCTCTACGAGAAGGGATTTTCTCTCGGATACGACAAACTGGAGCAAGGTATCATTGATATTGATGTATGAATCCTTCCTAAGCCCTGGGGCCAGGCCCTTGGCAGCAATCACCCGGAATCTGTTTGCATCGGATTCCACCACAAACACGGAGCCGATTTGTGCGCGAGATACCGACATGGTTTTCTCCAGCAAGAGGCTCAGCAACGACTCTACATCGAGGCTTCTGCTCGCAGCTTCGGTAAGCTCCTTGAGCGTGAGCAACTCGAATAGCCCGCGCTGTAACTCACCGGTTGTCTCCTCCAGTCTGCCCATGAGCTTGTTAAAAGAGTCTGTGATCTCATTTAATTCAGCCGTGTCCTTGTGAAGCCCCACCAAGGCTCTCTCACCGCTCTCCGCCTTCTTGAGCGAGGTGGCGAGCAGGGTGAACCTGTCGAAAATCTGTCTGAGGATAATCAAGCCCGCGAGAATGAGGATAAGGGTCAAGGCGACGAGCATCAACTGAGTAGAGTTAATGAAGAAATTCTCCCTATAGGAGATGTAGAAAAGGATGAGGAACGGTATGACTACCACTAAAAATTCAACAACCAAGAGGTAGTACCGTAATCCCTTTTCCCTCATGCCCAGGCTTTTACTGAGAGATGATCCCATATGCTGGTTTTCCTTATTTGGCACTATCAATTAGCGGACTCACCTATCTTTAATCTAAGAAGCCTTTCCGGCCATCCTCACCAGCAGGCTCTCCTTTTCATCTCGATATTTATCTTTGATTGATATTATCTCATCCTGAACCGCAAAAAATGCATCCACCACTTCGGGATCAAAATGCTTACCCCGCTCTTCTTTGACAATGGTAAAGGCTTCTTCCAATGAGAAGGGTTCCTTGTAGGGACGCTTGGAGATCAGCGCATCAAAGACATCGGCAATCGCAACAACACGTCCTATCTGGGGGATCTCTGCTCCTTTAAGCCCCTTGGGATATCCGTTGCCGTCCCACTTCTCGTGGTGGGTGAGGGCAATGGTTTCGGCCAGTTTGATGAATCCGGTCTCAGGCCCTTTCAGGATGCTTCCTCCCATTGTAGTGTGCTGTTTCATGGTCTCCCACTCATCGGGTTCGAGCTTCCCCGGCTTCAGGAGGATGTGGTCAGGGATCCCTATCTTTCCAACATCGTGCATGGGAGCTGCGTAGAGGATTGACTCGATAGCCCTCTCGCTGAAGCCCAGCTTGCAGGCAACTGCTGCTGCGTAGTTGCTCATTCGCAGGATGTGGGCACCGGTATCCTCATCCTTGTACTCGGCTGCCCTTGAGAGAAGATAGATGCTGTCAAGGGATGCCTTCTTTATATTCTCGAATGCCCGTTTCAGCTGTTCTGTTCTTCTTGCAACCTTTGTCTCCAGTTCCTTCTGATGGTTGCGCATATGATCGTGGTATGCCTTCACCGTCAGCAGGGATTGAACCCGCGCCCTCAATTCATTTTTATCTACCGGCTTAGAGAGGAAATCATCGGCCCCTGCCTCCAATGCTTTCACGCGATCTTGTAAGCCTTCGAGGGCAGTGATCATGACAACGGGGATTATCTTGGTCTCCTCATGCTCTTTCAGGCATCTCACCACCTCATAGCCGTCAATTCCTGGCATCATAATATCGAGCAATATCAAATCAGGGGGGATCAATTGAGCCTTTTCGAGGGCATCCTGCCCGTCCCGGGCAAGGATCACTTCATAGCCTAAGGAAAGCAAGAGCGTTTCCATTAGGCGGAGGTTGCGCTCTTCGTCGTCAACGACCAAGATTGTAGCCTTCTTCTCCATGCAACCGCTCTTTATAGGTCCTTGAAATGAAATCGCATATTACGTAATTCTTCTTCACACCAGCTCAAATGCCTCCATTGAGGCACTTACTCCCTTTAATGAGATGTTTCCAATGGAGCTGTAGTGGAATTCAGATCCCTCAATCAATTCCTTCGTGGCTTCGGTGAAGAGTATCTGGAATTTCTTGGCGAACCCGCACAGCTTGGCCGCAATGTTGACCGTGTTTCCCACCACCGTGTAATCCTTCATGGTCTCCGAGCCGATGCTTCCTATATAGACAGGACCGGTATTGATGCCGATACCAACCCCTACTTCATTGCCTCCTTGGCGATCATAGGCAGTGAGGGCTTCGACGATACCGCTGCTACATGCAAGCGCATTCCGTGCCATATCTGGGCCTTCAAACACCGCCATGATCTCGTCGCCGCTCATCTTATCGATGATGCCATGGTGATCCTCTACCACCCTGATCTGTGTGGAGAGGCTGTGGCTTAACATCTCAAAGACCCTTTGAGGGTCCATGTTCTCGGCGAGATTGGTGAACTCCCTGATATCGGAGAAGAGCACGGTGACATCCCTCGTCTGCCCGGCGAGGGCAATTCCCTCTGAGGTGGTTTTCTCCACCATCTCCACCGTCGAAAGGGACACATATCGGGAAAGCTCGGCCTTGGTCAGCATGAGCTTATCATAGAGGTCTTTCACGCGAAGGGCCGCCCTGATTCTTGAGAATAGTTCCAGGCTGTCAAAGGGCTTTCGGATGTAGTCATCCCCGCCGACATCGAGGCCGCGGATTATGTCCTTCTGCCCGATAAGGCTAGCTGTTAAAAAGATAACGGGAATATACGGGATTGAGGGGTCAGATCGAATCCGCTCGCATACCCCGTAGCCGTTCATACCGGGCATCAGCACATCCAGGAGGATTAGATCCGGGAGGCTCGTCTTCACCTTATCCAGGGCCTCCTGGCCATTGGTGGCTGTTTCGAGCATATACCCTTCTGGGGCGAGCTTCGCTTTCAGCAGTTTAATGTTCTTGTGCTCGTCATCCACCGCCAATATCTTCTTGTGCTGGACTAAGGCCTTTTCTATTTTCATTGTCATAGATCTGCTCCGCCCCTCGCTCATTATCTCAATAAATATTCGGTGATCCTTTTCAGAAACTCCCTGGTATCAATGGGCTTGGTAATATAGCCGTCACAGCCGGCCGATCGTATCTTATCTTCGTCTCCCTTCATGGCGTAAGCAGTGAGGGCGGCAATAGGTATGTCTTTTGTTTCCTCATCTTTTTTAAGGGCTCTCGTAGCTTTAAGGCCGTCCATGCGCGGCAGCTGAACGTCCATCAGGATAAGATCGGGTTTCTTTTCTTTCGCCAACTCAACCCCACGTCTCCCATCGCTTGCCTCCAGCGTCTCGTATCCATTGACCTGGAGCAGGCTTTGAAACAGTTTCAGGCTCTTGGGGTCATCCTCAACGATTAATATGGTCTTTCCCATATATTCCTCCCGCTTTTTATCCTCGGGTATTTATGGGCAATGTGAAGCTGAATCGGCTCCCCTTGTTTAAGCCTTCGCTCTCTACCCAGATCCTCCCTCCGTGCATCTCAACAAGGCGCTTGGTCAAAGGGAGGCCTAATCCCGTGCCCGGGGTCTTGCTGCCGAGCTCCCCGCGGATCTGATAGAATTCCTCGAAGATCTTCTTCTGATTTTTTTTCGCAATGCCAATGCCGGTATCCTTCACGCTGATGACAAGCTCGTCCTCCTTTTTGTGAGCCTCCAGCGTAATCTCCCCTCCGTCAGGGGTGAACTTGGCTGCATTTGAGAGAAGATTGAACATGATCTGTTTGAGCCTTCGCTCATCTGCCTCAATGTCTAAGTTCTCCAGGTCTTGTGAAATGTTGAGGCTGAGATGGATTCCATGTCTCATGCACTTCTCCTTCACCATGATCAGGCTGTTTTCCAGAAGCTCGGTTATGTTCAGCCAAGTTGGTTCAAGCTCAACCTTGCCGGCTTCGATCTTGGAGAGGTCCAGGATGTCGTTGATCAGCGAAAGCAGATGTTTTCCGCTCTCCAGGATATCATTCACATAATCCGCCTGTTGTTCATTGAGGTCACCGAAGTACTGATCCCGCAAGACCTCCGAGAAGCCGATGATGGCATTGAGCGGGGTGCGCAGCTCGTGGGACATGCTGGCCAGGAAATCGCTCTTCGCCTTGTTGGCGGCCTCTGCCGCCACCTTTGCCTGATGGAGTTCCTCTGCCTGTTTGCGCTTCGTGATATCTCGAGCAATACTTAGCACCAGCGTTTGGCCTTTGAAAGTGATTGGAAGTGAGCTTATTTCTACGGGTACTTGGGAGCCGTCTTTCCGAGTTAAGATAAACTCATCAGGTCCGGTAGGTTTGCCTTTCCTGTTTTTCTCCAGGGCCGAAGCCGCCTCGGGAATCTGCTCTGGAGCTAATAAGTCCAGTCTGAGGAAACTCTTTCCTACGAGCTCTTCTCTTTTGTACCCGACTATCTTCTCTGCTGCCCTGTTTCCATCAATGAATGTCCCCTCTAAATCATTCAGGTAGTAGCCATCGGGCGCACGTTCAAACAGCGTCCTAAAACGCTCCTCGCTCTCATGCAACGCTTCCTCTGCCTGTTTGCGCTCGGTTATCTCGATTATGAGAGTTTCTGCCATCTGATTAAAAACCTGCCCTAAAGTACCAATTTCATCCATTGATTTCGGTTCTGTCCTTGCAGACAAATCGCCTTGACTAATTTTATCCGCTACATGGGTGAGGTTGATAATGGGCTTGGTGATGGATCTGGATAGGTAGAGTGAAACAAGGATGGTTACGATTAAGGAAACGAAAATAATGATCATCAACAAATTGGTCCATTGAGTTATCGGAGCAAATGCTTCCTCGATATCCACCTTAACCACAAGGCCCCATCCTGTTTTCTCAATATATCGCGTAGTGGCAAGAACAGGCTTCGCCCGGTAATCTATGGCATTGGTAAATAGTCTCTCCCTCTTCAACAAAGCCTGCGTGATAGGATCATTTAGATTACCTTTGAATACCACTCTTTTTAGGGCAGCGTATTGGTCGAACCTCAGGGGGACAACAAACAGAGCGTCTCCATTTTCATCCCTTTTCGATAGAAGGGTTTCGCCAGTCTGCCCCAGGCCGGAATAATCCTTGACCAAAGAGACAATGTTATCCACATCAGCCTCAATCGCTACTACGCCTAAAAGCTTATTTTCTAGATAGAGCGGTCCGGAGAGATGCACCCTCAAATTCTTATCCTCATCAAGATAGAATAAGTCAGCGCTATTTTCTGTCTGCCCTCTTACAAAGAATTCGTCGTGAGCATGGTTTGCATTGATTTTTGCCGGGTCTGTCGAGGCCACTACTTTTCCATCCAGAGCCAATACAGAGATATCCTTAAAGCTGCTGATCGAAGATTTAGCATCACTCAATATTCGGTTCATCTTGTCTTGATATTCACTTCTTGGATCTCGAATAAAACTCTCCAGGCTGAGGCGTAATTGAGTTCGACTGGAAACCAAGGCCAATCTCTCGAGGTTCTGACCCACAATAGCTTTAATTCTGCTCTTCTGGATTGAGGCAACAGATTGAAGTTGATTGAGAATTTGCCGGGTGAGACATTTCTTGGCAATGAAATAAGAAAGGCTGCCGATTGCTGTAAGTGAAATGAGAGAAATTATCAAAAACGCGCCTGTCAATTTTACATTAATCTTCATGAATCACTTCTTCTTTTAAACGCCGAGGTCGGTCAAATAATCCTTTCTTAATTCAGCTACAGTTTCTTTGAGGTTTTTGTTAGCTCTTTCAAGTGCTTCCCCTGTTTGTCCTGTAGGTTGCTCTTTTCTCTTATCTTCATCTTTCATTATTTCAATTGACTATTGCTTTCGGCCTTTTGAATCTTCAATGTTCAGGCGACAATCTTCAACTCCTCAACCTTTGAATTAGCAATCCTAGATTCCAAACCGCAGATCGACAATTCACAATTACTGATTGCTATGAATTGGGCACCGCTCTATCACTTTAAGCTATGGAATCCTTAGCTAATTGTTCGCAGACATCTCCGGCTTTCTTGAATTCAGTTGATTTATCAAAGAAGTATTCCGCCCCTAAAGCCATGCATTTTTTCTTATACTGGGGATCGGGGTAATTAGTGAGCATTATCACCGCGGGGGCAGCCTTCATTTTCTTTATATTTTCGAGAACCTCGATGCCGCTGCCACCAGGCATACGGATATCCAGTATCACTACATCGGGATGTAATGCCCGAATAGATTCTATGGCCTCAGCTACATTTCCCGCTTCACCTATGATCTCGATTCTTGGGAGATCAGACAACATAGCGTTTAGCCGTTCACGGAGAATCGGTGAGTCATCCGCAATAAAGATCTTCATGTTGCCCCTTTAACCTTCCTCGAGTTTACGATATCAGCAGATCCGAACTGCTTATCATTGTCATTTTTTGTAGCATAAAAAGAAGCAAGAGGATGTCACAGAAATGATGATTTATTTGTAGTTATTTTTGCTACAAACGCAGGGATTCTGAGCGAGGAAGATGAATAGAAGGTAAGAGAGGTGAGGTAGAGAGAGAAAGAAGCAAGGAGTCTAGTCTATCAGATTGTTTTTTATGGCATATTGGGTTAATTCCGTGTCGATTTTCATCCTCATTTTCTCAAGAATGCGGGATCGATACGTTCGTACCGTGTACTCGCTCAGGAACAGCTCCTCCGCAATCTGCTTTACCGTTCTGCCGGAGGCAATCATACACATCACCTGGTACTCGCGATCAGAGAGGCTCTCGTGAGGTGGCTTCTCTTGGCCCTTTTCCAACTCAGAAGCCAATCTCTCAGCGAGAGTTGAGGTGATGTATTTCTTGCCCGATGAAACCATTCGTATGGCTTCTATCAATTCTACTGAAGCGCTCTCCTTGGTCAGGTACCCGGCAGCACCTGCCCTGATGAATCTTACCGCAAATTGCCGCTCAGGATACATGGATAAAATGAGTATGGGGAGTTCAGGTTTATGGGCCTTTATTTGCTTTAGAACATCGAGCCCGTTAATGCCCGGCATCCTGATATCCAGCACAATTACATCGTAGTCATTCTTAAGTGCTTTATCGAGCACTTCATGTCCACTGCTCGCTTCATCAGCTACCAGTATATCGGGGATGTCGGCCACAATCTGCTTCAGCCCTTCACGGACAATGGCATGATCATCGGCGATGAGGATCTTTATCATGGAAGCCCTCCCTCAGATCTGGGATAGATGAAACCCAGATGATCGAATTAATTATACCCTTCATTTAGCTCGGCGCTCTCACAGTCACGGTTGTCCCCTTATTGGAAACACCCTTAATGGTAACCTTGCCCCTCCAAGGATGGATGCGCTCTCGCATCCCGATAAGCCCGAATGATGTAGGATCGGAGATCTGCTTTCCGGTAATCCCCCTGCCGTTATCCCTCACCTTGAGCTCTAGATAATCCTTCTTCTTTTTAAAGCTCGCGGTAACCCTCGTTGCCTGGGCATGGCGGGCCACGTTGGTAAGGATTTCCTGAAATATGCGGAACAGATCGGTGGATAGTTTCTCGTCTAATGAAATCTCTTCAGGATCTGTAGTGATTTTGCATTTGACTCCTGTTCTGTTCTGAAACTCCTCTGCCTGCCACTCAAGCGCTGCCACAAGCCCCAGGACATCCAGCATTCCCGGCCTTAGCTCAGCAGAGATCCTTCGCACTGTATTGATGTTGGTATCGATAAGGTTTATCATGGTTTGGATCTTCTCAAGAAGTGGTTCTTCTCTAGGTATCTTTTCGGCCAGCCAGGATAGATCCATTTTTAGCCCTGTCAGCGCCGGTCCAAGCTCATCGTGGATCTCGCGGGCAATGGACGTCCTTTCCGTCTCCCTCGCTGATTGTAAATGAGCAGCCAGGTTCCGCAATTGTTCCCGCGAGTTCTCCAGCTCTTCCTCTGCCTTCTTTTGCTCGGTGGTGTCTTTTACAAAAACGGAAAGGCCATTTCCCGAAGGATAGGCTGTAATATCAAAGAAAAAGCGTTCGCCTCCGAGGTGGTATTCATGTACAAAATTCCGGGGCTTCTTCTTTCTGAGCACTTCGAAGTATATTTTTTCTGCTTTTCTCGTCTCCGGCGTATCCGGGAAAACCTCATAAATGGATTTCCCTATCGCGTCCTTCTCTAAAATTCCGGTCAGCTCTTCAGATGCCTTGTTCCAATAGACGTATTTCAAGTGTTCATCCATTGCAAAGAAGACATCGGTAATGCTGTTCGCGAGTTCCCTGTATCTCTCCTCGCTCACACGAAGGGCCTCCTCCGCCTTTTTCCGCTCGGTGATGTCGGTAACCAAAGCAAAGAATCCTTTTACTTCTCCCTTTACGTCTATATCCGGTACATATTCCGCATCTACCCATCGTTTACCGCCGTATTGGTAAGGAAGGTACTCCTCATAGTGCACCAGTTTGCCTGAGAGTACCTCTTCGACATACTTTTTTATCAGTTCATGGGTTTCATCGCCGAGCAACTGTCTGTAATGTTTTCCGAGAATGTCTTTTTGAGGAATGCCTAGCCACCTTTCGTATTGCTCATTGACGAAACGATAGTGGCCATTCGCATCTACGTAGGAGACCAACCCTGGGATGTTGTCTGTAATTATGCGTAGTTCTTCTTCTCTCCTTTTCAGGGCGATCTCCGCCTGCTTGCGCTCGGTGATATCCACAAGGACTCCTCGCAGCCCAACCACGCTATTATCCTCAACGATCGGCCGGCTAGAAGATCGCACCCAGCGGATTTCTCCTGATTTGCTTAAAAGCCTGTATTCAGCCGGGCCAAGTTTACCATCCAGAACCTCCTGGAAACGCTCCTTTATTAATGGCAGATCCTCCTCATACACGGAATCGACAAAAGGCCTGCCGATGACTTCTTGCGGTTGATACCCCAGAACTGCCTCAATGACAGGGCTGATATAGGTTATCGCTCCTCTTTTATCGAGGGCGTAAATGACATCGTTTATGTTCTCCACCAGGTATCGATATTTCTCCTCGCTCTCCCGAAGCTCCCTTTCCCTTTTCCGTAGGGATTTGGACATATCATTGAAGGCTCTTGCAAGCCTCCCAATCTCATCCCCTGTCTCAATAGGTACCTCCTTGGCAACTCCCCCCTTTTCGAGGCTCTTAACGCCCTCGGTTAATCTATTGAGAGGCCTTGTGATCCCTTTTGCGCCGAGATAGGTAACGCCAGATCCGATCATCAAAAAGGCAATCCCTATCAAGACGCTCTTGACCAAGAGGTCATGAAGCCGCTTATTCAGCATGCCTTTATCAACCGTGATCCCCACAAATCCAATTATCCGTTCCCGCCTATCAAATAGATCGCCTTCAAGAAAAAGGGACTCATCCTCCGCAGAATCCAGTGAGCTTGAGATTACCGGCGACCAGAATTCCGCTTTGCTCTCGCCTTCAAGGCAGCAGGAAGAACCAGACTCCATGAGCATCTCAAATATCTCATGCCTGCTCGCACCCTTTCCTTTAACCGAGTTTTCCGGAATACTTGTTTCGGATCTTTCCCGCCTGGTCAATAGGTGCTCCTCTAGGTTAAAAACAGAGGCCTCTAAGACTCCCTCCCTCTGAAAAATCCCCTCGACCGGTACCTTGAGCATTTCCTCATTCTCCGAAAAAACACCGAGCCTTGAATCGTAAGCGAGAATCTCTACAAGCAGTTTCCCCTTTTTTATAAGGTTGTCCCGCAGGTAATCACGCTGGTGACCAATGAAAAAGAAGGTAAAAGAAAAAGAGATAATAAAGATAAGAAGGGTAAAGGTGGCAAAGACCTTGAAGCCGAAACTTTCTTTCAAGGCTTTCAGCAAATTTGACCTCATCTTGTCTCTCCTCATTTAATCACCCTGGCTTTCCTTATAATCTTCTCATCAATTCTAATGCCCATCTTCCTTGCAACCGTCAGGTTAATCGATAGAACGGCCTTTCTCGCATCAACCCGATGAACATCGGCCATATCCCTTCCCGAGAGTATTGCATTCGCCATCTCTCCCGCCTGAACCCCTAGATCAAAGGAATCTATGCCTATAGACATTAGTGCGCCGAACTCCACATACTTCTCTGCAAAGGTAAGGATGGGTATATTATTTTCCATAGAGAAGAGAAGCAGGAACTCAATGGTCTCAGGGGTAATCACCGTCAAATCGGGGAGCATCCAGAAGGCATCTATTTTCCCTCTCATATCCTTTATTGTTAAAGGGACATCCATGGACCTGCGAACTTGCCTTGCGATCAGGGCAATGCCAACTTTTTCCGCGGCGTCTTGTGCCTTCTCCACAAGATATCCCGTCCTCGATGGGTTATACAAAAGGCCGATAGTTTTCAGATCAGCCAGGGCTTGCCGGAATATGCGCAACTGCTTTTCTGGAGGTATGTTCATGCTGACACCGGTGATATTCTCTCCTCCAGAGAGTATGGATAGAGGATTCAGGACCATGAGATACACAATCGGAATCTCCTTTATACCCTTAACCCTTGATAACGCTTCCATCCCAACTGCAAGAACCATATCGGGGCTGATCCGACGAATTTTCCCTGTAACATCCCCTCCCTTTAGTGCTGAGACGACAAGCCTTTCAATCTTGGCATCGCAGGTACTTTCAAAGCTTTTAATCGCCTCCTCGTATGGGGCGATTTTTATACTCTGGACAGCCACGACTCGCTGCCGGGCCTCGGATAAACCGTGGCTGAGAAGGAAGGAAATTAATAATGGCGCTATTACAAGGTGTTTCTTTATCACGGGACTCTCACCCAAGAATTTTAAGCGAAGAGTAATTAAACATCTTGAATCCGAGAAAAAGAGAGTTTTTGCCACGCCTGAATCGGCTAAACTGATCTTAAAGTTGCAAAGAGAACACGGGAACATATTAAAGGAATTGGAAGAGTTCCTCAAGATAATCTCTGAAGGCACCATCTTTCCTG
>CAZJXD010000031.1:30872-43575 GCA_964549945.1 uncultured Desulfobacteraceae bacterium | reverse complement strand
GCCAGCGAAGGGAATCGAACCCCCGACCCACTGATTACAAATCAGTTGCTCTGCCCGCTGAGCTACGCTGGCATAAAAAGCTTAACTTTATATGTATATTTAAAAAAAAATAAAAAAGCAATAAAAATTTCCCTGATACGCCAACTTTTTCCTCACCGACACCTTTATGCGTTGACCTTCTCAAATGTACCCCTGCTAGGGCCTTGCTCTCTCAGGGATTTAGAACCATATATGAAATTGCAAAGATCACGAGGGCGCATTCCTTCTTGATCTTTATTTTCAAATGGGATACAAAATCATCATGGGCGATTAGCTCAGGTGGATAGAGCGTTGGTCTCCGGAACCAGAGGTCGCGCGTTCGAGTCGCGCATCGCCCACCATTTCCCATGAGGTAACACACATGGCAATGCCCTTAAAGAAAAAGGTATTTCTTCTCGTCATCGTCGCGGCATTGCTCTACTTTTTCCTGAGCTATCACATCATTATCATCGAGGGAGATCCCAGAAACGTAAGGTTACTCAAGAAATCATCCCTCACCCTCCAGTACACCTTTTTCGACACTATGGGAAGAAGCAACAAGAGCATGATGTCCATCGATACCCTGCGAGAGGATGGCATTGGCGAAATCCTCATAGAAGAGGGCTTAATGACCGAGCAAGAGGAGAAGCTCATCCTCCAAGGCCTTTAATTCGCGGGGGAACAACTCGGGCAGGCATCCCTCTTCCCCAGGCCATGAGGGGATAGGCAATAGGAGGCAATCACTCCAGTTCAAAATCTACCAATACCTTAAAGGTCCTCGTTGCCGGCAGATTAATAACCTCTCGTACCCCAGTGGATCGAATAATCTCCCCGATTAATCGATCCACCTCTCGCCGATCGGTCACCACAAGGGTGAACCATACATTATACTCGTGCTCCCTTAGATAGTTGTGCGTTACCCCTGGATATTTATTCACCTCCTCCACAAAGAGCGTAATCCTGTTATCCGGTACCTTGGCCGCACACAGGGTAGTGGTAAAACCGAGACAGCGGGAGTCAAAGCTTCCCCCTATCCTTCGGATGATACCGTTCTTCTTCAGCCTCTCTACCCGCCCGAAGATCTCCTCCTCGGAGAGCCCCAGGCGATCGCTCAAATCCCGATATGGCCTCCGGCTAAGGGGAAAGTCGGACTGGATCGTACCTAGGATTTTTCTGTCACTATCGTCCATTCCTCGCGCCTAGGGATTTGGGTGATAGGCGCATAAAGGCTCCTCGGAGAGGTAATCCCCGTGTGCCTCATAAGCCCTCGCCCTGCACCCACCGCACACTGCAATGTACTCACACCGGCCACATTTCCCCTTATACTTGGAAAAATCCCTTAGCTCATTGAAGACAGGGGAATTGTGCCATATCTGGGAAAAAGGCAACTTTCTCAGATCTCCGGAATCGATCTCAAGATAACCGCATGGCTGCACCATGCCGACATGGGATATGAAACAGTAGGAGATCCCCGCAAGGCATCCCCTGGTGATCGCATCAAGGCCCTTAGTTTTGGCATTCACGTTCTGTCCCCTGGAAGAGGCCTCCTGCATAAGAATTCTATAGTACTGAGGCGCGCACGTGGCCTTAAGCTCGAGGGATACCTCGGCGTGTTGCCGATAGAACCAATGCAAGGTATCTTCATAGTCTCGCGCGCTTAACTCTTGATTCACCATCTTCCTTGCCCTTCCGGTAGGAACAAGCAAAAAGATGTGATGGGCAATAGCCCCTATGCGCACTGCGAGATCGAGAATTCTCTTCAACTCGGATAGGTTGTGCCGAGTTATCGTGGTGTTGATTTGAAACTCAAGGCCCTGGTCCCTGAGGTTTGATATCCCTTTCATAGCCCTATCAAACGCCCCGCTGACCTTTCTAAAGGCATCGTGGCTTTCCCTTGTGGCCCCATCGAGGGATATGCTTACCCTCTTGATTCCCGCCTCCTCTATCCTCCGGGCAACTCTTGCGGTAATCAAGGTTCCATTGCTCCCCATGACCATCCTCAGGCCCCTGTCCGTACCATACCTGGCCAGTTCAAATATATCCTCGCGAAGAAGGGGCTCGCCACCCGTGAGGATGATAATAGGTGTACCAACCTCCCGTATCTGATCCAGCACCTCAATCGCTTCTCCGGTGTCCAATTCCTGATAATAGGGCCCGAACCTGGACGACGCTCGGCAATGCACACAATTGAGATTACACGATCTGGTCACCTCCCAGGCTACAATTCGAGGCAGAGTGGTGCTCACAGCGGAGTTTAGGCCCTCTGGTTTATAGGTCTCCATGCTCGCCCAGCATGCGCGCTGCTTCCTTTGCGAAATAGGTCAGGATAATATCAGCACCCGCCCTTTTAATGCAGAGAAGTGTCTCCATCATGACCTTCTCCCCCTCTATCCAGCCCTTTTGATCAGCCGCCTTCACCATGGCGTACTCTCCGCTCACGTTGTAGGCAGCCACGGGAAGCTCTATGTGGGAGCGGACATGGCGGATAATATCCAGATAGGGCAATGCCGGTTTTACCATGATAATATCGGCGCCCTCTTCCACATCGATCAAGGCCTCCTTGAGGGCTTCCCTGGCATTCGCCGTATCCATTTGGTAGCTTTTTCTATCGCCGAACATCGGCGTAGAGTCAGCCGCCTCGCGAAAGGGGCCATAAAAGGAAGAGGCATACTTCACGGCGTACGCTAAGATACCGGTATCCTTAAACCCCTCTGACTCCAGTGCCTCCCTAATTAGCCTCACCCTCCCGTCCATCATATCCGATGGGGCGACGAAATCGGCCCCTGCCTCGGCGTGAGAAAGGGCTACACGGGAGAGAACCTCAAGGGTAGCGTCGTTATCAACCTGACCATTCTTTATAATGCCGCAGTGGCCGTGATCGGTGTACTGACAAAGGCACACGTCAGTGATAACCACGAGTTCCGGAATCCTTTCCTTGACAGCGGCCACGGCCTGCTGCACCACTCCATCGCGAGCATATGCCTCTCTGCCCATCTCGTCTTTCCTCGGCGGTATGCCGAACAGGATCATCGCGGGTATTCCCAATGACCAAACCTCTTGTGCCTCCTTCACCAGCTCATCAGCTGAAACTCGGTAGTGGCCCACCATGGAAGCGATAGGCTCCCTTTCTCCCTTGCCGTGTTTCACGAATATGGGATACACGAGGTCATCAACGCTGAGAACTGTCTCCCTCACCATCCGTCTAATCGTGGCACTTCTCCTTGTGCGCCGTGGCCTTCTGATCATCTCTTGTCCTCCGTTTTTCCCTTAACCTCGTGGGCAGTACATACCGCCCTCCTCACAGTACACGTTCATGCTATATCTGCAGGAGATCACTTCCGGTATCTCACGAGACGAGGATTTCCACCTCTAAAGATGTTTGAACTCCGATTGAGACTAAGACTGGAGGAAAACAAGGCTTATGATATTGTCGGGCCCTGGCTATAGTACTTTTTAATGAGCCCGTCAATGTATTTCTCCGGATCCAACACCGACTCACCGGTTATAGTAAAGGCATTGCTGCCGATCTTATCCCTCACCAACTTGAGGCCATACTCCAACTCATTGGCCAACTTCAGACATACCTCTCCAATCTCCCGCTCCTGATCCACCGCGAGTCTTATGACCTCGTCTATGGCGCTATCCGATAATGTAACTCTGATTCCCAACTGGGAAAAAAGACCCTCGATCTGCGCTTTTACCTGGGCACACATCTCCTTGAAATCACCGAAACCGGTATCGATATCGGAAACGGACTTAAGGGTTTGCTCAGCGATCAAATCTATCCTTTCCTCGTTTAGCTGTAAGCCTGATTTGGCCTTAAAATCGCTTGCCCTCTGAGATATCGTGCCCTTCACCCTCTGCTTTTCACTTTCAGCCGCACGCTCGAATCGTTGGACAATCACCGAATCATATCTATCCCCTGCCGAGTCAAGCCGCGCGAGCTCCTGATCCGGATTCCCCGCGAGCTCTGGGGTAACCAGCAGCCTATCGACGGCGGTTGAGGGGAGATGTTTTTCAAAGGGCATGAGCATTCTCTCAACGGCACTTACCAATCCTCTGGCTCCCGTCTTCTCGTGGGAGGCCATCTCCGCTACCCTCTCGAGCGCCTCATCCTCGAACTGGATATTGATCCCATACGCCATAAAATCCCTTTTTTTACTGAGAATGATAGGGTTATTCGGGTTCTTGAGAATCTGAACGAGGTCATCCTTTGTGAGCTCATCGAAGACGACTATAACCGGAAGTCGACCGATGAATTCCGACTCAAATCCATACTCGATAAGATCCTGTGCACGTACCTGTTTTAGGATATCCATATCCTCTTCCGAGGACTGAATATCCGCCTCGAATCCTATTCCCTGGCGTTTGAGCCGTTTTTTAATGATTTCCGCCAGGCCTTCAAAGGCCCCGCTCATGATGAACAATATATTCCTTGTGTTCACCACCTGTTTTTCCCTTTTTCCCGTTTTTCGGTACTGCTCTATCGCCTGGATTTGTGAGATTGGATCATGGGGTACCTTGAGATCGACATCCGTCTCCTCCATCGGCTTTAAAAGGGCTCTCTGTACGCCAGTTCTCGAGACATCATGGCCGATAATATTCTGGCAGGATGCAATCTTATCGATCTCGTCTATATACACAATGCCATTTTCAGCAAGCCTTATGTCGTCCTTAGCTTCATATACCAGGTCTCGAACCAAATCCTCGACATCACCCCCAACATACCCCGTTTCACTAAACTTCGTGGCATCGCCCTTGACGAAAGGCACACCGATCTTCTGGGCTATCAGCTTTATCAAGTATGTCTTCCCCACACCGGTAGGCCCTATCATGAGAATATTGTTCTTGATCATCCCTACCGAAAAGGGCTCCTCCTTTGTAAAACGCCTTCCTCGAGATTTTATCCGGTTGAAATGGGTGCAGATCTTCGTGGACAGTACGCCCTTGGCTTGGTCCTGCTTGATGACATACCCGTTCAAATAAGCCTCTAGCTCCTCCGGCTTCATATCAAAGGCCGGGACCCCTCTTTTCCTCTCAGTGTCTTCCCCGTCTTGTTCTGTCCTCCTTGGCTCGCTCTGGGGAAACAGCATTGGAGACACTATCTTTATCCGATCACCGTATTTCTTGGAAAGATAATCGCTTAACTCCTTTTCCAATTCCTTTTGGCTGGGGATCCTTTGGTCTTGGCCTTTTTCCTTTTCCAAACCGCTATCAAACTCCATCGATTTCCCTCACCTTATTTAGTATAATATTACCACGAACGGCATTAAAAAGATAGTCATTATAACTCGCATTGCAACTACCATTTGGGATTAAGTCCTTCGATCCATACATTCTGCTGCTTCCTGCTTTCGCGAAATTCTACGATGAGTGGGGAGACGCTCTTCGGCAGCCTCTTATAATACTTGTTCATCACTGCCCTTCAAACCGATGTACATACCGACATGGCGAAGGATTATTTCTTAGATAAATTCTGATAGGATTCATTCGCCTGGGGAATTTGCACCCTATGTAGAGAGCCCCCTATGCTAATCCCCCAAGGAATGTGTCGAGCATTTTCGCTCTCAACAGCCACCTACCCTATCGGGAGGCTATGGAGTGGTAACCGATAAGGGGCTGTACCATGCATATACGCTGCTATGACATGTATAAGGGCCCTGAAAAGAAAGGCGACAGAAGCACCGCAATCATGGAGCGGAGTGTGGGGTAATAAGAGGCTTTCACTAATCAATTCCGCAAATTGTTACGGCTTTTCAACGAAAAATGTCTCGCATTTTTTCACCAACGCATCAATCTCCTCTATGAGGGCATCGCACTCCCCATTGCCGATCTCATCATCGATAACAATATCTCCCTCTGCATCTCTCTTTATCTTGGTAATGCCGGGGTATTGTCCTTCCAGCGACTCGATCAACGCAGACTGCCGCTTCACTATCTTGAGGAGTCGTCTGCTCTCCTTCATAAGGTCATTGAGCTTTATGGCCTGACGAATCGTCATAGCGAGGTCAAACACATTGCAGGGCTTGGTGAAGAAACGATAGACCTCCCCCTCATTAATAGCGCGTATCGCGGAATCAAGGCTTGCATGTCCTGTGAGAATCATTCGGATTGTATCAGGGTGCTTTTGTCTGACAACGGCAAGAAATTCCGAACCAGACATGCCGGGCATCCTTTCATCTGAAATCACCACATCCAGTTTCTCTCGATCGAGGATGGGGAGCGCTTCTTCCGCTGAACTCGCGCTCAGGATACCATAGGGTTCCCTTGAAAGCGCATCTTTCAACAGATTAGTAATAATGGGTTCATCATCAACAATCAGAACTTTATGTTGCATGTCACAGACTCCTGGCTAACCGGTACTGTATTAAACGTAGTTCAAGTTATCCCATGATTGTTGCACTTGGTTTCTCCGGTCCCCACTGTTGAGAAATGCCCTGGCTTGGAGGTATATATCACATTTTTGAATGGAAGTTGAGAAAAACAAATACCGCAGGAGAAAGATCGTTGGCTGCGAATCATACCCTCAGTACGCACACCTTAAAAGATGAATCCAGATGGGTTTTGATCATATGTTCGTCTAAAAACAGTATCGCGTCTACCCTAGGGCAAACGTATCGGGCAATGGTCTAATTCTCTACATTTCTCCTCGAAAGAAATCGGATCATAGGGCATTAGGGTCAGTATAAAGCTAAAAAGTATTGAGGTAGAGGGTAAGTCTGGCTAAGAGGGGTTAATTCATAGTTCCAGCGATCATAGTGGTGGAGGCGGGGGGAGTCGAACCCCCGTCCGAAAATATTCCGCTTAGGCCTCTACATACATAGCCCGATTTTTTATATTCGCCCTTACTACACCCATCGGGCAAGGTGGCGTAAGGGCTATCCTGGTTACATGTTCGCCTCACTGAGGTCCAGGCCTCCCAGATCGGCTATCCTGCTCGTCGGCGCCCAAATCCATCCTCGCAGGAAAAGACGGTTGGACGTTAGCCGCTTAAGCGGCTAAGGCATACGCATAATCGTCTGCGTTTACTTTAGCTCCGCCTGTTTAACGAGCAAGCAGAACCTCGGTATGCAACCCAAACTTCTTTATCCCCGTCGAAGCCGTTTCGCCCCCAATTTTCAAGGAACATAACTCTATATAACTACTATAGTAACACAAAAAAATATTATTTCAAGGACGATTCCCTTTTTTCAGCTGGTCCAGCTCCCTTTTCATCTCTCTTTCCTTGAGTACATGCCTCTTGTCATATTTTCTCTTTCCCTTGGCAAGGGCTAGCTCGACCTTGAATATCCCTCTCAAGAGGTATACCGAAAGGGGGATGAGCGAGTATCCCCGCTCCTCTGTTTTCCCTATGAGCCTCTTGATCTCCTTCTTGTGCATGAGGAGCTTTCTCGTCCTGGTGGGTTCGATAGGTACGTGATGAGCAAAGGGGTAAGGAGAGATGTGCATATTGTGCAGGAAGAGCTCCTCACTCTTTACTCGGGCGTAGGCATCCTTCAGGCTTGCCCGCCCGTCCCTCAAGGATTTCACCTCTGGGCCAAGAAGGGCAATTCCCGCCTCATAGATCTCATCAATAAAGTAATCGTGCCTGGCCTTTCTGTTCTGGCAGACAATCCTCTTCTCCATTCAAAACTCGCTCAGGTAGTGCCGGGTGTCCGGTAACGAAAGACGTCTTCCTCGAAGATATCAGGCAGCAACGCCTTCGCCTTTTTCAGGACAAAATCCTCGACCTTCCTGCTGGTAGGCAGCTTCAGTATATCCTTAAAGCCCTGCCTCACCTTTTGCAATGGCAGCATTCTAATCATCTTCTTTATCAGCGGGATAGAGCCGATGTTCATGCTGAACTCCTCTAACCCCAGGGAAAGGAGTATTAAAATCGCGAGGGGATCACCGGCTAGCTCCCCACAGAGCGATACATCGATGCCTCCCTTTTCACCTGCCTCGACTGCCTGATGGACCATTTTCAAGACAGCGGGATGAAAGGGCTCATAGAGGCCAGCAACGTGCTCATTATCCCTGTCTATGGCGAGCGCATATTGAATAAGATCATTGGTTCCAATGGAGAAGAAATCCGCGTGCTTTGCGAGAATATCAGCAATCGATACCGCAGAGGGGATCTCAATCAAAATGCCAACAGGTATTTCATGGTGGTATTCGATCCCCTCTCTGTCCAATGAGCGCATAACGCCCCTCAAGATCCTCTTTGCCTCCAGCAACTGCTCAAGGCCCGATATCATTGGGAACATCAGCTTGAAGTTACCGTGTATACTCGCCCGCAAGATAGCCCTTAACTGGGTCTTGAACACCTCTCGCTCCTTCAGGCAGAATCGGATAGACCGGAGCCCCAGTGCGGGATTATCCTCCCTTGTTACCTCCCTGTCAGAGATCATCTTATCGCTTGCAATGTCCAAGGTCCTTATGGTGACGGGATGAGGTGCGACCGTCTTCGCGATCTGGCTATAGTCCTCAAAGAGGCTCTGCTCATCGGGGAAATCGTTCCGAATGAGGTAAAGGTACTCCGTCCTATAGAGCCCTATGCCCTCCGCGCCGCTCTCAAGGGCTGCCTTGGCCTCCGATAAGAACTCTATATTGGCCTTGATCGTGATCTTGTGCCCGTCCAGGGTCTCAGCCGGGAGATGCCTGACCCGATCGATCGCTGATTTGTAGTTCGCATACCGTTTTATCTCATCTTCATAGGAGAGTATAGTATCGGGATCGGGGTTGACGATGACCTCGCCGGTGTTTCCATCGACAATCAGGATATCTCCCTCCAAAATCACATCGCTTGCCCTCTCCAATCCGACTATCACTGGAATCTCAAGGGCCTCGGACATGATGGCCATGT
The DNA here is from genome assembly GCA_964549945.1 of uncultured Desulfobacteraceae bacterium. GTDB lineage: Bacteria > Desulfobacterota > DSM-4660 > Desulfatiglandales > B25-G16 > B25-G16. Next base: position 34,712 of record CAZJXD010000031.1, on the reverse strand, counting down.
GGGAGGTTCGACCTCCCACATCCGTGAGAATCCCCTGGACATAATCAACGTTGATCTCCACCACGTCACAGGGCGAGAGGTTATGGGCCACCACGATAACCTCCTCATTAAGGTCCGCAAGGCTATCGGGCTCAACTCCCGCTAAATTGCGTAAAACCCTCTCGCTGACGCTGTCCACGTCATCCATCCTTCTGCCGATGTAATCGTCCTCCACCTCCCTGAACAACTGATGGATGTTTCTCACCGATTTCTCAAGTGCCCATCCCGCATTAATCTTCTCCTTCCGGATCATCTGCATGGTGGAGTCGAAGAGCATGCTGTCGCTCAGTATCATCGAGTGAGTATCCAGGACAAAGGCGTATCCCTCAACCGGCTCTGGCATCGTGGATTTAAACGTCTGGATCTGTTCCTTTGCCATATCAACCGCCCGCTTGAAACGGCTGATCTCCCTTTCTACCTCTTCTTCATCGAGCAATCTCCTGTGGAAAACCTGCGTCTTGGATCGGTCTAAATGGTGTGCCTTGCCGATCACGATGCCGGGGGAGACCGAAAACCCCTTTAGCAGCTTCTTGCGGGGACGATAGCCTCCTGTTGCCGTCTCTCCGAATCTATCCCTGAAGAGCGTCTCCAGTTCATCCATGAATTTTCTTGCACCCTTCCCAACTGCCCTGGCCTCGATCTCGCCCCCTTTAGGGCAGGCAAGGGAAAGGATCGATAGGATGCTGGACCCATCTACCTCTCTGCCGTCCTTCTTTAAGAACAGCTGTGTCCCGTGCCTGTTCGCCAGTTCAACTATCTGACCGGCGGCCCGAGCATGCATTCCAAGTTCATTGGTAACCTTTAGGAATCTTACCTCTTCCATGGGCCTCCAAGTTTACTTTTCCGATCGACAATTGTCAACAGCAGATGCTCGACTCCCCCTCCTGCTCAAGGCCCTTGACGATAACCGTATACTCACCCTTGATCGTTGCATCCTTGAGCGAGAACAACACCTCACGGGCCGGCCCGCGCATCACCTGCTCGAAAATCTTGGTCATCTCCTTTGCAAGCACTATATCCCTGTTGCCCAGTACCTCGGAGAGATCGGTGAGCATCTTCACTAATCGATGGGGCGCCTCGAAGAAGATCATAGTCCGGGGCTCATCTTTAAGGGCCTCGAGCTCTCTTCGCCGCCTCCCCTTCTTGCGCGAGAGGAAACCGACAAAGACAAACCTATCGGTGGGCAAACCGGAAATAGAAAGCGCGGTGAGAGATGCCGATACCCCTGGCACGGGCACGAGCGGTATACGTGCATCGATGGCCTCCCGCACCAACCTTGAGCCGGGATCGGACAACCCAGGCGTTCCCGCATCACTTACCAGCGCTATGTCAAGCCCTGATTTCGCCTTCTCGAGAAGGACTCGCCCCTTATAGCGCTGGTTATGGCTATTGTAGCTCGTAAGCGGCGTGGTGATGTGATAATGGGCACACAGCTTCTTGGTGTGGGCCACGCTTTCGGCTGCAATCAGGTCCGCTTCCCGGAGCGCCCTAATGGCCCTCAGGGTGATATCCTCCAGGTTCCCTATCGGTGTGGAAACCACATAGATCTTGCCCCGGTGGGCTCCATTATCGAGCGTATGGGGAACCATCAATAAGTGCCTAAAATACCTAAAGCGAAGGAATCATGCTAATCTTCCTTGTTTTTGAGTAATAAACCCGGGTAGCCACCGTTATCTAATCAGTACGCCAGCTCAAAGGCATCCCGTATGATCTCGATCTCCTCCTTCCCCTCGCCCACGCCAATAGCGACGACGTCGAATCTCGCCTTCGTACCCCAAAGTTTCTTGGATTTCAGGTATGCGAGTGCAACCCTTGACAGCTGGCCCTGCTTTCTCTTGTGAACCGCCTCCTTTGCCTCGCCCAAGGGCCTGTTTTTCCGTGTCTTAATCTCAACGAACACCAGCACATCACCATCTCGTGCTACTAAATCGATTTCACCGAGGGAACACCGGTAGTTCGTCTCGAGAATCTTATACCCCAGCTTACGCAGTCTTCTGCTCGCGAGCTTCTCGCCAAACCTTCCAAGGGCAATCCTCTCTCCTGTCACGAGACAACACCCCTAAAGGTTAACCTGTGAATGGAGCAAGGTCCAAACCTCGTAATCGCCTCCAGGTGGCCGCGTGTCCCATACCCCTTGTTCGAAGAAAATCCGTATAGGGGATATAACTCATGGTAGCTGCACATCATTCTATCCCGGTACACCTTGGCCACTACCGAGGCCGCTGATATCGATAAGGATTGTTGATCCCCCCTCACAATACACCTCTGTTCAATGGGGAGCTCTATGTGATGAGTGCCGTCTATGAGCAAAAAATCCGGCTGTGGATCGAGATGCAAGACTGCGCGCTTCATAGCCTTCCGGGTAGCCTGGAGGATATTGATCTGATCGATCTCGCGGGGGCTTACCACGGCCAGGGAGACGCTTATTGCACGGTCCTCGATAAGGAAAAATGCCTTCTCGCGTGCACGTGGAGTCATTCTCTTTGAATCCCTTACCCCCTCCAATTTTATGTTTTCGGGCAAGATCACCGCCGCCGCAATCACCGGGCCAGCCAACGGACCTCGACCTGCCTCGTCTATACCAGCAATGAGGGAGTAACCCGCACGCCGGGCATCGGATTCATAGAGAAGGTGAGACATGCGGGAAATCAAGCCCTCTTTTCCTTGAGTCTCGCGGCCTTACCCCTTAAATTACGCAGGTAGTAGAGCCTGGATCTTCTCACACGTCCTCTCGTAACTACCTCTATCTTATCAATAGTGGGGGAGTGAACGGGAAATACTTTCTCTACGCCCACACCATATGAAACCTTTCGGACAGTGAAGGTAGCGCCCGTGTTGCCCTTTCTCTTCCTGATGACCACGCCTTCAAACACCTGGATTCGCTCCTTATCGCCTTCCTGTATTCGGCTATGTATCCTCACCTTATCGCCTGCCCGAAATTGAGGGAGATCAACCCTCATCTGTTCCTTTTCCAGCATTTCTATCCTCGGGTCCATCGCACCATGCTCCTTTCCTCCGATCTCTGGCATCCTTCCGGGCTCAATTCCGCGAAAACAATCGATCCAAGGTTATCGCAGCAGCTGTTCGCACCGAAAGGTGATTATACTCGGAAATACCCATAATGGGCTCCAAGAGATAATCCGCACCCCTGATAAGCTCCTTGGCTATTCCCCACGCGGTGCCAAAGAGGATTATTGCCGCCCTATGAGACGCTACTATTTCACGTACAAATGGGTACGGTACCGTTTCCCCGCTATCATTCCTCGCATCAGTAGCGATTTGAACTGGTTCCGTTCCCTCCTTCTCCCTGATCTCATTGAGCGCCTCTTCAAGCGACGACACCACTGATATCAATGACATCGCCTCGCTTCTGTCTTTGTTATACCCTGCTCCATGGCCGCCCACCCAATGACCGCGTATCCTTCTGGCAAGATCCTGCTGGTCGATGAGGGGGTTTATGACATAGAATCTCTCGGCTCCGTATGTCCTTGCCAGCCTCGCTAAATCATGGAGATCCAGGTTGGTGATTGCCGAAACAATGACCTTCCCCCTCTTGTTATACACGGGGTAATGCAAGAGCCCGATATAAAATGGCATAATAGTGCCTACCCGGTCAAAGTATCAGCCCATAATGCTTATCCCCACGCCACCGCTCCCTGCATTGGGGATGATAAGAGTAATCACCACGCGCATCGCCATTATGCGTGAGGGAATCCAGCGTTCAATACGCGTCAGGCAAACCATATCCCAGATAAAGGAAAATGGCAAGATACCCCTAAATCATGAGATACTCATTGAGCG
>CAZJXD010000031.1:0-30772 GCA_964549945.1 uncultured Desulfobacteraceae bacterium | reverse complement strand
CCCAGATAAAGGAAAATGGCAAGATACCCCTAAATCATGAGATACTCATTGAGCGACCCCATCCGAGTCGTTGTTGTCATCGGACTCAGATCCGCCTGCCGTGGTGATGGAGGTAGAGTAGCGTTGTTTTAGCTCTTCAAGTATAGACCTATCCTTCTCGTTGAGAGAAGCCCGCTTCAGAAGATCGGGCCTTCGCTCCAGCGTTTTTTGTAAGGACTGCGTTCTTCTCCAGAGCCTTATTTTCTCATGATCCCCTGATAACAAAATCGGTGGTACCGACTCACCTTGGAACACCGGAGGTCTGGTGTACTGCGGATACTCCAAGAGGGAATCCTCAAAGGATTCCTCAAGGGCCGATCTCTCGCCACCCAACACGCCCGGGACTAACCTGCTCACCGCATCGACGATGACCATGGCGGGAACTTCGCCTCCAGTTACGATATAGTCGCCAATAGATAGTTCCAGATCCACGTGCTTGGATCGTATTCTCTCATCCACCCCCTCGTATCGCCCGCATATCAGTATAATCTGTGCAAGCGTACATAAGCTCCGAGCCACCGACTGATCGAAGAGCTGGCCCTGAGGAGTTAGTAAGATGACCTTGTGTTTCCCTGCATCCTTGGGAATCGATTTCAGTGCCCGTAAAATTGGCTCCGGTTTCATCACCATGCCATCCCCTCCTCCATAGGGCCTGTCATCGGTCATGAAATGGGGCTCATCGCTGAAATCCCGTATATTGACCACATTAACCTCTATTGTTCCCCTTCGCACTGCTTGCCCCACAATACCGAAACTGGTGAGAGGGGCAAACATTTCGGGGAAGATGGAGAGAATATAAAACCTCATTACAGATCCAACAAACCCTTCATGGGAGAGATGACCATCCTTTTTTCCGAGAGATCTACCTCCTTGACGACCTGATAAATTGCCGGTATCAAATATTCCTTTCCCTGGCCTTTGACTACATACACGTCATTGCTTCCCGTTGAAAATATGCGCTTCAGCACGCCAAGGTATGGACCTGTATCCAGGTACACACCCAAACCCAGCAGCTCAAATTGGAAGAACTCGCCCTCCTCCTTTTCCGGGATGGCCTCTTTGCGTATGAATATCTCCGCGCCCCTAAACTCCTCCGCCTTTTCAAGCGAATCCGCCCCCGATAACCTCAGGAGGTACAGGGAGCCATGTTCTCTAATAGATAAGACGTTTCGTTCCTCCAACTGCTCGCTGGCCTTACCTATAAACACAGAACCGGCCTTCAAGAATGTTTCCCTTGATTGAGCGTAAGAAACTATCCTTAGGAGACCGGTTACACCATGGGGGCGAATAACGTGCCCTATCTGAAGGAAATCTGTACGATGGGTGCTGTTCAATTACTCCAAGATCTCCAGCACAGATCGCTTTTTCAACTTGGTCGAGGCCGCACCAAGTATCGTTCGCATCGCCCTGGCGGTTCTTCCTTGCTTTCCAATTACCTTACCCAAATCTTCCTTCGCCACCCTTAGTTCAATCACCGATGTCTGTTTTCCCTCGAGCTCCGTAACCCTCACCTCATCCGGATTATCAACCAGAACCTTTGCAATGTATTCGATCAGCTCTTTCATTTCCATTTTCTCCCCCGTCTCAAATTCTCATTTAACGCCCATTAATCCGATTGGGAAGGAACCGTGGATACCCCCCTCTTGCGCAGAAGAGACCCAACAGTTTCCGAGACCGTCGCACCCCTTTGAATCCACTTCTTCACCTTGTCCTCATCGAGGCTCACATAAGCCGGATCTTGGAGTGGATCGTAGTATCCCAATACCTCGAGGAACCTTCCATTCCTTGGTGCCTCAGAATCCGCCGCCACGATACGGTAGAACGGCCTCTTTTTCGCGCCCTTTCTGGTTAATCTAACTCTGACCGGCATCTCGAATATTTCACCCCCTTTACCTCGTTAAGTACCACAGCGTTGTCATCCCCCTGAAGGGGACCACCCTTTTCCTAAAGTTCACCCCATTTGTCAAGATTTTCTCACCCTCCCGCCGGCATCCTACCCAAAACCCGCCAGTGAAGAGAGATCCGGGGCAGATCCTCGTCCAAATTTCTTGAGCATACTCTTGGTCTGCACGAAGTTCTTCAGCAGCCTGTTTACGTCTTCCACCCTCGTTCCGCTTCCCTTCGCGATCCGTCTTCGCCTACTGCCATTAATTACCTTGTAGTTCCTTCGCTCCTCTGCGGTCATGGAATTGATAATGGCCTCAATCCTAACCAGTTCCCCTTCATCTGCCTTCACCCTTCCCCGCTTCATCAGCCTTCCCAGGCCGGGTATCATGCCGAGAATCTCCTCCAGGGAGCCCATCTTTCGAATATAGAGGAGTTGTGTCTTAAAATCCTCGAGATCGAACTCGGCCTTCTTGATCTTGCTCGCGAGCCTGAGTGCCTCCTTTTGATCTATTTCAGCTTGCGCCTTGTCGATGAGGGTAAGGATATCCCCCATTCCCAATATCCTTGAGGACATCCTCTCCGGGTAAAAGGGCTCTAAAGCGTCCAGTTTCTCGCCGATTCCAATGAATTTGATGGGTTTTCCCGTGACTGCCATTATGGAAAGGGCTGCTCCCCCTCTGGCATCTCCTTCCATCTTTGTCAGAATAATCCCCGTGAGATCGATATGATCGTTAAAGGTAACTGCCAGATTCACCGCATCCTGACCTGTCATGGAATCGGCCACGAGAAGGGTCTCCGCGGGGTGAAGCGTGTTTTTGATCCTCACAAGCTCATCCATAAGCCCTTCGTCTATATGGAGCCTGCCAGCGGTGTCCAGGATTGCAATATCAGCACCGATCTCAGAGGCCGCGCCGAGGGCCTTCACGCAAATATCCTCAGCACGATCATTCCTATCGGTGAGGTGGACCGGGATATCGATCTCTTCTGCTAATCTCATGAGTTGCTCAATCGCCGCAGGCCTCCGCACGTCAACCGGCACCAGGTAAGGCCGGTGCCCTTTCTTTCTCAAGAAAATGGCCAACTTACCAGCAGTGGTGGTTTTTCCAGAACCTTGTAAGCCAACCAGCATAAGGCTTGTAGGCTTATCACCGACCAGGTTCAGATCTCGTTCACCTTCTCCCATGAGCTTGGTGAGCTCCTCATGAACCACCTTTATCACCTGTTGCCCAGGGGTAAGGCTCTCCATTACCTCCTGCCCAAGGGCTCGCCCACGGATCTCCTCAAGGAGATTCTTGACAACCCTGTAGTTTACGTCCGCCTCAAGCAGGGCAAGCCGAATCTGCCTCAATGCCTCCTGTATGTCCTTTTCGCTTAATCTTCCCCGGCCCCTAAGTTCCTTAAAGATCCTGCCGAGTTTCTCAGTTAACTGCTCAAACATAGTATATATCCCTGATTACAGCGTAACTTTGGAATGTTATGGCTTTTTCATACCTATGTCAACAAAATCCTGTGGAACATATCGGGGAGGGAAGATTTTTAAAATGTAATCCCAAGGCATGGAACGACACCCTGCCACTGATTCTTCAGTGCACTCAGGGGGTTGGCCTTATCTTTCCTGTTGAATTTCGGCTCAAATTGCTATTACAATCGATCATGGAAAATCATGGATAAAAAAGAACTAAATAATAATGAAAAAACACTAATCATGCCTATAAGGAAAGGGAGGGAACCCCGTGTTGGGACTGATGCCATCATGGTTGCTATCCCTTCAGGACTTCAGTCTATGGTCGATATGAGCCATGCCGCGCGTGCAACGCTTGTGACTCCCGATACCTTCAGGCTTTTTCTGATCAGCAGGGATGACGATCTTCCCCTTGCGCTGGCCGGACCTTTTCTCGGTGCGCCCCAGGGGGTCATCGTAATGGAGAAGCTCCGTGCCTTCGGTGCCAAGAGGATCTGGGTTCTGGGATGGTGCGGTTCGCTGCAACCAGATCTCTTGATAGGCGACATAATAATTCCCACGAGCGCGCTCTCTGAGGAGGGTACCTCAGCTCATTATCCCATATCCACGCGCGATAAACAGACAAATCCGCATCTAAACGCGAAACTTGGCGACGCACTCGCAAAGGCCAATCTACCCTTTAAAACAGGGCCAGTTTGGACCACCGATGCCCTCTACCGCGAGACAGCGGAAAAGGTTATCGATTACGGGGACAAGGGGATCTTGGCATGTGAGATGGAGATGTCCGCGCTCATCTCCGCAGCGCTCTACCGATCCCTGGCGCTGGCAGGCCTGTTAATTGTCTCAGACGAGCTCTTCACGTTGAAGTGGCGTCCCGGATTTGGGACCGCAACCCTCAAGAGGAGAACCAGAGAGGCCAGCCGCGTGCTTCTGGATATTTGTATGGGCCAGGAATCCTAGTACAGCGATTTGAGTAGAATGAACTTTCAACGTGCGAGGGGAAGCTGCGATGGATAACATCAGGGCGCATCTCATCATAGAGGGAAGGGTTCAGGGCGTCTTTTTTAGGGATACAACCAGACGTGAGGCCCTTGGGTTGGGCCTCACAGGGTGGGTAAAAAATCGCTTCGACGGGAGCGTGGAGGTGGTTGCCGAAGGGCCGAAGGATAAGGTAGATCAACTGGTTCAGTGGTGCCGCCACGGGCCTTCCTACGCACGGGTCACCGGGGTTCACAGAATCGATGAGGAGTTCACCGGGGAATTCGACTCCTTTAAGATAGTCTTCTAAACGTAAGACCTTATAGTAATAAAAGGGTCTTATAGCGAGACAAGGTATCGATGAAAAATTAATAACATGCAGGTTGCTTAATTTGGAATAAAAGCTGGATTTATTCTTTGAGGAAAATCGGAATCCCGCTTAGCTCTTTGGGGTCTATGAGAATATACGGAGAATCATAAAAAGCCGGCAGCGGGGCTTCTAGAAAAACGACTCCCTTTTCCTGTAAGTAAGTTGTAGCTTTTTGGATATTCTTGACCTTTAGCGTGACGTGATTTAATCCAAGTTGATTCTCTCCAAGTAAAATGCATGAGTGACCCTCTTTTTCCATCCTCTCCATCAATTTGAGATAAACATTTCCAGTCTTACAGATGCTTGTCCGAAGTGAAAGCTGCTTTAGATCCACAACCTCGGAAGTATCAGACGAAAAGATCTCTGAATAAAAGGCGCTATTATCTTCCAAATCCTTCACCAAGATCCCAACTTCCAATATCCCCTCAACTCCAACACCTTCACTGTATGATTGAGTCTGCAATTCCCATGGCAAAGGCTGGTTATCAACATGTTTTGGTATCCCTTCGATTAGTTCAATAAGCACTCCTCCGAGGGACTCCGGATGGACAAAGGCAGCCTTCAAATCATCTACTATAACCGGCCGCTCGTTTATGAGTTTGACATTGTGCTTTTTCATCCAGGTAATAGCCTTGGCAATATCCTCCACCTCGAAGGCAAGATGATGGAGCCCTTCTCCTCGTCTCTTAAGAAATTGAGCGATAATGCCCCGTTGGCTAGCAGGCTGCATGAGTTCGAACTCTATGTTTCCCGTTCGAAACATCTGCACGGCCATATCATATTCCGCGGAATTTAAGACAATCCCTCTCTGTGCGCCAAGGATTTCATGAAACTTATTTCCCGCCAACGTGAGATTTTTTACCGCAACTCCTATTTCCGTAATTCTCTTGATCAAAATCCTTGTCCCCTTTTAATAAAACTTTCAATTGGCCATACCTTAAACTGAAAAAACTGCTACGGTACAAGACTTGGTGTCCCCTTCTTTATCTCCTCCCATACAGTGCGCTAATCCGGTTTTCGCTCCTTCCACTTGTCGTTCGCCGGCCTCATGGCGTAGCTGAGTCACTATCTCATGGATCTGCGCCAGGCCTGTAGCACCAACCGGGTGCCCACGACCGAGCAATCCACCAGAGGTGTTAACTGGGATCCGTCCGCCCAACTCGGTCTCACCTCTGGCGGCAAACCTGGCCCCCTCACCTGTGGGGCACAATCCCATCGCTTCATAGTGGATAATTTCACAGATAGTAAAGGCATCGTGACATTCAGCCGCATCGATGTCTTCAGGGCCAATACCGGCTTTTTCATAAGCTACTCTACATGCCCTGTAGTCCGTCTCCCATCGGAGTTGATCCTGGGGATTTTCATAACTTCCTGTGGCCAAAACGGCGGCATCTATATTCACTGCTCTTCCCTGATTCCGAGCGATATCCGGAGAAGCTACAACCACTGCGGCTGCACCATCCGCATTAGGACAGCACATCAACCGTGTTAAAGGATCGACTATCATAGGGGACTCTAAAACCTCTTCAACGGTAATAGGATCACGGAACTGGGATAAAGGATTTAACCCTGAGTGGCGTCGATTCTTAACTGAAACTTGAGCCAATTGCTCGGGTGTCGCACCGAACTCAGCCATGTAGCGGATTGCCCGCAGCGCAAAGCTGGCAGGTGCAACCCTGCCTAACTGAGTATCTAGTTCGGTTTGCCCAGAGTTAAGCAGGCCGAGCTCAGGCACATACAGCTTTTCCGCCCCAACTGCGAGAGCTACCCCTACCTGTCCCGCAGCTACTGCATTGCAGGCAAGGTAAAAAGCGGTTGATCCTGAAGTGCAGGCATTTTCCACGTTGACAACCGGGATGCTATTTATTCCCACATTCCAGAAGACATTCTGGCCGATAGTAAAATCGCCAAAAAGGCGCCCAGCAAAACCGTTAGCAAAGAACCCAATCTGAACGAGCTTGGGGCTCAAGCCTGCGTCTTTGAGCGCAAGGTAGGCTGCTTCAGAGCCTAAATCAACTAAGGTTCTACCTAGGTATTTACCGAATGGAATCATCCCCACACCGATAACTGACGTAGATGCCATAGACAACCTCCTCTCTTAGCCCGATTTACGTGGAGTGAAGTAAGGCCTTAAACGTGGTTCGTCCTGACCATTATGCCCCAAAGGCCCGACAGCGAGGTCCACCTCAAGACCGATCCGAAGCTGATCAATGGCTTCGGGATCGAATAGTCCAAATACCCTTAATCCGCTCTCGGCCAAATCGACATAAACCACACTGTATGGGGAAGGAAAACCAAGCGGCGGTTTGATACGGACAACGGTATAGCTATAAATAGTTCCAGTAGATCCCACAGCGGTTTCTTTGATCGGCCCTAGACAACCAGGGCAATATTTAGGACGGGGGAAATATCGTCTTTCACAAGCAGGACAATATCCTCCAAGTAAAGTTGGGGGCGCTTTATCGTATGGCGGTAAAGTGAATATTCCTGGCATTACGGGTGGGATATCGGTTTTGGCTTCGCTCATCTGTTCATCTCCTGCTTACTACTTTGCATCATCGCGGAAATCGTGAGTAAGTGCATCTCAAAGAGCACGATTATCAATCACATATTCCTATCGACCTTTTAAAAACCCTCCATTCCTCCACTTACATGAATTATCTGCCGTGTGATGTACTTAGAGTCGTCGGAGACAAGGAAAAGAACTGCATTGGCGATATCGACTATTTCTCCCATATGTCTCATGGGGGTCATTCGAACGATTCTCTCCAGGGTCTTTTCGTCCAACGTTCGGGTCCTGGGTGTGTCTATCATGCCAGGGGCAATGCAATTGACAGTGATGCCATATCGGGCCAATTCTATCCCTAGAGCCTGCGTTAAGCCCACAACTCCTGCCTTAGCCGCAGTATAATTGGCTTGACCAACATTTCCTGTGTAGGCCATAGAAGATATGTTAACGATTTTTCCATAACCCTGCTCAATCATGTGTGGTGCTACTGCCCTGGCACAGAGAAAGCTTCCTTTCAGGCTTAAATCAACTACGAAGTCCCAATCCTCGTCAGTCATCTTTACGAGCATGGCATCCCGGATGTCCCCGGCATTATTGACTAGAATATCAACTTTTCCCCATTCCTTTATAACCTTGCTAATCATATCGTTGACCTCGTCGGTCTTGGTCACATCAGCTCCATTGGCCATTATCTGCCCGTTCTCCTTGGCGCCCAAATCCACAGTCTCCTGAGCTTTATCCAGTCTCTTATCGTTTACCATTACCCGTGCACCTTCTTCTGCAAAGCGGAGTGTCATGCCGCGGCCAAGGTATCCTCCTGCACCAGTTATGACAGCTACTTTCCCTTCAAGTTTCATTGTCTTCTCCGATCATTTGTTTTTTGATTCGATTTAGCAAACCACATAGAAGCCACTCTTTTGGGGGTGCCTTTTAATTTCTTCCCCTTATCAAACTTTCCTATCCCGACCAGCCCAATAGGGTTCCCGCAGCACATGCTTCATTACCTTGCCGGCAGCATTCTTTGGAAGCTCGTCCTTAAACTCCACATGCTTTGGCTTCTTGTAGCCAGAGAGACGTGCAGCACAGAATTCTATGATCGCCGCCTCATCTAATTGACGCCCTTCTTTGGGGACCACAACCGCACAGACTGACTCTCCCCACACCTCGTCAGGGATACCGATTACTGCGACCTCGGCCACCCTCGGATGAGTTATGATGGCATCTTCAATCTCCTTTGGATAAATATTCTCAGCACCGCTTATAATCATATCTTTGGTCCGGCCAACAATGGTCAAATACCCTTCGCCTTCCACCCTAGCAACATCTCCCGTGTGTATCCAGCCTTCACGAATTGTTTCTCTGGTTGCCTCCTCCATCTTGTAGTAGGCAATCATTCCAAGGGGTTTCTGGGCGGAGATGATCTCGCCCGCCTCCCCTACTGGCGTGTCCTGACCTTCTCGGTCCACGACACGGATATCGGCGTTGAACATCTCCCGGCCGGTGCAGTCGAAGCGTTCAACATGGTCTTCTGGACGAAGCACAGTGACCATGCCGGTCTCGCATTGGCCATACCACTGGTAAAAGCTGCTTTTAAATAGATCCATAGAGGCTTCAAGCACTGTGGGGCTAATGACAGAAGAGCCGTACCAGATTTTTTTTAGGGTCGACATATCATACTTAGTGCTGCCAGGGTGATTCACCATCATGGCCAGTTGCGTCGGCACCCACAGAACCATTGTCACTCCGTAGCGGCCCACAGCGTCCAGAACCTCGTCCGGATCAAAGCCCCTGCCCATGATCAAGGCTGTGTTTCCCATCATAAGGGTTGGCTGTAGTATTGCATTGAGCCCACCGTTGTGAAATAGAGGCATCCCAACCATGACGACTTCGTTCTGACCCATATCACCTTCCACTACGAGCCCGTCGTAGAGTCTGAAATACGCAACGTGAGAGAAGAGCACCCCCTTGGGAACGCCTGTCGTCCCGCTGGTATATATGATCACTGCCGGCGATTCCGGATTAACTGCCACGAATGGTTCCGAATTTGCCCGTCCTTCCATAAGGCCAGCCATAGTAAGGTCAGAATCCAGGGGCTCCCCCGAAATGGCTACGAGGCGAACTGGAACAGCAAATTCACCCCTGGCTTTCTCTACCAAAGAAACGAACTCTGGGCCGTAAAAAAGTAATTGTGGCTCGGAATTGTTAACAGCATAAACTAATTCATCCTTCTTATAACGGAAGTTGAGTGGTACCAAGACAGCCCCGCACTTGGCCACGGCGTAATTGACGACCACAAATTCGAGACAGTTTTCAGCCATAACAGCCACTCGGTCTCCAGGGCGAACTTCAAGAGAGAGTAGCCCATGTGCCAGACGATTTGCCAAATCGTTGAGCTGACCGAAGGTCAAATAGTGATCCCCCATGATAAGCGCCTTCTTTTGGGGGTAACGTTTAGAATTAAGACGGGGAATATCTCCTAAGAGTCGCATTTATCTATCTCCTTAATCAAAAGTTTTGAAATTTTTTCCTTGGCAAGCCATAGCCCAGATCCGTGGGAGAAATCAGCTGAAAAGCCTCAATCTCGGAATTTCATAGCCTTTCCTTAAGTATCCACGATTCAATTGAGCGTCCAGACCGCCCTCATATTCAAAGTCATGAGCCAAGGTATAGTTTTTTCACGGTGTCGGTTTCCAAAAGAGTCTGAACGTCCCCTTTTAAAGTAATGCGTCCCAACTCCATTACATGTGCCCAGTCGGAAACCTTCAGTGCCGCACGGGCATTTTGTTCTATGAGCAAAATGGTATTCCCTTCTTTTTTCAAACCCTTGATCACCCCAAAGATCTCCTTAACAATCAAAGGAGCCAGTCCGATTGAAGGCTCATCCATCAATATAGCTTTGGGCCGCATCATCAATGATCGACCTATGGCAAGCATTTGTTGCTCTCCTCCTGAAAGGGTGCTGGCCGATTGTCTGTTCCGCGCTTTCAAAAGGGGGAAGAGTTCATACACAGCGTCAAGATCCTTCTCAACTTCCCGACCCTGGCCATCTCTCAGTCTTAGGTAGGCACCCAGTCTTAAGTTATCTATCACCGATAGCGGTCCAAACAAGCGCCGGGCCTCTGGAACAACCGAAATCCCCAGCCGGATTATATCTGCCGTCGGCAACAGGGTGATACGATGTGAGTCAAAGTACACCTCTCCAGATTGCTTGCGCAATAGGCCAACAATTGCCCTGGTTAAGGTAGATTTCCCGGCCCCATTACTCCCGATGAGGGCCACTATGCTGCCCTTTTCAACCGAGAGAGACACTCTTTTAAGGGCTTGGATATTGCCATAAAAAACGTCTATGTCTTTTACCTCAATCAACTTCTTCCTCCGCACCCAGATACGCCTCGATGACCTCAGGTGAATTCTGAATTTCCTCAGGGGAGCCATCAGCAATCTTGGCGCCGAAGTTCAAAACCACGATCTCGTCGCAAACACTCATAATGAATTTCATATGATGTTCAATTACAAAGACAGTAATCCCCATATCTCGAATCTCAAAGAGGATGTCCCGAAATTGATCTGTCTCATAATCATTAAGCCCTGATGTCGGTTCGTCTAAAAGAAGTAGCCTGGGCTCTGTGGATAGAGCCCGGGCCACTTCAAGATACCTTTGCTCTCCCATGGGAAGCTTATTGGCGATTCTGTCTTTCCTTTCTACCAACCCGAACATGTTTAAATATTCTAAGCCCTGCTCGCGGATCATCCTTTCCTCTCGCCTTGCCCAGGGAAGCCTGAAGCCACAAGCAAAGAACTCGGCATTTGTTCGGTAATGACGGCCCAACATAGCGTTTTCCCAGACAGTGAGGCTTTTGAAGAGATGTGGCTGCTGAAAAGTTCGGGATACTCCTAACCGAGCAATGAGCTCTGGTTTTTGGTAGGTTATGTCATCATCAAGGAACGTAACGGTGCCTCTGTTTGGCGGAAAAACACCAGTAATGATGTTGAAGAGCGTAGTCTTGCCGGCGCCATTAGGGCCTATGAGGCCCTTAATCATTCCTTTTTCCACGTTAAAACTTACATCTGACAGGGCTTTCAACCCCGCAAAGTTTTTGGTAACAAGGTTGAGCCGAAGCATTATCTTTGCGCCCCTTTCCTTACCGATTGAGCCACAATTTTTGCAGAATCCTTGAGACCCTGGAGCATACCATTCGGGAAAACCAGCATAATCACAATCAAGGCCAGGCCGTATATAGTGCGTTTAAATTCAGCAAAATCAGCTAAGTATTCATTGAGGTAGGTTATTGCGGCAACACCCACCATGGCGCCCCAAAGCAGGGTGTAGCCTCCAATGGATATGACAAGGATTATTTCAATAGCAAACATAATCGATGCGGCGGCTGGTGAAACAAAAGCTGCATAATGGGCATAGAGACTTCCTGCTAAAGAGGCATAGACCGAAGACACAATAAAGAGCTTAACTTTGTATTTCTTGACGTTGGCTCCGAATAGGCGGGCAATATCCTCCGCCTCTCTGATTGCCCTGAATATCCTGCCCATTCGCGAATTCACCAGGTTAAGAGCAAACAGTAGAAATAGCATAGTCACGGACCAGACAACGAAATAGAAGCGCCAGTCTGAATCGATAGAGAAACCGCCCAGAGAAATGGAAGGAATGGAAGATAAGCCCTGAACTCCACCGGTAAGCCAGGCTATCTCTCTTATTAAGACTTCAACAATGATGCTAAAACTCAACGTGGCAATCGCCAAATAATGGCCTTTCAACCGAAGCACCACGGCCCCAATGCCCCACGCTGTCAGAGCCGTTATACACTGGCTGAAAAAAATGGACACCAGGGGGTGAAAACTATAGCGAAGACAAAAGATGGACGACGTATAGGCTCCGATAGCGTAAAAGGCGGAATGGGAGATGGATAATTGCCCACCGTAACCAAGTAAAAGGCATAGCCCTAAAGCCACCATCGAATAAAGGGCAATAAAGTTTAGTACGCTCAGGTAGTACCCGTCGCCCAGAACGAGAGGTAGCATGAAAAGGCCTGCCGCTGTCACCAACCAGACCAGCTTATCGTTATCTCGAACCCTTAGTTTTACTGAGGCGAGAGCCCTGCGTCTAAGGTCTTCCAAAGGCTCTTTTGCCGCATTTTCTTGTGGGATGTGCGATACACGGCCCATTATTCCATTAAATACTCCTCTTCTTCTAGGCCCTCTTTAACTCGAGGCCCCATAATCCCTCGTGGCATAAACAGAAGGACATTGATGATTACGATGAAGGTCACCAGTTCCTTTAATGTTGTAGAAACGAAAGTGGCTGCAAAGTACTCCAGGAAAGAAAAAACAAATCCTCCAATCACTGCCCCAACAATGCTGCCCATGCCACCCAACATGGCCGCGGAAAACCCTTTGATAGCTAAGAGCATCCCCCCGGCAGCGCTCGTCATGGTGAGAGGCGTTACAATTATTCCTGCCACAGCCCCCAAGGCGGCACTCATAGCAAAAGCAAGGAGCACCATACCTTTGACCCGGATTCCTAGCAGACTTGCTGCCGTGCGATCCAGAGCGCAGGCCTTCATGGCCTTCCCTTGGATGGTAAACTGAAAATAGAACACCAAAAGAAGAACTACTATGGTAGTTATGCTAATAACCCATAGAGACTGGGGGGCTATTGCAGCATTTAAGAACTTAATCGGTGTGTCTCCTGAAAATGGAGGAAACCGGTGAATCTCCGCATCCCAAACATGCACAGCCGAGCCTGAGATAAAGAGGGAGGCCCCAATAGTGATGATCAAAACTGAAATTAGAGACGTACTTTTGCCTGGTCGATAGGCTACCTTCATCATGGCCATCCCTACGAGAACAGCAATAGCAATAGATGCAGGAATGGCGAGATATAGAGGCCAATGCATTTCGCCATAAAGGGCAACCATAGTCATCCCACCTAACATAACAAATTCGCCCTGAGCAAAATTGATGACGTTGGTGGAGTTGTAGATCAGGCAGACCCCCATGGCCACCAAGGCGTACATGCTCCCAATGGACAAAGCAGCGATAACAGTCTGCGTAATGTCAGCGATCATTGAATTCAGCTCCTTTGTGCGTGAAGGGGGCAACGCCCGTAAAGGGTATCTCACGATCCAGTTATTTGACTATCTTCCACGCCCCTCCAACGACCGTATACATGACCATTGATTCTTTGGTTACACCACCATGGTCATCAGGTGAATAACTGAATATCCCCTGGGTAGCCACAAAACCCCGAGTTTGTTCAATTGCGTCCCGAAGTTTTTCGTTATTAGTGCCAGCCTTTTTTAAAGCAGCCACCAAGATGTTGAGACCATCATAAGCGCCGCCTGCAAACTGATTAGTTTCCTTTCCGTATTTGTTCTTATAGGCGGCTCGGTAATTTAGCATGACCTTTTTCTGCGGATCAGAATCCGGCAACTCCTCAGCTCCAGCAAACTTCATTGACGCTACCAGGACGCCTTCTGCACTTTTCCCGGCAGTATCCAAGAATGGCTGACCTAAAGCAGCATGGCCCAGATAAAGAGGTATTTCTAAACCCAACTGCCGATAATTTACGGCCACTATGGATGGGGTCCTTTTGGAGGACCAGCTCACAGTCGCTTGCGCATTGGTCTTTTTGATTTTATTTATGAGCGGCGTAAGATCACTTTCATCACCGGCAAACCGTTCGTCGAAAACAATATCAATGCCATAATTAGGCGCCTGTGCTACCAAGGATCTGTGCCCCCCATCACCATAATCATCTTGGCTACACATAACCGCAATTCGTTTTATGCCTTGGGATATCATGTGGTCTAGCACCTTGGCAACGATGATGGTATCGCTGGCAGGGATTTTAAAAACCCATTTTTTCACAGGTTCTACGATCTTACTGGAAGCAGCAATGATGACAGTTGGGACCTCGTGCTTTTCGACGACGGGGAGGGAAGCCATAGCACACCAGCTGGTAAGCAGCCCAACAATACCGGCCACTTTATCCTTTTGGATCAGACGATTGACCCCCCGAATTGCGACATCCGGTTTGGCCTCTGTATCAATATATACAATCTCAATCGTCCTCCCCTTGATCCCGCCAGCCTTATTCACATCTTCAGCTATCATTTCCATGCTATCCTTACAAGGCAGCCCTGCAAATGCAACCACGCCGCTAAGCGGTAGTGGAGCCCCAATTTTAATCGGCTCAGCAGCCATAGCAGTAAGTATCCAAGCAAAAGCTGCGAAGACCACTAATCCAATGATAAGTAATTGTTTTTTCATATCATTTCCTCCTTTCTTTTTCTGTTTTTTATACTTTCTTTGATATATCCATAGAGAAATTATTCCCCCTTTCCTCTTATTTTTCTTCCCTCCAAAGAAACTTAGAAAGGAATACATCTAATATGCTCGACCACTTTTTAGTAAAAGCTGGCCTAATGGTTCACTTGAGAATACCGTGGAACAGGAATCTTTCCATATTTTCAGCCACCTCCTCTTCTGACAGGCGCCCTGAGCCTTTGTACCACCCATGAAACGAGTTGATGATGCCAAAAATGCTGAACGCTAACACCGTCAGGTCAATATCATCTCTCAGCAGCCCCTTATCCTTTATTTCCATTATTTTTCTTTTATAAATGTCGTAAATGTCGTACTGTAGCTTTTGAATCATATCTCTACGTTTACCCCGTAACTGAAAAGTATCGAATGCCAAAATCTTGGCTTCCTTTTTGCCCTTGAGACTATAAATGATGGATTGTTCCTTGAGCATCTCTCGAAGGCATTCCACTGGATTAGAATTTCTGTCCTCTATCTCATGTAAAGATTGAATCAGGTCCTGAGTCGCAGAGTGAATAATCTCGAAAAGCATCTCCTCCTTGTTCTTAAAGTAGTGGTAAATAATGGAACTGCTAATACCGGCTTTAGCGCCTATCTCACGAATGGATGCGTTCGCATACCCTTTTTGGGAAAAGAGATTTATGGCAGTTTTAAGCAATACTTCCCGTGTATTTTTAGTACCCAAGATTACGTTTCTCCTTTTCAGCGATTAAGCAAATAGTTCTCTGATAAAGAAATGTCTGGAGTAACATCCTTGATGATCAAGGTTGCATATGAACTCACTTGATCCCCAATGGTTATTATCACCATTCGAGTGCAAGTCTCGTAGAGGGGGCGTTAAATTTTGAAATATGGAGTTGGCATTCATGATTATTTAATCGATCAATCGATCAATTATTAAAAAATTATTATTATATTTGTCAAGTAAAAAATTTAATTTTTTTCAAAAAAATTAATAAGTTAAATAATTTCGATAAGTTGATCGATCGATCTATTTTTATTTTCTTTATAGCTTTCCATTTTAATTCTAGAGGAAATAAACCTGGGCTTCAGCCTATATGCCTGCCGTTCAATCAACAGAAACAAAAACGAATCTATCTACTGAAGATACGGCGCCATTCTTGATAAAATCAGACAGAATTCCAGAATTCAGATGATCTTAATATGGAATAAGATGAGGGATGCAAGAACTCTGAAGCCAAGAAAAATCGGTACTGACCTACCGAATAAGTCCATTATCACCCCAAGCCCCGAAAAAGTGGGTGAGGGCCGAGACAGGCGAGGGCTGCCCTGGCCTCGTTGATGAGTATCTTCAGGGTGACGAAGATCTCTGATATCGCTAAAAAGGCATCGTTCTCCGGCACAAAGGGGAATACATCGTCGATGAGATGGCAGATGAGGCGAGATTGCCTCTTGAGCGCCTTCCACACCAGATCCATTCGCTCACGGTGGTACACTCTGTAGGAAGAAATAATAGTGAAGTACTTCTATGTATTCACTATGCTCGGGATAGAAAGATAGCTGACCAGAAAGAGGTAAATGAAAATTGGATAGAACGTGTTACCTTGAAAGTTGCTCTATATTTACAACATCTTTAAGGAGGATGATTTCAGGATCGCCGGTCAAGATTGTCCCGTCTATTTTCTGGGCCAAGGAGACAGCAAATGCATCTGCATATGATACGTTATGTTTGGACTTTATCGTAGCCGCTGCTAGGATATCGGCTTTTGACGGTACCTGCAACCGGACCGGCAGGATTTGTATATCATTTAAGACGGCTTCCGCCGCCTCCAGTCCCTTTCTGCGCGCTATTGTGTAATAGACCTCGCCGAGGTTTATCCAGGAAATATGTACAAATACCCTGGAACCCGCTTCATCTGAAAAAAGCTCCTTCACTACACTTGCAGCGGGCTCTTCTTTAAAGATTAAAGCCAAAAGAGCCCGGGCATCAAGGACTATCTTCATTTTCGATCTCCGCCGCATGCTCGCCTTCAAGCTCATCCAGAATCTTCTCACCCGCAAATTTCCCGTATAACCTTTCTATTGGTCTTTTCTTCATTGGGGTAAGGATAATATTGTTCTTTTCAACCTGGACATGAAAAAAGGTACCTGGCTTTATCTTCAGCCTGGCTCTTACTTCCTTTGGCACAACCACCTGACCTTTAGAGGAAATCTTGGTTGCCAACATTTCTTACCTCATTTTATGTTTTACATAATATAAGGTAAAATACATGATAAGTCAATTTTTTTATAAAGCGCGATACAGTGCAGGGGGGCCGGGATCGGCGAGCGCTGCCCTGCCCTCGTTGATGAGGATCTCCAGGTGGACGAAGACCTCCGATACGGCCAAAAACACATCGTTCTCGGGCACGAAGGGGAATACATCATCGATGAGATCGTAGATGGGGCGAGATTGCACCTTGAGCGCCTTCCACACCAGATCCATGCGCTCCCCGTGGTGTACCCTATAGGAAGAGATGATACCCGGCAAATCATCTATATACTCACCGTGTCCCGGAAAGACAAACCGCACGTCAAGCCCGGAAAGCTTATCAAGCGATTCTAGATATGCCCGTAAACTCTGGTACTGGGGATCAGGGAGATGGTTGCGATTTATCTCCACAAAGGGATTGGGGGTGATATGTTTGATGATATGGTCCCCGCTGAACAAGACCTTCTGCCATGATTCATACAGGCAACAGGTTCCAAGGGAGTGTCCGGGGGTGTGGATTACCGTGAGCTGGTAGCCATCTCCTTTGAACTCATCGCCATCATCCATTGAGGAGACATCCTCCAAGGGATCGGCCAAGGCCCTGAAAGTGGAGAAGCGGTTTTTCATCTTTTGGATCTCCCTTTTGGGCATCCCCGTCATAGTCATGAAGCCCTCCATCCCCTTGGTCCATAGCTCCTCCCGAAAATTCTCCCTCGATACCCGCCATCTGTCCTGTGCGTGGATGAAACACTCTATGGGGTGTCCGGCGGTTTCTTGGATACCGACGGCCAGGCCGAAATGATCCACGTGGCCGTGGGTGACGATGATCCACTCAATATCGCTACAATCATAACCAGCGAGGTGAAGTTTCTTTTTGATAAACTCAAGTGATCCAGGAATCTTGGGGCCCGTATCGATCAAGGTGACGGAGCCTTTACCCACCGCATACAGGTTGGCGGTAAGCAGATCAGGGGGTTCTGGCATAGGAATGGCTATCGCGTGAATATTCTCAAGTTTTGGAAACGGTTTTATCAGCATTATTTTTTCCGACGCATGTTGAACATCACTTTCTCCAGGGCATTAATTCAATGGGTTACCTCTTTGTTTCCAATGGACGGAGAATAGGAAAAAGACTTATGTATGTCAAGATGCGTACCTTTGGCTATGGGATATCGCAAGAAAAGGTCGCTTAATCCTCCTTTGATCGGCATTTCACAAAAGAGTGAATACGGATTATTGAAGCGGGTTGATTATCGTGAGAAAGGGGAATTTTCTGAAATCCATATCACATGTGGCAATCTCATCCACACCATTTTCCTTCATGGTGGCAGCAATGTGACAATCGTGCCAAAAATTTCCCACGGGGCTCAATTCAGCAACTATTTCCTTAACGATAGTACCGTGCTGGGGCGTCTCCTGCAGAATTACACAATTAGGGTGATCGACCAGGCTTGCAATATTGCCCCAGGCCTCTAGTGGGGTAAGAGGTCGGTCAAAAATCTTGGGATGGGTAGCAACCCTTAAAAATTCATAGATATTTATCCATGTAATGTGAAGAGGATCGCTGCCTTGCATTCGACTCACTAAAAATTTACGTGCTTGAGAGAACTCCTCTGAAGATTCGTTCACCGCATAGAGAAGGACATTTGTATCAATCAGCAACTATTCCTCCATTTTTGAAAAAAGGGCTTCCCGATTATGTAAGACCACCTTCGGCCTACCACACTTATAGGTCTTCCAGTTGAACCTTTTATTTCCCCTCTGTCCTGAATGACTGAGAGAGCTTCTTAATAAGGTATTTATCGTCTCCTTTAGTGTTTTCCCTTCCACCAAAGAGCGCTTCTTCAGCTTCATGAAAAGATCGTCATCCAAGATAACAGTGGTACGTTTCAAGGGATCCTCCATATAGTATGTTAATATGCATAAATATTAGCATAAATATGTTAAATAATATTCATATTGATGTCAATTTTTTTAAAAGGAGGTAGATTAGAGAAACGAAGAAGATTATTAGCCCTGCGTTGAGGAGAGCATCTCCCTGGCATGGGCAAGGGTCTTCTCGGATATGGTCTTGCCCCCCAGGAGCCGGGCAATCTCATAGATCCTTTGCTCTTCGTTCAACGGGTTGATGAGAGTTCTTGTTCTTCCTTTTCGAACCTTCTTCTCCACCAGGAAATGCACCTCGCCGCAGGAGGCGATCTGGGGAAGGTGGGTGATGCCCAGAATCTGATGGAACTCTGCCAGGGCCCTCAGCTTCTCGCCGACTACCGCAGCGGTAGCCCCTCCGATGCCAGAATCGATCTCATCGAAGACGAGGGTTTCCACCAGCCCTGATCGGGCCAGAATAGTCTTGAGCGCGAGCATGATCCTGGATAGCTCTCCCCCCGAGGCAATTCTGGCCAACGGCCTCAACTCCTCGCCCACATTGGGAGATATCATGAACTCCACGGTGTCTATCCCATCTGGGGTAATGAAAGAATCGGGTGTGTCCTCGGATATATCCTCGTCATCCATTCTTTCAGGGCTAAATTCAACCTCGAACCTCGTCCCCCCCATCTCGAGCACTCTGAGCTCCTCCTCCACCTTTCTCTCGAATGCCGCTGCGATCTCACGCCTCTTTATGGAGAGATCCTTGGCCATCTTGGCCAAATCCCGTCCTTTCTCCTCGATGAGGGATTCAATCCGCGTCAATTCCTCTTTCTCTTGGGTCAATTGAGACTCCCTCTTGGAGAGCCCCTCCTGAAACGCCAGTATCTCCGCAATGGTCGAGCCGTACTTCTTCTTGAGATGCTTGATCAGCTGTAGCCTCTCCTCGACCTTCTCAAGCCTGTCCGGATCTATCTTGATATGAGAGCAGTAATCCCTCATCTCTAAGGCCACATCCTCCAACTGGGCCTGAGCGGATTCCAATTGCGCTCTATATTGGTCCAGATCACGATCAATGGCCGCACCCTTGTCCATGTTCTTTGCGAGCGCGCTCAAGGTAGAGATAATGGATTCCTCCCTTTCATAAATGGCCTGATAGGAGGTGAATACGATATCCATCAAGCGCTCGGCGTGCAAAAGCCTGCTCTTCTCCGCCTCAAGGCTGCTATCCTCGCCTGGGACAAGCCTGGCCTCCTGGATCTCCCTTGCCTGAAACTGGGCGAGCTCTCGTTGCTGCTCTTCGTCCCGGAGCTGAGTTCTCAATCTCTCTGCCCTTTCCTTGAGGGCATGGTAATCCCGGTAGAGCACGTTGAGCCTGAGCCTGTCGCTGGTCACATCGCCGAAATCATCGAGGATATAGAGCTGGTTATCCGGCCTCAGCAAAAGCTGGTGTTCGTTCTGCCCGGAGATGCTTATCAGTTGTGGGCCGAGCTTGGAGATCATCTGAACCGTGGCGAGGGAGCCATTTATCCATACCCTGCTCTTGCCGCCCTTTGAGACGGTTCTCTTTATCAACACCTCCCCCTGAAAGGGTATGCCCATCTCGGCAAGTGATGATGAGGGGGGGGATCCTTCCGGCAGTTGAAATAGGGCCTCAACCACTGCCCTGTCAGCCCCGGTTCTGATAAGATCAGGGGATGTCCGTCCTCCAAGAATGAGGTTCACCGCATTGATGATAATCGATTTCCCCGCGCCCGTCTCGCCGGATAGTATGTTCAAGCCCTCGGAAAAGGTAACCGACAGGGACTCTATGATCGCGAAATCGGTGATGTCGAGCTGCACCAGCATGCGTCAAATCTGCTCCCAGGTTACCCGGATTACTTCCTGATAGGTGGTCTGGCCCTCGAGCATCTTCCCAATGGCGTTCTCCCTCAGGGTGATCATGCCCTCCTTGCATGCTGCCTGTCTGATCACCTCCGCACTTGCCTCCTTGTCAATCAAATCCCTCATCGTTTCCGTCACGAGGAGAACCTCGAATATTCCTACCCTGCCCAGATAACCCGTGCCCCTGCACCGTATGCAACCCCTTCCCCTCCTGAGCGTGATCACCTCTGTTCCGCCTACCTCAATACCCATTGCCCTTAGTTCATCGGTGCCTATCTCGAAGGCCTCCACGCAATGGGGGCAGATCTTGCGCAGCAGTCGCTGGGCCACTACGCCGATCAGGGTCGCATGGATCAGAAAGCGGGGAATTCCTATGTCCACCATCCGAATGATCGCCAGCGGGGCATCATTGGTATGGAGGGTCGAGAGCACGAGGTGCCCGGTCAAGGCCGCCTGAATGGCATTCTCCGCGGTATCCAGATCCCTCATTTCCCCAATCATTATGATATCGGGGTCCTGCCGTAAGATGTTTCTTAAAATGCTCGCAAACGTGACATCCACCGATGGCTGCACCCCTATCTGGTTGAAATCCTCGTGGACCATCTCAATGGGATCCTCCACGGTGGTGATGTTCTTCTCCTCGCTCGATAGATATCGCAAGGTAGAATAGAGGGTGGTCGATTTTCCGCTGCCCGTGGGACCGCACACCAGCACGAGGCCATGGGGAAGGTTGATGAACTGCTGAAAGCGCACCAGGTCCATCGATGTCATGCCGAGTTTGTCCACATCCTGAAGCAGGATGTCCGGATCCAGTATCCTCATCACGGTCTTCTCACCGAAGGCCGTCGGAACCGTTGAAACCCGGATCTCCGCCTCCACCCCCTGTCCCCTGTCGATCTTGATCCTCCCATCCTGCGGACGTCTCTTCTCGGCCATATCGAGGCGTGAGAGGGCCTTTATCCTTGAGACAATCGCGCCATGAACGCTTTTAGGCAATCTGTAGACCGAGTGCAACACGCCATCGATCCTTAACCTCACGACGCTGGTGTTCCTCTTTGGCTCGATATGAATATCGCTGGCCCTCTGCTCAAAGGCATAGGTGAAGAGGTGATCAACGGCATTCACGATGTGCCTGTCATCCGATGGGAGATCCCTGGCCTCCTGGAGCCTCACATACTGTTCGAGGTTGCCGAGGTCGATTGAAGGCCCTGAGAATTGCTCCTCTGCCGCGGCGATGGATTTTCTGAACCCATAGAACTCATCGATGAGCTTGGTGACATCGGTTTTGCTCGAGACAACCGGCCTGACCCGTAACTGGCTGACCCTGCCTATATCCTCCATCACCTCGAGATTGTGGGGGTTTGGCGTGGCCACCGTGAGCAGCCCATCGTGAACGGCTATGGGCAATACCAGGTGTTTCAGGGCAAAGGATCGAGGAATGGTCGTGGTGACGACCTTGAGATCCAGCGTAAGGGGATCGATCTTCTTGTACTCCACCCCCCACTCCTCGGCAAGGGCCTGAAAGATCGTCTCCTCATCGAGCTCCCTTTCCGGGTCATCGCGCCTGTCGAGCTTTAAAAAGGAGATAATATCGATGATGGTAACGGGGTTCATAACACTCGAGGAGGTGCCCTTAGAGGCACCCTTGATCATCTGAAGCTTCTCCAACTTCCCCTGGAGCGCGTTCTTCTTCTTGAAGATCTCGTCCCTTTGCTCCTTGGAGAGAAGGCCCCTCTTTAAAAGTATTCGACACACGTTTTCCGCTGACAATGGTGCGGGTGATCCCTTTGTCATGGTGGCATACACCCCCTTTTTTTCTTTAGAAAAATACCATCATGTAGAGAGGTAGTCAAATCGCCAGGGCCAGGCTTGGTTGCTTTTCTTCGTCTTTGAAGGCAATCGATTCTAATTGACTAAAATTTCAAATGCAAAAGGAAATGACTTATTCATAGATCAAAACGTTTCTCCCTCCTCTTGGCGAATATACGCTGTGCTAACATGAGATCTTCCACCGTGTCGATGCCCATAACCTCCTGCTCATCCTCGGTCACGGTAAAACCCACCGTGAGTCCATCGTTCGTCATCAGCTCCACCAGGTCGGTAATGAAATACTCCTCTACCGCCATCATACGGCCGCCTCGCTCCTTCTGGACCCTGTGAGGCCGTTTCTCCAATTGCCCTATGTAGGAAAGCAAGGGCTGTCTCCTCGCTGCATAGATCCCGGTGTTGAAGACCTCAAAACGATCCTGTTTCTCTAGGGGATACTCCCTCCAATACCTCCACTCCGTGATCCTCTTCACCGCGTCACCCTCTATCTCCAACAGGCCATATTGAGCCCGATCCATCGGCTTAAAGCCCAGGACTACGAGATCTCGATCATCAAGACTGGCGATGAGACTTCCATACGTCGTCCTCTTCACAAAGGGAACATCTCCCATCGTTATGAGAAGGTAGTCTTGGTCTATCCCTTCCAAAAACTGCCTTGCCGCGATAAGGGCGCCACCCGTTCCATTTGGAACAGGTTGATCGCACCAGGAAACACCTAGATCTCGAGTCACCTCGATCACCTCATCCCTTCTGTGATGCAGCACCAAGGTCTTTGGTCCCTCGGGAAGATTCCCGATGATCTCAACGATGCTCGGGTGCTCTCCCTTGAAGGGATCTGATTCAGGTATCAAGGGAAGCAGGGTCTTGTTCCCGGAAAAACCCTTCATCCTGCTTCCATAACCCGCGGCTAATATGATAGCGGCGGCACTTGCTTCCCGCGCCATTTCTACCCTTCTCCCGACGATTTAGTCAATCAGGAGAGATCATCCTCTCCCCTTTTATCCACCTTTACCCAGATCCTGTAGAGCTTTCCCCCTTCTTCCTCAAAGCATTTGAATCCATTGGCATCGACTTCTTCCACCATCACCTCACCTAGCTCCTTGCATTGGGCCAACCAGTTCTGAAAGTGCTCCCCTCCGCCGAAATAGGCCTTCCTCCACTTGATTCCTCCTTCATCGATCTTCTCTGTCAATCGCTCCTCCTCGGCCATTCTCTCCTGGAGCGTTTTCCCCTGGCAGCTATCGTCATCGGCCATATCCTCCTCCTTTAGAAAACACGTGCCGCACATGAAACTCATTTCCCGACACGGAGCCCACGCGGTTCGACTCCCGAGTAATGCCCAAGAGATCCCTTTCAAGCCCCCGATGTGTGTCGAAAGTAGCCCGTATCGTATACTCATCACTTACCATTTTTCTCGGCAATCTTGCAATGGTTAATGCCCATAAGGCAGTGACTATCCGGGGGATTTTTCTCTTGACACCCAAAGGCCTTTGCACTTATAGTTTTTTTCGCCTAAAAGGCATTCAAGTGAGTTACGGGAGAGATTCCGCGAGCAGGATATTAATGCAAGGCGGGGAGCCGAAGGTGAAACCCCGAGGAGGGGGAAACTCTCAGGCAAAAGGACCGTAATTCATTTATCCTCTGGAGAGCGCCTTTCACAAGGCCACCGAAGGGGAAGTCCTGAAGCCTTCGGGCAAGGGATAATCTCTCAGGTAAATGGACAGGGGAGTTTCGGCATGGTTCCGAAACTCCCCTTTTTTCATGAGTTATCACTATCTTGCTACGAGAAAGCAAGGGTAGCTAAGGCAATGAGTATGCTTGAAAAATAAGGCGTGTGATAGCAATGAAAAAAACAGCGCTTTACGGCTGGCACAGAGACCATGGCGGGGACATGGTGGAGTTCGGAGGCTGGAACATGCCCCTTCGATACGAAGCGGGTATCATCCAGGAGCATCTGGCCACGAGAAAATACGGGGGATTGTTTGACGTCTCCCACATGGGTCGCTTCCTCATCAACGGCGAGCAGGCCCTGGAGTTCTTGCAGGATGTTTTAACCAATAACGCGGCAGCCCTTGAAGAGTGTCAGGCCCAGTACACCATCATCCCTGGTGAAAACGGCGGAGCCATAGACGATTCGTACCTGTACAGGATAACCGGTGAGGATTTCATACTCGTGGTAAACGCGTCAAACACGGAAAAAGACTGGCAGTGGCTCCAGGATCAGATAAAGAGGTTCCCCAAGGCGCACATGGAGGATACAACCGATGAGCTCTCCATGTTAGCGCTCCAGGGGCCTCATACGAAAAAGGCCCTTGAGGACATCTTTCACGACATCACCTATCTGCCGGAGGTGGGAAGGAATAACCTGAGTATCGTGGAGTTCGAGGGCCAACGGGTGATCATCTCGAGAACGGGTTACACGGGAGAACCCCTTTGCTTCGAGCTCTTCGTGCCCAGGGAAAAGACACAGCCCCTGTGGGAGAGAATCCTGGGCCTTGGGAAGGGGCACCACATACTGACCGTGGGCCTGGGTGCGAGGGACAGCCTCAGGCTTGAGGCAGGCCTGCCCTTGTATGGCCACGAGCTGGGGAGGGATGGCGAGGGCAAGGAGATCCCCATCTTCGCCATTCCGCTGGCACGACATGCCGTGAGTTTCTCCGAGCTGAAAGGGAGATTCATCGGAAAGGAGGCCTTAAAGCGACAGTTCCTGGAGTTTAAGCAGTTGGAAGAGGGGAAGCCGTGCGCGAAGGAGTATCTGCCGAAACGAATCATGCTCATAGCGATCTCGAGCGTAGGCGCGGCGAGAGGGGGAGATGAGGTCTACCTGAACAGCAGGTTTATAGGCGAGGTTACCAGCGGCTCAATGGTTTCCTACTGGAAGTTCGACAGGGAAGGTGTGGCCTCCAACATCACCGAAGACAAGGGGAAGAGATCCATATGTATGGCCTACATAGATTCCCAAACCGAGGAGGGCAAAGAAGTCCAGATCCACGCAAGGGGCAGGATCCTCGAGGGAGTAGTGGTGAGGAGATACCTCAGCGCCGAGGTACCCCCCTACTCCAGGCCAATACTCGTGAAGGCCGAGGAGAGGGGTTTGGAGCAAGCCAAAGGGCTTCCTCGGCTGATGGAAGAGCTGGTTGAGGAGGCCATTCAAAACCACCTCTGGAGGCAGAAAAAAACGTTTAACCTGATCCCCTCGGAGCAGACCCCCTCGGGGCTTGTAAGGCTTCTCTCCTCCATGGACCCCACGGGTAGGTATGGGGAGCACAAGCTCATCGAGGCCCTGGGGATCTCAGAGGTACCCTACTATCAGGGAACCGAATTCATCATAGGGGTGGAAAAGCTCCTGGTCCACGAGATGGGGAGATTCCTGGGCTGCGCTCAGGCGGAGGTACGGGTCATCAGCGGGCAGCAGGCAAACAAGACCGTGTTCAGTGCCCTCGTTGATTACAAGAACAGGCTCGACAGGAAGGCCGAGCCCCAGAGGCTGAGAAAGGTCATGAACAACCATCTGGGAAAAGGCGGGCACCTCAGCGCCCAACCCCTTGGTGCGCTGCGGCATTATGTCATGGTGGATCCTGTTACGGAGAAACCGGCTGTGGTGAACTTCCCGGTGAGAAAGGACAATCCTTACAAGATAGACCTGGATGAAACGGCCCGCCTCATAGAAGAACATAAACCGGAGCTCATCATCCTGGGCAAGAGCATGGTCCTGCACACGGAACCCGTGGCCGAAATACGAGGGATCATCGATGCCATGAAGGACAGGCCATATCTGATGTATGATATGGCTCATGTGCTCGGCCTTGTGGGGCCTCATTTTCAAGAGCCCTTCAAGGATGGCGCTGACATTGTGACGGGTTCCACGCACAAGACCTTCTTCGGCCCCCAGCGGGGAGTGATCGCCTGCGATATGGAGGAAGACACCAAGGACTACCAACTATGGGAGACGATACAGAGGGAGGCCTTCCCCGGAAGCACGAGCAACCATCATCTGGGAACCCTGTTGGGTCTCTTAATGGCGGCCTACGAGATGAACCTCTATGGGCGGGACTACCAACGACAGGTCATCTCCAATGCCAAGGCATTCGCTAAGGCACTTCGAGACAGCGGATTTCACGTGGAGGGGGACCCGGAAGTGAGCTTCACGGAAACCCACCAGGTGATCCTGAATGTGGGGTATGCGAGGGGCCCTGAGGTGGCCGAGAGGCTCGAGAACAACAACATCATTGTCAACTACCAGTCCATACCCTACGACGAGGGTTTCAGCTCGAGCAGTGCCCTGAGAACGGGCGTCCAGGAGATGACCAGGTTCGGCATGAAGGAGAAGGACTTCGAGGAGCTGGCCGGGTACATGAAGGAGGTCATTCTCGATCACAAGGACATAGGATCCCAGATCGCTCGGTTCAGGGGCAATTTCACGGAGATGTCTTACTGCTTGCCCGATGAAGAGGCGAGGCCATTGATGGAGATGATTCTGAAAAACTCCATATGAGAATATACAGTTAATGCTTTCACTCAGTAGAATAATGATGAGCATTCTCCAATCCAATCCAGCTATTAATGGTGATTTTCAGAGCAAAGAAGTTGAAAACCCTCCATTGATTCGAAAAGATCCAGGTGTTTAAGAACAAATCAAGCTATAACTAACGAGGTAAGAGATAGTGATAAGGCAAACAATACTTCCATTAAAGTTAGAAATGATTCTGGATCACTTCTTTGACACACAAGTAAGATTCACCTACACTCCATCACCCGAAAAAGCTAGTTTTTATCTGTAATGTACGGAATAGAATCCTACACATAGAAAAAAGCGGTTTCTGAATGGTGATTCCGAAAGGGCAATGAAGGAACGACCTGAGGCGATCAAGGTTCGTATATATTGATAAGGAATAGGAAATGGATGCAAAGAGATTATATGATGAATATATGATTACCTCGATGCTCTCGAGTATCGAACCCGTGGTTGTAGACAGAGCGGCAGGATGCACAGTGTGCGATGAAAGCGGCAAGCAATTTATTGACTGTTTCAGCGGGATCGCGGTGTGCAATGCCGGACACGGCCACCCCAAGGTGCTTGCTGCGGCCAAAAAGCAAATGGAAAAGCTCGTACACTGCTGTACGTATGTATACTACAATCCGAAAGCAGGGGAGTTGGGAAAGAAACTGGCTGAGGTGACTCCGGGAAAACTCAAGAAGAGCTTTTTTGGAAACAGCGGTGCAGAAGCAGTGGAAGGTGCGATGAGGCTGGCAAAACAGCATACGCACCGCAAGGAAGTTGTGTGCCTGAGTAGGAGCTTTCACGGTCGTACCGCAGCTACATTATCCATAACCGGAAATCGAGGACGTAAAAAGGGGAGCGGTCCGTATCTTTCTGGTGTAGCATTTGCCCCTACTCCTTATTGTTATCGCTGTCCATTCAAGCTTTCCTATCCTCACTGCGGTGTGGCATGCGCAGAATATATACAGGAAGTACTGGAGTATAATACTGCTGGTGATGTTGCCGCATTTATTGCAGAACCTGTGATGGGAGAAGGTGGAATCATTCCCCTGCCCAATGAATATCTCAAGATAGCAATAGAGATTATACATAAGGATGGTGCGTTATTCATCGCGGATGAGGTGCAGAGTGGCTTCGGAAGAACAGGCAAACTGTTTGCCATAGAACATTACGGTGTTGAACCTGATCTCATGTGTTTGGCTAAAGGAATTGCCGATGGATTTCCCATAAGTGCGTTTATTACAACTGTTGAAATAGCAGAAGCCTTCACTCCCGGAGTTCATCTCTCCACATTCGGGGGCAATCCGGTAAGCTGTGCAGCAGCAATAGCCAATATCGAGGTCATGGTTGATGATAGGCTTCCGGAACACGCTGAAGCACAGGGCAGAATTATAATGGGATCCCTGTTAGAAGTTTCAGAAAAATGCACCCTAATTGGGGACGTCAGAGGAAAAGGACTTATGATAGGGATCGAACTTGTCAAGGACGAGGACAAAACTCCCGCTTCAGAGGAAGCCACACAGGTGCGTAATATGTGCAGGGAAAACGGTGTGCTGGTGGGGCTCGGAGGTCAGTATGCCAATGTTGTACGTATACAGCCGCCTCTGGTCATAAATGATAATGAGGTAGGGAAGACACTTGATGTGTTAAAAAAATGTCTTCTGGAGGTTGATAAGACAATATAACTTCACATATTATACATTATTCTAAGAATTCTAAGAGCGAAGATTGAAAGTTATTAAAGAGATATTTGATCTCCCCTCTAAGAAGACCAACTCCATTACCAATGATGACTTCTATTTCATTGCAAAGCTCGAAATACGAGGCTTGAAGAACACCACTGTCATTGCCCAGATGTCTGTAATCGTGGTCTTAGTCAAAAGGGTTGTTTTTTCTCCTCTTCGCAGTAGCTTCAGATTGCTCTGCTTGCCAATCAATCAGCAGTTCTCTTAAATCACCTCTGAATTGATAGGAAAATAAAAAAGGGGGTTTGATGACAGCTTGCGCTATGCTCTGGCCTGTTACTCCAGCGGTTTTAGCGACATTGGCATTATTTCCCATATGGTTCGGCCGCGGTAATCCCATTCCGGGACCTTAGCATGTTCTTCTTCCATGGCTCTGCGGAGGTCTTCCATCAAGGCTATCTCGTCCACGCCTATGATCTTTTTGTCCTCAACCACCTTCTTGCCGTCTACGATGACGGTTTCCACGTCGTCCATGGTTCCGGCGTGCACCAGGCTTTTGATGGGATCGTTTATTGGGGGCCAGCGAAAGTTTTTCGGGTCGATGATGATTATGTCAGCCTTCGCTCCTTTGGCCAATTTTCCCAAATCGTCTCGCCTGAGGGCCTTGGCTGCGTTTATGGTTACAGCGTTGTAAACGCTCAGGGACGAGGCTGAACGTCTGTCGCCGTCCACGATTTTGCTGAACAAAGAAGCATACCTCATCTCACTAATGATGTCATGAGGCCACAAGTCCGTGCCGATGGTCATGTTTATGCCGTAATCCATGTATTTCTGGAAGGACTCCTGGGCCGCGCCCAGGCCCCTAGCGTAGGCCAGAGGACAGTGGGATACACTGACTCCAGTCTCAGCCAAGATTTTAAGGTCGTCATCGCCTGGGTAGTTGGACCAGCTGTGGCCGCTGATCTCAAAGCAGTGGGCGGCTATAAAGTCGGGCGCTAGGACGCCTAAGTCATTGAGACGACCAACAGGGGTGTTCTTGTACTTTCGGACACACTCAACGAAATCTAGGTGTCTTGCGGACATGTGCAGCTGAACTCCACAGTTCAGTTCATCGGCAACCTTTCTGATCTCTTTCAACTGGGAATTTGTAAGAACTCCCTCTTCATGGGGAAATAGCATACCTTTGATTCTTCCGTCGTATTTTCCGTCGTGTTTCTCTATGAAAGCTATTGCCTCCCCCAGGCTTGTGCGGAACATTTCCTCATTCCAGTCTTTTTGGCAAGCTTCGCCGTTATCGCCTGCGTGGTATACAGCGCCCGAAAACATCGGTCCCAAGTATGCCCTTGCCCCCAGTTCTCCGATAAGCTTCACGTCGCTCTCTCTTCCGATACCATATCCGGTAATTGTTGTGATACCGCTTTTTAGAAAACTGCATAGACACCATTTGGATCCGATCTGGTAGTTCTTATCAGCGGCATTGCGTGTGGCTCCGATCTGGTAGTTCTTGCCCGAGTTTTTGGGCGATTTAATCTTGTCTTTTGTTGGGAGCAGTATGAGGTTGGGGTTCTGGTAAGCAACTCTGAAATCCTCGTCTATGCTGAGGTCAGTGCCGCTACCTATGCCCAGGGGACCCATCGAGTGGCAGTGGGTGCTTACGAATCCTGGAGAAACGATCTTTCCATTAGCGTCGATCCGTTCGTCAACGCTGCCAGAGTAAGATTTGCCAACGTGAATGATCTTGTCATCCTCAAAGACCACAACCCCGTCCTTTACGAGCCTGTGCTCCTTGCCGTCGCTACCGATCACATATCCGCCTTGAATCAGTGTAGCCATAATCAAATCTCCTTTCTACAATCTTAAATCGCACATATAACGCTTTCTATAACCGATTGTGTATACTGGGGTTTGTGAAGTTATTGATAAGACATCCTTTTTCGTACTTGGACTGTAAGGGATTCGGCCTTATATGTCAAAGGTAATTAGGGCTAAAACTCCGTTGAAACAGTGCCTTATAATAAGAATGTCTTGAACTCAAATAGATCCCAAGTACCCACAATTATTCGTCTTAAGGTCTGAAAAAATCCGTTTTTATTTTTGAAGAGAATTTGCGATATAACTTCGCAACTCTATTATTTTTCAATATTGGAAAGAGATCACTGAAACTTCCACGGGCTGATGACCCCGATTTCTAATCGAGCCTTAAGGTCCTCTTCC
>CAZJXD010000030.1:0-45332 GCA_964549945.1 uncultured Desulfobacteraceae bacterium | reverse complement strand
GTTCCGTGTTCCTTGAGCATCTGGATTTCTTGGTCGTTGACATGGAGCATATGAATTAATACGACATTGGGTCCCAAGACCTCCAGATGATCTAGTTGCTGAACAGGTCTCATCCCAGTTTTTGCCATACAATCAAGTACTACCTCAAGTGTGGCAGCCGTGTGTATGTTCAGCAAAACTCCATAATTATCTGCCATCTCCTTGGATTCAACAAGGAGCCTGTCAGTGCATCGCCCCATACCCACAACCGATACGTGGGGTGTAACTCTTCCATCCGCAAGCCCATTCTTGTATTTCTCCACAAATTCCCTATTTAATCGCAAACATTCATCCGTACTCTGTAACCTGTCGGAATGCCCCATAACTACTTGGTCAAAAATTCGCCTGGCAACAGATATCCGCATCCCAATATCTGCTACACCCTCTATCACATCCTCGGGACTAAAAGAACCATCTTCCAGAACAGTTGTTGTTCCGCTCCTCAACGTCTCGATTAATACAGCTAATCCTCCAAAGATTTCATCTTCTTTTGTTATTATTGGACCAATTTTACTGTTATGCCAATTAGCAAAGGGTATTCCTCCCAGATTCTCAGGTGAAAGCCCTTTATGCATGTGGTGATAGAAATGAAGATGAGCATTTACTATGCCAGGCATCACTAACTTATCTGAGCCATCGATGACTTTCGATGCATGATATTTTTGTATCAGTTCGTTGCTTTTTCCGATGTCCTTTATTCTGTCTTTTTCAATAACGATTGCACCATTCGTGATAATTCTCCTTTGTGGATCAATCGTGAGAATCGTTGCATTACGAATTATTATGTCCACATTATCTTTCATTGCTATCCCCCTCTAAGAAAATTGCTACAACATGGAAATCGTAAAATTAGTTATTAAAGAGATAAAGACTTTAGTTTTAGAGATGACGGAGCGAATGATTCAGGCCGTCCCTTTTTGCTCAAACGATTTCTGGCTTTCCAGAGATATCAGTTCCATAACATGCTTCTTAAGGGTACTAAATACAGGCTCTGTAAGTAAATCGCGAGTCCTTGGCCTTGGAAGTTGAACATTTATTTCTTCGATAATCCTGCCAGGTTGAACTCCCATAATGTACAGCCTATCGGCCACAATTATGGCCTCGTCTATTTCGTGGGTGATAAAAAGCATTGTCATATGATATTCTTCCCAGAGTTTCAACAACCATTCCTGCATAATGAGCCTCGTCTGGGCATCAAGAGAAGCAAAGGGCTCGTCCATCAACAAGACTTCCGGCTTATTAATTAGGATCCTAGCAATAGAAACCCTCTGCTTCATTCCTCCTGAAAGCTCATGAGGATAATGCTTTTCGTAACCTGCAAGACCGATCAAATTGACATACTCCTGAACCATAGGCATGTAATTTCCCCTTTTTTCCTTCTTCATGTTCAAGCCAAATGCAATGTTTTCCTCAACTGTTAACCAACTAAATAGAAAATGTTCTTGAAAAACTACCCCTCTATCTGGTCCTGGTTTTTCTATGGCCCGATTGTTTAAGAGAGCTCTCCCCTTGGTAGGCTTTATGAACCCTGCAATGATGTTCAAAATAGTGGATTTACCACATCCGCTTGGCCCTAAAAGGGAAACCGATTCATTCTCTTTAATGTAAACATTGACATCATGTAGAGCAGTTGTCCTTATACCCTTTTTCTTATCTTCGAAAATCTTCCAAACATCGATTAAGTGAACCTTGTAGTCTTCCATTTACCCTACTACCTTCACCGCTAGCAAAGACAATGATTTTTTAATCTGTCATGTATTTTCCAAAGAACTTTTTCATGATCAAATTCAGGCATCTATCTGTCAAGAATCCCATACATCCTAACACAACGATTGCAACAAAAATCTGCTCTGTTAACATATAACTCCTGGATGTCCATATGATAAAACCAATTCCTGACGTTGCTGCTATCATTTCAGCCGCCACGATTGTCATAAAAGAATTACCCATGGCAATGCGTAGCCCTGTGATCATATATGGAACTGTTGATGGAATAATTACCTTGAAAAGGAGTTGAAATTCGCTCGCCCCCAAACATCTTGCTGCCCCGACTACACCCTCTCTAACGCTCACTGATCCCGCCATTACGTTTAAAACAACCGTGAAGATTGTCGTATAAATGATAAGCATAATTTTGGATCTTTCCCCTGACCCAAACCAGATTAGAAAAAGCGTGACAAAGGCAATCGGTGGAATGAACCGGAAAAATTCTATATACGGAGTTCCAAATTGTCTGATCGTTTTTATTCGGCCCATCAATATACCAATGGGGATTCCAGCCATTCCACCAATAAGCCACCCCGTTAAGATGCGGAAAAAACTGATACCGATTGCACTAAAGATGACTTTTGTTTCGATGAGTTCTATGAGAGTTTGAAATGTAAAAGCCGGTGAGGGAATGAAAGTAGGAATGGTTCTGGTTGAAGCATACCACCAACAAAAAATGAAGAGAGATAAGGAGGCTACATATATCGTAACAGGTTTCTTTATCCAGTCATTAATTTTCTGCATTCTGAATCTCATTTCCCTAAAAATAGCGCAGCAACAATCAAGGGATCATCTCGATAATTTACTAGTCGAGTTTTAATTCTACTTTACTAGGATCGACTTCCTCCAGGAATTTAGGTTGAATTATTTTCTTCCAATCTGGAATAGTTTTGATTTTCTTATTTTCTTTCAACCATTTTGAAATATCATCTAGCGCTGGCAAGATATCGCTTTCTAAGGTGGGGGTAGTAATGAGGTAATCATCTATTGCAGCGGCAGCTTCATCATAGGAAGTACGTAATATGTATCTAGTGATTTTCACACATTTTTCCCTATTGTTATCAATATAAGATTTGGCTTCTATCAATGCCCTCAATAGATTTTTCACTGCCTCTGGATGTTCATCTGCAAATTTCTTTCTTACGGTGAGAAACATGTGAGCATTAAAGTACTTAGCTCCTCCACCAAGTATGTGGAATTTTTCCCCCGCTTTCTCCATCGTCATGAATTTCCTTCCAAAAGGCTGCCAAACGAATATCGCATCGAGCTCTCCTTTGTATAACATGGCACATAGCTCTTGAGGAGCAGCATCATATACTTTTTTCAGATCTTTTTGTTTAATGTCATTAAGGGTCAAGAATCTATGCATGAAGTAGTTGCCACCAGAACCAATCTTCACTCCTACTTTCTTGCCTATAAGATCTTTAGGATTCTTTATTTCTTTTGTTGAAATAACTTTGTACACTTCCGGTGTTCTAGCAGTTGAGGCTATTATATAGGCATCGATTCCTTTTGCGATGTTCACAACAGTAGGTGGTTCGCTTTGGATTGACGTATCTCCTTCTCCAGCGCCAACTGCCAAAAGGCCCATAAAACCAATCTCGTAAATTTTGCTTGTTGCATCCAATCCATATTTCTCGTAAATCCCTTCACTGTCCGCTACCCAGAAAGGAAGTGAGTTTGTAGAAACATCCAAACCAATTCTTATCTTCGTCTTTTCCTTTCCGGCAACCAAAGAAGGATAAAATCCAGAAAAAAACAAAGAAGCGCATATCGTTAGTGCTAGGCCAATAAGTAATCTTTTAGTCATCTTTAATCTCCTTTTTACTAAATTATTATTATACATTCTCTATAACTTTTTTTATCTGAATTAACTATGCAAACCCTCCAAGGAGTATAAACACCTTGGAGGGTTTGTATAGGCATTTTTAGTATATCTTTTCTCATGCTAAGCCATAAATTTGTTTTTAATATATTGTAATTCTGATCTTTTCCCATAAAACTAGGTTATTCCCGGGTTAAGTCCTTCCTGGTAAAGAAGGTTAACACCAGGAGGACTTAGAGATGAAAATGCCTTATCACCCTTCTCCCCCGACTCATCAGCGCCAACAATGGGACACGGAATCGAGATATATCCGTCTTTGAGATTGATCAGAAGCCTCTTGAAAGAAAACTCTCTGAGCTTCCATCAGTTACCCTCATATTAGTGCGGACCACCAATCTTGGGCCCTTCTACATTCACCCCTGGGTTTCTTTCAAATGTATTGCCTCCAAAATCCTGATCCTTAGCGCCAATAGAATTCTCGATGACTTGCTTCTCTTTAACATCGGATGGCATTCATTGATTGAAGCTAACCACATCACGGCGTTTTCTTGAGCAAAAGTCCAGGGCTGTCAAGGCATAAACTTTGGCTGCTCGCACAAGGTCTTCAACAAAGACATGTTCGCCTAAGTCTGGAACATAGCCTGCGAATTCTTTGGCTGATTCCTTTACTCGCGTATAACCACCACCGCCATATGTAATTGTCTTAATGCCGTAACGCGTAAGCGCAATGGCGTCCGAGGTCCAGCCCTCAAAAGTTATCACAGGGTCCGTATCGAGAATGGAGTGATGGGCGCTGGTGAGGGCTCTGACAATGGGTTCGTTTTGATCGATCAGTGCGCCTGGATAGGTCAGGTTGGTCTCCATTGTTACATTCAATTCAGGATCCTTGCTCCGCAGTTCATTAAGTAGTTCTTTGAGTGATTCATTGGCATTTAGAACAGGCTCCTCTGGAAGGGTGCGAATCTCCATGTAGAGATTGCAGGCAGGGGGCTGCTTGCTGGTGCGGTATGGCAATCCGCCCTCGATGGCGGTAATGTAAACAGAGGTTGCCGGTTCGCCTTCAATGGTATGGGAGTTCTGCCACTCCTCTCCCCATTCTTTAAGAGCAGGGATAATGCCTACCATTTTTTCGATGGGATCTGGGAAACGTTGTTCCTTGGCTTTTCCTCTGAGATAGGTTGCCCCTGGGAATCCTCGAATTCTGATTCTTGCCTGTACGGCACCGCAGGTGGCGATTCCAGCATGAAAAGCGGTGGGCTCTCCCACAATGGCTGCGTCAGTGGCAAAACCATGGGTGACGAGGAAGTTAGATCCCACGCCGAAGCCTCTGTATTGGGGGCCTTCATAGCCTTCTACCGGCGTTCTCTCTGTCTCGCCCACGGTCCCTCCTATAACAAGATCACCTGCCAGGGCAATGCCAGCCTTCTTAATGGCACGAGCAGCCGCGGAAAATGCGGAAAACGCACTTTTCATGTTATAAGCGCCCATGCCATATATCCAACCATTTTCTCGATAGGATTTAGGCTGATAGGCTGCACCTAGCTCCCTGATACCCTCCTCTTGCCCGGTCCATGTGGTGTCTAGATGTCCGTTCAGCATGAGACTTGGTCCCCCTCCTGTTCCTTCTAGTATCCCGATAACATTTGAGCGGTTCGGCTCTACTTCCTGCAGACGGCTTCGAAGACCAATGTCGGAGAACATGCCTGCTAGATAGAGAGCCAAGGGAGCCTCAGCACCAGTAGGACTGGGGATATCCACTATTTCCTCTACCATCCGGGCAATCTCGGCAGCATCGATATAGCCCAGAACGTCATCTATTTTTTCTTGTGATACTCTTTTGTCGGTCATTTAACTAACCCTCCTTTCGGTTTTCCAATCGCTCAACCATGTTGATGCGATCGACGTAGCTTCATATGACAATAGCTAGACATCCTAGACTCTTTTGAAGCTTTCATGGGGATTCTCATTTTTAGATTACATTCCAACACATAAAACAAGGTCGCACATCTCGCAAGCTGAATACTTATATCGCATTCACACCAGTTACAAACCACCTCTCAGGCCGTGCTGATGGGCCCTAGAAAATAGAGGCAAACTGTCTTATTTCAGTCCAATCTAAACTTGATACAGATATTGCATATATCTCGACATAGTTTTCTCTATGAGTACTCTGAAAGACCTGTCGGTGATAGCTCCAACGATTCCCAGCGTGACAAGACCAACAAAAAGCTTTTGAGTCTGAATTAATAATCGTGACTGCATGATTAAGTAACCTATTCCAGAAGGTGCTGCAATCATTTCCGATGCGACGACAGCCAAAAAGGACAAGGCAACACCGATTCTCATACCGGTTAAAATGTATGGTAATGATGAGGGGAGGATGACTTTTATAAAAACCCGTAGATCATTGAAACCCATTGATTCTGCCGCTCGAATTCGAATGAGCGGTGTGGCAGCAACCCCGGCGGCTGTATTTATCAACACGGTAAATATAGCAGTATGGAAGATAATAAAGTACCGAGAAGGCTCCCCGATGCCAAACCAAATAATGGCGATGGGAATCATTGCCACAGAGGAAATGGGTCGAACTAGCTCAATGACCGGCTCAAGCAAGCTTCTTACAATTTTTATTCTTCCGATCAATACTCCAATGATCAACCCGCACAGAGAGCCTGTTGCAAAACCGATTAAAACTCTCTGAAGGCTGGCAGCGATGTGCTTAAATAGCTCGCCAGAAAGAATCATCTTCCACGCTGTCACCGCAACAATTTTGGGTGGAGGAAGTAAAAGCGGATTTGCATATAAAGCACACAGGATTTGCCAGCAGGCGATTAACCCCGAAAAGGATACCAAAGTGGTGATCAGCTCAACCCGCTTCTCTAATAATTTGGCGATAAGCCCAGAAAGAATCTTCATTTACTCACTTCTTCTTCAATTATTTTCTCGATTTGACCGTGTAGATGCGCAAAATCCTCATTTGAAGGAGATTTCGGCTCTTTAATGTCCACTGCGAACTCTTTTCTGATTTTAGCATGAGGGCCGCAGGTCATGACTCCAATGCGAGTGCCCAATGTGAGGGCTTCAATTAAATCATGGGTGATATAAAGAACCGTCTTTCTTGTTCTCTTCCAGAGTTCATTGAACTCTCTTTGGAGCATTTTTTTCGTTATTGCATCCAGCGCGGCAAAAGGTTCGTCCATTAGCAATATTTCCGGATCAGTTGCGAGGGCCCGTGCAATTTGAACCCTTTGTTTCATTCCACCAGACAATTCGTAAGGAAACTTATCGCGTGCTGCATAGAGATCTACCATTGTAAGATACTCTTCTGTGACCTCTTTCCTTTTTTCCTTGCTCCGGGTTTTAGTCTGTAAACCTATTTCGACGTTCTCAAAAGCTGTAAGCCAAGGGAATAAAGCATTTGAAACGTCTTGAAAAATAACGGCTCTATCTGTTCCTGGTGAGGTGATAGGCCTGTCATCGAAAGCGACGATCCCTGAATCCGGTTTCTCAAAACCCGCAACGATATTGAGTACAGTTGTTTTACCGCATCCACTTGGCCCCAGCAAACAATAGAACTCTCCTTGCTTTATGTTTAGTTTGACCCCTTCCAAGGCACAAAACTCAGCCCTTGAGCTCCGAAATGTCTTTGAAACATTGTCAAGTATTAATTCATTCCACATTTTAATAACATTTATAACGGGTTTCTGTATTTATTTAGAGATTATATAAGCCGCATTCTATCCCTTGCGTTCTTAAAGCACTTTGATCACATTGGAATTATTGTCTTTTCAATTCCGATTATTGTGCAGCATTTGCTTTTTGGTTCTCTTGAATCAAGCCAAACAGACAAATTCAACTTTAGGCATTTTCGGCACTTTAACTCACTTAATGCCTTTCTTTTTTGATAAGGAGCTTTAAACATTATACAAATATTCCATATATCTTGCTAAAGTCTTGTCAATGGATGCGCGAAAAATTCTATCGATTATCAATCCAACGATACCCAAGGTCAAAAGACCCACAAAAGTCTTTTCAACCTGTATCGTTTCCCGGGATTGAATGATCAGGTAACCTATTCCCGAGGAAGCCGCAATCATCTCGGAGGCGACCAGCCCTGTAAAAGCATAGCCAAGCCCTACTCGCATACCAGTTAAAATGTATGGTACTGCCGAGGGTATGATGACTTTTAGAAAAATTTGTCGATCTTTGAATCCAAGAAATTTTGCAGCTCGAATTCGAATAACAGGAGTAGCGGAAACACCGGCGGCCGTATTGAGCAAAACGTTAAATAACGTGGCATAGAATATTATAAAATAGCGGGACGGCTCTTCAATTCCAAACCAGAGGATTGCCAAAGGGATCATGGCAACGGCCGACACGGGACGGATGACTTCAATTGCAGGATCGAGCAAGTTCCTTACAATTTTTATTCTACCCATTAGCGTTCCGAAAATGATTCCCACAAAGGACCCCAATGCAAAGCCTACCAGCACCCTCTGGAGGCTGGCTCCAATATGTTTGAATAGTTCACCGGAAACGATCAATTCGCACGCTGATTTTGCAACGGCTCTCGGGGGAGGAAGCGCCTTTTGAGGGATGAAATAAGATGAAAGGATCTGCCAAAAAATCAGGATCCCCATAAAAGATAAGGCGGCAAGAAACCCCCCCCTTTTTTGAGTTAATTTGTTTATAATGTCAGACAAAAAGTTCATATATTGATTTCAACAATAGTAGAATAGTAAAAAGTTCTTTAATCGTCATGC
This sequence comes from uncultured Desulfobacteraceae bacterium, assembly GCA_964549945.1. GTDB lineage: Bacteria > Desulfobacterota > DSM-4660 > Desulfatiglandales > B25-G16 > B25-G16. The sequence continues at coordinate 36,938 of CAZJXD010000030.1, read as the reverse complement.
TGCACTTGATCTGCCATCCATACCCTGTTGATTTTGATGGAATCCGACTTCCTTTTGAATGATGGAAAAACGATAAAAATGACTTTTTATTGAACCGTCAATAATAATTGTCAGCATAAAAGAATAGCCCAAAGGGTCGAAGTTATGTTCATTATTTGGTTGGGTCTTATTTGGTAAAAGTAAAGAAGTTGATTGTTAAAACTTTACCGCTATGAGCTTGGGATCGATTGCTCTTAGGAATGACGGATCGAACATGGTATTCCAATCTATGCTCTTTTCCTTCTTTATTGCCCCAATTTCCTGATTGAATTTCCAGCCCAGATCCATTGCTCCTTTTGTTTCAGGAGTCAAAGCCACAGTGAACTGACAAATTTCCATAATATATCTCGGAACCTCTTCTCCCACCCCTAGTATCTTGCTTTCAATTTTTACCGCTTCATCGAAGTTAGCATTTATGAAATCAACAGCCTTTTTTAGGCCTTTTACCAGCGCAAGTGTTTCCTCATGATTTTCCTTCACAAATTTCTTGGTGCTCGAAACAAGAATAATCTCGTTATAAAGGCCCCTTTGATCGAATATCACGTGAACCTTGTCTCCCGCAACCTGACGGGCTTGCAGTCCATAAGGCTCCCATACGGCAAATGCGTCGAGCTGTCCTTTGTAAAGCGCGGCGACGCCTTCTGTTGGCGATAGGGGTTTGATGGTGACATCCTTTTCAGTAAGTCCTCCCTGTTTTAGACATGCAAGAAGAATCTGTTGCCCGCCTGATCCCGGTCTGACCCCAATTTTCTTCCCTTTTAGATCCGATGGTACTTTGATGTTTTTCTGTGCGATGATGATTTCGCTTCGATCGCTCTTGATAATAGGGCAAAGCCCCACGGTATCGGGATAGTTCCACAATTTAGCCCCGGGAATATGTCCCGAGACAACGAAATCAGCGTTTCCGCTGAGGAATCCCTCCACAGCTGCTGCGCCAGATGTAAACCGTCGTAAGTCTATCTCCAGGCCTAATTCCTTAAAGTAACCTTTTGCTTCAGCAATAAATGGGGCTGCAGCCATTGGTGCGAGAGGTGAAAACATGGTCACCTTTTTTAGTGAGCCTCCGGCATACACATCTGGGCTAGCCAATGTGAATGTCAATCCTAAAAGAAGAATAATGATTATCTTGGTTCCTTGAATTTTCATTTCACACCTCCATGCTGTTAAAAAAAATTAAATAAACGTTTGCCCTTCCTTCGACCCTTTGGTAAGTAAATCGCTAAATTTTTTTTACGGTTTCGAGAAAAACCGATTGAAAATGTCCTCCTAATGGGAGACCGTAATCTTTAGACAAATAAAACGAAATCCCAAAGAAAAGGAGAATAGGATCATGGTACGATATGCAAGCTTGTTTAGTCAACGTATCGCCCTTTTCAATCGAAACCAATTCTCCCAACTGGTGCGTAAGCCTCACTCAGAGCGTTATGACAAAGGCTATAACTCCTGGGATCATTTTATCGCAATGCTCTTTTGCCAGTTAGCAAAAGCCAAGAGCTTACGAGAGATATGGGGGGATTAGCCTGCTGCCTTGGGAAAGTTCCGTCATCTAGGGATGACAGATGCCTCCAAGAAATCCACCCTCTCCTATGCCAATGCCCATAGACCCTGGCAGATGTTTCGAGATCTCTTCTACGATACCCTTACTGTTTGTAAGAGCGCAGCCCCAGGAACACATAAATTTCGATTCAAGAATAAACTGCTCATCCTGGACAGCACCATCATATCCCTCTGTTTGTCCCTGTTCCCTTGGGCGAAATTCCGACGCATCCAAGGGGCCTGAAACTTCATCTCCTGCTCGATCACGATGGGTGCCTGCCCACCTACGCTTACCTCTCAGAGGGCAAACGCCATGACGTCACGGTGGCCCGGAGAGTCTCGCTGGCTTTTAGCTCTATCGTGGTAATTGACCGGAGATAGAGTGACTATACACTATTCGCCTACTGGACATCAAACAATGACGTCTTCTTTACAACCCAATTGAAGGAACACGCCGACTACACGATTGTAGAAAGTCATCCTGTTCCTATCAATAGAACCATCATATCCGATCAACTCATTCGATTTACCGGATTTTATGCCCAGAAACACTGACCGTATCTCCTTCCCAGAGCGTAGTATGGGCCAAGGAGCGGGAACTCATCCTGCTCACCAACCACCATGAATTTGGGCACCCACCCTGTTAGCGATCTATAAGAATCGATGGCAGATTGAGCTATTCTTCAAGGCCTTACAACAGAACCTGAAGGTCAAGACCTTTGTCGGGACCACTGAGAAAGCCCTGTATATCCAAATTTGGGCAGCATTGATCGCGATGCTGCTTATCGAGTACCTTCAGTTCAAGTCAAGGTTCGGATGGTCGCTCTCAAACCTCGTGGCATTTCTCAGGTGGAAGCTCTTTCACTACCGCGATTTATGGGAATGGATCGATCATCCATTCGATGTCCTGCCCTTGGTACCTGAGTCTGCCCAAATACGTCTTCCACTAGCTGGTCTTAGACAGCATTTCCAGATAAGGACACCCTTAAATTGAGAATTATGTTTTAAGGGTGATAATTAGTTGATATCGTTGAGTCCAAATTAAAGCATCACGTCCTTTTGGAGAGCAGTGAACTATTTTATGCCCTCAGTAGGGACTCATCCTTCTTTTACACACGAAGTCGCTCGGGCTCGATGATTGCATCCACTTCGATCTCCACCATGCAATCGGGCGAGCCGAGACGCGTGATCTGGATAAGGGTGCTGGCGGGGCGCGTGGTTTTAAAATATTTAAATCGTTCATCCGAGCAACGATAATACTCCTCGATATCCGTCACATACGTGACCGCTCGAACTACATCTTCGAAGGTTGCGCCCACGAATTCGAGTCCTGTCTTGATGTTTTCGCAAGTCTTACGAATTTGAGCGCGCATGTCGCCCTTGCCTACTACCTCACCGGTGGGCATCCTGGCCACCTGCCCGGCAAGGTAAATATGGACATGGTCGGCTGCTCGGATGACAGTAATAGGAGAGTAAAGCACTTCTCCCTTCTCGATTCGTTTCCACATATTTTTCGGCTCAAGGAAATGACGTTCAAGCATAGCAATGACCTCTTTACTTTTTTCTATGTTTATTAAATTTTCAATACCCCGACCGCTTGCGGCGGGGTTGCAGTTTAAAATAGGCTCCAGGGCTTGCCCTGGGGTTTAATACCTTGTATTAAATTCTTGTTACCCCATTAGCTTGTGGCGGGGTTGCCTTCTATGGTAAGGTCCAAGCGTTGCCCTTGGGGCTTAATACCTTCTATTAATGCTTTTTAAATTTCATGCGACCACCTTTGGGATATGCCTGCTTTCCGTCGGATCTCATCTATAAGAATAAAGCCCAGCGTCGCACTAAAATATCGCCAGAGTCGAATAGCCAATCCCCACGATCGCTTACAGATTCCTTTAATATTATCTTAGGTGATTGATTTCTAAATTGTCAAGCCTAAATTCACTAAAAACTTCCCTAAAAATCATATTAAAATGTCAAAATATTTATAAATATATACGAAATTCTTGGAGTGGAATGCGCTTTTTCATTCCCTCAGGGTTTTTTTGTATGAACGCAATTTTTGCAAAAACTTTTTCTCAAACGATAGCCGGTTGGAGCTATAGGGAAAACAAATGATTAGCACACGATGCCAGTGTGAATATAGCACAGATTGCAGCCAAACTGCGGGGCAAAATAGTACAGTTTTGGGGAAAACTTTGTTTAGGGCTCCCTAAGGTGATGAGGCGATTTATGGCTATGATAATATACTGCTCATTACAACGGTATTAACTCAAAAACTAAAACTGTATTCTGACCGAATAAGTATATTTAAATTAGCATTTTTCGCAAAAAATTTTCCTTCATTGGCGTTTTTTAATCGAGATAAAGTAACTGGGGATGCTATGGATAATGCCAAGTGAGGCAATGAGTGAGCCCATGGCGGGTGAGGATGCGCTTAATGGTACTGAGCGGGGGTAATGGTCGCACGTGGGGTTGTGCTAGCTCTACTTGGATTTCGAGGTCCCGCATAAAAGCCCCTGGTTGTAAAGACTGAGTCGTACCATTATGGCGATCTCCTTATTTCAGCTTGGTTGAAGTAGTTTGTATTCATAGAGATGCATCGTTTTGTGTACCAGAGAGGATCTTTCTCTGATTGAAAGGCTCCATCATGGCAAACTCCACGAGCCTTCTGAGATCAGAATGTCCTGAGAGCACGAGTATGAGGGATCGTAGGAGTCCATCTTGAAGTTGGTCAAAAGCCCGATCTCTTCAAGGCTGATCCCCTCCGTAACCCCAGAGAGGGACTGTTCATAGACGGTTCGAAAGAGACGTTTTATTTTTCCGCGTGAGGGGCTGTCATAGGGTCTGGAGGAGATAAGGGAGATGCAGGCTAGGGCGCAGCTTCAGGCCAAAAGATCCGAGGAGAAGCTGGATCCATTGTCCACGTGAACTCTTGTGGGAATCCCGTAGCCAAGGAAGGACTCCTAACACCAGGGTAAGGGAACTGATGGTCTCCGATGCACTGAAGGCGTGCCCTACCACCATGCGGGAGCGTTCATCGAGGATGGCACAGAGGATAGCCTTGGCCGGGCCTTTGGCGGTTAAGACCTTTGGGCCGTGCATGAAGTTACTGGCCCACAGGTCGTTGATATTGGCCACCTCATAGGCCTTGCGCTCATTGCTGCGGGCCTTGGCTGCCAGCCACCCGTGGTCTTCGAGCATCCTCGCGAGGGTGCGGTAGTACACCGGAGGCTCACCCACAAGCCCCTGATCCCGGAGATCCTCAGAGAGCCGTTTGATCGACCAGAAGGGGGTAGGCCTCACATTTGACCTCGATGGATTTAAGCATCTGCTCATCAAACCATCTCGGTCTTCCATGGTCTACGCAGCTTGTAGACTTGAGGGCCTCAAGGCCACCCGTACGCTACTTCCTGAGCTATGTCTTCATAGTGGAGATGTTGAGCTTCTTCCTCACGCCATAGGCGGGAAACTCGTACGCGCATTCTGCCTGTGTTCTGAAGGACTCATTCTGGGCTCGTGTTGGCTTGGCTAGCACGAGGCTAATAATTTGGTAGCGTTTCAGGGCGATTCTCTCACGAAGGTCCTTTTACATTGCTGGGTCCTCCTTTTTTATGCAAACCCAGAACTTGAATACCCCGTTTTGTGAACGGGGATGAAAAGTTCTCCTGCCGAAGGCAGGGATACATATGCTATACCTACCGCATGGAACTGAAGAGGACCAGCCATGCGGTCTATGACACCAAATATCATCTGGTGTGGGCTCCGAACTATAGAAAATGGATCTTGCGTGGTGATGTCAGAGAACGAACGAAAGAGATCTTTGAGGAGATTGCAGCCACCCACGATTTTGAGATAGATACCCTTGAGATAGCTCAAGGCCATGTTCATATCTCTCTCTCCTTTCCACCTCGGCACTCCATTTCAAGAGTGGTAGGGATATTGAAGAGCATCAGTGCCAGCGCACTGTTCAAGGAGCATCCCGAAGTAAAAAAAAGAGCTGTGGGGTGGAGAGTTTTGGGAAGACGGATATTTTGTCAGAACCGTTGGCGACAAAGTAACCACAGAGGTGATCAGAAATTATCTTAAGTATCATCGTGAACAAGAAAAAACTCCCACGCAGCTAGAGTTGTTTTAAGATGCCCCGCCCTGTGGGCGAGGTAATTCACGATGGGCAATTATATTTACGCAAAAGGAATCTTTCCTCTGGGTGAGTGGAGAGCATGGAGAAAGAATTTTACGAGGGAGATCTCATCGTTATCAAACCTTTTTTGAAACCAGAGCACAATGATTTTTTGGATGTCTTTAATGAGGAGGGGCAGGTGACCTTTAAGCAGCTCAAAAAGTATGGGCGTATAAGGTACCACATCCTCTAAGCCCCAGATAAGATGACATTAAACCATATCGATACTGATTAGAGAGCAGCTGGCATGGCAGTAAAGAAAAAGAAAAGAGTACAAATGATATCACAAAGGAGTTATTGTACCTATAATATTTATGGGAGCCCTTTGAGGTATCCTGTTACTAGACCGCCTAATAATAGGATTTAGCCTTAAGGTCACGAAAAATGCTGGGATAGGTTCCATCTGCTTAAAGAGATTTCTGAATAAGCTCTATAAAGTGTGATGACTGCCAAAGAAAGGGGGCTAAACGGAGAAAGATGAATCCCCAAGAAGACGTTATAGTTGATCGTCTAAGTTTACTGCTGGCTGGTGAGCGGCCAGATCGTATTCCCTTATATCTTTTTGCGTTCGGATTTTGCGCCCTGAACGTAGGATACCCTATTACCAGTATTTATGACGACGTGGAGAAGAGCTTCTGGGCCCAGATTTGGACCAAAGAGATGTACGGTGCCGAGGATCTCCCAAGGATCCCCCTTATTACCCACGGAGCAGCGGAGTTTGGTGGAGAGATCAAGTTTCCGAGAGGCGAATGGGAGCAGGCCCCATCAGTAACACGCTATCCTGTAAAGTTGGAGGAAGATGTACTGAGGCTTACTCTGCCAGATGTTAAAACAGCTGGTTTCATACCTCTGCTTATGGAGTTCTCCAAACTCCAGGATAGGTTTGGCTCGCCTTTTATTCCGTGCACTATTGGAGGTCCTATTAGCCGCGCTACAAATCTCTGTGGCCTAGAGAATATGTGTCGTTGGATGGTAAGGAAGCCGGAGCTTGTACATATCCTTCTCCAACTAATCATTGATCACTTTCTGGATATGATTTCATACTGGGCTGACACTTTTGGCCCTAAGCGCGTGATTCCCTTCGTGGGGTGCGCAGTCGAGTCTAACCAGGTTATATCTCCTGAAAAGTTCAAGGAATTCGCTCTCCCCTATTTGAAGCAGATGTGCGAGAAAGCATTGGCTCAGGGAATCAAACACATCTTCTTCCATATTTGTGGTGAGCAAAACCGGAACTTGCCATACTGGGCACTGGTTCCAATGGGCGATCCCGGCATCGCCAGTTTCGGTCCCGAGATAGACCTCAGTACAGCTATAAATCATCTGGGAGATACATGTATCATTGCAGGAAATGTCGATCCATCAGTCGTTCAGAGTGGGAGTCCTCAAAAAGTCTATGAAGATACAAAAAGGTGCCTCGAGAAGGCAAAGTACGCCCCACGGGGCTTCATACTAATGACAGGGTGCGATCTCCCGCCAATGGCGCCACCATATAACGTGTATATGATGAAGAAGGCAATCGATGACTTTGGTTGGTACAACTAACAGTTTGTTAAAATCGAAGTGCCGAATGTCGATCTGAAGAGAAAATACATGAAAGATATATAAAGGATTGGATCATTGTGCCCTTTAAAGAGATGAAAAGAGTAGGGGAAGTAGACCGCCGAAACAGGTAAATACATCACTTTATTCGCGGATCGACGCAGTAAGTTATAGCTTGCGGTATTATTCTTTCCTTGGTTCTATCTTATTCAAGCGGTAAACATTAAACAGCCCCAGCCGTGGCTGAAGCTATTTACCTACCTTTATTATCGAAATGAATTCTTGGCGTGTTTTTCCGATTATCTCTATTTTATTCCCGCCAGATTTGCCGCCAGCTTTTTCTTTTCCTCAAGATCAGTCAGACTATAAACCCTCAAAAGGGCTGTGTTTGGTACTCCGCCTCCTATCCAGGTAGCTGCTCCATGCAATCCGCAGACCCAGTTTTGCAGAAACTTTGTGATTCGCAGTCTCTTGTCCGCCGGTCCAACAGCCTTAACGTATTTTTTAATATACTCACTGGTCTCGGGATTTTGTAACTCTTTCTCCGAAGGCATGGTGACTACCAGGCCCCCCGCTACATCCGACGCCTTTTCTATCGCTTCCCAGAAGCTATAGCTGGTATACACCATCCCCACTTTAGCAGTGATCTCGTCGGGGAAATAAATGCCGGAGCCGATAGGCCATTCTTTGCCAAGGTGCAAAGCGGTAACCGATAGAGCATAGCATATTTCCCTCGCCTTAATCATATTAGCTATATCAATCTGTATATTGGAGGCAGTTTCTAGTCCACTATATTCCGCACTGAGCTGGGTGGCCCCTATCATTAAATCAAGCCAGCTCGCCTTACAGGCTGACTCGAACATTGAGTGTATTGCGGATTGTCTGGCTCGGAGGATTCCCGTATATTCAACCTCACCGCATAGAAATACCCTTTCCCAGGGAACGAAAACATCGTCGAAGATGACCATGGCAGTTTCCCGGTAGCCATAGCGAGGGTTGCCAAGGAGGTTTATGTCATCTGTGTTTTCCCGCTCCGCTGAAAGCGGGTTGTATTGATGAATGTAAGTAATTCCCTTCTCGCCATTGGGCACGGCAAAGGAAAGTGCGTAAGCCTCCTCCCCCTTGTTTAATCCAATGCCAGGGGAGATGATGTGCTCGTCAGCGGTTATGGCGCCTGTCTGGTGAAACTTCGCGCCCCTTACCACAATGCCGTTAGAATTTTTATCAACGACCCTGAGCGATAAATCCGGATCATCCTGCTCCAATGGTCCTTTGGTTCGGATACCCTTGGGGCTGTTAACCCCTACACTAATAACCAAGTCGTTTTCTTGCACGAACTTGAGGTATTCGTTGAACTTTTTCCCATAGTCAGTGCCCAGTTTATTATCCATCTCCCACGTCGTGCTGGCCAGGCCGTTCAGTACACCTGATGCGCCACACCGATAGTAGCAGTTGCCGGTCTCATGGCCCATAAGGATAGCCAACTGTACGCGTTTATCTAAATCGTCGATGCTTTGATTGATATGCGTGGCCCGGCTGATTGTTTCAGAAGTCAGGTGTGACTTAGCAGTCATAATATCTTTATATCGATCATCGCTCGTGAGCTCGAAACTCCTGACGGTACAGTCTATCATTGATTTAGTTATCGGATTCTCCAGTAGGCTTTCTATCTTTTTGCCATTCATGTACGCCCTCGGAGAAAGCTTTTTAACGCGTTCCAGGTACTGTTGAGCCGTTTTGATTCCCATTAAAACCTCCTTTTTGCTAGATTGCCTATAACAGTGAAGGAAGACTCTAGAGTCGTGGCGATTAAGAGTCAAGTGCAAAACCCACATAGATGCCGTATAATACTTATTATGGGAAGAGAAAAAGGGCTACCATTGAAGGAAGTCCCGCACTCAAGGATCTATTTCAGGAGACGCAGTTCGGTAATTACCAGTGTGCCATTACACGCATATGAAGCAGCAAAGAAAATGAATTTGAACACCGATTATAGTGACTCTTACTATCTAAGTGTGGCTCGCAGCTCTGTAGGACGATCTTGGAGGAATGGATGAAGGATCGGATCAGCATCTATCTCGAGGATAGGGTTAGGAGAGGGGAAGTGGATTGCCGCACCGGATCCATCTCCTGACGCCTGCTCACTGAGCTCGGGGACAACTGTCTTCATATCATCCGTAGCCGGCGCTTCAGCCCTTCGTCCCCCTTCTGAGCGAGCAGGTAAAAGCGCCACCACGGCTTCTCCAGTGGCTAGGAGCCTTGATGGGGGGCGGTGCGTGACTTTCATCGGTGACCTATGGCGTGGCGGTACCGCTGAGTAATAGAAAACTACTCATACCAGCCTAAATCATTGACTGCTCTCGTCAAGGCAAAGACATTTACGGGGGGTGTCAGGTCGGAAAGGCTACACCCAGGAGCAAGGATAAAACCCCCTTGGAGCTTCTTGCCCTTGTCGATAGCCACACGACAGAGATCGTAAACCTGTTGAGGGCTGCCTGTCTGCATGACTGTTGGCGCAATATTACCATAGATAATATCCTGCGGGAAATACTTTGCTGCTACCTCGATGTCAACCTCATGGCCGAAGCTTAAAATACTGGGATGAGGCCATGCTGAAAAGTTGGCCAGGGAGGGGAGGTTCATGTTCTGTTCGCCGCAGATATGGAACATAAAACGCTTGATGCCCATGGCCATCAAGCGGTCATGAAACTGAGCGTGGTAGGGGAGAGCAAACTTCTCAAACTGCTTGGGGGAGATTACCTGGTTAGACTCGCTGGGTGAGGCCATATAGGCAATCAACTTCTCAGTGCCAAAGGTATCCACCCAATCATCTAGGACATCAAGAATATGGGCCAATGCCAACTTTATCAGTTCATGACATAATTCGGGTTGTCTAACCATCCAGCGGCAAAATTGGTTCAGTTCGCATATATTCGCACCCATGGTGAATGGGGAACGGACACTGAACCAGATAGGCATGCCGTGTCTTTCTTGGAGCCTCGCAAATTCCTTTGCCTTCGGAATGAAGCCCGCTGTTTTACGGTCTGGTAACTTCAGTTTGGCGATATCATCCTCTGTCTTTACGGGATAAGATTTTACAGAGATTCCTTGCTGATAATCGGTCTCGGGCAGTTGAACCTCCCCACCAAAATCAAGTGACCCGAAGAGAATGGGCGACCCCATGCGAAGATATATGTTGTCCCATCCATACTGCTCAGCAGTCCATATTTGAGAGAAAAAACTCTTTTCCGGGGCAGTATAGTTTAAGATTTTTGGATAGCCAAAGTTTCTAGCACTGAACTCAACAATGTTCAATGTGCCGATGGGCATATGGTCTGGTTTTTTGTAGCCGAACAAAGCATCAAGTCGCTCTGCATTGGTCATTCGATCCTGTCTCCACTTCACAATATCTCCTCCACGTGTGATAAAATAGGCTCATAGTCTGAGATGTTATTTCTCGCAGCCAAGAAAACGGAAGCTTTCCCCTCTGATTACGCACCCTTAATGTTGTTAGGGCGGCGCCATGAATGTGCACCGCCCTAACCTTTTGCTCAGTTCTGCCTCAGGGATGAGGTTTTACCTTCTGGAAATAATCATTATCAACTATCTCAAGATCTGCCTTAAAATCTTCGTTTATCTGCTACCAGTCTTTCTGCAAATCAAGGACCCGATTGATCATCTCCCAGCCTCCTACTCGTTTGGAATACTTATCCCAAACAGGCTTTACAGCTTCGCGGAATGGCTCGAGATCAGGATAGGCCATCTGCATACCTTTTTGCTCGAAACCTTTTACTATGCTCCTTTCCTCGTTTATGATCCAGCAATCAATAAAACCTATAGTGGATGTTTCGGCAGCTCGATCAATTACCTTCTGAATATTTTCGGGCAGTCCCCTGTAAAATTTGTTGTTGATGATCATGACAACAGGGGTCATCTGATGGTTGGTGATGGAATAGTATTTTTGAACCTCATAAAACTTCAGATTCCAAGCCCACGATGCAGTTCCGTCATTGCCATCAGCCACTCCCGTCTGCAAGGCACTGAAGGTTTCTGTGTTAGCGATGCTGATCGGGTTTCCCCCCCATGCCTTGTACGCATCAATTAGAATGGGGTTCTTGGCCACTCTCATTCGCAGATCATGAAGATCAGCCGGCTTCAGGATAGGATGTTTACTGTTCATCATATTCCTCATTCCAGCCGTGGTCCAGGCTGGAATACGGAAGTTCGCTTTCTGTTCGGTCTCTCTTGAGATATCCTCTCTCAGAGCTCTATTTTGAAGGACCCTTATAACGCCACATGGCACGTCCTTGAAGATATAAGGTAAAGTAAAGATATCCAGAGCGGGACATAGTGCTGCCAAGTTATTAGAAGCGCCGACCATCATTTCAATAATACCGCCCATTTGCAGCTTTTTTGCCGCAGCGATTTGGTCCCCGAACTGGGCCCCTGGATACACTATCACCTCAAGCTCGCCATTACTGTATTCTTCGGCCAATTCCTTGAATTTCAGGGCCCATATATGGTACTGGGCATCCGGTTTCGCCGACATGGTATGCGAAAACCTGATAGTATACTTCGCAGCCCAAGACATTTGAGCGGCGAAAAACACACAAAAAACGGCCACTGCACTCGTCATAAAGAATTTCTTTTTCATAGCGCCTACTCCTTTTGTTTATGTGATGAAAGTCTTTGAACCCCTTGCCGATAGAATTCTATTACCCCACCTCCTTTCTATGCCTCAATGTAGCCTTTTCGCTAAAGGCAGATCGTCCTGTTCCCACTTAGCCTGCCCCCATAATTAAGTTAGGAAGCCAGAGTGGAATGTCCCTGAACACTATCACTATCCCGGTTGTTACCCAGAGCGAAATAAGCAGCGGGAGTGTAGCGTAAGAGATCTCCCCTAACCCCACTTTCGCAATTGGCATCGCGACAAAGAGACTGGTGCCCAGGGGCGGCGTCACAAACCCTTCTTCGCAGTTTAACACGAAAATAATGCCAAAAACAACCGGATCGATGCCGACGGCACCGATGATCTGAAGATAGATGGGCGTCATTATCACGATCTGGGCCATTGTATTCATCCACGTCCCTATAAAAGTCTCCCAGATGCTAATGATAATCAAGAGACCAGTAGCATTTGTAGTGATGCCCATCATAAAGTGGCTCAATTGTTGCGGGATTTCAAAATAGGAGATCAGTTCACCAAACCCAAGCGCAGTCCCCCAAATAATGCCCACTACCCCTGTTACCTCTACAGAGCTCTTCAAGCACTCGATAAACGTGGGTAGGTCCAACTCCCTATGGATAAATGCCCCCACTACGAATCCATATACAACTGCGATCACCGCTGACTCCGTTGGCGTGATAAAGCCTCCGTAAATACCGCCTAATATTATCACCGGTGCTACCAATGCCCATTTTCCCCTGTTGATGGCCTTCAGGAGATTCCTGAGATTGAATCGGGTTTCCGAGCCCTTATATCCCTTCCTCCTGGCGACAATATAGGTGTTGATCATCAATAGTATCCCGAGAATGATGCCCGGCACCATTGCCGCAAGGAAAAGGCGAGCAATTGAAACATCCGCTAGAATTCCATACACAATCAGGGTGAGGCTCGGGGGGATCAGTGTCCCCATAGTTCCGCCAATCGCTGTCACCGCCCCTGAAAATGCGGGACCATAGCCTCTCCTTATCATGGATGGAATCATGAGCGCGCCAACCGCAGCCGTTGCGGTGTTTCCACAACCTGTGAGGGCTGCAAAGAACATGCTCGTAGCGATGGTAACGAGGCCAAGACCTCCGGACATTTTTCCGAAAAGGATATCGGCAATATCAATAAGCCTTTGGGATATCCCGCCCCTTTCCATCAGGCTGCCGGCGAAGACGAAAAGAGGAATTGCCATGAAGGCGAAGTTATCGACTGCCGTGAAATAGGTGTGGGCCAACGACGCGAGCGGGATCTTGGCAAGGAACATGGTGATGAGGCTTGCTATCCCCAGAGAAAAGGCCAGGGGGACCCGGATCAACAAGAGAAACGCAAAGCTGAGAAACATAACCGCAGGTAAAGGCATTTGTTATCTCTCTAATGAAGGTTCATGGGAAAATTAAAGGCCGTCTAAAGCCCTATCTTCTGAACTACCTGGATCCTTTTTTAAGACGTGCAGTACATTGTAGAAGATTACCCTAAAGGCCATAAGGGCAAAGCAGAAGGGTATCACAGCGAATACGATACCCATGTGCAGATTTGTCACAGGAGCTCGAAATTCAAATTCGAAGGTGGATTTCACGAGAAGAATTCCAAAGTAGGTGAGCAAAATGTTGAAGATAATCCAGAAGGCATCGGCAATATAGGTGATAATCGTCAAAGCACGAGGTGGCAGGAACAAATCCACGATATTTACCCTTATGTGCCTTCCCTCTTTCGCAGCAATGGCAACTGAAAAGTAGATCAGCCATACAAAGCTTAACCGACAGATTTCCTCCATCCACGCTATCGAGGTCTTGAACACATATCTGTTGAGTATCTGGGTAAAAAGCAAAACGGTCAGAAGTACCAATAAGAAATAGGCAACTCTTCTTTCTATATCTCCCAGGAAACCTAAGATCTTATGCATGCTCCCTCCATTTTTCACTACCGTGTAGTGATAGAATATTCAATATGCTAGGTGTTTTCTCCTTTTCATATTCCTGCTGTTTTGAATAAATCGATTTAAATGCCGTTCCATTTTTCAGTTGAATAAGTTTATCTCACTAATGAATGATGGGGGTTAAGGCTATATCCAGGATCAATTTTACCAATTAGGCCGAGATTTCGATTACACCAAATTAAATATTAAAGCACATTTTTATTAATTTACAACATCTTTTATTTGAATCGAAATCTTACATTTTTTTACTCTAATATAGAAAAAATACATTTCTTATCCCCTTATATGCCATAAAGCTTATAGGTATTTACAGAAAGCGGTTGAACCAATCCACTGCTTCATGCATGCAGATTTCACCTGCTTCGGGATTCACGGCTTTGTATGAGTCATAATGATGTGCTTTAGGGAGCTTCACTAGTTTCTTGGGCTCACCGCAGGCCTCGTAGCAAGACAATGCCTCCTGGACAGGAACCAGGAAGTCGTATTCGCTATAGATGATGAGTACCGGGCGTGGTGCGATGCGCGGGGCCACCCACTCTGGTTTATATCGCCAGCAGGCCTCTACGCTCTCTAAATCAAATTCTTTCAAGAAGTAAGGGCTCTTCTCGTGATAATCCTTTCTTGTCTTGATCGAATGAGGATCGGATAACACAATCTCAGTCCTTGGCTTCATGGTCGGCGTGCCTGTGGTCACCCTCCTGCGTGCGGCATCCCACACCTCCTGCTGGAAGCCATACCACTCGTGGGGCCGACGGACGCTCCGCATCCAACGCTCCCCGTCATGCACTCCCACAACGGATACGATTACCTTCGCTCTTCGATCGAATGCCCCTACCCAGATGGCATTCCCACCCCCAAAGCTCCTGCCATAGATCCCGATCCGATCAGGGTCAATGCCCTCAACGGTCTCAAGGTAGGTGATGGCGTCGTATGCATTCTGGGCCTGTTCCAGGGGTCGGTGACGACCTTGTGGGCCCTCGCTTCTCCCGAAACCTTGATAGTCAGGGGCCAGAACAAAGTATCCTTCCTCACTGAAACGGCGATGGATATCAAGGCCAAAGTAATCCTGTATGCCACTGTAACCGGCCAGGGCCACAATTGCCGGTCTCGGTTCATCTCCAGGGCGCCGGTCTTCGGGAGCAAAAAGGGAAGCAGCGATTTTAAATCCGTTGCTATAGTAAAAGACATCCTGAGGCATTCTCATCTACTTTCTGATTTGCGATTCTATTGGGGATTGACCGCAAAAATAGTAAGGCTATGATTCCTCCGATATTGACAAAAGTGCTGATTAGGAACGCGAGCTGATAACTACCGGTCACATCGAATATGTGACCGACTAGAACCGGACCGACTGCGCCGCCTATGCAACCGAAAAGCCACATACTAGAATAGATTGCGCCGTGTGACTTCAGTCCAAATAACTCCGCCGCCATTCCTGAAATTACCGCGCTCGCTGCCCATAAACCAGAGCCAAACAGAACGGCAAAAAGATAAAGAGACCATAGTTCCCTGGCTACCATTGCCAGAAGAAAAGCAGCCGTTGAAATAACAAGACAAATCATAAGCCCTCTCTTGTGCCCAATCCTATCGGCTGCAGCCCCGACTATAATCCTGGCAGGAATACTCACCCCGGCGGCAATCGACAGGATACTGGCGGCAAGAGTTGGTGGAATCCCCAATCCCACGGCATGGATAACAATGTGCACCACGGTTACATTTATGAGGAATTTGTCGGTGAAGAATACGGTAGTAAGCAGCCAAAATTGCCTCGTGCGAAATGACTCTCCAAGAGAAAACCCCTCGGTTTGTAGATTTAGGTCCATCACTGGGCTCTCACTGTATCCATAGGGCAATAGCCCCATCTCGTCAGGGCTACGCCTTACAAACAGTGCTCCACAAACCGTTATTGCCAGGACTATGCCCCCCAAAACAAGATATGAAATGCGCCAGCCATAGCTTGAGATAAGAAGGCTGGATATCAGAGGAAAAAACATCACACCTACAGCTGCACTAGCCGTGAGCACGCTCGACATCAGTATCCTTCTCTTTACGAACCATCTCACTATTACTGACATCAAAGGCGCATAGAGACCGCTCATCCCAATGCCGGTTATCACGCCGTAGAAGATGTAGAATTGACCTATACTCTTGGCCTGCGATACGAACAAATGACCCAGACCCAGAAAGAGACAGCATACGAGCAATAATGGCCGGGGACCAAATCTATCGGATAGCCTCCCGGCTGCAATGCTCGCGCTTCCCATGATAATCAAAACCAGGGTGAAAACGCCTGATATGCTGGCCCTTGACCAGCCAAACTCGTTCAGGATTGGATCGAGGAATATGCCAAAGCTCCGGTTTGCCCCCCAGGCCACAAACATAATACAGGCGGCAGCTGCCACCACTATGTATCCATAGAAAAGGTGAGGCTTCCTTTTTTCGTCCACCCGACTCCTTCTCTCCCATGCAAATAAGGCCTATTTGCTGCCTAGAGTTACATTACCCGGCTCCTTATGCCAGCTTGACATTACAGGGATACCCCTTTAAGGCTAAGGAGCCGCTAAGAGGGTCTATCTCCTCTGTGTTGTGCAGGAGGCTTACATTTGCTCCCTTTGGGGAATACGGGTCATATCCTGGAAGATTCAGTTCAGGACATGCCTGCCACCAGCCATTCTGGGTGCAAACGACATTATATGCGATTCCCTCCGTCAATTTGGCCTGCAAGGTAATGCTTCCATTGCCTGTTTCAAGCACCACCCAATCTTTGTCCTTGACGCCAAGCTCCCTGGCCTTAAGGGGGTTAATCTCTAAAAACGGATGAGGGACTCGCTTTCTCAGAGAGGGGAGGGCTCTATGTTGCCCGTGACAATATTCTTCTACCTTGCCGACGGTGAGAATAAGGGGATACTTTTCGTGTGGATTTGTCGGCATTGAGCGAGAGGCGAAAGGTTCTCTCCAGGTCGGCAGCGGGTCGTAACCGTGCTCCTTAAAAAGCGAGGAATATAACTCCACCCTTTTTGACGGGGTGGGGAATCCTATGAAGTTACCAGCCTCGTCTTTCTTGCTGTACTTCTCGTATTCCATGGATAAATCGATGGCGATACCACCGGGGTTCATCCTCAGCTGTTCAACCGTGATCTTAGCCGGAGAAAGTTGATAGTCAAAGGCAGCTTCAATATTTCCATCCCAAACCTTATCTCCAACTCCGAGCCTCTTAGCCAATTCAAATGCGATTTTCAGGTCGGGCCAGGATTCATGCTGCGGCGGTACTACTGCCGGTCTCAGTTGGACCTGGGCCTTGTCTCCAAAAGGATAAACGTTGATCCCCACGTGCCAGCTTTCCCAGGAACTGGCGGCAGGCAGAACAATATCGGCTAATTCGGCAGCAGGGGAAAGGAATAGCTCGGAAACGGCGTGGAAGTCTAATTGTAATAAGGCCTTCTTTGCTGTTAGGCCGTCGGCACCGCAGGTAATTGGATTCCCGCCGAAGCTGAGCAAAGCTTTGACAGGATACGGCTTGCCGGTTAAGACAGCCTTCCAGACCTCGTAGTCCTGTGTTTGCCTGATTGTTATTCCCGACGGTCCCAGGGGCCGCTCCTTAAATCCGAGGCGCTTTCTATCTGCTTCAGGGGTTAAGAATTCATAGCCGTCGATTGGCTTGTGGGGGATTTTGGGCAGTATCACATTACCCCCCGGCGTATCATAATTACCCGTTAATGCATACAGGATACATATGGCGCGATTTGTTTGGCTCGCATTTATATTTTGCTCAATGCCGTTCCACGAGTACCAACATGCTGGCTTAACAGTGGCAAACATCCTGGCTGCGTCTCTGATCTTGTCCTCAGAAACCCCGGTCAGCGCTTCGGCTCTATCCGGTGTGTATCCAGAGGTCGATTCTCGCAAGAGCTTGAACGCCGTCTTGCACTCGATCTGCTCGCCGCTAGTCAGTCTAAGGGTATAGGTGCCATCAAGAATTGGCTCCGTGGATATCACCGTGCCCGGAACATATGCCTTGGGTTCTATGCTCATGGATTCCATTACTGCGTAACTCGAGGGGTCGCCACCTTCTGCCAGGTCGCTTGCCTTGAGGAAATCCCCTGTGTCCGTTCTTATAAGGAATGGGGCAGTGGTCCAATCCCTGACAAAGGCATGATCGTAAAGATTTTCCTCTAGCATCACGTTTATCATGCTTAGGGCTAATGCGCCATCGCTACCCGGGCTGAGCTGAATCCAAAGGTCTGCCATAGCGGCGATCTCCGTCTTCCTCGGGTCAATTACAATAAGTTTGGCGCCTCGTTCCAATCCCCGCTCTATATGGGGAAGAAGGCAATGGCGGGAGGCATGAATGTTATTCCCCCAGATCAGGATACAAGACGCCCTTTCAAATTCAGCTCTTCCCTGGCTTGGGCTGCCACCTATATTGCCATAGGTATATGATGAGCACCTGTCCCTGTGCCACTGGCATATATTCGTAGGAAATATGTTGTTAGGAGTGCCAAAGGCGTGAGCAACTCTATTTATCCAATGCCAAACCTCGGTCATCGGGGAACCACCTGGACTACAGCGAGTAATAGCGACAGCTTCTGGTCCAAATTTCGCCTTTACCTCGTTTAGCTTTGCAGCAATAATATCGAGAGCTTCGTCCCAGGTTATTCGTTTCCAGCCAGGGTCAGGATTGCCCTTGGGCTTTGTCCTGCGCATGGGGTATTGTAAGCGCTCCTTACTATAGACCAATTCAGGAGCAGCTAATCCTTTACGGCAGACACCACACGCAAGCGGATGTTCCTTATCGGGTTCAATCTCAACAAATACCCCGTTCTTAACGTGAGCGATAACGGGACACCAGCATGAACATAAGCAACAATAACTCTTGATCTTCTCGGTTTCGCCTTGCCTGTTCATTGCAACCTGCCTTTCTTGAGTAATGACACTCATTTAAAAAAGGGCCCTTTTTCCTCATATTTGACTCCTCAAGGGGGAGGTGGAGGGCAAAAAAGGTGATAGAAACCCCTTGTGAAGTCCCATGAAGCCCTATTTATTCGTTTGTTCCTGGTTCCCGGGCCTTCATACCATGTAAAGAGAGCGCTTCTATAGGGAGGTGAACTGGAATCTAAGTGTATTATATTATGATACTAAATACTATATTATAATATTTTATTTGTCAAGCCTTAAATGCGCCTCCAAAACCCGAGATTGACTTTGAACAAACCAGGGTGTGCGCCTTTTCAGGCAAGAGACACCTGTCCCCATACCATACGATCTTGCCGGCAATCTGATATAATCTCTATTCTATGGTCTGCACCCGGGATGCCATGAGGAGGAGAGCGTCTTTAGGGTAACAAGCCGAAAGATGTAACGGGCAAGAACCGCGATCCTGAAGAAGGATGTATTATTTGGTGAAAGGCAATATAATTATTGTACCTTGGGAGAAGCAATCCAACCTAAAAATGAACACCCTCTCTTTAAGACTGCCCTGTGAATAAAATTTGGCAGCGCTCGTTCAGGAATTGCTGATAGGACAGCTAGGAGATCAACTTCATAAGCTCTGAAGAGTCACCAAGGGTCTCAAGGCTTTCAACGGTAGATATGATTTTTTCAATCCTGTCTTTATCGATTACCCTCGCGGACAATTTCCTAAACTTTTCAACCAGTTCCTCCTTTGAGGCTGGATTTTCAGGCTCTCCCTTGGGGATGTCCACCCGATGCGTCTTCTTCTTTCCGTCTTTCGTTGTTATCTCAGCAATACTCGTATAGTGACTCCCCGTGCTTTTGTATTCCTCATCAAGGCTTTGATCTCTTGTCACCTTTACTTTATTCATAAGCTTTCTGATCTCAGGATCCTGCAATTTTTCATCGGAAAACATATCATGGCTGACACTGTGTTCCATGAGCCCTATGGAGATTATAAAGGGGATGTTGTACATAGCCTCCTCTCCCGTTTTGGGATTAGGGATCATGAAATTACTGGCTACAGAGCCAATTCTGACCTCAACAGTTTTTATGTCATCTATCTCTATATGGTTCTCCTCTACACACCCCAAAAACGCATCCAGGGGCGCATGGGTATATCGGCATGCGCTATAGAGCTTATATGCTGTCTTTGATATCTCAAACTCTTCTCCTAGATTTTTGGTAATCACATCCAAATCAACGGTATCGGAGTGAGCTTGAAGATAGCCATTAGGACAAACTGCCCCGCCTTCTAAGATGCTATGAGGCCCTTTTACCCCTCTATCCGCGAGAAGCGCCGAGAGCACACCTGCTTGCGTACTTTTTGCAATCGCCACAGGCCTTGCCTGGAGGCTTTCGTGGACTTCCACCAGGCCTGAACCGAGATTTGCCGAGATCGACAGGGCATCTGCCATTGACTCTTTATTGAGGCCTAGTATCTTTCCCGCTGCTCCAGCAGCCCCGAAAGGGGCCAATACAGCAACCGGCTGAAAGCCTCGATTCATGAGAGAGGGAGGCATTGCCATGCCGATCCTGGTCATCACTTCATATCCAATAATGACTGAAACGAGCAATGTTTTGCCATCCGCTGCTTCCCTTTCCGCCACGGCCAGCGCCGCCGGAATCACTGCCGAGCAGGGATGGCTCACGGATAGTCGGTGCGTGTCCTCGTAGTTGGAACCAGTCATCATGGCGCTATTGTAAAACGCTGCGTTCAAACAGGGAATTCTATACCCATCCAAGATTACGGAAGACTCGGGTTTTCCTCCAAGGTCTTTGTAGATATCCACGATTGGTTTATATATACCCAGCTCTTTGCCTGCAAAAGCACCTCCAATGCTATCCAAAATATGGAGCTTTGAATCTTCGATGACCTGTTCAGCCAATTGCTCATAGCTTGTGGCGACTGCCATGTCGGCCAGCGTGGTAATCAGGCCTCCCGATTTTTCCTTCTCCTCGTTATGCATATAGTTCTTGCCCTTCTCCATGATAAGCCCTCCTTACTTGATGTTACCTAAAACGCCAGAATGTCCAACTTCCAGCATTGATCTTTTTTAAAGACTTCTTTAAGCGCATCGAAGGGCAGGGGAGCGTTCTCTCGTAGCCTCCTCCGCACGCCTCTTTCGTATACGCTCTGATAGTAGATTTGGGTCCCCAAAGATAAGGGCCCCGGTGGGACAGTGGTGTACGCACGCGGGCAAAAGCCCTTTATCGGTTCGTGCTACACATAGGTCACACTTTTGCACGATATCTTTCTGGGGGATAAACTGGGGTGCGCCAAAGGGGCAGGCCTCGATGCACAGCTGGCACCCGGTACATTTCTCCTCGTTGATGAGGACGATGCCGTCGGAGCGCTTATAGATGGCATCTTCAGGGCACGCTTCGATGCAGGCGGGCTTGCCACAGTGTTTACAGGCCATGGGCACATAATCCATCGTGAGTTTGCCCCCGATTTTTTTGGGGCCCACTTCATGAACTTTAATGAAGTGAGGGCCTACGTCGAGGCCGTGCTCCTGCTTGCAGGCTACTTCGCAGGCCAAACACCCATAGCAAAGATCGATATCGACGAGAAATGATTTCTTTTCCATTGTATTGATCCTGCCCCCTAGTGATAGTTTGTGACGAGAAGGACCCTAAATGCTATGGAGCCAGTCACCCTCCGGCGTCCTCTGCCCCTTTTCCACCTTATAGATTTTACACAAAAGGTGCCTCAGTGTGCTTGCGCCGCTTACCCTGTCGTAAGGTCCATCATTGGTGGTAATCTTGTTGATATTGGAATCGAGCCAGCCGTGCAAGGGGTCCTCTTTGTTCTCCGGATACCACCAATGCGAGGGTGCTGCAACTACCCGAGGATCAACCTTCTCGGTCACCTCAGCTTTCATCTGTACCCGGCCTCTGCCCTTTGGCGCCTCAATCCAGACCCAGTCGCCATCTATGATGCTCATGTTCGCTGCTGTCTTGGGGTGGATTTGGACTCTGGGATAGGGCTCGAGCTCCCTACACCAGGGCACCTGTCTATGGGTAGAATGGAAATAGGCCGTAGACCTGTGGCCAGTGGTCAGGACAAGAGGATACTGCTCAGCTATCTCAGGGGCGGAAAATGGCGTCTCATCGCCCTCCATGTAATAGGGCAATGGGTCTTCTTTGCCAATCTCCTCGGTCAAGCTCGCCGAGAGCTCCACCTTGCCGGAGGGAGTGTTGAATCCAGTTTTCTCATACTTCTTATACGCGGTAGTAGTGGTAATGAACTTGCGCTGCTTGAGTTCATCAAAGGTGATACCCATCTCCCTCAGTGCATAATTATGGAACTCGGTAATGGTACTCCATGGTGGCTTCAGCCCCATCCGCCGTATCACTTCTAGGTCCATCTCCCGGTCATCCATCGTGTCGTAGACCGGTGGGACCACCCTTTCCTTGGCAGCCACCATGTCTTGATACATTAAGTCCTCTATCCCTTCCTTTTCCAGGTAGAAGCTAGGTGGCATGATGATATCGCACATCTCCATGGTGGGGG
The DNA here is from genome assembly GCA_964549945.1 of uncultured Desulfobacteraceae bacterium. GTDB lineage: Bacteria > Desulfobacterota > DSM-4660 > Desulfatiglandales > B25-G16 > B25-G16. The sequence continues at coordinate 14,533 of CAZJXD010000030.1, read as the reverse complement.
TCATGAAGAAATCGGAGCCCACCAAAAACTCCAGCTTCTCTAACGCCTCCCTCATCTCTTCCGATCCCTCAAGGCATACCATGAGGTCATTCAACGCCCAGTTGGCTTTCACCGGGTAGGGTTTTCCCGTGAGTATGCTATGAACCACGCCAGGAGGATGACATACGCCACCAACTAAGGTCTTTGAGCTGGAAAAAAGAGGGAATTCCTTGGCGCCTATCCGTGTATCCGCTAGTTCCGCTGGAAAATGGAAGTCCTCTTTTTCCATGCGGCGTGTGCCCTTAAATCCTTGATAGATCCTGCTAAAGATATTTCCGCCCTTTACGTCCAGGTTGCCACAGATCGCAACCATAACCGATATTGCACGGCATGTCTGATGCGCTTTTTGGGTCTGCTGAACCCCCATACGGGCATGCATGGCAGCACCGGGGCTGTAGGTGGCATACATACGGGCAGCGGCAATGATATCCTCTTCAGGTACCCACGATACCTCTGATGCCCGGCCCGGGGGATACTGTTGAACGCGCTCCCTGAGCTCGGAAAAGCCAATACACCACTTTTCCACAAATTCCTTGTTGTAGAGGTTCTCATTAATAATGACATTCAGCATGCCAAGCGCCAGGATATCGTCAGCGCCCGGCCTGACTTGAAGGAAGATATCCGCCTTGGAGGCGATTTCGGACATGCGGGGGTCGATTACGATGAGCCTGCCCCCATTCTTTTTGCCGATCATTATATCTCTGGCCCGTCCCGCGTGTGCTACAACCGGGTTGCCCCCCCAGAGCATCACGCAACTGCTATGTCGGTAGTCCGGTCCCACCTCGGAGAGCACCCTCTCTCCAAAGGTAACCTGATTGGCTATGCCAAGAGGGTAATGACAATAATGGGCATCACTGTGCCAATAGGTCGGGCTGCCTATAGCATGCAGCAAGGCCAATTTGGTATCGCATCTAAGGTCGTGGATGGCGTGGTCTCCCCAGGACCACGTGATTGACGCCGGCCCCCATTTCTCTGCAATCTCCTTAAACCTGAAGGCGGTCTCATCCAGGGCCTCATCCCAAGAGATGCGCTCCCATTTGCCCTCTCCCCTTCTCCCGATCCGCTTCATCGGGTATTTATTGCGGTTGGGGTGATACAGGAGTTGGATGCTCGACAGCCCCTTAGGGCACAGATAGCCTTCACTATCAGGGAAATCCCGGTCACCCTCAACCTTGACCACCTTGTTATCCTTCACATACGCCAAGGCACCGCAAGATGCATGACATTGATCGCAGATAGTTGAAACAGCCTCTGTGCCGTCAGCGAGTTTTGTTCTCATCCTTCACTCCTCTTGTTCCAGGTGCCACAGTGACTGCGTGGGTACCATCATTTAAGGGATTATCTGAATGTTGTCAAGCCTGTTGTGAACATTATTCGTGATCACTCACGTAGTCAGCCTGAAGCTGTTTAGACTGAAGGCTTAAAAAGGGCAAAAGGGCACTATAACCGCACTTTGTTGAAGAATCAGAAGCTTCTCTCACTAAACATAGTTTCAAAATACTCTCTCCCCGTTACTTCCTAACAGTCTTCATCCTACAAGCTATCTACCTGAATAGTTACCATTATTCTAAGGAATGGAGATCCATCCGCACTTTTGTTCCAGGCGTTTGACTCCAATGGAGTTCCATCTTCACGCAGTCAAAGCCGGGAGAGCATAGCCGTGGTCCTCGTCGGTCGGGAACTTACAATTTTATTATGGCCGGTTGGGATGAAGACCATAAGCCCCACAAATTCTTTATGTCAGAGATTCGTTCACAATAGGAAAGCTGACAATGCTTCCCCCTCTTTTTCCATAAATTCTCCTTCTGTTAAAATGAGTGGGCTCTTCAAATGTAATCGTATTGTAGGCAAAGCAAGGAATGGATTTCCCTTTCACAGGTCGTTCATTTTGATTATTTATTGAATACTGTGCCAAGAAAATTTCTCCTATGTATTTAAGCTTGACAAGCAGAAATCAATAATTGTAATATTCAGTATTATAATATAATACATGATACACTATTGAGTCTGCTAAGGAAACGTACCTCTCTTTTACTAAGGGAACCAAAGGAAATTATGCTTGCTTGAATTGATAGCAAGGAAAGGCGTTTATAAAGGACCTATTTTGGGAAGGAGAAGGAAGATGCGAGCGATGGTACTTCACGAACTGGGAGGACCTCTGAAATTGGAAGATGTACCAATACCCGAGGTCGGCCATGGCGAGGCATTGGTCAAGGTCAAGGCATGCGGGGTGGGTTATACGGTTTCAAAAACCCGTAAGTCGAGGGGGATCGTTCCCCGCATTCCAGGCCATGAGGTAGCTGGCGAAATCGTCGAGGTCGGTGAAGGAGTAAAGAACGTTCAGGTAGGAGACCAAGTGACGGTCTATTATTATCTTACCTGCGGGAACTGCAAATTTTGTAGAACAGATAGAGAAACCCTTTGCCTTCATCCTGGCGGAAACGTGGGCGTTCATGTCAATGGGGGATATGCTGAGTACATGAAGCTGCCAGCAGAGAACTTCATTAAGCTTCCGGAGGGTATTCCGGCAGTCGAGGCTTCAATCATCGCAGATGCAGTTGCTACCCCGTGGAAGGTAATGAAGGAAAGGGCCAGGATCAGACCTCTTGAGGATGTTCTGATTGTAGGTGCTGGGGGCGGAGTAGGCATTCATGCTGTGGCCATGGCGAAGCTGTTTGGCGCGAGGGTTCTTGCCGCGGATATCTCTGAGGAAAAATTGGAAGCGACGAGGAAGGTTGGCGCTGACGAGGTGATCAACACCAAAAAAGCGCCGATGCAAGAAGAGGTGAAAAGATTGACAGGGGGAAAGGGTGTAGATGCTGCTGTGGATTTTGTCAATGTCACCGAAACGCTTGAGGCAAGTCTCAACAGCTTAGCTACTGGGGGAAAATTGGTATGCATGACTGGCGGCACCTTTCAGGTAAACACGCAGATGCTTGTGGACAAGGAGCTGGAGATCATGGGGTCACGATACGTTACCAAGCAAGAGCTAATCGAATCCATAGAGTTGGTGCGGCAGGGAAAGATTGAGCTCATCGTTACCCAGACCTTTCCCCTTGAGGAGGCTGACTTAGCTCACCAAATGGTTGATCAGAACAAGGTAATCGGGAGAGCGGCTCTCGTAATCTAAAGGAGGATTTAACATGTTTGATTTCACATTAACAGAAGAGCAGTTGGCGTTACAGCGCCTGATTCGGGATTTCATCAAAAGGGAAATCGAGCCTGTTGCTAAAGAGAGGGAGGCTATCGAAGATCCTTTAAAGAGAATGCCCTGGGACATCATCGCTAAGCTGTCAAAGCTCGGGATCCGTACGCTGGCTCTCAAGAAAGAATATGGCGGAGCAGGTGCTGATTGCTTGACCTGCTGTATAGTAATAGAAGAACTATCCGTGGGAGAGATGGGAATTTCTACTCTCATTGCTCAGACTTTGAAGTTTACGAACTATTTCAACAAAGCAATGAACGATGAGCAGCGGGCGCGTTTTCTTCCTGACTTTGTCAAGGACGATACGTACCTTCTCGCTACCGGAACCACAGAGCCCGATACTGATAAAGGCTTTCGGTACTTCGAACCGAGTAATCTACCCGGGACGGGTGTAAGGACTAATGCCAAACGGGATGGGAAGGGTGGCTGGGTTATTAACGGCCTTAAGCACTACATCTCTACCGGCTCTGATGCGAAGCTATATTTTATTTTTGCCAGAACCGATCCCACCAAGGGAGGCCCTGAGGGCGTGACGGTGTTTATCGTTCCTCGCGGCACCCCAGGATTCACCACGGGCAGGATAGAGGATAAGATAGGACAGAGGCTTATAAACAATGCGGAACTTATCTTTGAGAATTGTCGTGTGCCCGATGAGAATATCCTGATAGGAGAGGGGGAAGCCTCAAAGGTGAGAAACATGTACACGCAGAAAAGTAATGTTGAAGCTGGTGCCACAGCCCTCGGGACAGGACGTGCTGCGTATGAGGCCGCCTTGGATTGGGCCAAGACCAGGGTTCAAGGAGGCAAGCCCATCATCCAGCATGAGGCCATCGGCGTGATGCTGGCTGAGATGGCAGCAAGTCTTGAAGCAGCCAGAACCCTGACATGGAAAGCAGCCTGGTCTGTGGATCACCCAGAAGAAGCACAACGTTATCTGGAGGATTACAAGTGCTTTGACCCGGCCTTTGATATAAAGAAGCAAAACTCTCTTACCTCAATGGCCAAGTTCTTTACCACAGAAGCGACCGTGGAGGTCGTAATTAAGGCCATGGAGATCCTGGGTGGCCATGGAATAATGAGGGATGGTCCTACGGAGAAATGTTTGAGGGATAGCATTACCTTCCTCCATTCTGACCGTACTAATATCATGCACCGCTTGAGCACCGCCCAGCTAATAGGGGGATATGAAGTGCGCATCTAAATCCGATATATTCCGGAATAGAGGAGTCTTGTCTACAGAGATAGATGACTTCGATACCTTCGCTAATTTAAAGCCACTGGAGGATAATAGAGGATGAATAGCATCGTATGCATTAAGCAAATACCGGATCCAGAAGCCGTGGTTGAGCAATTCTCTGCGGATGAGGGAGCCAAAAAGTTAGTCCCCGCTCCTGGTGTTGCGTTCGTGATCAATCCTTTCGATGAAAATGCCATCGAAGCCGCACTCCAGCTAAAAGAAGCTCATGGAGGAAAGGTGACGGCCTTATGTCTTGGTTCTGACTCATCCTTGGAGGCATTAAAAAGGGCCTTGCAGATGGGGGTAGATGACGCGGCCTTGATTGAAGCCCCTGATTTACCCGAGCCCAATCCCCAGGTTACGGCCTACCTGCTGGCTAAAGGAATAGAGAAAATTGGCGAGTATGATCTTGTCATCTGCGGCAGGCAGGCGGGCGACTGGGACCAAGGGCAGGTCGGTACCTATATTGCGGATTTTCTGAACATCCCATCCGTGACTATCGTTACAAAAATAGAAAAAGATGATGGGTTTTTAAGGGTAGACAGATTGGCAGAGGACGGCTATGAAATTATGCAGGTCAGCATTCCTGCGCTGCTCACGGTATCTAACGAGATAAATCTACCGCGTTTGACGCCGGTTGCCGCTATCCTCAGGGCCGCCACCATAACGATACCTGTGTGGTCGATCCAAGACATCGGTGTTGAATCCGCCACGCTGAAATCACTTGGCTCCCCTATCCAGCTTGATCGTCTTTATATTCCTGAGATTAAGGGAGAATGTGAGATCATCCAGGGTGAAGATGGCGGTGAACTGGCGGCTAATTTAATCAAGGCACTTGAGGGAAACAAGATAATTTCAGACCTTTTTGCCTAAGAAATAACTTATGCCTTTTCAGCCAGTTTCTTAGGAGCGCATGACCCTAGAGCTAGGCTACAGCGTTATTGAGAAGAGAAACTTCCATGGAGTTTCTCAGGAGGCAAGGAGAAAATTATGACCGAGGGCAAAGAGATTGTCATTTATGCAGAGTTATTGGAAGGAAGGTTCCACCGAAGCGCCTTTGAGCTTTCTGGGCTAGCCCGTGAACTCGCCGATGAACTGGGCGGAGTCGCATCAGCTATACTCCTTGGGTCCGGCATAGACGGTCTGGGCCTTGAGTTGATCCATTACGGCATAGACAAAGTCTATGTCGCTGACTACACCGAGCTTCAGAACTATCAACCTGAGTTGTATACCGCGGTCATAGAGCAGGTATGTCGCGAGGTGAGCCCAGAGGCCATTATCTTCGGCCATAACCTTCACGGTATTGATCTGGCTCCCCGAATATCAGCAAAATTCAAATCCGGGCTTGTAACCGATTGCATGGAGCTTCGAATTGATTCAAGTTCCAAAAAACTGCATATGGTAAGGCCGGTTTATGGTGCGAAGGCCAATGCCGTTTTCACGTGTAATTCAAGGCCAGCGATTGCCACGTTGAGAAGCAAAGCGGTATCTACTCCGGTAAAAAATGAGGACAGGAGAGGAGGGCTTGTACCTATTCATGTCAATCTGGAAGGGGCATCCCACAGAGTCAGGTTTCTTACAATGGAAAAGCAAGAGACTTCGGGGATCAAGCTTGAGGATGCTGAGGTAGTAGTTAGCGGCGGAAGAGGCATGAAAAATGCAGAAAACTTTCAACAATTAGAAGAGCTCGCAAAACTATTAGGCGGGACCGTAGCTGGCTCAAGAGTGGCTATCGATAATAAATGGCTTCCCTCAAATAAACAGGTTGGCTTAACAGGTACCATTGTCAGCCCCCGTCTCTACATCGCCGTCGGTATCTCCGGGGCCACACAACATCTGGTAGGATGCGCCTTATCGCAATGCATGGTGGCCATTAACAACGATCCTGAGGCCCCCATATTCAAAAGGGCTCATTATGGAGTGATCGCCGACTACCAGCAGGTAATTCCCCATGTGATTCAAATGCTGAAGGAATCAAAAGGGAAATAGGCATACGTATTGATATTAGGATCATATTTTTGCCATAGCCTATTTATGCCCTCCGCATTCCCCTCGACAAGCTCGGGGCTGCGGTTTCCCCCCACCGATAAGTCACGAAACCGACGGCGGCCTCCGACTCGGCAGAGCTCGTCGCGGGCCGCCAGTCACTCCAGAAAAGCCCCATAACCCTCGTGCTTCTTGGTATGCAATGCAAACAATTTGATGATCCGAGTAATAAGTTTACTCAGCTATCGCTTTTGCCACCAGTTCAACGATGTCCATGGCCTTCACTGAAGAATCCAGGCTTCTTATGGCGTCATCGAACATCTGAAGGCAGAACGGACAGGCTGTTGTTAAAATTTCAGAGGATGACTCCATAGCCTGCTTCAAGCGCATCTGATTTATCCTTTCGCCCACCGGCTCTTCCATCCATGCATGCCCGCCGCCACCACCACAACAGAAGCTATTCTGGCGATTTTTTTTCATCTCCGTGACAATGAGCCCCGGAGTCGATTTCAGGATTTCCCTCGGGGGATCAAAGATACTGTTGTATCGACCGAGGTAGCAAGGGTCGTGGTAAGTAACTGTGTTTTCAATAACCCTGGAGAGCTTGATTTGGCCCTTCTCCAGCAGCACCTTGATTATCTCACTTGAATGAAAGACTTCGTATTCCCCGCCGAAATGAGGATATTCATTCTTAAAGACTTCAAAGCCGTGGGGGCACTGGACGATTATCTTTTTCACGCCATACTTTCTGAAAATCTCGATGTTTTTTTGGGCCATCAACTGAAACTGTAATTCATTGCCCATCCGTCTGGCTGGATCACCACAGCAACCTTCCTCCAAGCCCAGGACGGCAAAATCGATCCCCCCAGCGGTCAGCACGTGAGCCAAGGCTTTGGTTACCTCTATATTACGATCTACCAGGGCGCCGCTGCATCCCACCCAGTAGAGCCATTCTGCATGGCCTACTTCTGAAAGCTGTTTAATGCACTGGCCCTTAAGCCATCCATCCCTGACGTGTTCCGTTCCCCGCCAGGGATGACCACGGATCTCCATATTCCTGAGGGTTCCCTGAACGGTATCCGGAAGCTTTTGGCCAGTAAGAACTAGGCTCCTTCTCATTTCCACCACCTTATCAACATGTTCGATGAAGACCGGGCATGCTTCCTGGCAGGCACCGCAGGTCGTGCAGTCCCATAGTGCCTCATCCGTTACTACCTCCTTGATCATATCTTTTGGAGGGCTTATAGGTTTTACGACGAAGGGAACCGGGTATGTCTCTTGGAGGTGGTTCTTTAGATCGAGGATCACTTTTTTTGGTGTAAGTATTTTTCCAGTGAGGTAGGCAGGGCAGTTGTCCTGACAGCGACCACACCTAGTGCATGCATCGAGATCCATTAGGTGCTTCCATGTAAACTCCTCAATCTTGTCAGCGCCATAGGTAGAAGATGTTTGGAATTCTATGGGTGTGAGAGCCCCTTTTTGCTTCAAGGAACGGAAATAGATATTGAGAGGCGATAGCAGGATGTGCTGCAACCGGGAACGGTAGATCGAGATGTAACCTAGAAATCCGAGCGCCGAGACGGCATGAATGATTGTCCGGTGCCATAACAGGAGTTCATTTTGGGTCGCCGTCGAAAAGGTAGGAAAAAGAGGAGAAATTAGGTAGCCTATTGGAGACCACATACCCCAGTCAACAGCGCTTCCTGCCCCTCCAATAGCAATTCTATACCCCTTCACCATAAAACCGGTAACTAGTATCAAAGCGACCCAACCGAAAATGAGGGTATCATCCTGTTGAATATCCAGACGAGATGGTTTTCTAATATATCTTCTATATACTGCCATAGATCCCCCGATGATCATCAGCACCGCTCCGATTTCAGATGCCAAGGAGCTGTATAAAAAAATGCTTCGGGGGGGGTTCGTCAAGCCAACGGGGTAAGAGAACAGGCGCACGATCTTGCCGAGGATCAGTATCACGGTTCCCCAGAATATGAGAAGATGCATGAGGCCAGGATAAAACTCTCTAAGGATTCTGGTGTTGGCAAAGGCTACTGCCAGGGTAGTCTTAAGCCTTGTACCCCAGTTATCGAACCGATCATCGGCGTTGCCCTGTCGCCACAACAGAAAGCGGCGGTAAAGGCCAAGGATGAAAAGCGCAGAGATAAAAATCAAAGAAACAAGGCTGCCGACTATGACCGGGAGAAAGATCTGTGTGAGATATATTTCCTGTTTAGCCCAAAAAAGCTCGCGTAAAGGCTCCAAGGCATCCGACTCCGTGATAAAATAATTGCTCTCAATCCGCCTCAAACTTTCAGTGAGGGGTTTTTATGCTCCCTTCCTATTCCGCTCATGCGCACACGCAGATAGTAGATGGCGGGGTAGGGATGAAAAGGAACATTATCAAACTGCTTCGTGATCATTCAACAGGTGAATCGCTCAATTCGGATCAAACTCATAGAAGCGGATAAAATGTGATCAAATGGGAAATAAGAAATAAAACAAACAAATACCCCACCGTTGCAAATGCGACTATTATAGCTTTTTGGTACTTTGCGCTAATTCCCAGATCTAATATCATCAGCCTGGCCCCATTGAGCAGATGGTATAGGACCGCAAAGAGCAGTTCTAGTTCTATGACAATCGCTATAATTCTAAGAGATGAATTCATCGCTTCTCGCAATGACACTGTAAAGGCTTTCATGAAACCTAGATGAACCTTTCATTGTTGCAACGCTCAAATTTAGTATATGTGAGGTTCCCTTAACCGCGGAGGTAAAATACTTTAGGATCCGTGCCCATTTCTTCCCTCAGTCTAAACGCCCTTCGAGATTGCGAAAGCTGGGCTATTTTGCTATCCGGATCATCCAGATCTCCAAAGGTTCTTGCTTTAGCCGGACAGGCTTCCACGCAAGCCGGTACCACATCTTCTCCTATTTTCTTGCCTTCCTTTAATCCCTGATCTATCCTGGGAAAGCAAAAATTGCACTTCTCAACGACTCCATGCACCCGGTGAGGAAACGGCCAATAGCTTCGTTCCGAACGCTGGGGAGGAGGATCTGGACGGTGATATCCCTGTTCCTCCTGTCTTTTGAAATTGAAATTCCTGGCTCCATAAGGGCAGGCCATGATGCAATACTTACATCCTAAGCATCGTCGGAAGTCCTGCATAATAATCCCATCTTCACGCCGATAGGTTGCGTTCACCGGGCATACGGTCACACACGGGGCTTTATCACAGTGCATGCAGGGCATTGGAATGATCTGAACATGTATTGTTGGGTATCTACCTTCGCTTACTGCAATCACCTTATTCCAATATATCTCCCTTCTATTTTTTTGTTCTTCAGGCGAACCATGGGGGATGTTATTTTCGGCCCAACAGGCTATCGTGCAAGTCTGGCAGCCCACACATTTATCTAGATCAATGACCATTCCCCATCTTGGCATTTATATCCTCATGCCTTATAAACCTTCACCCTGGTGTTGAAGAAGGCCGTTTGCCCGCTTAAATGATCGTAGTCTACACCAATAATTTCATTGGGATTTACCCCGATTTCCTTCTGCCATCTCCCATATGCATAGTGCCCTTGGCCAAATGATATGCTCACCACTTGGGGATGAATCCCTTCAAATACCTTCGCTTTTGTCTTGATTTTATTATACGGGGATTCCACCCACACCATATCCCCGTTCTTGATCCCTAATTCTTTCGCTGTTCTGTTGCTCAATTCAACAAGATTGGTCCAACCAATACCATGCATCACCAGGAAAATTTGTTGGGCCCATGGGTAATTCTGGCTTCCGTTCCCCATAGTTAATAAGGGTTGATACGGAAGCAATATGAGAGGATACGTGTTTCGATCCCCTAGAAACTCCACCTCTTGGTAGTGAGGGAGACAAGATAGGCCATCCCTGTTCTCTATTCCCATTTCCCTTAATAACGCATTGAGGTTACTCGAGCGGAATTCGAATTTTTTAGACGGTGTTTTGAATATGCGGTCATATTTATGATACGCGTAGTTCGAATCGACCCATACACCTTTTTTTGTGAATTCATCCCATGGCATAAGGGCACTGGTTCGGTATCTAACAAACCCTTTGGCATCCTCGCCGATATGGTCAAAAGATCTGGCTACTGCTCCCTCCAATCTCTTGGATATCTCGAAGATAATATCTATGATGGACTTCGTATGATGAAGGGGCTTCAAAACGGGTTGCTTTATATTCACTTCGGCAAAGCCTGCTCCCGGTGGGGATTGATCATAGGCCCATTGTTCGAGAAAGGTCGGAGCAGGTAAAACAATGTCAGCGTATTGGGCCATTTCACTTATGAAGGGCGCGACGTGAATGTAGTAGGGAATCTTCTTCAAGGCCTTGTCCCATCTCGATGTTCTTGGTGCAGACATATTGAAGTTGCTATTAAATCCTATTGCTATCTCAATCGGATAGGGATCATTATTCAATATTGAGTCGGGCACCTGGTTCGTAACTACTTCGGCACAAGGAAATTGCACTGTTTTTCTGAGATCGATCGCGGGCCTTGATTTACCTTTCAGGGCTATATCGTCCTCTGCCGGTTTTGGTATCCCTCTGTATCTCGGATTTTCCTGGTATATGACTCCACCCGGTACATCGATACTTCCCACCAGGGCATTGAGGCAAAATATGGCATAACTTGTATATGACCCATTAGGCCAGGCAGTTGCGCCCTTGCCCCTCCATGCTATCGCTGGTTTGGATTCTGCAAACTCTCTTGCGATACGCCGGATGACCTCTATGGCAATTCCTGTTTTTTTTGAAACCCTTTCGAGGCCATAATCTCTTAGCGTCAGCCCTTTATACTCATCAAAGCCCGCTGTCCATTCACCAACAAATGACCCATTGCATAGTCCTTCGCTCATGATTACATTTGCGAGTCCCATAGCCAAGAGGCCATGAGTTCCTGGGTTGATGGGTATCCACTCATCTGCCATGCAAGCGGTGATAGAGTAGCGTGGATCAATTGCTACAACCTTTGCCCGGATAGGTCTCTCGCGGCGTATCTTTCCCCACATCCTCAGCCATCTTGACAACGGTTTCTGAGATTCCAAGAGATCCGCGCCAAAGGACAATATGTAGTTCGTTTCAGCCAGATCATAGGCACCACAGGTGAAGTTTCCATCTGCCATCCACTCGCCGGACTTTTCTGATTCACTATCCAAGGAACTTCCCGAGATTACATTTGGGGTTCCGTAAACATTCGCGAAATGGCGGATCATATCCTCATCGCTGGTTGTATTGAGTCCGTAAAGGAGCATTAGCCTGTGGGGGAGCCCTTTATCTCGCAGGGATTTTAGGCGCGTGGTGATTTCATTTGAAGCGAAGTCCCATGAGATTTCAGCCCACCCGGGATCTATGCCCTTGCCTTTCTTAGGATTGGTTCTCATCAATGGATGATGCAATCTCTCTTTATCGTATAAGACTTGAAGGCCGATGTTTGCCCTGGGGCAAATCCCTCCTTCTGAGGTCTTGGAAAGTGGATTACCGATTATCTTAACCGCTCTCCCATTTACGACCCGAACCTGGATGGCACAGCGGCTGGAACAGTTGAGACAAGAGGTGGCGACCCATTTCTCCTTGATCGGGATACCCTCGCTTTCATAAGGAGTGGCACCGGTCTTGATTTTGGACTTCAAAAATAAATAACTTATTACCGTTGATGCACATACAAGACCTGATAGCTTGAGAAAAGTCCTCCGGCTTATATCAAGAAAATCACCCATTTTCTTCTTAAGCAGGGTTGCATCATGAGGCATCATGAAGTCCAACTTTCTCGTTTGTGGTCTACGATGAAATCCCTTATCGCCAAAATGGCCATTCGCATGCCTCCTCCTTGTAACTGTACCATTCCGTTAAATGAGGCACCTCTATTATCCACCTGCTAACGCATAAAAAATAGAAACATGATCCCCATTTTTCAAGCGAGTTTCTATGCCAGAGGAACTTTTGATATTTTTATCATTGACAAAGATCAAAACAGATTCGTGCATCAGCCCCGTCTTTTGATCATAAATGGATTCAGCAAAGTCTTTTCCTCTCCCCCTAGAAAAAACCCGGATCAACTCCTTAACGGTATTATCTTTTTTAAGCGTTATTTCAAAAGATTTACCACCCTTAATCTCTGAACTCCCATGAACGGTCAATTGCACTTTACACAAAAGCTGCTCCCTTCTTTTCAAAAGGACCGTTCGGTGTCAGCCATTCCGACTCAGGCCTTGGAGACCTTGCACAGCATTCCCCTGAGGTTCGTGGTGCCCATCTCCTGACTGTAAGGAGGCTCATCAGAGGTGAGCATGTTGATGTTTGAGGTTTGCCAGTCGTAAAGGCAACCGGCTCCACGTTCAGGGAACCACCATCCATAATCCGCAATGATCACCCTCGGATCAATTTCAGCTGACAAAACAGCCTTTTGCCTTATTCTCCCTCGCCCGTTCTCGATCGTGAGCCAGTCACCGTCCCGCACCCCCAGGCTCCTGGCGGCCTTGGGGTGAATTTTAACGACCGGTTCGGGATGCATTTCCCTGAGCGTCTGGATATGTCTCCCGCCGGAGTGACGAAAACAGGCCGATTTGCAGCTGGTAAAAACGAGGGGATACTCCTTAACCAGTTCAGGACAGCTGAGCGGGGTTTCCGGAGGCTCTCGGTAGATGGGCAGCGGATCGAATCCCCACTGCTCAAGCTGGCTTGAAAAGATTTCTACCTTTCCAGAAGGCGTTTCGAAGCCCTCCATCTCGTGTTGCCTGTAAGCTTTGGCGCGTTGAATGACCCCTATTTTTTTAAACTCCTCAAAGCTGACCCCAAAAGGCTTTAAAATGAAGTCCAGGGATTCGTCTGCATCCTCCCAGAAATATCGTCCAAGGCCTGTCCGCTTTGCCAGCTCATTCAATATCTTATGGTCCGGCCAGCACTCGCCGACGCTGGCCACCTTTTGCTGAATTTGTGCGATAGGGATCCATGGGGCGGAAACAATGCTGTCGAATTCAAGAAAAGAGGTAACGGGAAGCACGATATCGGCCAACTCGGCCGTCGGCGTCATGAACATCTCGTTCACGACCAGGAAATCGAGCTTATCGAGGGCTTGATAGGCCTGGGCAGCGTTCGCGTAAGTTACGAGCGGATTCGCTCCCTGAATGTAGGCCGCCCGAACGGGATAAGGATCCTCTTCCAGGATCGCCTTCATGGCCAGGTGATTCGGAACATCGGAGAAAATCGGCAGCAATCGATTGGCATCGCTTATTTTTCCCTTCCCATTTCCTTTCCTTGCCTTGTCCTCGAGCGTAAATTCCGGCGCCCTTCGCTGGAGGATCGGCAAATTTTTGTATTGGATATCTCCGCCCGGTATGCCGAGGTTTCCGGTGATTGCGCTCAGGATATAAAGGGCGCGCGCCGCCTGGAAGCTGTTTCGGTTGTGATCGAGGGCATTGCCCATTTGAATGGAGGACGGTCTTCTGGTGGCATAAAGCCGCGCTGCCTCGATAATTTGCTCTTCAGGAACCCAGCAGATCTTTTCCACGGTCTTGGGGTCGTACGACTGAACATGGGCCTTGAGCTCGGGGAAACCGACGGTCCATTTCTCGACAAAGGCTTTATCGAAGAGGTCCTCGTTGACGATCACGTGGATCATCCCCAGAGCGAGGGCTAGGTCCGATCCCGGCCGTGGTCGCAGCCAGAGGTCGGCCCGGGGCGCAAACCCCACCTTCTGGGGATCGATCACGATAAGCTTGGTTCCCCTGTTCAGGGCCCGATCCGTTGCCTCTGCATCAGGAATGCACGCGGCATAGGCATTGTATCCCCATATAAGGAGACAAGCCGGGGGATAGCCGGCATCCGAGAAGGGAAAGAACCCGCAGGTGGTCATGGCGGCATACCACCCTGGCATAAAGCAAACGTGCCCGTTCATGACCACATTGGGAGAGCCAAAGACATTGGCAAATCGTCGCAAATAGCCTTCCTGATTCCCCTTGGCAGCACCGTGCACGAAAATGACCGACTCTGCGCCGTCGCGCCTTTTTGCCTTGGTTATC
>CAZJXD010000029.1:0-45349 GCA_964549945.1 uncultured Desulfobacteraceae bacterium | reverse complement strand
GCACTTCGAGGGAAAGAACACAACCCGACCGTCTAGCACACTCACAGCTCGAAAACCGTATCTTGTGTCCCGAAAAGTAATCATATTTGTGGGCTTATCAAGGGAGAAAGGGTAAAGAGAAGAGAGGATACCCCATATATTCATATTGACAACATGCGCTGAATATGTAATATCAAATTATCATATTATACATGGAGGTTAACAAATGGAGAAGCACATATCTGCAACCCGGGCTGTAAGAGATTTTTCCGAAATATTAAATACAATAAAATTCAATGGCTTTCATTATGTTATTGAAAGAGGTGGAAAACCGGTCGCTTCTATGAAGCCGATCGATGAAAAAACAGACTTGAAGACACTGGGAGAACTGAAAAGCTTGCTAAAAAATCTACCAAGACTGGATGAAGAACTGGATGCCTTTGCAGCAGATCTTGAAGATATACGGAAAGATCAACCTATTATGACAATGGGGGATGTATGGGAGTAATCCTCGATACTAGTGTTCTTATTGAAGCAGAGAGGCGAAAATTTAAAATCGATACGTTTACAGAGAATCGAGAAGAAGAGATTTTTGGACTTAGTGTAATCACGGTTGCTGAACTCCTCCACGGCGTGCACCGGGCGGATTCAACGCGAAGACGATTGAAAAGAAGTGCTTACGTGGAGAAGGTTATCGAGTTGTTTCCAATCTATGTGTTCGATATTTCCATTTCAAGGATATACGCAGAGCTATGGTCCGATTTAAGTAAAAAAGGTATTCAGATAGGTGCCCACGACCTCATTATCGGCTCCACCGCGCTCACCCTTGGATTTTCAGTGGCTACCTTTAACATGAGACATTTTGAAAGAATAGAAGGGCTTAAAATTGAAATCTTGAGGTTTTAAAGATAGCTGTTTCCACTCTTACATATCAGGCTCAAACCCAATGCAATAACTCAGGTTACACAATATCTATTGCAGTTCAGGGTGGAGAGTCTTTCCTATTCACTTAATGCTAAAATCCGAGAGTCTCCCGCCAATGCCGGGGATCGACCGATAATAAGTGAAGCTTCGCCTCAAAGCGACAAGTAACGCATGGATTACAACATGACCCGAATTACTTAATCATATGGCTTAGGGCACAGGGCTTAAGGCGCAAGGTCTTATGCCGTAAGCCCTATGCCTTGCGCCATTGATCCTATGCCTTGCGCCTTTGGCCCGTTCGAATATCATCCTAAACCAATAACAAAAACGTGACATTAATCCGCCCCAGGCGGATAAATGGTAAGACCTTGAGTTATAAAGACATCTAGATCAGAGAAGAGGAGACCAAGATGCCCGTAAAAAAATATTACCAGATGGACCCTGCTGAAGTGCTGGAGGATCTGGACACCACCGAGAAGGGCTTGTCTCATGCTGAAGCGAAAAAACGGCTGAAGAAATACGGGAAGAACGAACTGAGGGCGAAGATAAGGGTCCCGCTATGGCTGCTTTTTCTATCGCAATTTAAAGAGCTTCTCATTCTGATACTGATTCTCGGGGGCTTGATATCCTACTTCATTGGCAACTATAGAGACGGTTCGATCATATTTATCATTGTGTTCGTCAATGCGGTGATAGGGTTTCTTCACGAGCGTAAAGCGGGAAAGATCATTGATAAGCTGAAGAGCCTGATCAGGTCTCCGGCCAAGGCCATGAGGGATGGAGAGTTAGCGGAAATCTCTCAGGAAAACCTGGTTCCCGGTGACATTGTGTACATAGAGGCAGGCGATAAGCTCCCTGCGGATCTGCGGCTCATTGCGGTGAGCGGCCTCAAGACAAACGATTTCGCCCTAACAGGGGAGTCGGAGCCCCAGGACAAGCAGCGCGACGCGATAAAGCAAGAAAGTCCCCTGGCTGACAGGGATAACATGGCATACACAGGCACGACAGTGGCCACCGGTAGCGCGACCGGCGTGGTCGTGGCTACCGGTATGGATACGGAAACAGGGAAGATCGCGGGCATGACCGAAGAAGCAGGGGAAACCCAGACCCCGCTCCAGAAGGAGCTGCGGCGCCTGGCGAACCAGCTGTCCGTCATGGTGGGCGTGATCAGTATCGGGCTTTTTACCTTGGGGATAGCCCAGGAATTCTCCCTGTACATGAGCCTGGTGTACGCACTCGGCGTTGCCATGGCCATGGTGCCGCAAGCTCTACCGGCCCAGGTGACGGTTGCCCTTACCACGGGAAGCAATATGTTGGCCGATAGAAACGCGGTGGTGAAGGATTTGCCCTCCGTAGAAACGCTGGGCTCGACAACCGTGATCTGCACCGACAAAACCGGGACCTTGACAAAAAACGAGATGACCGTCCAATCGCTTTGGTTCAATGGGAAAAAATATGAGGTCACTGGAATCGGTTATGAACCCAAAGGGGATGTCCTGGATGAGAAGAAAAATCGCCTGAGCGAGAAGCACATTCAGGCGATAGAAGTGATCATGGACGCGGCGACCATGTCGTCAAACGCGGAAATACACGAACCGGACGAGGAACACGCCTCCTGGTATCCCATAGGCGATCCTACTGAGGCGGCGCTGATAACCCTGTCAACGAAGCTGGGTACCCGTTCTCCCAAGGAAGACGAGGAAAACCCAGAGATCAAGGAGTTCTCCTTCGATTCCGAGCTTATGAGGATGAGCTCGGTGAGACAGTTCGGGAATGAGATGAGGCTTGCCGTGAAGGGTTCCACGAACAGCGTGCTGTCCATCAGCACTCATATCTACAAAGATGGAAAGAATGTCGCCATAACCGCGAAACATAAGAAAAAGATCAGGGCGATAAACGAGGACTACTCCAAAAACGGCATGCGAGTTCTGGCGATTGCACATCGAGTGCTGGATTCCAAGAAGGATGAGTACATAAGGGAAGAGGTGGAGAAGGGCGTCACCTTTTTGGGCCTTATGGCGATGATAGATCCACCGAAGGAGGGGGTAAAGGAGGCAATCTCAGATGCTCATAAAGCCCACATACGGGTTTTCATCCTCACGGGGGATCATCCGGAAACCGCTCAGGCGGTGGGTAGAGAGATCGGCCTGCCTGAGCCTGGAGAGGCCACGCCGGTGATTACGGGAACACAACTCAAAGATATGGGCCCAAAAAAGCTGAAAAAGCTATTGAAGAAAAATCAGTCCATCATATTCGCTCGCGTTGACCCTGAAGACAAGCTTCAGATCGTGAAGATTTTGGAGGAGCAGGGCGAGATAGTGGCGGTTACCGGAGATGGGGTGAACGACGCGCCTGCCCTCAGGAGGGCGCATATCGGCGTTGCCATGGGGCAGAGGGGAAATGACGTGGCCAAAGAGGCGTCGAGGCTCGTGTTGCTGGATGACAACTTTTCCACCCTGGTTCACGCAATACGAGGTGGAAGAACGATCTACAATAACCTCAAGAAAACGATATTCGCTTCCCTGACCACCAACGTAGGTGAATTGTCATTAGTGTTGCTAGGCTTGCTGGCGGCCGCCTTGTGGAATTATCCCATACCCATACTGGCGGGCCAGATATTGGCCGTCGATTTGCTGGGGGAGATCGGCCCGCTCACCCTGCTCACCTTCGACCCTCCCGACAAAGATGTGATGACCAGGCAACCCAGGAAACCCGAGGAACATCTGCTGGGTATCTGGAGCGGCACGGAGATTACGCTCTTGGGAATACTGATAGGAGGATTGGCGTTCCTGAATTTTACCCTATTTATGAGCCGAGAAGCAATAACCCTGACGGTGGACAGTGTGAACACCATGGATTATTTCAAGGCAACTGCCTTGAGTTATGCGACCATTGTGTTCTGCCAATTCTTCAATATCCTGCAGAGGAGGTCTGAACGCATTTCGTTTTTCAATCGGGATTTTTTTTCAAACAAGATCTTGCTTGTCTCTATTGTAATTTCCATTGGGTTGGTGTTGTTGGCAATCTACGGGCCTTACATCAGCGATTTTCTGAGCTTCGGCCCCATTACCATAACCGACTGGCTGTTTGTTTTCGGTGCAGCGGCCTTGTACCTGGGAGTATTTGAGGCGCTCAAGTTCTTTAAGCGAATTTGAGAAAGGTGAAAATAATTTCTTTGAAGAGTTGCCGAAGAGGGCTATTTGGGTAACGACTAGAGCTGGGAGAGGAGCTCCTTAAGCTATATCTCTATTTTCCTCCTCCTCTCCTTTCTCCGGAGCAGGTATATTCGGAGGGCTATGATAAGCAGTGGAACCACGATGAAAAGGATATCATCGCCCTTTCCGGGCGAAAAATCGGGCATGAAGTAGTAGGTAATCCCACCAAGCAACAGGCTTGCACGAAGTGCCCTGCCATATCCCATAAAGGTGAAGATTCTGAATAGGGCCACAAAGCAGAAGAACCAGAAGCAAAACAAGAGCAGGTCCGCAAACAGGCGGTATCGCGGGGGAATAAGACCGGCGATAGCCCTGAGCACCTTCTCGAAAAATGATCCTTCCTTCTTGAAGCGAATTTTAATTACCTCTCCGATGGTGATTTTTCCATCGAGGTAGGTGCCGGCCGGGATAAGGAAGTCAAGGGTGAGGTCCGAACCCCTCTGGTGTAACGCATCGTTGGTAGGCCTGAAGGGGAGCTTGAGGATGCGCCGAGCAATGAGATATCCACCCAGACAAAGAGAGGTCAACAGGAGCAAGAGTAGCAATTGAAGAGTAAACCTACGCATTTCGTGAATGATCACCTTATGCAATCATAGAAGTAATTGCCTTTCTCATGTATGCTAATTTCGGGCTCTCCGAGGAGATCCGCACTCATTCCTGGGGCAAGGCTTCTTCAATTTTTCAGCTTCTTGGAGCCTTGGATTACGATGTGCCGCCCGCAATTCGCTTCAAGACTTTCAGGGCGCCGTACGCCACGACCTTATCACCATCTTCGATTATTTCCGTCGCTTTTGGAATGGGAATCCAGCTCTTGCCCCGTTCGATACCCAGGACCAGTATGTCTCTCTTGGTCAATTTCTGTTCAGCAAGAGAGCTCCCGGCAAGGGGTGAGTCCCCTGCCACTATTATCCTCACAAGGCCATATCCCTCGATGAAGTGGAGCAGATCCTCTGTTACACCCTCCTCAAAGGTGCGGGATTGCACGAACTTATCCTCAATGAAGCCCTCCCACCTTCGTATAAATCCCCTGTTGGTCACGATCCTGTAGATGATAAATATCCCTACGGCGAGAAGCAGCATATACATGGGTAATTGATATCCGCCGCTCCTGACGAGAGAAGAGGTGGCGGTCACGATGACGGTCACAATCCCCGCGTTACCCATTATCATCAGCCATGTGATTATACGCCTCCTCTTTGGATGGTTTATGACGTATTCCGCCTCTTTTGTGGTAAACCCCGTACCTGAGAAGGCGGAGAGGGCCTGAAACTTGGCCCTCTTCTCATCCATCCCCGTCATCATCAGAGCGATCGCGGCAGCCCGTACGATGAGGAAGGACACAAAGATCACAAGCAGGGTAGGCAACAGAAAATACATTCCAGTCATAGTCGCACTCTCCTATAACCACCTTTTATTCCTGAAATAGAGAACCATTACCAGGGCTATGATTCCCATCAAGATCAAGGAAGCGGCGTAGCCCCAATGCCACTCCAGCTCAGGGATATATTTGAAGTTCATGCCGTAGATGCCCGCGACAAAGGTCAATGGGATGAATATGGTGGCAATGATAGTGAGTACCTTCATCACCTCATTCATTCTATTGCTTAGACTTGAAAGATACACATCGAGCATCCCCGAGACCATATCCCTGAATGTCTCTATGGTATCGATTACCTGGATGGTGTGGTCGTAGACATCTCTCAAGTAAATGTTGGTGGACTCATGGATCAGGACCGATTCTCCCCTCTCGAGGCTCATGACCGCCTCACGCAACGGCCAGACGGATCTTCTCAAGAATATCAGCTCCCTCTTCAGGGTGTGGATCACCTGGAGCGTTTCGTGCGTGGGATTGGTAACAAGCTCTTCTTCAAGGTCCTCTATCCATTCTCCCAGCTTCTCCAGAACGACGAAATAGTAATCAACGATGGTGTCTATTAGGGAATAGGCAAGATAGTCGGCCTTCATCTTTCGAATACGTCCCTTCTCCTTCCTGATTCGATCTCTGATGGGATCAAACACATCCCCCTCTCTCTCCTGGAAGGTGATCACGAAATTTGAGCCGAGGATGAGGCTGACCTGTTCGGGCTTTATCTCCTTGGCTTCCTCATCGTATAAAAGCATCTTCAATATCACAAAGATATACTGTTCCAGATCCTCCATTTTCGGCTGTTGACCTGAATTCATGATGTCTTCGAGGACGAGGGGGTGTATTTCGAAGTGCTTTCCGATCTTCTCTATGATCTCCATCTCGTGGATGCCATCGATGTTTATCCAGGTGACCGTGGGCTTGTCCTTGAATGGGAAACACTCCTCAATCGTTTCCACCTCTTTTTCTTGAAATTGTGTTTCGTCATAGTCGATAATGGTGATCTTGACCTTCTCTGTTCTCTTTTCTCCGATATGGACGAGGGTTCCCGGGGGAAGGCCGACCTTGTTTGAGGCCCTTCTGAATAATTTGAGCATATCTAATCACCTCCTATTCTTACTGTTTCATTTCATCGAGACAGGCGAAAGGGCCGTTTCAGTTCTTCTCATCCGGCCTTGAATGCTCTGGATCGCTTGTAATGGTAAGGGTGAGAGGTCTTCGGTCGTCCTGGGCAAGGTAGGTTGTGGTGGTCGGGAAGGCGAACTCTATCCCTTCCGCCTCGAATGCCCTCATGATCTTCAGGTTTATCTTTTCGCTGAAGGCCAGAAAATCCCAGTAGTTTGGGGGAAAATACCAGTAGATCATCACTATGTTTAGGGATGCGTCGTTGAACTCGTTAAAGTACACCCGTGGCGGAAACTCGGGGTCCATGCCCTCATGGTTGTTGAGGATCTCACGTATGATGGCTAAGGCCCGTTCCACCTTCTCAGGCGCTGTATCATAGGTGATGGTGATGTTGGTGAGGCGGCGAATGGAGGGACGCCGGCCGATGTTCTCGATGTTGATACTCGCCATCTTCTCGTTCGGGACCGCCACCAGGTGACCCGTTAAGGTACGTATCCTCGTGCACCGAAACCCGATGTCCTCCACTGGCCCGTCCACACCGTCAACGACCACCCGGTCCCCTACCGTAAAGGGTTTATCCAGCATAATCATGATGCTGCCGAAGAAGTTCTTCAAGGTATCCTGTGCGGCCAGGGCTACTGCGAGGCCGCCAATTCCAAGGCCGGCCAGGAGCGCATTCAGGGGTTTACCGGTGAGTGCCTGGAGGATATACACGCCTCCAAACACCACCACAAGCACACGGGTGATTACCCGAATCAGCTTTACGAAGTTCAGGTCGAGCCCGGTATCCTCCCTTTTTGCGAACCTCGTTAACTCGTATTCGAGCACATCGAGCAATCGATAGGCAAAGACAACAACCGCTATGGCGCCAAGCACATCTATCGAGGTTCCCGCGATACGGGCCGTCGTTAGCGGCAGGATCAAGAGTGCTTTTATCGCATAGATGCCGATAGCCACCAGCAGCAGACGAATGGGCCACAGCGCTGCCTGGAGCACCAGTCTCAACCGTGCCTTTTCCTCCGTGTCCTCAAGGGCAGCAGTGAGATTGGAGAGAAAGCTATTGAGAAGCCTTCCCCCGGTAGAGATGAATATCAGTGCCGCCAGAACGGACAGGTAGCGCCACCAGGGGGATATCCATACCCGCTCGGGGAAGAACGTTCTCTGGGTGTATACGAGAACCACGGCTACTGCCATGACTCCGGTAATCCTGAGGATGCTCTTTAGATTGTTCAAGAGGCGTTTCGGTGCTCCGTTTCTTTCCCCAGAGGGCAGGGCAAGGAGCAGGAGGTCCAATAATTCCACCAACTGGAAACAAAGCGTGATAACCGCTAAGGCGATCAAAAGCGCCTCCAGTCCATGGAGGAGCGTAACGAGCTGTTCGGAAAGGTGCAGGGGTATCTCTGCAAGCATCAGCGCCAAGGCGACAAAGAACAGTCGCAGGGAGGGCAGGAAGGCCCGCGCACGAGGAGCCCAGCTTTTGAATCCCCTTTTGTTCAATGAGGCCTCGATGCGTTTCGTAATGAAACGCAGGGAAAGCTCCAGGAGTAGAAAACCCGCAAGGAGAATAACAATCGAAAGGGTGAACTGCCAGAGCTCATTACCTGCCGATGCCTTTTCCAGCAGCCCGAGAAGTTGATGATGTAAGGTACCTATATTTTCCATGATCTCCCTCCATGCAGCGAAGAATCAGAGATTTATTTCTGGAGAAGTATCGGCAGGCTGCCTACATAGCTATTTTACCAGGCTTTATGCTTTTCCTCAAGGTCTGCCCGGAAGGATTTCATTTCCTCTTTTCTCGTGGATTTCAGCACGTAACTTTGGAAGACCATCTGGATAGTTATTCTGGATATACTCGACGAGCTTTTCCCTCACCTCGCAGCGCAGGTTCCAGGCAGTTGAGGCGTCCGATGCGCTCATCAAAGCCCTTAACTCCACCGTGCGTTCGGTGGCGTTCGTGACCTGGAGGCCCCACACATTGCCGTTCCATAGTTCCGATCCCTTTAAGATCCGGTGAAGTTCCTCCCTAATTGTCTGAATCGGCACGGTGTAGTCCACGTATAGATAGACCGTTCCCAGAATATCAGCCGTCACACGGGTCCAGTTCTGAAAGGGCTTCTCAATAAAGTAGGTGATAGGCAAGACCAAACGCCTCAGATCCCAAATCCGGACGACCACATAGGTAAGCGTAATTTCCTCTATTCGGCCCCATTCATTCTCTACGATGACCACATCGTCGAGCCGAAAGGGTTGCGTCATTGCGATCTGGAGGCCGGCCAGGAGAGTGTTGATCGTGCGCTGCGCCGAGAGGCCCAGGATAATGCCCACAATGCCCGCAGATGCCAAAATACCGGCGCCGAGGTGGCGCACCTTTTCAAAGGTCATCAGTATCGCGGCCAGTGCAAGCACGCTTACAATCACGATCACGATTCTCTTGAAGACCTGGAGCTGTGTATAGATCTTTCGTGCCTGAAGATTATCTTTTTCCTCTATTTTGTATCGGCTGAGAACGACATCATCGAGCACGTAGGTCATCCGTACCAATAACCATGCCACGGCTGCAATAATGCCTATGATGATACTACGCCTGATGATGGTAAGAATCATCGGAGCGATCGCAAAAAGAGGAAGAATAAGGCCAACTACGAGTAAGGGAATAAGTAACCGAAGCGGCCTGCGGCAGTTCTTGACAAAGGAATCATCGATGATGGTGTGGCTTTTCCGCGCCACTCCTTTGATGGCTGAGAACATGAGATAATGGATGATAAGCCCCAGGATTATTGCTCCGATCAGGAGAGCCAAGGACCAGATTATCGTCCCCCATTGCTGAAGAATTTCGCTCATTCGTTACCCTTCCACCATAGAATAGGTTCCATATATCTGTCCTTCAAGCACTATCGCTTGATGACCAAAACAGGCTTTTTGGACTGTCGTATGACCTTCTCCGACACAGAGCCGAGAAACATTTCCTCAAGGTTGGTCTTCCCATGGGAGCCAATGACGATAGCAGAGACCTTCTCTTCTTCCTCAACCTTCAGTATTTCCTTCAGGGGGACGCCGGTCTCTATTCTGACCTTCACGTTGAAGCCGCTTTGCCTCAACCTCTTTTCTATCTTCTGTCCCTCCTCCATTGCCTCTTTTTCAATTCTCCCGATAATTGTTACCGCACTCCCTGACCCATATCGGGAAACAGCATCGATTCCCCTCTCATCGATTACATGGAGAACCACGATCTCTTTCGTCCCTGCGTCCTTTAGCTGCACAAGGTAGTCTATGGCCTTCCTTGACACATCCGAAAAATCAGTTGGATACAGAATCTTCTTAAACATGTTGACCTCCTTTCCTCATCGCTCATGAATGCTGTTATAAGGCCTTGTTGGAGTTTCTATAACCTTAACGCATGATACCTCATTTATTCAACCGTGGAATTATACCGTGATACCCCATTGGCGACAGAACTCTTTGATCGCAAGGGGTTAGATCTCCCGGGAGAATAGGCCGTTCCCCGACGTGAAACTCGACAATCCTTATCTTACCCTCGCGATAGAGATGCAGGCGAACCTCATCGCCTATCCTTAGCGATTGCACGAACTTGATATACTTTTCGGGATCATCGAGGGACTGTCCGTTGGCAGTAGTGATAATGTCACCCCCAAGAAGAAACTCCTCTCCGGCAATCCTGATAGGTAACACACCCCCTCGTATTCCCGCCTTCTCAGCCGGGCTCCCCGGTTCAACCGTCTCTACTAAAAAACCGTCGGCCAAAGGAATGTTGAAAAACGACCCTAGCTCCTTGTTGATGAGCTTGCCAGCAGTCCCGATCCAGGGACGGATCACGCGTCCATGTTTGACTAGCTGAGGAACCACCTGCCTGGCAATATTAATGGGTATGGCAAAGCCGATATTTTCTACACCCATCAGGGTTGCAGTGTTTATCCCGATTACCTCTCCACTCAAATTCAGCAGTGGCCCGCCCGAGTTGCCCGGGTTGATGGCCGTGTCGGTCTGGATTAGGGGAATCGTCATGCTCATAGGGGAAGAGGGGAGGATCCTGTTGATGCCCGATATAATGCCACGGGTGATAGTCTGCTCGAGGCCGAGGGGGTTTCCAATAGCCACCACCTCCTCGCCCACCTTTATCGCATCCGAGTCGCCCAGTTTAGCAATGGGATAGCCCTTGGACAGCTCCTCCGTGCGAAGAACAGCAATATCCAGGATGGGATCGGCCCCTAAAAGCTGTGCCTGTGCTGTTTCGCCATTGTCAAACGTGACGCTAATGGCTCGGCTCCCGAATACCACGTGTGAATTGGTCAGAACGAGCCCGTCTTCATCGATGATGAAGCCGGATCCAATGGAGGAGTTCACCCGATTGGTCACCCTAAAGGGATCAATAGTGATCGCCGAAATGAACACCACCGAAGGCGAGGCGAGCTTGAAGAGATCAGGTATGGGCATGGCAGATTTCGGATCTCCTAATGCGACAGGCGCACAAGACATGGAGATACTGGCAAAAGAAACAAAAAGGATGAAAAGTCTTTTCACGTTTAAACCTCCTCCCCTATATATTTACAAGGATCAAAATAGCTCGATCAACTCGTATGGGTCTAATCCTTCACTTTGCCCTGACCTTTAAATATTATACCCCTCTGGAAGATGGGCAATATGGACAATTTCCCTTTCATCGATAACGTGTAATACAATCACCTCTTTCGTCCCTGGATCCTTCAAGGTTTTAATATAGTCCACGGCCTTCCTTGACACATCCGAAAAATCAGTTGGATACAGAATCTTCTCAAACATCTTCACCCTCCTTTTTATTGTTCATTGCATTTTGATGTACCGGATACGCTTCTGCTTGCGACCATTGCTTTGGAGCCCTTTTCCCTCCTTATTCGTGACCTATCATGCGATTTTATTATTACTGTCAATTCGGCTTACTCCGGGTTTTCCCTATTTCTTGTGGCATTCGCTGCATTTGGTTGGCGCGGCCTTGCTCCCAGTGGTTGCCCCCTTTTTGTGACACTCAACGCACCGGTTCATAACCTCTCTCTTCTTGAGTTTTCCCTCGGCCTTGAGTTTCTCGATGCTCCCGGCAGCCTGCGGAAACAACGTATGGCAAATACCGCAATCACCTATAACGTTCTGGTGCAAATGGTGAGAAAGGGGCACGCTTCCGAGCTTTCCGCCCTGAATCACCACATTTTCAGGGCCTTTGTCTTGGCCCCCAGCTGTCGCACACAGGAAAAAAAAGAAGCCTGGGAGCAAGAAGATGATTAGTTTTCTCTTCATGGGGTTTCATCTCCATAATTGATATTATTTCTGAGTATCGAACAATTCAAACACTCAGCTCATATTCATCCTGGATCCCGCCTGCCAGCTCCTCCGGTTTTTTTAATATTCCTTCCACGATCCCGGCACGCTTGGGCTTTGTCTATGCAAGGTGCCTGAGGCGAAGTCTGCTGATGGAAATAAGCGCTGCTTCAGAGCCGGGAAAACCAAGGAGCAGTTCTGCTCAGGAAGGTGAAAAAGACGCACTCCCGCACTACGTGCATCGCCACCGAGATTGTGCAGTGCAGGGGTGCCTTGTAGCAGGAATTTAATTTTTCCTACGATACGTCGATCACATTATTTTGAGTTCCAAAGCAATTGGGGCATGTCTCGTCGTTTTTAGGGTCGTTTCTCCATACCCCATCCACCAGGAATTTATACTCGTATCTCGCAGGAGCAAGAACCAGCGTCTTTTTCCACACCCCATTCGCATCCTTGTTCATGGGCTGAGCGATCGCATTCCAATTGTTGAAATCCCCACCCAAGGAGACCTCATTTGCCGTGGGCGCAGACAAAGAGAATGTCACTCTCCGTTTTATGCTCTTCTTTTTTGGACTTGTTTTTTCCATTCAAGCACCTTTTGTTTTAATGTTTTTTTTGATACTCAGGTAGTCAGGCTGAAGCTGTTTAGACCGAAGGCTTAAAGTGATCAGAAGAGCACTAGTGGCGCACTTTGTTGAAGAAACAGCAGCTTCTCGCACCAAACACGGCCTCCCAATGCGCTGTATCCCCGTTTTTCCCTAACAGTCTTCAGCCTATGGTTCGACAAGCCATTCGACCAACTCGTGGTCGTGAGCAAAGTCGAACGACTCACCATCCTGAGCATGGTCGAAGGCCAACCTATCTACCTGAGTAGTTACTCTTTTTCTTTCTTGTTCGATTGCCGGCCACTTTCGCGACAATAAATCCGACAACAAAGCCGATTGCCATGGTAAGTGGTATCAGTATAATCTGGGACATGCCCACTTTCCAGAAAAAAAGCCGCAAGGTGACCGGCTGGATATTCTGGATAAGTATGATAAGAAATAGGGCAATTAAGACTAACACCGCGATAAATTTTGGTCTCATCATCAATCCTCTCTTTCAGTCCTCTCCTCCTCCTCCTCTATTTCCTTTCTCTCCTCCTCTCCTTCCCTGAGTGCCCTGTTCTCCCGCTGAAGGTGTCTTACCTTTCTGTGGAGTGTAAGCCTGCTGGAAATCCCTACAATCATCCCGATAATAATCCCGATGATGATGGAGATGTACACGATGCCGTAAAGGGGGATCGTGCCGGTGGTGATGTTGAAATAGTAGTTAAGAAGGGTAGGCTGGTTATTTTTCACCCCGAAGGTGACCAAAAATAAGAGAACAATAATCAAGATAATGCTCTTTACGTACCCCATCTTCAGCCTCCTTTGTCTTTTTAGCAGGATTCCCCGCTAAATATGCGGAAAAGAGCCCCAGGGAGAAGGGAAGGCTCCCCCCTCCCTGCAAGGCATGTGAAGAACCTCGCGGCCATTATTCCCTCGCTCGTGGCTTATTTCTTGGCCGGGGTCTTCTTCTCCGCTAGCCAGCGCTTTAGATAATCGCCCGCCACATCCCTTCCGCCCAGTCCGAATGCAAGGGCAAGGGCCAGGGCGGCCGCGCCGAAGACGAGTCCGAATGCAGCGACCACTATCTCCTCGCCAATGCCAAGTTGGATAAGGGCAATAGCCGCTACAAATACCACAATGGCGTAAAGGGAGAGCTTGCCCAGCCCCTCAGCGTTTTTCAATCCCGCATTGGATGCGGCTGTCCTGACCACCGCGGAGAGCAGGTTCCCCATAAGGACCCCCAGGACCAGCACGATGATCGCTGCCACCACATTGGGTATGTAGAGGAAGATGCTGTTAAGCATATCCGAGACAATCGGCAAACCGAGTGCGTCGAGTGAGGCGATGATCACCAGGATCATGATGAACCAGTAGACGAGCGTTCCGACGATCTCGGAGGGGGCCTTTACGATCTCCCCCTTCTTAAGGAACTTATTTACGCCGGTCTTCTCCGTTGCCGTGTCAAAACGCACCAGCTTGAGAAGCTTCTCAACCCCCACTTTCACCAATCGGGCGATGATCCAGCCTAGTACAAAGATGATGATCGCCCCGATCAGCTCAGGCAGAAACGAGGTGATCTTGGTGGCGAATGCATTCCACGCACCTGTGACAATTGTTGTGACTTCCATTGTACTACCTCCTTATTATTGGGTTAACAGATAGTTACCCCTCCACCATTGCTTTTACTTTTTAGGGGAGGGAACTATAATGTAACATAAAGTTATTTAGTGGACTTGCCTGCTTTTCCCGTTTTTACCTTGATCTTTACCTCTTTCTTCTTCGCCTCTTCCACCTTGGGAAGTGTTACTCTCAGGACACCCTTTTCAAACTCTGCCTCAATCTTATCGGCCTTTACGCTGCTCGGAAGCTGGAAGGAGCGCTGGAACGAGCCATAGTACCGCTCAGCTCGAAAGTGGTGCTCGTCCTTTTCTTCCTCCTCCTTTTTCTTCTCGCCCTTGATGGTGAGCACATCCCCTGAGATGGCCACGCTCACATCCTTCTCATCAATACCCGGCAGTTCTGCCTTGATGATGAAGTTATCCTTTGTCTCCGAGACATCCACAGTGGGCCACCACTCTTCGGTGATCCTTCTTGCAAGAGGCATCTCACCGAAGAATCGATCCCAGAGCCTGTCCATTTCCTGTCGAAAAGAACTGAGTTCTCCCCCAAAGGGTCTCCACGGAATTATGTCCATACCTATCACCTCCTTTTTTATGCCCTCCCCCAAGACATTTATCTTACGGCTTTATTATTCGGCAATAAGCATGCCATATGTTTAATATATTGATATTATTGATTTTTTTGAAATACCGCCGAAAAAGGTATCGGAATTTATAATTCCGAAAATTACATAAGACCAGCAGATATAGAGGCTTAATTTGCATGGAGGTGCTTTAATCCACTGAAAGGACTGAGAGATTTAGTAATCGGAACTTTTTGTTCCGTTTAATCCAAAACCGGACCTCGAAGTTCTTGTCTTGGGACATGCACAGGAGGTTTCCTGACATCTTCTGATCACGTATTGGATTCCGCTGGGAAGGGAGTAGAGTGAAGCGTCGAAATTCCGTCTGACCAATTAACGGCAACTGCGGTATTGTACTTGATGATAGAAAACGATGCGTCAATACGTGGTGTGTCTCATGGCCTTGGTGAGAACTCGCATTTCTCTAAAAATCATCCTTCCGGACATGCTCTTTAGAGAGAAATTTCAGCACCATATATGCCCTCTAAAAAAAGAGTTTGATGGGTTCCTAAGGGGAGCATAAAATATACCGCTTAATAAGTATTAAAAGCGGTTGTACATAGGTTGTCAAGGCATTTTTCTAAACTTTTCGAGGCTACATGCCATTCCATCGTCGCATGCAAATTGATAATTGTATATCCCCTTTGCAGATGATCAACCTGATATCCCTGGCCTTGGGTTCTGGCTGCTCGAGCGGGCATGGTTGCTGATCGGAACCTTCATTCTCGTGATCGTTCTTTTCAAAATGGACCGAATGCTATAGGCTGTTATCTCCGGGGGAGTCATAGGTCCCACGGAGATACGGTAACGCGGGTGTGATGGTAAAAAAAGATGCGAAAGCTGGTCAAAATCTGCCTTCTCAGCATGGGAATCTTTTTAGGTTTAGTTTTCATAATCATTGGCGGTGTACTCCTGTACTTCCAGACAGATCATGCCCAGGCCCTCATCCAACGAGAGATAAATGGATTGATCCCGGGCTCGGTTTCCTGGGAAAAAGCCCATTTCTCTCTCCTCAAAGGCGAATTCACCATAGAGAACGTATCCCTTCAAGGCCCGCATGATGAGGATATCGCAGGCCTTGAACGTGTTTCTGCTAATCTTTCATGGATGACCCTTTTAAAAGGGGACCTCACTATTGATAAGCTAATCGCAGAAAAACCATGGGCCGCTCTCCGTTTAGATGAAAAAGGAGAGCTCAACCTTATACGGGCCCTTGCTCGTTCGAAACCGGGAGGACCCAGCGAAGGAGAGGGGAAAAAGGAACGTAACGGCATGGGCTTCCCTTTTAACATGGCGATCACCTCCCTTAGGCTTGTGAAAGGCGCGATCAGCTATGAGATGATTTCGAAGGGTTTGAAAATAGAGGCAAGGGATATCTCTTTCGTTGCAGAAGGAGATCTCTTGAAACGAACGGGAGATATCGACATTCAAATAGAAAGCGGGCTGATAGACTGCACTGGAGCACACGTTACCCTAACCGGATGTAAAATGAGGGCGGCACTGAGGCCTTCTGAGATTGAGCTTCACTTCCTCGAGGTAACTACCGCCTCATCGAAAGTTACGGCTTCCGGGGAAATACGCGATATCTCGAGAAAGCCCTTGTTTGACCTCGTCCTCGATACCACGGTCTCCCTCGCTGAAATCCGGGAGAGCCTTCATGTAACGGTGCCTTTAACGGGAGAGGTAGCCGTGAAATCGGCTATCAAGGGCAGCCTGGATAATCCGGAGGTCAACCTCCGGCTTGATTACGGCGGAGGGGTAATCTCAGGCAATAAGATTGACCGAATGAAGCTCGACCTTGTGCTAAAGGATCTGCTCTTGACCTTGAAGAAAGCAGAATTGAGCATCGCCTCGGGAAATATCGCTGTCCAGGGAGACATTGATCTCTATCACGCCTTCGCGGGCGGATTCCTCGCGTCCCAGAGGAATCTGGAGGAGATCTCGTACGATGTTTTCATCAAGGCACACGGCATAGCGCTCGAACGCCTCCCGCATCCTGTGAGCAATACATTGCGTGGTACCATGAGCTCTGGCCTCGCGCTTTCCGGGAAGGGGCTCTCCTTTCGCAGCCTTTCCGCAAATGCGGTACTTGAAACGGATGTCAAAGGGCTGGGCACCGGTAAATTAGGGAAGAAAGCTGATCTATTCGTGAAAACAAAGGTGGATCTCAAAGGGGGAGTTGCCACAATCAAAGGGCTTGAGGCAAAAGCGGGCGACAGTGTGCTCCAGGCAGATGGGAAACTCGATCTTTTTTCGAAGGAGATGACAGCAAACCTCTCGTTAGAGGCGGCAAGCCTCGACAAAGCGCTTTTGCTTTTCGGTTTGGATAACTTCTACGGGGAATGTAAGGTCAAGGGCAGCGCTTCTGGCACAATAGAAAACCCGACCTTTGCCCTTTTCATTCAAGGCGATCATCTCCGCTATAAAGAGATATCAATCGGGAGTGTTCGCCTCGCTGCTGACCTGGATCAGCGGGGAAGAGTAGATATACAGGGGATTACCGTTGAAAATCAGGGGTCCCTTATCGAGGGAAAGGGATTTATCAAGCCCTTTAAGGATTCGACCTTGACCATCGATCCCGAGCCTGTACTGGGGTTTTTCATTACGCTCCATCATGTTGAAATGAGAGACTTTGTGAAAAAAAACATGCCAAGCGGTATGCTTGAGGGGAAGATAGATCTCAAGGGAACTCCCAAATCCTTAGAGGCAACGGGCTCTTTACAGGGGAAAGACGTGGCCTTCGATCGCGTTCGTGTTGGCGATCTGGTAGCTGATCTTCGATTCTCTAAAGGAAAGCTCTTTATTGATACAATGGAGGTTCGTAAGAATACGTCCATGCTCCATGTCTCGGGGTTTGGCCGCGTTTTGGATCAACAAACCGTGAAACCGCTTAGAGATCCCACATATGTGCTTAAAATCCAAGGGGATTCTATCTTCATTGAGGATTTCGTCGACAATGTGAAAGGAAAGGTAGCGCTAGCTGCAACCTTGGAGGGGAGTGTAAGAAAACCAAGGGGGACTATCGATCTTCATGGAACGGACGTGTATCTGGGGGTTCAGCGCTTCCACGAAATGAAACTGGCTTGTGCCCTTGATGGGAAAAGAGCCTGGTTCAAGCCCTTACAGCTCGTGGTGGTGCCGGGGGAACTGATTGAGGCAGTGGGGTGGATTACCCTCGAGAAGGCATATCAGATTGACCTCGTATCAAAAGGGGTTTCTCTGAGCAATATAGAGAAGATCAGGGAACGGGGAATCGGAGAAGGGAGGATCCTCTTCAATATCTCCGGGCACGGTACCTTTGAAAACCCGCACCTTACAGGGGAGATTACCCTGGAGAATCCTCGGTTCAAGGGCAGATCATTTGACGACTTCCACGTTCAACTCGAACTTCGCGATCAGGTGGCTTATATTGCGGGTAAGCTGAACTTCGATCTCAAGGGATCCTACCACGTAAAAAAAGGGGACTTTTCGGCATTCATACAATGTCGCCGGACAGATCTTGAGCCGTACTTTAGGCTCATGGACCAGAAACACCTGAGTGCCACGGTAAGCGGCACAATTGAAGCAAGGGGCAACGCCTGGGCATTCCGTCAAACCCATGTTGTTGCTGATCTCTCACAGGCGGAGCTCTTTTACAAGGAAAAGGAGCTTTTTTCTGGCAGGGATTTCAAGGCTGAAATGGAAGATGGGGAGATAACGATCCTCTCGCTCAGGGGCTCTGTTTTGAAAGAGGGGAAGATCGATATCAAGGGGAGGGCAAAGGTCTACGGCACCCTCTCCCTTCAGGTTGAGGGCACTATCCCCTTGCAGGCGGCACGCCTATTCGTCGATGAGCTGCCGGATGTTACGGGAAACGCGAGCCTTTCTGCCGCGGTAACAGGTACGTGGGCTCATCCCGATATTCAGGGTGAGGTGGAGCTTAAGGATGTGGGCTTCAGCATTCCGAATATCGGCCAGAAGGTACACGATCTGAGCGGGAGGATACGGATCGCCCCCCGGATGGTAACGATCGAGAAGCTCGAGGGACTGATGGATACCGGCAGGTTCAGCGCGGCCGGTACAATGGAACTGAAGGGGATTAGGCCTGCAGGTGTGAACATGGCGATAGATGCACATGGCATTCCCCTCCAAATACCTGATATGCTGGATGTGCTCTTTAACGCCACGCTACAGATTCAAGGAACTCCCGATAAATCACTGGTGCAAGGAGAGATCGTTATCCTTGAGGGAACCTACTACAAGGACGTGAACCTCAGCATTCTCCAGGTAGTGAGTGAGAGAAAGAGGGAGGAAGCTCCACTGCCCAAGGAGATAACCCTGCCCTTTATGAAAGATATGGGCGTGGATATCTCGCTCAGGCGCAGGAATCCCTTTGTTGTTGATAATAACCTCGCCCACCTGGATATCAACCCCGATCTTCAAATCTCGGGCACCCTGAGCAATCCAATAATTACGGGAAGGGCCACCATTGATGCGGGAACGGTCACCTACCGGAAGAGGACCTTTACCGTTAAAAAGGGGGAGATCGACTTCTCGAACCCCTATAAGATCGAGCCTATGTTTGACATCGAAGGCGAGGTCCAGGTTCGGAAGTGGACGATACTGCTGGCGATCTCCGGCCCGCCCGATAAGCTCTCCTTTACCGTAACCTCTGACCCACCGGAGGAGGATGGGGACATACTTTCTCTTCTCCTGTTCGGGAGAACCACCCACGAGTTGATTGAGGCGGAGGGAGGAACAACGAAGTCCCCAACGAGTATGCTCGCGGGAATCCTCGCAGCAACGCTCGAGGAGGATATCAAAAAGGCCACAGGGCTTGATATACTCGAGGTCGAGACTCAGTCACAGGAGGAAGCCCTGGTTTCCGATCAGGTGAAGGTTACCATAGGCAAGGAGCTTTCCAGGCGAATGACGCTGAAATACGCGGTGGAATCCAAAGACGGCGAGTTGAGCCAACGCGCGATCGCGGAGTATAAACTGCTTGAGGGCATTTTGCTGAGCGGCTATCAGGATGATAAGGGAACCTCAGGCGGGGAGATATTCTTCAGGCTCGAGTTTCGATAAGAATGTTGAATTACATGCGATTGAGACGAAATTTCTCCGCTATCGCGCTGCTCATGTGTCTCCTGCCGGCCCTTATAGGATTCTCCTCTTACGGTCATGCCAAGGATAAAGAGGACGATCTTCATTCCCCAGCGCACCTGAATCAGCGTATTACTCGAATCACCGTGAGGATTCGTGATCTTCCCCGTTATCAAGCCGAGCTGATTGAGCTGGCGAGGAACCTGATTGTTCTTCGAGAAGGAGATCGATTTTCCCCTGATCTGCTTCAAGAGTCAATCGAGGCATTGAAGGTATCAAAGAGATTCCGAGAAATCCATGTTGATTCAGAGCGCGAGAGGGAGGGGATTTCGCTTCTGTTTTACCTGGATGCGTTTCGGCTCATAAGGGATATAAAGATTTCCGGTGAGTTTCCCCTTTTCGAGCGAGACATTCTCAAGGCGATGACGATTTATGTCGGGGATGTTTTTATCCATGAAGAGCTCCACAAACAGGCCGCATTGATAGCGGAAGTTTTTAAAGGCGAGGGATTCCCGAATCCGAAGGTGGAGGTGACGGCCATGGAGGATCCCGAAGATGGCAATTTCGTTGTTCATGTACACATAGACAAGGGCCCGTACCTCGCTCTCGCACGGCTCGATATTAGGGGTAATCGAGCGTTTTCAGAGACGACGCTCAAATCCAGGATGAAGACCTGGCGTGCCTCGCTGCTCCCAGGAAGCTCGGGGCGATTTATCAGACGAGACCTCGATAGGGACATCAAGAATGTAACCAGCTACTACAGAAAAAGCGGATACCCGGACGTTATCATCGATCACAAGATTACAGGAGAACCTGCTGCGATAGAGGTTTCTATTTTCATCACCATTAATGAGGGATCCAGATATGAGGTCGAGTTTATGGGCAATGAGGCATTTGGAGAAGACACCTTGAGGAAGGATTTAATCCTCTTCAGAGAGGGGAATAAGAATGATCTCGGGTTGAGAAAGAGCCTGAAGGCGATCAAAGATAGATATAGGATGGCCGGGTATCTTGAGGCCAGGGTGAAGATTGAAGAAGAGAAGAGAACTACCGGGGAAGACGAGACAATCCGTATGATCCGATTTGTTATCGATGAGGGGCCTCAGAGTTTTGTGCGCTCAATCAAGTTCATGGGAAACAAGGCCTTTGATGACGGAAAGCTCAAGAAGCAGATGCTCACCCGCGTGCCGGGAGTTGGAGCGAAGGGGGGTTTCGTGCCGGAAATCCTCGAGGAGGACATAAGCGCTATCAAATCGCTCTATCGCAAACACGGGTACATGGATACGGAGATCGTAAAAGAGGTGAAGCGGAGCGCGGATAAAAGGAATGTGGAAATTACCCTTGAGATCGAGGAGAAAGTCCAGACCCTTGTGGCTTCGGTGGAGGTCATTGGAATTACCGCCATCTCAGGACAAGATGCGTATAGCGCGCTCCAGATGAGAGAGGGGGAGCCCTTTCGAAGCTACATGATGCAAAGCGATGAGAATGCCTTGTCCGCTATGATCTCAAGGAAAGGCTACCCCCATGTCACGGTAAAAGGAGAGGTCACGATAAGCGAGGATAGATCCAAGGCCCGGGTATCGTATTACGTGGATGAGGGGCCACTAGTGAAGATGGGTCATGTTTACTACATGGGCAATCTTAAGACCGAGAAGAGGATCCTCCAGAGGGAGTTTCAGATGGCGCCAGGGGAACCATTCTCCTTGGACAAGATGCTCCAGTCACAGAGAAGCATACGAAACATGGGAATCTTTAACTCCGTCCGGTTCAGGACAATCGGCCTCAAGGAAAACAGAGAGGAAGTCCAACTCTTGGTGGATGTGGAGGAGAAGAAGCCCTATCTCATCCAGGCGGGCGGGGGGTATGAGACAAACAGGGGGTTCTACCTCCATGCCAGGGCGGGAGACCGCAACCTGTTCGGCACCAACAAAGACGCATGGATAGCCGGAGAGATAAGCCAGATTGGGTATCGCAGCGAATTGGGGATCACGGAACCCAGGCTATTTGGCACCCGAATCGCAGCTACCTTTGGCCTGTATTCGGAGCGAAGAGAGGAGTTTAATCAGGATTTCGGGACGAGATCGCTTGGCTTATCCCTCGGATTCTCCCGCAAGTGGTTTCAGCACATTACCACAGGGCTGAACTTTCGGTTTGAACGGAGAGAGCAATTTATAAGAGATTCGATAGGAGATACGACTTATTTTGAAGATGAGGAGATGTTCAAACCGAGAAGCATACTCGTAACCACTCCCTCGATACGTTATGATACCCGGGATTCATTTATTCGCCCCAGGAAAGGGGTCCTCTCCTCCCTCTCTGTAGACGTCTCCAAGGGGATCCGGGAATCCCTTGATGATTTCCTTAAATATCGCTATGACGTGCGTCTCTATACCACCCCTTTTGATCGAGTGACCTTTGCCTGGCTCGGACGCGCAGGCTACATCGATCCCTTTGGGCCGGCTGAAAGGATTCCCGATGACCAGCTTTTCTACCTTGGCGGAACCTCTGATGTAAGGGGCTTCAGGGAGAACATGCTCAGGATTGACGCAAACGGGGATCCAGTAGGGGGCCGTTCTATGGTCGCAGGGAGCGTGGAGGCGAGGATCGATCTGGGCCGCAATCTCGAGTTTACCCTGTTCTATGATGTGGGATACGTGGGCAGCACCTACATGGAGAGCGTTTCAAACGATACTCGCTCTTCAGTGGGGGTGGGTTTGCGGTATATTACGCCGGTCGGACCCATTGGCTTTCTCTACGGACTCAAGCTTGCGCCCGAGAAAGGCGAAAGCCCCGGAAGAATCCATTTTTCAATCGGTTACACATTTTAGCAAATACCCCTGGCCTGTTGCTTCATGCTTTCCCGCAGTTTCTTAGGAGAATCTCTCCTGGAATCGAGTGCCGGTAACGGCATTTCCATAGTAACAATTTAAAACAAAACTGTGTCATAATCTTTATTGTGGGTATGGGAGCCTTTACTATGATATTATTAGCCTTGTAAGATGACCACAGGCTAGAATTTTTCGTTTAAATTGGAGGTATTTCTCATGAGGCGTTTACTATTAGCTGCTATTTTCGCCGCTTTAGTTTCAATGGGCCAAACCTGGATATGGGCAGCTGATCAGAAACCTGGGACGTTAGAGAATCTGGTTGAGGAGGAAATATGGATTATCTTCGCTCATGATCCGGCCGGTTATCTCCACGATGCGTGGGAGAACTTCATCGACGGAGACATTCAGGATGCGGCCTATTATATCCGAAGAGCCAACGCATTGCTGAAGATCGAAGCCTATCGTGCTGAAACGGAGGCAAGGGGCGATCTAGAGGCATCGATCAAGGAATTGGAAGCGCTGATAAAGGCACTTGAAGAGGGATCTCCCCCCACGAACAAGGTGCTGAAAGAAGCCTTTGCCAAGGCCGAGTATGCCCTGGCGTACCACCATCATCAGAAGGCTTTGGGCTATGGTGCAAAGGGGGATCATGAAAAAGCGACCTATGCTCTTGACGCAGCAGCCACTCATTTGATGTACGGTTCGGTCTGGGCCGGAAGGGAATTGGATCAGAATGATGCCCTTGCCGCTAAAGAGGCTCGCATCATTGCCAGCAAGGTAAAACGTGGTGAGAGATGGTCACCTGAGAGGCTTCGTGAGGCCCTGAAAGAACTCGGTCGAGGGATCAAGAAGCACGGTACCAAGTTCAAGCAGGAAAAAGAGGGCTCGCAGGATTAGATGTAGGCGACCGGCTGGTTTCACGAAAAACCGGCCCTGGATGTGCCGTAAAGAAGAGGTGGGTTCTTTACTTCCACGACTTAATCGCGACGAAGGAGATCAACCCAAATATCTCCAGTCGCCCAAGGAGCATCGTTGCGGTAAGGACCCATTTTCCCGCATCGGGTATCTGGCTGAAATTACCTGCGGAGCCCACTGTTCCAAAGCCAGGCCCTACGTTTCCCATGGTTGCGGCGGACCCGGAAAAGGCGGAAAGGATGTCCACCCCCAGTGCGGTCAGGATGAGGGCCGAGAGGAAGACAATGCCCACGTAAAAGGATAGAAACAGGATATTCGCCTCCACCACGTCATCCTCGACTGCCACGTTGTGAATCTTTACCCTGATGACAGCGGCCGGGTGCTGTATCTTCTTAATCCTTTTTACGATTGCCTTCCAGAAGAGCACAATCCTGTCGGCCTTGATTCCCCCCGAGGTTGATCCGGCGCAGGCACACTGGAGTGTGAAAAAGATCATCATTAACCGGGCAAAGGGCGGCCAAATGGAGCTATCAGTGGTTGCAAAGCCGGTAGAGGTCCCAATGGAGAGGACCTGGAATGCCGCATAGCGGAGCGCATCGGTCCAGGGGTAGAGCTGGCTTCCGTGGAGGCTGATCGTTACCGCGATAACCCCTGTGGTGAGCGCCGCAAGGTAGTATCTGACGATTGACGATTTCCAGAGATCTGTGATCTTTCCCATAAGGGCGGCGAACAGGAGACCGAAGTGTATGCCCGAGAGAATCATAAACACGATGATCACGACTTCCACTGCCACGCTCTTATAGTAGCCGATGCTCAGGTTCTTCGGGGAAAACCCTCCCGTGGCGATGGTCGCAAAGGAATGGGTGACGGCGTCAAATATGCTCATGCCACACACCAGTAGCGAGATGGTCTCAAGCAGGGTGAGCCCCACGTAGATAACGACGAGGATCTGCAAGGTCTTCTGGGTCCTATAGTGGAAATTATCCACGGCCAGGGAAGACATCTCGGTGCGGTACAGGATCATCCCCGGCTTTCCCATAGAGGGAAGCACTGCCAGCACGAATATGATGATGCCGATGCCGCCGATCCAGTGCGTTGCCGAACGCCAGAAGAGCAATCCAAGGGGGAGGGCCTCGATATCGGTGAGGATAGATGAGCCCGTGGTGGTGAATCCCGATACGCTCTCAAACCAGGCATTGGTAAAGCTGAATTCACCGCCCCACATTATATACGGTATGACGCCAACCAGGCAGGATAAGAGCCAGCTGAGCACTACAATGATAAATCCCTCTTTATTGGTGATCTTGGTTGTGGGGGGGACAAATATCAAGGGAAAGACCCCAAAGAGGGCCGAGATCAGCGCAGTATAAAGGAGAGGGAAGAATGCAGAATCGGACTTCCATCCAGAAATGATGCAGGAGATCAGCAGGAAGAGCGCATTAAACAGGAGCACAAGCCCCACATATCTGAGGATTATCTGCGCTCTCATTTTTGCGCCTCAGTCGTGCGGACCTCTGCCACCAGTCTCTGAATAGAGGATACCAAATGGAACACCTCGTCCTCGGTTTCCACCTGAATGGCAGGCAGCTCTCCGGTTTCCATAAAGCGCTGAATAGCTCTGGTGGTGCTGATTATGGGACTCACCACATAATAGTTGATGAGGAAGTTGAAGATGACCGCAAAGATAAGGGCCGCCAGGAGGGCCACAATCCCCGGCATTATCGCCCTATGAGCCCTGTTCTTCAGGTCTGATGCGGTCTGATACATCGTCTGGTCGTTAAGGGCCACGAGTTTTTCAACCGAACCCTTCGCATCCTGAAATGCCTGATGTACCTCCTTGAAATACCAGTCCAGATTTCCCTGCCTCGAGGTATCGACGATTGGCTTTGCCCATAGAGCTTTGTACCTCCCATATCTGGCCTCGATCTCCTCAACATACGCCGGCTCGCCTGGAATGGTGACGTTGTTTCGAGCTATGGCAAATCCCTCCTGAAATTGGGCATCAGCAGACTCGATGATCGATCTGCCCTGTTTCCATTTGCCGGAAAGGAGCAGCAATACGGCGCTGTCCTCTCTTTCAAGGGCTTCGATCATCATTTTTCCGGCATTGATGCTCTTATAATTATCATCGAAGAGCCTTTGCACGGATGTTCCCACAGTGGTCAATTCATAGATCGACCATATGCCGGCTACCGCCAACATCATGGTAAGGATCAGGAACCCTGCCAAAATCTTTGTACGCAGACCCATGGCATTTCCCCCGAATTTTTTAGTAACTTGAAAATTCCCTGTAGCGACTCGACTTGAGCTCGTCGAAAGTCTCGCTACAGGGCCTCCGAATCCTTCCTCCCCCCTGTGCTTGCTCCTTTCCTAATGTAAGGCCAGACTTATTGTCAGCACTGCAAGGACAAAAATGGTTATCAGGGTATATTTTACGTTCCTCTTCCATGCAAAATAGATGACTGATACAACTACCCTCGCGTAAGGAGTTAGTATCAGGGTGGTTATTCCAAGGGTCATAAAGAGAATAGCACTTTTTTGGGGATAATGTCCTTGAAACAGGCCGTATATAAAACTAAAGAAATCCTGCCCGTGGATAAACATTGCCTTGCCCTGCAAAAGACGCAAATGCCCATAGGAATAAAAAAAGAGAGCCATACCGATTATCTCGAGAACAAGACTGATGGCAACCCCTACTATGAGCAGGGAGCTGATAGCTTTCTGAAGCTTAGGTACACCACCGTCTGAATTAACGAAGCTCAAAGTGACGTTACCCCCTTGTATACCATTTGAACAATAAGTAAAGCGACCACTATAAAAAAGAGAATTCTGAGGCTTCTCGCGCTGCATTTATTTAGAATTCTGCCCCCCGCTATTGCGCCGATGGTTGTTCCTACGGCCATAGGCGCCATCAAAGTTACATTTAAGAGCCCAGAGAACAGATAAATGCTTGCCCCTGCCAATGCCGTCATACCGATGATAAAGTTGCTGGTGGCACTGGAGACCTTGGCCGGCATCTTCAGGATATTCTCTTGAACCGTTACCTTGAACGCACCAGCTCCTATTCCAAGCATCCCGGCAGCAAGGCCAGCTACAAGCATTCCCGCCCCTCCCAAAAGGGCGTTGCACACCTTATAGTCAATGAGTTTCTTTGCGGCTTCATCATAATAGCTCCCCTTTAGCTCAAGCCATCGGGAGACGTTATCCTGATTGTGAGATGAAGCAGAATCATCTTTCACCGCGCCCCTGAATTTAAGAAAGGAACTGAGCAAGAATGCCGCAAAGAAAAAATAGAGATACACGGGGTAAATCATTGTCGTAATCGTTGCACCCAGTATCGCCCCGGTAATAGTGAACATCTCAAGATACATCGCAACCTTTACGTTTGTGATCCTCTCCCTTACATACGATGAAGCCGAGCCACTGGAAGTGGCTATTATGGTTACCATTCCAGAGGCTATCGCCTCCTTGACCGGGATCCCAAAGAAAACCAGGATGGGAATAAGAATACTTGCCCCACCAAGGCCTGTAAGAGATCCGAGGAACCCTACAGGCACGGATATAAAAAGAAGTGATATCATGTCTAACATCGCTACTATCTCTACAATAGATAATTACTATAGTCAAAACGAAACCTGTTTTCTTTAACCTCAAAGAGCTGAAATGTGACAAGGGCTTTAACGTTGCCTCGATCGAATCAGAGAGGTCACCATACGCGCCAATTCCTTTGGATTGATGGGCTCGGATCCGCGGTAGGCCTCGTGCAACTGGTGAGCATGGGGGTCCTCGAGCACGGACTCACCATCCCCTGGCCTTAGATAGACCGGGCAAGAGGTCCCATGGGGCTGGACGCCCTCGGGGGATACCGAACAGCGAAACCAGAAGGAGCATATGGAACACTAGATTGTTCTCTTGAAAGTCACTATCGCCCCTGCGGTCATTACAACGGTGAAAACCAGAAGAAAACCGATATCCACAGGAATATCCCCCAAACCGGCGCCCTTGAAGAGTATGGATTTCATTGCAGCAATGGCATAGGCCTCAGGGTTTGCTTTTGCAAAGGCCTTGAGCCAATGCGGGAAACTGGCAATGGGATAAATCGCACCGCTCGGGAAGAAGAGTATGACATTCATAAACCCGCTGAGTATCCCGACTATCCTTGGGTGATTAAACCTCCCGAGAATAACAAACATCAGGCTCAGCAGGCTGAGAGTCGTAAGAACTATGATAATCAATATTGCGACAAACTGGCCTATAGTCTTGGAGAAAGGGATGCCGGTCAGGACCATGCTCACCCCAAGAATCACCACAGCGATGATCGTTGTAATGGATAATCCGCTTATGATGAGGCCGCCGACGATATCTAGCTTAGAAAGGGGTGTAAGCAGATAGCTTTCATCAACACCGAGAAATCGATCCATAACGAGGTTAAATGCTCCCGTGGTCAGGGTTCCCAGAAAAATGGCCATAATCACGACCCCAGGGACGAGGGACTGATAGTAATCCACTTCCTCGTAAAGGTTGATGTCTCTCAGGAAGATCTGATCCGGCCTTTCCCTTATGGAGATATAGTTCAGATTGATTGCACCCACCGCGCTGCTTATGGTATTACTTATGGCAGCGGAAGAAATGCCGTCCGTATTGTCAAGAAAGAGACCGACCTCCGGCGTGCTTTTCAAGGCCACCTTTTTGCTAAAATCAGGGGGCAGGATGAGTCCTGCCTTATATTTCCCTTTCCTCACCCCATCAAGGGCAGCCTTTTCGTCTGTGGCGGTATAGACAGTGAAGGTCTTCGGCCCGGCCTCGACGGCCCGCAAGTTCTCCATAACGCTCGTGGAATAGGGGCCTGAATCCTGGTTTACCACTACAATGGGGAGCGCTTGCAGCTTTCCCTGGAAGGAATTGCCCAAGATAACAAGGTAAATGATGGGCATGAGAATGCTCATGGCAAGCGCAATCGGATTCCTCCTGAATTTCTTCAGATCCCTTTCGATGACGGCGAGTAGTCTTATCATGGAACCTCTTTTCCTCTGTTTATCTCCCCCACCTCGGCGGTACCCCCGCCCCCACAAGGAGGCTTACCTTTTTACTGTCTTGTTGCCTTATGGATTTGCCCGTATGGTGTATGAAGACATCCTCAAGGGATTGCTCGTGGACCGTTGCTGATAAGAGCTTCCCGCCAAAAGACCTGACCTCTTCCACGAGCAGGGGAAAGTCTTGGGCGCCATTATCGACATAAACCCGTAAGGTGCCGTCTTCGGTGTTAACCGTGTGCACAAAGGGCAAATTCTTTATCCTGTCAAGGAGGTTTTCTGAGGACTTTTCGAGCGTGAGCGAAACGATATCATTCCCCGGGATCTGTGCTTTCAGTTCCTCAGGGCTACCGAGGGCTACTATCTTCCCTGAATCGATGATTGCGACCCTGTTGCACAAGGCCTCTGCCTCCTCCATGTAGTGGGTGCTGAGGAAAATCGTGACCGAATCCCCTTGTCTGAGTTCTTTTAAAAAATCCCAGACAACCAGCCTGGACTGGGGGTCAAGCCCGATGGACGGCTCATCGAGAAAGAGAATCCTTGGCCTGTGAACAAGAACCCGGGCGATCTCGAGCCTCCTTCTCATACCCCCGGAATAGGTTGCAACAAGGTCATTTGCCCTTGCCATGAGCCCAACCTTCTCAAGGAGACCGTTGATCCTCTCTTTTCTTTCCCTTGAAGGTATGCCATAGAACTTACCATAGATGTCCATATTCTCAAAGCCCGTGAGATCAAGATCACTGGTCATCGCCTGAGGAACGACACCGATCTTGCGTCTCACCGCCTCCGGTTCTTTTGCCACATCGCAGCATGCCACCATGGCCTCTCCGCTTGAAGGCTTGATGAGTGTGGTGAGCATTCTAATAAGTGTCGTCTTTCCGGCCCCATTTGGGCCAAGGAATCCGAAGATTTCACCCTCCATTATCTCAAAACTCACCGCATCCACCGCAATGATCGATCCGAATTCCTTTGTCAGTTGATAGACCTCGACTGCCTTATCTCTTTGGACCATCTCATGTCCCTTTCGGTATCTCAACTTGTACGGTCATTCCCGGCTTCAAGAATCCATCAGAATCAAGCAGCGTTATTTTGACCTTGAAGGTTTTTATATCCTGTCTTCCCCTGCCCACATCCTTCTGTGTTGCGAACTCGGCATATCTTCCTATTTCGGAGACCTTTCCCTTAAATGCTCTATCGGGCAGCCCTTCGGTTCTTATACTCGCCTCGCTATTAAGCGCGATGCTTCCAATCATGGTCTCGTCTATATCTACCCTGACATAG
Source organism: uncultured Desulfobacteraceae bacterium (assembly GCA_964549945.1). Taxonomy (GTDB): domain Bacteria; phylum Desulfobacterota; class DSM-4660; order Desulfatiglandales; family B25-G16; genus B25-G16. The sequence goes on along the minus strand of CAZJXD010000029.1, from coordinate 15,462 downwards.
AGATTATCCAGGTCAACAATGGTGAGAATCGTGGTCCCAGGGCTCACCGTCTCCCCTTTCTCGAGTGCCCTAAATACAACCGTTCCTGTTATTGGACTCCTTATTATTGTTTCAGCCAACTTGGCCCGGCTATATGTCAAAGCGGCTTCTGATTGCCTGAGGCTCGCCTTCGCTAAGTTCAGCTGATCTTCAGCCGTGGTTAGCTGTGCTGAAGCAGCATCCCTCTTTGAAGATGCGGCTGTGAGCCTTGTCTTTGAAGAGGCATAATCTGCAACTGCCGTATCGTAGTTGACACCAGCAGTCTCAGAAGATTCTCTTGAGACGAGTTGCTTTTTATACAGTGCATCGAGCCTGTCCCTGTGCCTTTTGGCCTCTTCCATGAGGGCCCGGGTTTTCTCTATATCTGCCTCGGCATTTTTGATGTCCGCCTCGGCGCTCCTTATATTTGCCCTGGAGCTCTCGATTGCCGACTCTGAAACGCTTACCTCTGCTTTTGCCTTCTCTACGCCTGCCAGTGCTTGCTCCACTGATGCCCTGAGGTCATCATTTTCAAGTTCAACGACGGTAGCGCCCTTCGTCACCGCAGCACCTTCTTCGCAGCATTCCTTCAAGATCCTGCCGGGCACCGTGGTGGAAATATTCACCTCCTCACCTTCGACTATCCCGGTCGTCCGGATAGACTCGGATTTGCCGCCCCTCTTGGCAAAGAAGGATGCCAAGAGGGCAAGCGCTATCAGAGTAAGAATACTAACAAGAATTAATCTTCTCTTCACAGGTGAACCTCCATGGTTAACTATCGAAAGCGACCGTGCGATTCTGTCGCGAGGAAATACACCCCATAGGGATCCACGGTCCCATCAAAGCCCCTGGCGCCATTGCTTTCCGGGATGTACAGGAAATTCCGGCTTGAGAGGCAGGGGCCTGAGAACACGAGAGCCCCCTCTATCCGCGCCGCACCCTCAAGAGCTACCAGGAGGCTCGGGTTCATTCTCCCCCTCACGCTCGGTTAAACGCCGCAGTGCCCTTCCAGTCACGCCTCGGTAAACCGCCTCAATCGCAAAAGCCGACCCCATCATAACACCGAGAACCCAGAGCTCTGCCGGGGATGTCGTCGCCCTTTGCCAGATTAACGCCCCGAGAGCACCCGAACAAATAACCACGCCGAAGACGGCGATCCATCGGCGACTGGCAGTTTTTTCATACAGCCGGACATTAGCGCCGTTTACGGCAGCGAAAATGAGCAAAAAACCGGCACTGCCCATCATGGAGATGCTCGAGAGGTCAAACAGGTTCGCAACTAACAGGGTGAGCCCAGAGGTAATAAACAGGCCTTCGATGGGGCGATTCCAGATGTTTTTTTCCAGTATCTCAGGCAGCTCTCCCTCTTTGGCGATTATATAGCTGATGCGCGCTGCCCCATACAGGGTGGCATTTATCGCGGAGCCCGTTGAAAGCAGTGCCGCAACCGCAATCAAGGTGAAGCCAACAGCACCCAGAAAAGGCCTGGCACCGACAGCAAGGGCATAATCCTTGGCCTCTACAATCTTTCCCAAGGGCAGGTTTCCCACGGTGACAAGCGAAACAAGGACATACAGTGCGATGACGAATCCCACAGCAGAATAGCAGGCACGGGGAAGCGTTTTCCGTGGATTTCTCACATCTTGGGCCGTGTTCGCGATGAGCTCAAATCCCTCGTAAGCCAAAAAGATGATCATCCCGCCTGAAATTAGATGGAGGGGATTGGCCCAGGTTGCCGGCACCAGGCGTTCGATGTTTACAGTCCATAGCCCTGCCCCAATGAAGAGCAGCAGAATAACAATCTTGAATGCGACAACCCACTCCTCTGATTCACCAACGACCGTGGCACCCAAGACATTGAGAGCGGTCAGCGCCACGACACTGCCGCTTATGAATAAATGTTTCCACAGCGGCTGGAGGGCGGTGGGGAAGAAACTGGCCCCATAACTCCCAAACGCATAGGCATACAAGGAGAGCATCACAATGTAACTCAACCAGAGCAGAACATTAAGACTCCCTGTTATCAAACCGGGGCCGAAGGCCTGATTCAGGAACTCAACGGTGCCTCCCTGGCTTGGATAGGTAATCGAAAACCGGGCATATGAATAGGAGGTGATAAGCGCTACGGCACCTGCCAGGGCGAAGGCAATCGGAGTTCCACCGCGAGCAAGCTGCACCGCTAAGCCCAGCACGGCAAAGATGCCCCCGCCCACCATGCCCCCGATACCGAGGGCAACTACCGACCAGTATCCAAGGGATCCCTTGCTCCTCACGCCCGCTCCCTTTTCTTCAAGAACACAATGGCCCCTTTCACCTTATCCCGCGCGTTCCCGCCCTCCCAAAAGGTGCATATAAGGAAATAAACATCAAGAAGTACCGCGCTTTCCTGAAAATATGGCAGCAAGCAGTACCGCCAGGATCCCTGTCAGGAAGATCCCATCAAACGTGCCTGCGCCCCCAATGGAAGCAATGGGGGCGCCGAGTCCTTGAATCTTGCCGAGATTCAACAGGTCCGCACCAATCAGTGTTCCCAGGCTTCCCGACGCATAGGCCAACGGAGCAGCAGACTGCCGAGAAAGCAGCAGTCCAGCCCCAGCAGCAATCAGGGGGGGAATGAAGGTCGGCTCGGCAATTCCAACGCCTTTGACAGGATACGCCATCAAATGGACGACGGTTGCCACTATGGCTACCCCCAGGAGACCTCGGCCATAAAGCCGGTTCTTCGCGACTAGGTAGAGGGAGAGGAGGGTCGGGATAATGGCGCCCCCGACATTAACCGCAATGATCGTTCGAGGCCACTCTTGAACCATGGGGATCACGTACCGCATGCCGAAGAAGGCAATCTCCCCGCCTGGATGCACCTGCTCCGGGGGCAGCTCTGCGACGGGGATATTCACATAACTGCCCAAGAATGTGAGCAGCAGTAAGGCGAACATATGCCGCCTCTTGATCCCGATCTTAGCGTAGGCGTACCTGAGGATGCCGATCTCAATCAAAATGATCAAAACAGCACAGAGAAATAAGAGAAAGAGCAAAAAGGGTAAGCCAAGAGGGAAGTAGTGGAACATTGAAGGGTGCATCATTTCTCTCCTTGTTAAGGTGGTATTAGAATTGACTGCGCGCTCTATCGAGGGCGCCTCGAAGCTATTGGCAGCTCTTCAAAAGCCTCCCTGAGAATGAAAACGATGGCGTTTCATCATGAGCCCGGCGAGCCGACCTGCCTCCTGTGAAATCTCAGGCCCGTATGCTCCAGTACCCGATTAATCTGAACTTTAGCGAGATCGGTGATCACAAAAGCTGCCAGGGCATAGCCCCATACAAACAGGGCGAGCTTCCAGCCGATAGGAGCCACATACCAGCCGTACACGGCCACGAGGGTGGCCAGGATCTTGGTGATCACAGCCGACCAGAAGAGGGCCGCGCTGGGCCTGATAGACCAGAAAGGTCTCCGGGTACGGGTCAGGAAGATGGTCAAGTGCCCTGCAACGGCGAGCTTCAGGAATATGAACGACTGGATCACATCTCTGCTTAAATGCAAAATATCCTGCCCGATATAGAAGATAGAGAAAGAGAAGACAACGCCGATGATCCCCAAAAAGCTCGCCATGCTCAGCACCACTCTCATGTGCCATTTTTCCGGTTCATTTGAATACCGAACATTATCGTAGGCAATGGCCATGATCGGGGCATCGTTGAATAGGGCCAGGAGCACGATCATGACGGCGGTGACGGGGTAGAAGTTGAAAATCAGTATGGAAAGCACGATGAAAAGAAGCACCCGGATCGTTTCGGTAATCCGATAGATGGCGTAGCTGTTCATGCGCTGGAATATCTTGCGGCTCTCCTTGATGGCATCGATGATAACTGAGAGCCCTGGCCTGGTGAGCACGATGTCGGCCGCCGATTTCGCGGCATCCGTGGCGCCGGCAACGGCAATCCCCACATCGGCCTTCTTCAGCGCGGGGGCGTCGTTGACCCCATCGCCGGTCATGCCCACAATATGGCCCTTGTGCTGGAGCAGCTCCACGATATGGTACTTGTGCTCGGGAAAGACCTGGGCAAACCCGTCGGCCTCTTCAACGATGCGCTGAGCCTCCCGGTCGGGTTTATCCAGAAAGGAAGAGGCAGGCATCATAGTGGTGCCCAGGTGTACCTGCCCCGCGATCTCTTTGGCAATGGCGGTGTGGTCGCCGGTCACCATCTTCACCTTCACGTCCATGGACTGGGCTGTCTCGATGGTCTCCGCGGAATCCTCACGGGGTGGGTCGTAAAGCCCCATAAGCCCGGCATACCGCCACTGGTCATCTCCAACTGTTTTGGCTACCCCGAGGGGGCGGTAGCCCCTGGAGGCGAGGGCGTCAACCTGCTCATCAACGTGGCGGCCGAGGGTCTCGTGATCGGCGATGAGCGACAGGATGGCCTGTGGGGCACCCTTGGCTACTTTGAACCGGGTGCCGTCGGCATCCTCTATAGTGGCGACTGCCCGCTTCGAGGTGGGGTCAAAGGGAGTAAATGCTACACTCTTATAGCTCGCCGATGCTCCCGAAAGCTCGTCCGTCTCCATGGCCCTGGCGATAATGGCATCATCGATGGGATCCTGGTTCTCCTCCCTGGATGCCAGCGCGGCGAAGAGCAGGACATCGCCCTGCTTAAAACCCTCGAAGGGCTCCACCTCTCCAACGGTGATCTTGTTCTGGGTGATGGTGCCGGTCTTATCGGAGCACAGCACGTCCATGCCCGCCATCTCCTCGATGGCGACCAGCTTGCTGACAATGGCCTCCTTTTTCGCCAGGGCCATGGCTCCCACGGCCATGGTGACCGAGAGGACAGCCGGGAGCGCGGCTGGTATGGCCGCTACTGTTAAAATCAAGGCGAACTGGAGGGTCTCCAGCATACTTTCGTGACGGAAGAGGGCCACGAGAAAGATAAGGATTACCAGGGCGAGGGCAAGGACGATGAGGTAGTCACCGATCTTGATGACCGCCTTCTGGAAGTGGCTCCGGGTCTCGGCCTCTTCCACCAGTTTGGCGGTCTTGCCGAAATAGGTGTTCATGCCGGTGGCGACCACCAGCCCGTTCATCTCCCCCTGGCGGGCGATGGAACCGGAGAAGGCAAGATCGGAGGGATGTTTTTCCACCGGCAGCGACTCTCCGGTTAAAGCCGATTCGTCCGCCAACAGGTAATCGCCCTCAATGAGTTTAAGGTCGGCCGGGACAATCACACCCAGGCGCACCCGCACCATGTCTCCCGGCACCAGGTCCCGGGCCTCTACCTCGGTCCATTTCCCATCCCGGAGCACCCGAGCCTTGAGTGCCAGTTTCTGTTTCAGGGCCTCAATGGCATTGCCCGCCTTATTTTCCTGCCAGAATCCCACCACCGCATTTAACATGAGCAGCGCGAAGATTATCCAGAAATCCTCCCAGTGATGCACAACCGCCGACAGGATCGCCGCGACCTCGATCATCCAGGGTATGGGCCCCCAGAAGTAGCTCAGGACCTTGAGCAGGGGATTGACCTTCTTTTCGGCGATTTCATTGTAGCCGTACTGTTGAAGCCGGTTCTGGGCTTCGGATGAGCTGAGCCCCTTCTCGCTCGATGAGAGCCTCTGGAATAACTCATCTATGGAGGCCTGCTTTGCTTCTTCGCTGGTAAGGATATTCTGTTCCATCACAATGCCCCGCTTTTTCTTGGGTATCGGTTCACCTGTTGTTGATTCTCGTGCACGCCGTTCTACCTCACCACCACCTCCACATAGCCGGTATTGCCACTTTTGTGATCAAGGGCGAGTAAGGCGATCTTTTGTCCGGGCTTCACCGTGCTGATCATGCTGACGAAGTCATCGACGCTCTCAATGGGCTGTCCGTTGATCTCAAGGATCATATCTCCCACCTCAAAGCCGACCTTTCCCAAGGGCCCTTTTGGATCTACCCATTCAACGACAACACCCTGTTGGGGTTGCAACCCATACTTTTCCGCCTCTTTTGACGTTGCCGGGCGGACTTCCGCTCCCATGCGTTCCTTGACTGAGGCAGAAAGGAGCTTTACGGCGTCTTCCAGGTTGCCGAGCGTCACCGTCACCTCTAATGTTTTACCCTTGCGGAAAACCGTGACCTTCACCTCCTGACCTATGGGGCCGATGGCCACCTCGTTCCTGAGCATACTGGCGTTGGCGATTTCTTTGCCTTGATAGGATATTACGATATCACCCTGTTTTATGCCGGCCTTATCGGCAGGCCCTCCCTTAACAACTTCAGCGATCAGCGCACCCTTAGTTCCCTCTGCGCCGAATGACTTGGCCAGCTCGGGCGTGAGATCCTGGATGCTTACGCCCAGCCATCCGCGTTCCACCTTTCCATGGGCGATCAGCTGCCCTGCAATGTAGAGGGCCATGTTGCAGGGGATGGCGAACCCAATCCCCTCAAATCCACCGGACTGGGAAGCGATCGCGGAGTTGACCCCGATCACCTCGCCTCGCAAGTTGAGCAAGGGGCCGCCGCTGTTTCCCGGGTTGATGGCTGCATCGGTCTGTAAGTAATCCTGGTAGGTATTGGGATCCATGATTCCCGTTCGGTGCTTGGCGCTGATGATCCCCTGGGTGACGGTCTGGTCTAACCCGCGGGGATGGCCGATGGCCACTACCCATGTGCCTACCTCAATCTTGTCCGAATCCCCAAAGGTCACGTAGGGTAGCCCTTGCTTTGCCGGGATCTCGATGACCGCCAGATCGGTCTTGGGATCGGTGCCCACCACCTTTGCCGCATATTGCTCCCCGCTCGCCAGGAGCACCTGAATCTTGGTGGCGCCTCCCACCACGTGATTGTTGGTGAGAATGTGGCCCTTTGCGTCCATGATCATGCCCGTACCTAGTCCCTTCAGCTCCCGCTTGAATTTTTTGGGCATGTCTTTGGGAATGCCAAAGAAGCGCCGGAAGAGGGGATCATTCTCGAACGGCACCAAGGGGTTTGCCACCTCTTGGCGCTCGGTCACCTCGATGTGCGCCACTGCGGGGATTGTCTTTTTAGCCACCTCCACGATAGCGGTGCTCAAGTCCAGTGCGCCTTTCGCAGGCGCTGGCTCTTGGGCAGCCGACTGGGGTGAGGCCTGGGCCGGTTTCTTGGCCTGTTCTTCCTGTTTGGCACACGAGGTAAAAGACCATGAACTGAGAGATAACACCACAATCCCAAACAGAAAAACCTTACGAAATATGTTCGATGTGAGAAGAGAACGGTTAGAAAAATACGTTGCCATAGTAATCCTCCTTATTTTAGAAAGGTTTTTTCAGGCATAATGCCTTCAACATAATGCTTCTTTCCTTAGGTAAGAAACAGTCCAATCATCGGCTACTGAAAGTGTGAGCCTCAGGTATCTAGCTCTATCTCCTCAAATTCTATCAATGCGTTGTGCTCGAGTCTGTCATAGAAATCGATCACGTCTTTTGCCGGGCCGCTCACTCTTCCTCTAGCCTTGATCTCGTACTTGTGTAGCGGTGCGTAGCCAGCCGTACTGTCTTTTGTCTTTCTTTCAATCTCCTCAGGCTGATACCCCTCGAGCCGAACCCCTTCAGGCAGATTCTTGAACAGGCGCTTTAGCTCATTACCGAATTGCTTTCCATATGCTGCATAGGTGAAATTGAAATGGGCACGCACGATTTCTTTTTCAGAGACAACCTTCAGGGGGATTTCGTGCTTTCTGTTCTTGAGCGCCTGATCCAGGATTCGAAACGTTCTTTTACCCATAAGAATGTGGACTCGATCTTCCTCTACATGGATCGCGCGCAAGAGATGTTCGAGTCCATCCTCTCGTTTCACATGATGTTCCCGTTCAAAAATGATTGCACCAGTAATCTTTCTCCCCTCAAAGAAGCCGGTGATGAAGCCTTTTATCAGATCAAAGGAACCTTCGATTACAATCTCATACCATTTCCCTCGCATATCTTGCTCTCCCTCTTCGGGCGCTGTATATCTGATCTCCACGATCAGTCACAAATGGCTTGTTCAAATATGGCTCGCGCCCTGACCATCCAAGGCCGCCTAAGCCTCTCTCTACAGGCACCGGCGGTTCGTGGGGTCTTATGAAAACTGCTGATCTTGCTCATTACTCGAGTTCCACCTTGAGCGAGAGCAGCTCCAGCATATCTTTGAGTGATATGATCCCGACCAGACGGCCCTTGTCAACCACCATAAGGCGGCTGTTACCGGTTCGTTTCATGACGGAGAGGGCCTTCATGGCATCGGCATGCGGCTCAATGGTATTTTCAGATGAGCATTGTGTGACAACCTCTCCGATGGTCTTTTCGCGCCACTCCTCTCTGGGAATCTCCTTCACGTGTTTCGTGGTAACGCAGCCCAGGATCCTATGGCTGTCTTCCACAACGGGAAACATCTTAAAGTGATATTTATAGATATAATCCTCAACCAGCTGCTCCAGAGAAATGGTCGGTGATACTGTCACGGGATCGGTCTTCATGAAGCGACTGATGGGCTCACCTTCAAGGGCTCTCCGCGTGAGGAGCTGTTGATAGGATGCTTTCGCTGCTCCCTGAAGGAACATGCCGATCAAGAACCACCACATCCCGCCGATGAAATTACCCCTGAACACCTGTACGACTCCCAGAACGATCAAGAGGATTCCAAACCCGGACCCGATCCTGGATGAGATGTAGGTAGCCCAGCGGAGGTTTTTCTTGACACCCCATAGAATCGATCGAAGGATGCGCCCTCCATCGAGGGGAAACGCCGGCAGGAGGTTGAAGCCGGCCAGTATCGCATTGATCCAGGCGAGATACCCCACCACTCCGTTAATCGGCGTAGGGAAGCCCCCCTGCTTGCCCAGGGAGTAAAACCCGTAGAATATAAGGGCAATGATTATGCTGGAGAGAGGTCCCACAACGGCCATCATAAATTCGACCTTGGCGCTCGAAGGCTCCTCATCCATTTCTGCAACACCGCCAAAGATAAACAGGGTGATTCCCTTCATGGGGACACCGTATTTCCTTGCCACGAGGGAGTGGGAGAACTCATGGACGATAATGGAAAGAAAGAGCCCCAGTGCGCCAATAATCCCCATCAACCAGTATGTTTGGGCGGAAAGATTCTTGTAGTAAGAGGGGAAAAGACCCTTTGATAGAGACCAGGCGATGAGCAGAGCGATGATAATCCAGCTCCAATCGATTCTAACTTCAAAGCCCAGGAGCTTAAATAATCTGATTCGTCTTCCAAACATTTTTCCTCCTTCGATTCATCTCTTGAACCAGAGAACCTCACTGAGTCGTCGAGCGTTTCATTCCCACTTCCTCAAGATTGGCTACCACCTTCAGGACGTAGCTATCGGGATCGCGGAGATCGGGCACGGGAAATTCCATCGCGAGGACCGGGACCTGTGCTTCCCTTTTGACCCGAATTCTTCGCTCTCCAGCCTGAGGCGTATCCAGGTATTTCTCCCGGCTCGGTACCGCGCCACTTACCACAGGACCGAAAGCATTCTCGATCATGCGCTTTTGCCCCTTGCGAGTACGCGACCTCTTTTTTCTAAGTGATAGATACACAGGCCATCCAATTTCTATGATTGCACGGTTTCAGGCCTGGCCCGAAGGGCATGCCGGTTTTCTCCACTTGTCTTGACTCGCCCTTGGATAGCGTTATTTTATTATAAACAAGAACTATGCCAGCATAATGATGTAAGGCGTTTTTGGCTTTATTTTAAGTAGTTAGCTCACTTCGGCACGGGGGGTCGGGAGGGGAAGGGGCCCAAATGAGGCGGCATTTGTCTTGTGCGAGAGGATAAATTCTTATTTTGCAGGACTCAGTCCTGTCCAACAGAACACATCGGCCTCGCCCGTTGCCATTCCTTTCTCGTAGTGGCAACGGCTTCAGCGATGCATCGAAATGCGGTATCGACGAGGGCTTTCCCCCTCAAAAAGGGAGGCTCTTCAAGTCCAGAGACAGGGTGACGATATCATCAGAAGTAGTTGTCTCCACGAAGCCAAGCTTCCTCACAAAGGATAGTGAAATATAATTGTCCGCTTTCACCCGGGCTATTACTCTTTCTGCAATGGAGTACCTTTTCAGGCTCTCTAAAAGAAGAGCGGCAACCCTACTGCCATATCCAATCCCTCTGAGGTCTTTATCGAATAATACCATGCTTGCCTCAACAACTTCACCAAGCCTCAGGTCATGGAGGCCAACAAATCCTATCCGCCGTGAATCACATTCCACGCAGTAAGCAAGCACAAAGCTCCTTCGCATCCACCACCAGACGACCCACCACCACGAAGAGATAGGGTTGCTCGAGCCGTTTGCCCTCAAAATGGCTTCTTCTCTTAACATCCTGCTCATGAAGGGGCCGTCGAAGATCCTTAAGGGCCTCAGCCTTAGATCGCGATCCTTCATGGATCTGGGGAATCGAGCATAAAACACACATCACCTCGGTGTATTGCTGCCTGGAATCGCCTCGGGTTGTTTCTGTTTGTGTAGTTATCCCCTGGACCGTACAAAATATGTTCTCATTTTTTGGATATGCAATCGGCTCGATAAGCACGCTCATCGATGTGTCTAAGGCAGAATCATCATCGAAGGATCCGCCTCGCCGATGATCTCAAGTACTTCTTTTTTCTTTTCTGCTTCGGTGGCTGGGTCATTGGCCTCCAGGTTAAGCCGCATGACCGGTTCGGTATTGGATGCTCTGAGGTTGCACCACCACGAATTGTATTCCACGCTTAACCCATCCAGGTGATCCTTTCGGGCATCGTGATATGCACCCTCAAGGGCGGTGAGGATCGCATCCTTGTTCTTTACCTTCAGGTTGATCTCTCCTGTCGAGCAGTATTTTTGGAGAGGGTTAATCAAACGCGAAAGGGGCGCATCCTTCAGAGACAAAAGGTTTAACATCTGGATCATGGTGAAGATGCCATTATCGGTGAATCCCATATCCCGGTAGTAATAGTGCCCCGAGAGTTCACCGGCGAAAAGGGCATTTTCTTCTCTCATCTGCTCCTTGATAAAGGCATGGCCTACCCTGCAGCGTACTGCTCTGCCACCCAAATGAGTGATACTTTCGGGGACAATCCGGCTTGAACGCAGGTCGTAGAGGATTGTAGCCCCTGGCTCCTTTGTCAGGAGGAACTCGGCGATGAGCGCTGTGACCAGATCCTCGGGAACTCTCTCCCCCTTCTCATCAATGAAGCCACACCGATCCGCATCTCCATCAAATGCCACACCGAGATCCGCTTTCTCTTTCTTGACCCTCTCCTGTAGATCTCTCGTGGCAGAAGGCAAGAGGGGATTCGCAATGTGGTGGGGGAATGTCCCGTCAGGTTCAAGATACATGGGTATCAGTGTCCAGGCGGGAAATGCTTTGAACAAGACAGACACCTCCGGGCCGGCCATGCCATTTCCTGCATCAACCACAATTCTCAGTGGCTTTGAGTCATGGACAAACCTGATCAGTCTGTCGATATACCTGTCCAGGAGATTCAACTCTTGGTAAGAACCTTGCACAGCGGGGCGCTGTTTTGCAGGCAGCGTTTCATTGACCAGACCCTCCAAGGCAGGTAAACCGTGGTCCCCGCTTAAGGGAATCGCTTCTCGGCGGCAAAGCTTAAAGCCGTTCATGCCACCGGGAAGATGAGATGCCGTGACCATGACGCCGCCGTCAAACTTTCCCTCGATGATGGCATAGTAGAGCATGGGTGTGCTCGTGATGCCAACGTCTGTGACATGAGCTCCTGAGGTAATGATCCCTCGTATGAGGGCCTTGGCAAGGGCTGAAGCGGAAAGCCGCATATCGTGTCCGACGACAATCCTTCGGGCACTCAGCAAGCCGACAAAGGCAGCCCCGATTTTCGCGGCTGTCACTTCATCTAATTCATCGGGATAGGAACCTCGTATATCATACGCTTTAAAAATACCCCCCATTTCCGCTACCCCTCTGTCTTCTGCAATGCAGGCGGGTGAAGTTTGTCAACATATTCCCTGACGGTCCGCCCAACGGAAAACCTCGGCGCTCCGCTCCCAGCGAATGATAGCCTGCCTTCAATCTTTATAAACAACAAGAACCATGCCAGAATGATCCTAAGGGTTCATTGTCTCGCGATTCAAGGTAGTTAGGGAATTTTGATAGGCCAACTCCTCGCACGGATTTACTAAAATCAGTCTCATGTGAAAGGACTATATCCTGCGAGACAGGACTCGGTCTCGCCAGGCTGGACCTTGGAAGCATTGACCTCAATGGTATTCCTGCCCTGAAAGACGGAATTCCTGTCCGATTGGAAAGATTCTTCTCATGCAGGACAGATTGGGCTGAATTACAGTGAGGTCCCGCCTTTGCATGGGAATGTAACTAATTGAAAAGAAAAGGTAATGCTTTTTTACCACGCTGTTGGCATGCATCTTGTTGTCATTCAAATTGAATCGAAATATAGCAGTCTGGAAGGGGAGAATAAAAAAGGAGGATACAACATGAAGAGAATAGCTATCGTGTTATGGGTAGGAGCAATTTGCATTGCCCTATTATCCTTTGGAGGGTTTGGCCAGGTGAGCGCAAAAAGCAAGATTGGCGAAGAAGAGTTCAAGAAAAACTGTTCATCCTGTCATCCAAACGGCGGCAACGTCATCGAGCCCGAAGACACAATCAAGGGCTCCCCTAAGCTGAGAGATTTCAAGACCTTTCTCTCCTGGATCCGGAAGCCTGTACAGCCAATGCCCACCTTCTCGGCATCGCAGATCTCGGAAGAGCAGGCAAGACAACTCTACGACTACATCGTAGAGGCATCGAAGAGTGAGTGGAAGTAGACCTGATGCAGCCCTATTTCATTTTAGCAAATGGCCCCGACGCCTCGATTCAGGGTTATACATGGAAGAAACTCACTGGAGAGCATGGGGATGTCTTTTTTTGTCTCATGCCCTCTACGTAATGCAACGGCAGGCCCCGATAAATCAGGGCACCCACCGCCATGGCATACAATAGTCAAATCCGCGTTGCGCGTGTGCCCTGATTTACGGGGCACGCTGAGGCCCCTGTTAAAGGGCATGGAGCAAAAAAAGACATCCCCATGCTCTTTTCTGCACAGTAAGTTTCTCAGGAGTGCCACTGATCGGTTTGAGGTGATGGGGTTCATGTGGGGACAAAGAGGAGTGGATGGAATCTCTCGTATCTGACTTTCAAAGTCTTTGGTGGAAATGGCTGTGGCCGATCCTGGAGCTCGTTATCGGTTTAGGGTTGGTTGTCTTTATTCACGAACTCGGCCATTTCACTGTTGCGAAGGCGGTCGGCATCAAGGTTGAACAATTCGCACTCGGCTTCGGGCCAAGGCTCTTTGGTTTCAAAACGAGGGAGACGGACTACCGCGTTAACCTTCTGCCAATGGGCGGGTACGTAAAGATGGTTGGCCAAGAGGATTTTCGCCCTCTGGAGGAGCAGACCGAGATCGATCCACGTGCATTCAGCAGCAAGCCGGTCTCCGCCCGTCTCGGGGTCATATCCGCCGGCGTGGTGATGAACGTCATCCTGGCCTGCGTGCTGTTCGTCATCATAGGCTTGGTCGGCATACGTTTTCCCGCGCCTGTGGTGGGAGGCTCGCTAGTCGGCTACCCTGCTTACAATGCAAAAATCCAGTGGGAGGTCCAGGGCGGCCCTGGCCCGGAAGCCCTCAGGGCGAAATCCTCAAAACCAACGGACGCCCGCGCGTCTTCACCGAAGGTGACCTTCGGGCTACAGCCAGGCTACAGAATCCTGAAGGTCAATGATAAGACCATTACCCGCTTCGCGCAGGTCCCAATCATCGCCTCTCTCGCCGACCGCAATGAGAGGTTCAGGATGACCCTCGAGCGCGTGGTTAACGGCGAAAGGGAGATCGGCACCACGGAGGTCGGGCTGATGCCGCTGGGGGGGCACCTCGCCTTTGGATTGATGCCGGCCCTGAGCACGACCCTGGCAGGCCTAGGGAACTATATCGCGAGTGATCCCTTCAAGGACGGCGATCAAATCGTCGCTATTAGCGGCCACAAGATCCAGCACAACTGGCAGATTGAACCAATCGAGAGGACCTTACGCGGGCTTCCGGTCACCGTCACCGTCCTGCGTGGTGACAAGAAGGTAAATGTGAGGATCAGACCGCACCTGCGAATTCGTACGGGTGTGTTTTTTCTCAAGGACGGAACAGCCATCGCCGGCGAACTAGCGGGTTTTTCCCACGATGGCAAGACCGTCATAGTGAACTCCTCCCACAATAAAGAAGAAAGGCTGGCCCTTGCAGATGTCATCTGGCCTGCTAAGAGCGAGCTTCTGGACATCTTAGGCCTGGTGCCGAGACTTCAGGTGGCCGGTGTCATCAAGGGCTCGCCCGCGGATATGGCAGGGCTGAAGCCAGGCGATATCATTGAAGCGTATGGCGGCGTTTCTAGCCCCACGATAAAGCAGTTCCTTGACATGAGCGATCAAAGGGGCGAAAAGGAGACCGAAATTATCATTGCCCGCGGGGGCAAGAGATTGCCCCCGATGACGATCCGCCCCACAAGGCGCAGGGGCAGGGTTGTCGTCGGGGTCCTCCAGGGCCTGGACGAGATGAACCCCGTCATCGCCTACGTGCGTAAGGGTTCTCCAGGGGTCAAGGCCGGATTGATGGGCGGCGATGTCTTTACAACGATTAACGGCCGGCAGGTTGAGAGCTGGGCGGATCTGTTCAATGCCTTGAAGGATCTTGAGGGGGAAAAAGTCACCTTAGGATATCGACGGGGCGGTCTTAGAGAAGAAACAGCCGAGATAGGGGATCTCACCAGGGCGATCTTCAATCGGAACGACTACCGGTATACCCTGTTTCCCGGTCCTAGAGGATTTTCCGTCCTCATGGGCAGAGAGGTCAAGAAGAATCCACTGGCCGCAATCGGGTGGGGCGCCCGTGAGACATGGGACTTCATCGCCATGACCTATGCTACCCTTGCCAGTTTCTTCAGGGGCACCGTTTCCTACAAGGAATTCAGCGGGCCGGTTGGCATCGGCAGCATCGCCATCCAGGCCGGCCGTGAGGGCATTTTTTCATTCGTGTACTTCATGGCGATCATCTCCATATCGCTCGCGGTGCTGAACTTCCTTCCCATCCCCGTAGTGGATGGCGGGTATGCAGTATTTCTCTTGATCGAGGAGATCCGCGGCAAGCCGCTGCCTCTGAAGGTGCAAAACGGCATCGTGATGATCGGCTGGGGTTTCTTGTTGTTCGTCTTCTTTGCGCTCACCTGGAACGACCTATCCAGAGTACTGAGCAATCTCTGGTAAGAGGAAGGGATGTTTAGCCTTTCCTGAAACTCCGCGGTGAATCAGGCGGTTCTGGCGCGGTTTCACGGGAGAGCATCCCGCCTACTGTTCCTCCAGCCTGCGCAGATGCTGGTTCCTCGATTTCTTTCAGCGCCTGGAGACACGGATTCACATCATGGCTCATGAAGGCGGGGTGAT
>CAZJXD010000028.1:11250-46326 GCA_964549945.1 uncultured Desulfobacteraceae bacterium | reverse complement strand
GCGCTAAAGCTTCGGAGGGCTCACCTCGCCATTCATCCCCGCCCTTCCGGGCGGGGCATTCTGGCGAAGGAGAGTAAAAGAGATGATCTCATGTTGCTTGATGGGTTCATTTGATGGATTCCCTAAAGGGTTTTCGCAACTTTTTTATGATTTCCATAGAAACAATAAAACGATCTAAGATCTTAATTAATTTTCACAATTCCCCCCTTAACGTTGAGAAATCCTCCTCCGTCAACCGTCTGTGATGCGCTCGCCTTGTTGGTAAGGGATACATTTGCCTCGTTGGTGATTGATAAGTTTGCCTTGTTGGTAAGTGACATAGTTGCCTGATTGGTGAGGTCAGTTCCTGCCTTGTTAGTCAGGGATGTCCCTGCCTGATTGGTGAGGTCAGTTCCTGCCTTGTTGGTCAGGGATGTCCCTGCCTGGTTGGTGAGAGAAGTCCCTGATTTGATGGTCACTGTTCCTTTTACATCAATAGTTAAGTTGCCGTTCACCTTCAGGGTAAAGTCTTTAGTCACCTCTTGTGTAAAGGCTGCCTCATTGGTGTGGGTCTCATCCTTGGTGATGGTGAGGCTCCGTTCTCCCTTTACCTCGTGTGTCTCCTTGCCCGTATTGACCTTTATGATGCGCTCCCCCTTTTCAACGGTCAGCGTATCGTTTTCCTCTTGGACCAATACCTCCCGGTTCTTGAGAATATCGATCGATTCGTTATTTTCGACCTTGATATTCAAATCTTTTTGCGCGTGGATGAAGAGCTCCTCCGCGTCCTTGGTATCGTTGAAACGTATCTCGTTTCCCGCCTGACCCTGCTTGGTTGACCTGGTCATAAGGGTGCTCGAGTTCTGTTCCCCTGGCAGGCCATAGGGCACCGTCTGGTTGGCGTTGTAAACCGTACCGATGATAATGGGTTTGTCCGGATCGCCATCGAGGAAGCTCACCACCACTTCCGTGCCGATACGGGGAATAAAGAGCGTTCCCCAGCCCTTTCCAGCCCAGACCTGGGCAACCCGAACCCAGCATGAGCTGTTCTCGTCCTTCTTTCCTTCCTGATCCCAGTGGAACTGTACCTTGACGCGACCGTACGTGTCGGTCCAGATCTCCTCACCGCTTTTCCCCACCACAACGGCCGTCTGGGTTCCGAATAATCTGGGCTTTTTCGTGCTCAGCGGTGGACGAAAAGGCGTATCAACGGGAAAGGCCTCGAAGGTATTGGTGTATCGCTCCTGGGTAGCAGTTATGGAGAGGGAACGAAGCATGTAGGTGGCATTCATGTCTTTGCGGTCATGGTCTTCTAGATTAAAGGTGAACCCGGCCACAAACGCCCGGCAGAATCCCTCTCCAATGAGCATCTTTTGCGGCAGTTCATGAGCCTCGAGCCGCTTCTTTACCGCAGCCTCGCCGTCCGCCGTCTTGGTGAATCCTCCCGGGTATTCGTATATCCTGAGGCTTCCCGCCTCTTTTCCGGCTACGGTCACCAGCAGATCGGTGTCCGGCGTTTCGAAGTTGAAGTCCTCTGCGGCATATTTGTTGGGGATCATCCGCTGCTCGAAAATGCACCTGTCGATCATATCCTCTTCTTCCCATTCCGCGGAGACCTGCCTTAAACGGGCAACCGATAACTCGGGGCAGGGATTGCAGGATCCGTTATCGTCAACCAGAACGAGGGTGTGGGCCTCCTCGGTATGATCGAAGAAGTAGAAGATCCCCTCCTCCTCCATGAGCCTGGCGATGAAGTCAAAGGCGGTTTCCTGGTACTGGACGCAGTACTCCCTCTTGGCATAGGTTCCCGTGGTCCGGTCATCGAAATCGGTGAATCCCAGATCCGAAAACACGGCGTTGATAATCTCGAGGGCGGTCTGGTTCTGGTAGATTTTGCTGTCCGAGGTGAGGGTAAGCTGCCAGAGCCAGGGTCGAATCTCGGCATAGTAGGTGGTGAATTCCTCGTCGTTTTCCGCCTGGGTGAAATTGCTGACGAAACCGTTAATATAACGCTTTCCGCCGCTGTGGAGTTCAATGGTACTGGTGATGCGTTCGCCGATCATCGTGGAGAAATCGATGTTGTTATCACTGGTTTTGAGCCTGAGCCTGTAGTAAAAGAGCCCTGATATCTGCTCCTCTCCGTGGATCTCATGGAGAAAGAATTTTCTTTCATCACCCTCATCGAGAGGCGTTTTCACATAGAGGTATACCTTTTCGGCCATGGACGAAGCTCCTGTTTTGTGTGCCCGTGTGGCGCTTCATTGGTGCACGGCATGTTTTTAGGAGCAGCATCGAGTTCTCCTTCTTTCCTTAAATGCTCGCCCCATACCTGCGCATCATTCCACCGGGGGAGATTACTTCTTTAAAAAGTCGAACCAGCTCCCCGATCTCCTGGAGCCGCCCTTCTTGGGGCTGGCTTGGGCCATTTTCCCCGCCCTCTTTTGCTTCCTTTTCCTCTGCGGCAAAGACCAGTCATAGAGTAAGCTCGACCGCTTCTTTTCCGGCGCACCATGAAGCAGGGATGAAGTGGGCATGGATCTATAAGCGAACCCTCCTTTTCGGTCCAGATAGATGTGTACGCTCGTACAGGGCTCATCCAATGCCATACGCTTGAGCAATTCCCCTGAAAGTTCCGGGAGGAGAGTATTGGTGATGATATGATCCACATTGCGTGCGCCGGTATCCACTTCTGTGCAGCGGGCAGCGATGGCCGCTATCAATTCCTCACCATAGCTCAATTTCACGCGGTGGTTTTCCATGAACCGCTGCTCAATGGTCGCCAATTTCAGCCTTGCTATCTTGCGGATCTCCCGGTCCCCTAGGGGATAGTAGGGCACAATAACGAGGCGTCCAAGCAGGGCCGGCTTGAAGTATTTCAGAAGGGTTGGCCTTATAAGCTTAACCAGGGTTTGCGCGTCTGGCGCATTCTCGGTGTCCTGGCAGGCCCTCATGAATACCTCGGAGCCGACATTGGAGGTGAGCAGGATAATGGTGTTCTTGAAATCCACCACCACGCCTTCGGCATCCTCCATAGTTCCCTTGTCGAAAACCTGGTAGAACAGCTCCATGACGTCCGGATGCGCCTTTTCGACCTCATCGAGAAGAACCACGCTGAACGGATTGTGTCGCACCGCCTCGGTAAGGACCCCTCCCTTTCCGTATCCCACGTAGCCCGGCGGGGAACCCTTGAGGCCGGATACGGTGTAGGCCTCCTGGTACTCCGACATATTGATCACGGTCATGTTCCGTTCGCCTCCGTAGAGAAGCTCCGAGAGGACAACGGCGGTTTCCGTCTTTCCCACACCGCTGGGGCCAACGGCAAGAAACACACCGGTTGGCTTGCCTGGATCATCCAGATTGGCGCGGTAGGTTTGGATCCTGCGGCAGATCGTTTCCAGGGCCTGCGACTGACCTATGATCCGCCTTTCCATTCTCTCCTTGAGGGTAAGGATCGTCTGGACCTCATCGGTGAGCATCTTGCCCACTGGAATGCCAGTCCAACCTGAAATCACAGAGGCGATGACCCCGGAGTCCACGCATATGGGAACCATGGGCTCCTCAGCCTGTAAGGACTCAAGCTGCTCTTTGGTCCTTTCTAATTCCTTGCTCAGGGCTTCGGTGTCTTTCCCCTCTTTTTGTCTCTGATCGGCCTGGATTTCCAATTGTTCCTGGAAATCGATGATGCGTTTCACCAGGCTAAGCTCGCTTTGCCAGCGTTCCTCCAGCTCTTTCCTGACCTCCTTGAGCTCTTTTAGATCCTTGGTTAACTCCTTTAGTCGTTGTGCATGGTCTCGGCCCGTAGCCTGCTCCCTGTTGAGGATCGAGATCTCCAGCTCTAATTGCTCGGTTCGGCGGATCACGTCTTCGACTTGAGGAGGGGTGCCGTCCTGCCCTACTGCAACCCTTGCGCAGGCGGTATCCAGGACGCTGATGGCCTTGTCAGGCAACTGCCGCCCCGATATGTATCGGTGTGAGAGCCTCACTGCATCTCGAACGGCCTCATCCATGATGGTGACCTTGTGATGGGTTTCGAGGTTTGACACGGCACCCCGCAGCATTTCCACAGCGGCTTCCTCATCGGGTTCATCCACCTTTATCACCTGAAAACGGCGGGCCAGCGCGGGATCCTTCTCGAAGTATTTCTTGTATTCGGACCACGTGGTGGCTGCGACGGTTCGCAGTTCTCCCCGGGCCAAGGCAGGCTTGAGCAGGTTGGCCGCATCCCCCATCCCTGCCGGGCCTCCGGCCCCGATCATGGTATGGGCCTCATCGATAAAGAGGATGATCGGCTGGGGTGAGCTCTTGACCTCGTCAATGACCGATTTCAGCCTCTTTTCGAACTCACCCTTGATGCCTGCCCCTGCCTGAAGAAGGCCCAGATCGAGTAAGCGCAGGGATATGTTCTTGAGCGGCGGGGGCACATTTCCCTTGGCGATACAAATCGCAAATCCCTCCACCACGGCGGTCTTTCCTACCCCCGCATCTCCGGTGAGAATGGGGTTGTTCTGACGTCTCCGCATCAGGATATCGATAATCTGCCGGATCTCAACATCACGGCACTGGACGGGATCGATCTGATTGGCCCTGGCACGGGCCGTGAGGTCAATGGTGTATTGATCGAGGTTCGTGGTCTTCGAGGAAGTTCGATCGGGTTCCGATGGAGGGCCGACGGTCTTCGGCTTTCCCGGTTCATGGTCGAGCTTCCCCTCCTCGGCCGAGATACGGATAATCTCAGGTAGTTCCTTGTGGAGGGAGTCACGGGGAATAGAGAGCAGGGCCTTGCAGGAATCGAGGATCACGCCCCTCAGCCCATCGTTGTCCAGGAGGGCGAGGAGTATGGCACCTGAGCGAACCATGCCCTCGCCGAGCTGGAGGGATGACAGCAACCACGCCTGCTCGAGCAATCGCACGATGTGGGGTGAGAGAGCGGGCGTGCGGCTGTTGCCCCGCTTAAAGGTATCTATGGCTCGTGTCAATTCACGGGTGGCATCGGCCGTACGCACCTCATAGTGGCGTAATATGCGTTGTACGTCCGTATCGGGCAGCTCAATAAGCTTGAGCAATAAGTGCTCGATCTCAACGTTGTAGTTGGTCTGAGAGACGCATAGCTCTGCCGCTGACTCCAGCGCCTTTCGGCACGTGGGGTTGAGTTTCTCGATCAGGGTTTGCAGATCGGAATTCATTCTAATACCATTGCCATGGTTTGTCGGGGCCAGAGAATCGAGGAGAGAGCCTCACTCGACCATATTCGACCCCTGGTTTTCCGGTCTTTAGCCAAGAGGTCCACCCCAATCGAGGCCCCCCGGGCACGCCCAGGCGCGATTCAGGAATCTCCTCGTCTTTTAGATGCAATCGAATCTCGAACTCCAGCTCATCTCCAACATAAAATCGGATCAGCTCGCACAGGGGGATAAAGCCTGTTCCGATTGGTAGAAAGTCGAGAAATTCCCTCAGGGCGAGGGGCCCCACCCGGATCTGGAATTTTCCCTGCTGGTCCCATATGCGGGTCCCGAGTACGGCGCTGTGGCCGAGCATTCGATTCTGGCCGGAGCTCCCGATATAGGTGATCTGGTCTTCTTCGAGGTGACGCCACTGGCCGCACAGGGGAACGCCTTTGATCGTGGCCTTGAAGTAATGTGACAAAAGGCGCTCGAGGGCGATCATGGAGTGAGGCTGCTGTGTCAGGAACGTGGCATAAAACAACAGGCTCCTGTCCTTGACCCTCATTCGTCCCAGGAGTCCTTTGGTCCCCAGGCCAATCAGGCAAAAGAGGTACGTAGCGAAGTTGCTCTTGTCCGGAGAGGTAATAGCAAACCCGAGCCGATGGGCCTTGCGCACGCGATACAGCAAGGAAACGAGCCTGTGGTTGAAGATATCTAAAAAGTCCCTGAGGGTCGCATCCTTGTTCCAGACCCGCTCCAATATGAGTTCCGTATAGGGCATGGGAAGGGGTCCTGTGCAGCCCGCGAGCCCCATGAAGTTCACGGTCATTTCCGCGGGCCCTCCGCTACGGCTTAAAGGGATGAGCTCCGATACGTCGGTTGCCGGAAACGCAAGTGCGACCCTTGACTTGAAGCGCACCGCCTCTTTTTCCGGTTCAGAGCCCTCTCCCACGGGAATCGTATCAGGATGAAGCATCTCGAGAAGCCTGACCGCCTGATAAAAATCGAAGCGGTGGCCTTCCTCGAAAAGCACCTTGTCTAGAGGACGATCTGTTCCCCAACCATGGGCTGCCATTTCTTCCAAATCCCTTCACGCTGTTGGCTCTTTATGATAAGTTGGGTAAAGGAATTTACCGACGCATAAAGAGGGAAAAAGCGATTGAGAACAGCAGCCAGCAAAAAGGCGCTGCTCCCTACATACAAACGTTCGTCAAAGCTCAGGGTGATCTCGTTGCCCCGGCAGAATCCCCTCCATGCATCCGATCCAATCAACCTGGAGGCCCTTCTACAGGACATCTCCCTGATGCCCGAGATTTGCTGATAGACGCTGGCCTGTTCGGAAAAGCTGTAGAGCCTCAGAATCTCTCGCAAGGCCTTGAGGCTCTCCTCTCCATTGGAGAGCGAGAGGTAGTTGAGCGACAGATGTGAGATGAGCCTCCAGAGGGTGCCCCCATCGAGGGGGGGCTCAATCTGTGGGGTTGGCTTGGAGAGGGTGGAGATCCGAGACAGTGGCGCGGTTTCCTCGATCTGAAGGATGGCACCGGCAGGGAGCTCCTCTGCGAGCCGCCGATTGGTGCAGAGACTCCGGGCAAAAACAGTGGTCGTGGGAGGAAGGCTCGGGTTGAAATCCAGGTCAACGAATGAGAGGATCATCTCCGTTCCGGGCATGTCGCTCCGGCCGGTACTCTGTCTCCTCGCAATCCAGTATGCCTTATGCCCTGTCCTTTCCATGTGGTGGGTAAAGGAGAAAAAGGGTTCGAAGACCCTCGGTTCTTCACCGGAATTGGAAGGAGACAACACGGAGAGGAGTGAATGGATCTCGGTAGTCTTTTCCTTGCGCTTATCGGGTACAAGGGCATACTCCGCGCGTCTTTCATCCAACCGGATGGGATCGGTCGTCTTCGGAAAGAGGTTGATGATCGGCGTACACCCCGGGCAGAAGGTGTTCTTATCGATCGTTAATCGAGACCCCGGCATCTGGTCGAACATGATCAGGATATCGAAGAAGTTCTCTGATGCGCGAGCCTCCAAATGGTCAATATCGAAAAAGTGGAACTTTTCCGGAAAGGTAAAGTATTCTTGCAAT
Source organism: uncultured Desulfobacteraceae bacterium (assembly GCA_964549945.1). Classification (GTDB taxonomy): domain Bacteria; phylum Desulfobacterota; class DSM-4660; order Desulfatiglandales; family B25-G16; genus B25-G16. Next base: position 39,099 of record CAZJXD010000028.1, on the reverse strand, counting down.
AGACGATATCCGGGATGAGCATTTGGAGGGCAGGGAAGGGCCTCTTCATCAGGGCCGAATCCCACCGGAAGGATCGATTCATCCGGCAGAAACACGGGATTTTTCTCCTCTTCCGGCAGGATGGCCACACGGAGAACGTGGCAAAAAAGGAGCTCGTACAGGGAACTTACCAGCACCTTATCCCCGTTGAGGTAGAAGCGCAGGCCTTTGAGCTCCAGTTCCGAAAGGGGAGTCTCCTGACTGGCGATCCTCAACCTGAGCACAAGCGCCACGTTTGGGGCGTTGTCCAGAAAATCGAACCGATCGGTGGATTCAAATCCCGCATAGGTCACTTCCACGGGCCACAGGGTAACTGGATAGCACGTTCTGAATCTGCATATCTCTCCCCCCTGGGTTTGGGCGAACAGCGGTGTGTGTTTCCGGATCAGATGACCGGTGGTGAATTTCCCCTGGGAGGGGTCTACCTCAAATCGGGCGATACTCATGGAGGGCAGGGGGTTCAGGAGTTGGGGGTAGAGGATTCCGAGCAGGGCCGTGGAAAATTGCGGAAATTCGCCCTCGATACTGTACTGAATCCGGGCGGTGAGAAAGGCAAATGCCTCAATGAGTCGTTCAATGTGCGGGTCTGGGCAGTGGTCGATACCCAGCTCCAGGCGACCCGCCACCTTGGGGTACTGCTTCGCAAACTCGATGCCCATCCTGCGGAGGAAGGTGAGTTCCCTCTCATAGTATTCCAGAAACTCCTCGCTATATGGTTTCATGGATCTCCAATCTGCCGGTCTGGCCCTGAAGAACGGTCTGAAAGGAGACGGGCTCCCTGAAGGGCTCCACAACCAGCACGGCATCGATGTGTATCACCAGGGTCTTCTCGTCAGGCATCTCGGGTTCCACGGTGACCTGCACTTTCTGAAGCCTCGGCTCAAAGGCCGAAATGCTGCGCCTTATCCTTTGGGCCAGGAGTTTCTGGTGGTCTGGATTTGCAGGAGAATAAAGGCCGAAGTCCGGTATTCCGTAATCGATGACCGTGAGCTCCTTGTCATCGAGGAGAGAACCCGGCAAGGAGGTACGGGTATTGAGCAGCCACTCCAGGTCACGACGTACCGACTCCTTCAGCTCCTCCCTGCTGAGCGTCCTGAACGGCGGCGCCTCCCACTGCGATCGTGGATTTCGATCAATCAACCGGTCAATGAGCGATGCCCTGGCCATAAAGGCAGCGTTGGGTTCAGGCACGATTTATCCTTCTCCTCGAGCAATCCCGAAGTCATAATGAGTTGGGGATTCCAGCAATCGAGATATCCTCGGCCGCCTCCGGCGAAATGCACTGATCTTCACCTTTGTAGGGATCTCCATCATCCCTCCGGCAACCCTCGCTCCACCGGAGGCACACCTGGCCTTCTCTCGGGCCATTGCCCGCTTTCTATCCCGTTATTTCACGTATCCCCTCGCTACCATCGCGAGGCAAAGGGGGGATACGTTTTTTACCCGCTGGAGCTATCCTTCGACGGTATTGGTTTTCAGATCATGAGATACCGGCTTGGCGGCTCCTGCTTGGGCATCGGCCTTCTTCTGATCTGTATATGTGTATGTTACCTTACCGTAGGCCAGGGAGACATTTTCCAAGGGATGAAGTCCGGGACTCCCCGATATGTCGTAGTTTGAAATGATAACTTCGTCCATGTCGATCATGAGATATTTAACCGGATTCCCATCTCCGTCCGCCCGATAACACTCAAGGGTAGCCTTAGGAAGCTGTTTACCGGACCAGCACGTGCTCAGGATCGCATCCGTTGCCTTGTCCAGGTATTTGCTAAAGGAAAGATCAGCGTGATTCGCCTTTTCAACTGTCGCTCCCTGTGCGCTTCTTACAGGACTGGTGGGCTGGTTAAAGCCGTGATTCCATGACTCGATCTCAATCCATTTTTTATGGTTTTTGTCTTCACTTTCACCTTCGATGTCTCCTAATTTGATGAAAAAATCTCTTGCCATTATTATTCTCCTTTCTTAGAGGGAGGCTCACCATGGTCAGGGGAATCCGCTCCCCTGTATATCTTGTGACCTCCGTGTAACACCCGTCTCAACGGTGTTACTCACTTTTTCGCGCCGCGTTGCCAAAAATTGGACAGTTTCCGATTAGGCCGCTGGTGGCGGCAGCTCAGCCACAAGGCGGATGGAGGTGGTGAGCTCCTCCAGTTGAAAATGGGGCCTCAGGAACACGACCGCATTGTAGCATCCCGGCTTTCCTGGAATCTCAGTCACATCAACCCTGGCCTCCCGCAGAGGATACCTGGCCTTGAGCTCCTGTCCGGCATTATCCTTCCCCAGAATGTAATTGCCGATCCACTGGTTAAGGAAGTTCTGGACATCCTCTGCCGACATAAAGCTCCCGACCTTGTCCCGCATAATCGACTTCAGGTAATGGGCGAATCGCGAGGCAGCAAGGATATAGGGGAGTATTGAGGAGATCCTGGCGTTCGCGTTGGCTTGAGCAGTGTCATAGGACTTGGGCTTGTTGGTGGTCTGACCTCCAAAGAATGCCGCATAATCGGTATCCTTGCAATGGACCAGGGCAACGAACCCAAGATCGTTCAACTCCTTTTCCCTGCGGTCGGTTAGGGCAATCTCCGTAGGAGTCTTCAGTGCGATGTCTCCCTCATCGGTTTGAAAGGTATGGGCCGGCAGTCCCTCCACCAGTCCGCCTCCTTCAACACCACGGATCGCAGCACACCACTTGTATTTTGCGAAGGCCTCGGTGATACGCTGGCCTAACGCGTAGGCGGAATTCCCCCATAGGTATTTGCCATGGTCCTTGCCATCCACATCCTCGACGAAGTTGAACTCCTCTACGGGTAAGGTATCCGGCCCGTAGGGAAGGCGCATCAGCATGTGGGGAAGTACCAACGTCACATACCGGGAGTCTTCGCTCTGCCGAAAGGATCTCCACTTAATCAGCTCAGCGCTCTCGAAGATCTTGGCGAGATCCCTCGGGTTTCCGATCTCCGTAAAGGTACCCATATCAAACAGTTTCGGGTTTGCAGCGGAGATAAAGGGCGCGTGAGCCGCGGCAGCGACATTGGAGATTTTATCAATCAGGGCCATGTCCTGGGGGTGGCGCCCGAATTCAAAATCCCCGACCAGCAGGCCATACGGATGTCCGCCGAACGTCCCATACTCCTCTTCGTAGACCTTTTTAAAGAGCTGGCTTTGATCGAATTCGGAGGCCTTTTCCAGGTCATTGAGCAGCTCGGCTTTGGTGATGTTCAGAAGACGAAGTTTCAGCGACTCGCCGGTTTCGGTGTTCATCACCAGGTAGTGCAAACCCCGCCATGAGGCCTCGAGATTCTGAAAGTCAGGGGTATGCATGATTTCATTGAGCTGATTGGTGAGCAGCTCATCGATCTGCGCGATACGATCTTCGATCATGGCCACCGTATCAGCACTGACTGTCATGTCCTCATCGAGGATCTGGGTTACGAACTCACCGATGAGGTCTTTCGCATAGGGAAGCTGAGACTCATCGCGGGCCATCTTACCCTCTTGAATGATTGTATCGAGGAGGCCCAACTCTTGTCCCTCAGCTGCACCTGCTGCAGCCTGTTCCTCTTTTTTCTCTTCTTCGGCCATTTTATTTCCTCCTATTGACTATTTTTTTGGTCATTTCCCTCTTCGCTATTATCCGGCTTCAGGGCTCTCCTCGGGTGTTTCCGCTCCCTTCTTGGCCTTCGCCTTACCCTCCTTGGGAGCTTCTTCTCCTCCCGCGGTCTGGGCCTTGATCTCCTTTAAACTCTCGGTGTTCGCAACGATGTCCTGAAGGACTTTATCCAGATCGTCGTTTCCATCGAGCTTTCCTATGAGATCAGACAGGCGTCCCCGTGCCTCGAAGAGCTTGTTGAGCGGTTCCACCTGCTTCAGGACATTCACCGGATTGAAGTCGTCCATGTGGCTGAACTTCAACTCGATATTAAGCTTGCTGCCGTCATCGACCAATCTGTTGTCCGCTTGGAAGGTCAACCTCGGCTTTGAGGCGGCCAGAACATCGTTGAAGTTATCCCGATCGATCTCCACAAACTTGCGCTGCTTGAGTTTCGGGAGCGGTTCTTCGGGTTTACCGGATAGATCACTCATGATGCCGACGACGAAGGGAAGTTCCTTCATCTGGATGGCGCCTCCAATCTCCACGTCGTAGGTAATTTGAACCCTGGGAGGTCGGACACGATCCAGTTTGTGTTGTGTGCTTTCTGCCATGATTGCCTCCTTATCTTTGATTTAAATGATACGCTGCGTTACTGATTTGCCTAGTTTCATTATACGTTTTCTGCTCTCTTCACCTCCTTTCTCTGCTTAACGTGTTAATATTCAATATCGCTCGATGATGCCATTGCTTATGCGGTCGAGTATACAGGCTTTTCTCATTCCTGACAACCTTCTTGCTGGCTCCCTGGCAGCTTCATGCCGAGCAGTTTGTAGATCTGTCGAAGGTCGTGCTCTTCGCTCACGAGTTCCTGGAGAAGTTCGTTTAAGGTCATATTTCCCCAGGACACAGCCCTCTTGACTAGATAAGGAGTGGGGCTGTGGGGCTCATGCATGAGCAGGTAGTCTGCTGCCTCCGAAAGCATCCTGTAAGCTTCTCTACGGCTGCGTATCGCACCGCTCCCCGCTCTTTTACCTGATTCCCCCAACCCTTCCTGATCGCGTACCAATCCTTGTTGGCCTTCTTTTGCCGCTGAGGCCTCTTGGTTTTCATCTTCTTCTTGTTTTTCCAGGAGGAAATCGTTCACCACTTTGTGGATGTCCTCGAGGGTATCCCTGAATTGTTTGAGGCTGGGAGCCTGTTTTCCGCACCTTTCGTCGAGAAAATGCTCCAATTCTCTCGTAAGCTCTACCGAGGCGGCTATGGATTCGGATTGTGCCCCGTAAAAGTCTTTTGAGGTAAACATGACGCTTCCGAGGAATTTGGCCCGCGTGACTTTTCCTCGGGATTCAGCCTCCTCCCGCACCTTTTTGTCCTTGAGGGCCTGGTTTTCGAGGTAATTAGCGTATTCCCAATCGGCCCAGGTGTAGGGAACCGCATCGACCGACTCGGGCTGTGTGATCGAGATTAATTTGAGCGTGAGGTAAAGCTTCTCATTCATCCACACGATAGGGGAGATTCGACCCTCAAGATCATCTCCCTCTATTCCCGGATACAGGTGGTCCCAGAATCCCTCGCAGAGGCCCAATAGAAGCCGGAGGCCCCCCCGGAGGCCTGAAAATCCATAGAGGTGTGTGAGTGATTCCATCAGCCAGACGGCGATCTGAAGGTCTTTCGTGCGGCTCTCCAGGGCCCCGAAGCAGAGCTCCCTCACCGTGTTCCAATCTGCTTTTTTTAGTTCCCGTTCCCAGACTCCTTGCGGGAGATTCGCCTCCTCTTCCCTGGCCTCTTGAATTCGATCGTAGGTGCCTTCATATCGCAAAAACTCACCGACAGGGTTATCCCCGGGAATTGGCGCGAGTAAAGTCTCCAGGTCCAGATGGAATGAGGTGTCTTGTTCGGGGACTTCGCCTTTGAGACTCATTGAAGGTCCTCCTTCTTCCTCCTCCAGGGACACCGTCTCCTCCGGCTCAGTTATCATTGATTCTCTTTCCTCGTCCATGTTGCTCCCTCACTACTTACGTGAATCCCTCGCTCAGGCGTTTTTCCGTTTCATTGATTTCAGGTTCAGTGCCGGTGCCGTTTCAGAGAGAAAGGATGGCATGATCAAAATCTGCCGCTTTTTCTCATCCGGTACCATAGGGGTTACCCGGATAAACACCCTTGCTTGAGACTTTTCATTCCCCTCTTTTTTTACATCCCCATGACCGGTGTCGATTTCGAATTTAAGGGTATGCGGCTTTGAGTCCGCGAACTGGTCAAAATCCGCGGGCGAACCCGAGTGTTTCCTCAAGAAATAGAGAAGCGACCATAGATTTCCATATGTGTATTCGACTTTTTTATCCACTACCTTCATTTCAGGGTGGCCCATTGCGGGAATGGGGGAAACGGTGGAGTTTTTCGCCCAGCGCAGCGACAGCTGAATGGGATCGCCGAAACGCCAACGTCCCCGATGCTTCTCGCCCCTGTATCGGAATTCCTGTTCTCCCACGGTTAACTTCCACTCTATGATCTGGTTCCCCCCCACCTCATGGGCCTGGTTGACGCGAAATTGAACCATGAAGTCGAATGCCGGCACCTCCGGCCTCTCCTTTTTTTCCTTGTTCTCGGCCTCCAGGAATGGAGCGAAGAAAAGGCGGACGGTTTCCATCTCATCGAGGAACTCGAGGGCTTTTCCGCCTGAAATGCCGAATTGATCGTTGCCACTCACCACTTTCCGAATGGTAGGCGCATCCCTGTCAAAAATCCGGAAGAAGTCTCGAATATCCTCGGGATCAACCTCGGAGAGGATTTCCCCGGCCTCGATGGTACAGAAGGGAAATCTTCCCACCAGCTTCTGATTGAAGAAATCCCTGATATCCCTGTATTCCCCCAACGCCTCTGTGGCGGCAAGCCCCTCGCACCGCTCGAAGAGCATGCGGCGCAGGTTATTTCGTGTTTGAATAAAGAAATCTCCGGATCGGTCGGAGAGATCCTTCCGGGTGATCTTCTCCGCGTAATTCTCCTTCGTGATAGTATCCATCTCGAAGAGGATGAATTTCTCCAGTTCGGTCACCGAATTTCCAGGTTGCTTTCTCTCATATCGGTCAAGCTCCAGAAGGATGCCCTCCCATTTCGCGAGCATTTGAGCAAAGTGAGGGTCTCGTGGCGCAGGCTTGTTTACGAAGAAGGTGACGATCGGCTCCGCATATGCATACGCAAGCTGTTTGACCCGTTCACGCTGAAGGTCAACGTAGTATTTCAATTCATCTTCGCTTTTCAAGTCAAAAGCCATCAACGAGAGAGGATGCCCGCCGTTCCACCAGGAGAAGTCCTGCCCCTTGGGGCGGTAGATGCCCTCCTGCCCGAGCAGCCCGTCGATCGCCTCGAGGAGCGTTGAGGTTTGCCAATCGGCGAGCTCGGATAGGTCGAGGAAAGGCGCCACGAGATCCAGCTCATCAAGGGTAGCAAGCAGGCGGTTCAAGAGCTTTGCGGCTTCCTTGAAGTTCTTTACCTCAGAGCGAATAGCCGTTTCATGAGGGTAGGTGGAGAGTTGATCGGAGATGGGTTTGAAATGCTGGGCTCGCCCGACCAGATCGAGTATCTGTCCCTCCAGGCTGTTTTGTGCCATGCTCCTGATGGTATCCTGGAGGCCGGCAGGAAAATTTCCGAGCCCGTTGTGAATAAATTCCTCGTACGGTTCAACAAGCCTCACGGCCTTCTGAAGCAACGGTATCTCCCAAACGAGACGAGTTCCCGGGGGCACCTCGAATTTCTGGCCCTTGCTTGGCTCCAGGGTCATGAACTCCTGACTCAAGAGCTTCTCGAGATCCGACTTAAGGGTGAGAACCCCTTGAGAGAGCATTGCCAGTACCTCTCCACCCTCCCGCCTCAGGAGCGGTCCCGTAAGGGGGGTCTTCTTTTCTTTGAGTTCGTCCTTGAATTTTCGAAAGGCCTCTTCCCCGGCGCTCTGAACCTCCATCCGCATATCCGGCCCGAGAAAACCCGATCCTTCAATGATCGAGAGGACTGTATCAAACGGTTCTCCGAGGTTAAATGTCTCATTTGAGACCCAGGCAAGCTTCGGCGTAGAGAGGGTCTTCTCCGTCTGGGTTATAGTATCCAGAAGATCGCGGATCATGGCCCCATCACGGGAGGAGGTTCGGCTTTTCTGTCCGAACTCTTTCAGCTGAAGCGACAGGACATCCAGATACGCGGAGATCACGTTGGACTGAAACAGCCTGTCGTATAAGCGATCGGTCAGTTTTCGGAGCGTGAAGAATCGGGCCTTTATCCTGAAGATCGAAGGATCAAACACCCGATATTTCGTCCGACCTAAGGCATGGTGGTAGTACCTGGCGTTCTTGTAGAATCCCTCCGGCAGCTCTATCCCGAACAAATACTTCGCCACACGACCCAAATCGGTTAAGTCTCTGGTGGTACGGAGGCCATTGTAGAGATCGGCATACTCTTCGAGCTCCCTCAGGTTCTCAACAAACGTGCGGAGCTCGATAAACTCAGGGGTCTCCTCAACGGCGAGTATCTTCGAGTTATCTATCACAGGAGGCGTGGCTTTATCCACGGTCTCGAAGATCGCCTTTGCCTTCTGAAGTAACTGGATATACATCATCTTTAAGATGATCTCGTCGTAGGCAAGGGTCATGGATTTTTGTATCTGCTCATGGATGTCGCTGAACCATGAAGAGGGGATAAAGGCAGATGTCAGGCTCCTTATGTTTGTCATTCCCTTGAACAAATTCATGGCGCTTTGCTCAAAGGGTATCCTGACTGCCCGCTCGCGAAGGAGGCTGTAAAGCATAAGGCCGTCATGTTCCCTATGCTCGAGGCTTCTCAGATGCTGTACATCTTCAGCTATCTGTTCGAGGACGGGTTGCAGGGCACGTTTATTGACCTGAAGCCGGGAATAGGACCACCATAGCCCCAGGCCCCCCACAAGCACTATCAACGCGGCAACGGCCTGCGCGGCAAGCACCTTCCGGTTCCTCGATATCACGGTTCTCTTTGCGGGCCGGGCCAGCCCGAATTCGGGGAAGAGCTTTTTCTCGAAGAGATCCTTCAGAAACATGGGCATAACCGAGGCTGTTTCCGCCTGCTCAGTGTCGCTATTGCCGCAGAAGTATATGCCTCGGAAGATAAAGGATTCGTGATAGACGCTCGGCTTGAAAAGACGATCCAGGTAAACCTGAACGGGCTCAGAGAGAGGCTGGAAATTGTGGGGAAACACAAAGAGCCCGTCGCTCTCCCTTAGGTCTGTTCCCTCTGTGAACAGTTCATACTGTGTGCTGGAGAGCTCCCTTTGAATGCTCTGAAACGCCTCATGTACCCATTCACTTGAGTAGCCGGTATCGATGCCATAAGGGCTTGACCAGCCGAACATATTGTTTCCCAGTCGTTTTGGGATCTCCCTGCAAAAGCTCTGAAAACCCTGGATATGATCGCATTTGGTGATGAGCACGTACACGGGGAAACGAATTCCCAGAGCCTTCTGGGCATGCCAGAGCCTTTTGTACAGGAGATCGGCCTTTTCCGCCACCTTGTTCAGATCCGGCTCGCCCTCGCCGTTTGATCCGATGAGATCCGTGCACGGAATGGTGAGGATAACGCCATCGATTGGTCGCTCGGGCCGGTGTTTCTGAAGAAGTCTCAACAGAAGACGCCACCCTTTCTCGTTGTGGGTTTTCCCGTCCTCTCGAAGCACGAGATCCCCTGCGATATCGAGCGTTATTCCCTTTTCAAAAAACCACCAGTTGCAGCCTTCCTTTACTTCAGGGCCTTTCTCGATCGGCTTGCCAAAGGGAAGGTTGCACCCGCTCATATCGAGGGCCGTTGTCTTACCCGATCCGGTTTCTCCCAGCATCAGGATCCAGGGGATCTGGTAGCGGTAGTTTCCGCCCGACACGTTTGATTTCAGCACCTTCATGGCCCTGGAAAAGGATTTTCTGAGCCCAAGGGTGGAGACGGGGGTTATAGGAGGGGGGATTTCCTCTCGTTGCTCCTCTGCCGCCTGAGCAATCTCCTCGCCCGGTTCCTCGGGCGGTGCCTTTTTTCTCGCGGATCGAAAGATAAAGAAAAGGACCGTCAGGACAGAGAGGATGAGCAGGATAATTCCCGTGAGCACATAGGGCAGCGCAGGGGAGAGCCTGAGTATGATTTGATAGATTGACCCCATATCCCTTTTCCTACCCTCCCAGAAGGATCTGCTGGATCACCTGTTTCAGATCCGCGGTGACATTCGCCCATATCCCATGGGATATGCCGAGAAACGCCAACATGAGGAGGAGCGCCACAATGATCCATCTCTTCACGTACGGCAGCTTTTTGCCCTCTCCTTCGGTCAACGTGTGTGCGTAGGCCTCGGGATAAAGCAGCTTATCCGGATTAAGGAGATCGGGGTTCTTGTGAAAGATAAAGGAGAAAAGCTGCCGGCGGTAGTAATCTAGCTTGCCCTCATCGTCTATATCCCTGAATTTTCCACGAAATCCAAGTGAGAGGGCCTGGAGGTACAGCGCAGCTATCTCGACCAACGCAGGATCCCGATCGGTCAAAAGCGCATCCAATTTCTGGAAGAAGAGCTCTCCGGCAACATGGGTGCCGAATAGTTTGAACTCCAGCAGTCCCGATTTCCAGGCCTCTCTGCCCTCCCAATCCATGTTGAGGAAGATCTCGTCGGCCAAGGCGGCCATAATGTACTGGGCCTCTTTGTAAAAGCTGACCCCATACTCCCCCCCTCGCCTTCCTGCCTCGAGGGCCTGCCCCTCCAGTAGGCTCAGAAGCGTGCGGGAGACGGTTTGGGCGCCCTCCTCTTCGTATGGAGCCTCTTCAGGCTCGGGAGGCCGCTCCGGAAGAGGAACTTCCGCATATGATTGGGCTCTCTTCTTCTGACGAATCACCTCGCTGTAAAAGTCGTAGAACTGATTCAGGAGCAACGAGCGTTCCAACTCCATGAAGGATAGCCCTCCTCTCTCCAGTGATACCTATTGCGGTACATTTTTCACGTATAACACGATTTCAGCAGGGCTGCGCTTCCCAGTGGGATCGGAGGTATTGAATATCTCCAGGACCTCATCGGGCTCGATGAACTGCCGCTCGGCTTTCACCGCGTATAGAACGACACCTCTCACTGGGATAAGTTCTTTATCCCCTTCGATCCTCTTGCGCGAGGCGCCTAAGATTCGCTTGTTTCTCATGGATTCAACCTTTGAACTTGAACCAATCAGGCTCTCATCGATCCAGCCGAGCACACCCTCTTCAGTCATACCTGCTCGTGCTCTCACACCAATGATAAGGGTCTTCGTCACCCAGGCCCCCTCCAGCCTGAGGCTGAACACTCCGTTTTCGAATCCAAAGGGAATGGGCGTGTGGGTTTCGAGGATTCCCTCGTCGATCATCCGAAAGATGAATTCCTTGGCCTGCTCGAAAGAGGCGCGAAGGTTATTGTGATCGTATGGTTCCAGCACAGGAGGAATCAAACCGCTTCCCAGGGCTGCGAGCCTGCCCGCCAGTGAGCAAAGCGAGAGGTAAAGCGTGAAAGGGTGTGATACCCCTGTGTTCAACAGCGCCTCGAATTGCGGTAGATCGGAGACCAGGCTTTGAATCATGGATTTCGTCTCGAGCAGCAGGGCCCCCCTCATGGCTGAGGACGGTGATCTCACCCGTTCGGATAAAAATACCGCCTTTTCCCTCAGTCGATGAGCGACAGAGGAGCAGATCTCCCCGATTGCCGAACTAGTGGAAGCGCTCAGGGTGGGAGGTATGTAATCGGTCATGGTGAACGTTTCGTTCCTGTACGCCAGCTTCGACAAGGGAAAGGAGGAATATTTCTGAGGGGGCGTATCGGCTATTAAAAGACTGAGACGAGGTCTGAGACGGGGGATGGAGAGTTCCGATTCCCCTGTATTTTCATCCATCACCGGCTGACCTTCTACCGAATCATACCGAGCCAGCTCCCCCTTGGTAGACGCAGCGCCAGTCCTTTTTGCCGGCACCACGAGATGAACGGTCAGGGCCTTCTGTTTCATCTCCTCGGTATGGGGTTTCAGATCAATTTCAAGATCTCCTCGCTCTTGTTCGGGATAGGAGACCACGAGGCCGTCAGGCATCACGGCTTCCAGCTCCAACACGCGAAGGGTTCCATCGACAAGGAGGCTTGAGTCGGCCTTGAACCGGTGTATCCCCCAGTAAAAAGGGGCAATCGTCGCAAGGTGATAATGGAGCAGTTCCTCATGCCTCAAGGACATTTGCTGGAAATGCTGCGGTGCCAGCAGCATTCCTTCATGCCACTGAATTGCCGTCGGCAATTTACGGGCATCTATCATAGCGGATTTCCTTTCATGCTCTCTTCGTTCTGTAGACTATCCTTTTCAGTTTCCCCCTTGGGTAAAATCCCTTTTTGAGCTATCCATCCGTTCCTTTATCAAAACGCCTGAAAGTACCGTCCAGGATGACGGAGGACTTTACTTTTCTAACTCCACGGTAAAATCCTTCTCGTTAAGATGAACAATAAAGTCCTTGAACGGATCGATTCGAAAACGATGTTCCCCAGAGGTAAAGTAGTTCGCGAATACAATCCCACCCTTTGCCTTTGGTTTGAGCGGCAGGATCTGGGTCTTGACATTCTGCCCGGGCACGAACTCCCATGCCCAGTAATCCAAGCCGTCGCCTTTTATATGATCCCTTACGATCTGTTCTCGCTTTTCGAACCATTCGCTGGAAGGCATTTTAATCAATTGTTTCAAAAGCGCTTCATCATATACCAGAACCACATCCAGCGCGATGGGGCTATTCATATTTGCATTTTGGGAGATGTCCACTTTTATATTGAGTTTATCCCCAAGGGCAGCCTTTGTGCGAACGCCAATGCCGCATGAGACGAAAATCCCCGTAAGGAACAAGAAGAAAACAGATAGAATGGCGATGTGGAACATACTCATGGCACGTGATTGAATACTATAGAGAGCTCTCGGAAAATCATATTCAAAAACAGTTGTATATCTGAGTGAGCTTTCAGGCATATGGCCACGTCAACGATATTATGCCTAATAAAAAAACTGGATGCGTATTGGATTAAATCGTCGTTATTTTCCGATTAAGCACAATATATTCAAAATATGAACGATAATCGTATCTTTTATGAATTTGAAATGTCAAGTTTTTTTAATAAATTTAGAAGGTTAACTCATCTATATTAATGAACGGAAATCTCATATTGTAGTTAGCCACTATATATTGTATTTTAAAGTCCTCAGCCCCCAACTTATGGGTATCTCTATTCGGCGCTCTGGCGTAGGGCGTCAGGAAGAGGTGATGCTCATGGAGCGGTATCTGTGGATCAGTGTGGCCTTTCCAGGGCACTAGGGGTGAAGCGATGGCTTGGCTGTGGGGAGGAATGGGGTGATCTGCTGCATAAAACACATGCTAGACTCTCGCCTCGTTGTTCGTGGTGAACATGGCGGCCTATTCTGTGGGTCTTGATCGTCTCAGGTCTTAAAGAGCAATTGGAAATTCGTTTCAAAAACTCTCGAAACAACTTCATGCCGCCGGATATTATTTTGAAAAGGGATAGGGCAAAAAATGCAATATAGAACAGCCTTGAATATAGATATCATGGAACAGGTGTTGTTCTGTTGTTCAGGATCTTAGCCGATCCTATTGATCGTGCCTACGGTTACCGAGTCTTTTCCTGCTTTCTTCTTGATCTCGCGCATGGCCCGTTTATAGATATCCTCGAAATAGTTCCCTGGTATGGGCCCTTTTCCATCCCTGAGGGCATCGTTTACGTGTCGAACATATTCCTGGGGGCTAAGCAGGGCAAACCGTGAGTGTTCTGCGTAGTTACGTGTGGCTGGAAATTGCATCGCTGATCCCTCCATATTGGTGCTTAGCTCGTCGTATAGTAATGCCTCTTTATGAAATATTCAAGCTTCCTTTCACAGCTTATGTCAACATAAGAAATATCTATTTTTTCACGCCCCCTAGTTCAGCTTGATGAGATTTCCCTTGATTTCGACCAGCGAATTTCCTGCCAGGTTTAGGTTCGTGGCCTTGATATTCATGTCCCCATTGGCTTGGAGATCCAGGTTTCGCCCTGCTTCAAGGAGCAGGTCACCCTGGCTTGTGATGGTAACCATATTTTGCGCATCATCAAGGGTTATTGTTGCATTTAGGGTGTTGATCTCGATCTTTCCCTCGTCTGAAAAGGATGCCATAACCCCGCTGGGGGTTTCAATCTTGACAGCGTTCTCTTGATCGTCCATGGTGATCAGGTGGCCGCCTTGCGTCTGAATTTCAAGCTTTTCTTCACCAGCCGTGTCGTCCATGGTGATCCGGTGCTCATTTTTTGACATGATTTCAAGCTTCTCAGTGCCATCGGTGTCGTCCATGGTGATCCGGTGGCCGCTCCGGGATTTCCATGTACGCAGGTTAACCGCGCCATTGGATACGGTGACGCCCGGTTCCAGAGGCGGCTCGTCTGTTGCGTTCCAGACGCCCCCCAGCACGTAGGGATAGTTGAAGTCCCCGTGCTCAAAGACGACCAGGACCTCGTCGTCAACCTCCGGAAGCACGAGCATCCCTCGCTCAGGCCCGGCGCCGATTCCGACTACCCGGGCCCAGGTGCTCTCGGAGTTATCGTCCAGCCAGGGAAACTTGACCTTGACCCGCCCCAGCTCGTCGGGATCCTCGATATCGGTAACCACGGCGGGCACCACCCCGGGCCAGCGGTCGGGCCCCTCGGAAATCTTCGCCGGTATCCCGTCGGTTGAAAACCTCGTCCTGCCATGCTCCAATTCATACACGTGGGCGTGAGTGCCTGCCCAATCCTCGAGGTTATTCAAGCCGTTCGCCTGAACGTTCCAGCGGTCGAACCCCTGGGAAATCTTCGCCGGTATCCCGTCGGTTGAAAACCACGTCCTGCCACGCCCCATTTCATATATGTGGGTGGCAGTGCCTACCCAGTATGAGCCGCTGTATTTATCCCCCACGTCCTTCACCTCCACCCAACTGCCCGCCTTGATTTTCGGGTGAAAAACGGCAACCCCCTCGGCTTGCACAGAGGCACTGTCTATCTCATTGAAGCGTGCCTGTGCCATGGCCTTTGCCTCATCCACGCTGGATATGGGGTGATCCACCACTGCCAGCTCGGCAGACCCAAAGGCATCTTTCGCCAGGTCACCGCCTGCTTTCGGAAAACCAGTTTGCCTTAAAAAGGGGGTTTCCGCTGATGTAACATTAGATGAGATAGCCTTTTTCGTGCCCGGGTCCCACCCCTTGACGATAACCGTGTCCACCTGCTCGGCAGCGTTCACGTGCACCTGGAAGGAACGCAACAGATACAAAAAAGGTAACGATGGGGCTTGTCCTCCTTTCGAGGGCTTTTTGAAATGAAGTTTGCCGTCTTCGGCATAGCAGGTATAGCCGTTTCTCCGGGCCAGGTGGGCCAGGAATGCCATGTCCGTGAGGTTGTGCTGAAAGACGTGCTCATGGGTCACCGAGGTGGCGTCTACCGCCGCTGTCAGGCCGCAGTTCCCGGCAATTTGGCTGGCGATGTCGCTATCCTTCACGTTTGAAAATACCTGGGTCTTTGTGCCCCGGATGAGACGGTTGTCCTTTGTATGGCCGAGTACGATGAGACTGGACGGAATGAAACTGGATGAGTCAAACACCGGCTGAAGTGCCGTGATTTCTGCCTTGATGAGAAGCCCCTTGAAAGATTCACCCGTAATCGCATCCACGCTTTCGCCGGAGATCTCCACTTCCTTGCCCACATCGAATTGCGTACCGTTAATTATGGGAAGATCACGATCATCATCATTGAAGCGGATCTCGAACCTGGAGGGCAACCAGGCGTGCTGCTCCACGGTGAGACTATACAATTTTTTCATGATCTCTTTCGACAGCGCCGATCCGGCAACCTTGATTTCGATGTTGATATCTTGCATCTCTCCCGTTTCTGCCATGTCCTCTCCTTTCGCCGTTAGCGGTTACTAAGGAATTTTTTCGTCCTCAGCCGATCGTGACCGTCACGGGGTGATTCGCGATGATCGGCGGGTCGCCGGTAGCGATGGTGACGGCGCCTTCGGTTCCCGCGATCGGTTGGCCTTCAGCCAAGACCGTGGGGTCAGCCGGCTGAAACAGCACCGTCATGCAGGGCGGCATGAGCTGATACACGTGATGTACGCCGGTGTTCGCCGTGGTTGACCCGGAGGACCCGGCTCCTGGCCCCATCGGGCAGCCCGCGGCGGGAGCCTGCAACTGGTTGATTACGGGCGCGCCCTCGATAAGTACGGTGGGAGCAATGCCCGTCAGGGGCACCGCTCCGCCGTGGGGACACAGCACCTGCGTGCTGGCAGTGATCGGAAAACTCATGAGAAACACCTCCTTTGAATGCATTGCACCACAAAAACTAGATTGCTAGAGGGGATTCCACGCTTCCCCGGCGAACTCGGGAAATGTGACCGTGCAGCTGCCGGGATCGATGCCCTCGACCCCGGCCCTGCCGTTATCGTCCAGGGTGCCCTCGATCACGGAGCCGTCCGGAAGCTCGACCCTGTATTTGGCCCCCTTGGCAGGATTGCCCTCGTGATCCCTGAGCTCAATGAGAAGCCAGTCGGTCTCGCCGCAGGCCTGTGCAGGATTGTCCGTGCCGTCGCTTGAGAAATCGTCCTCCGCCCCCTGGCCTGATTGCTCGAGCACGTTTGTCTGGTCCGACTCGCTCATCCGTTTTTCTCCTCGCTGCCCCCGAAAAACCCCGGCCCCTCTGCTACCCTCGCCTTGGCGTCGCTGTAAACCTGGTTGATTCGCAGGGTGGGGCCGTACTCGGCTGAATGAAGCATGGATGCCGCCCACGGGAAGCGTGGATCGGTGTCGAAATCGCGGCCGAACACGAACATAAGGTTCAGGTATTTCACCACATCGCGCTCCGCCTGAATCCCATAGACCTTGGCCCGCTGGATCCCGTAGCGCACTGCATCGCGCAGGCCATCCTCTCCCAGATCATGACAAGCTTCGGAGAAGTACTTCCTGAGATGGGCCGCCAGCCGTTTCTCATACTCCTTTTGCCTGACGCCCCGGAGGGCAGACAGTTGATCGTCGCGGATTAGCAACACGGACGCTTGCCTTTTTGGAATCGCCGGATTAATGCGAAAGCCACAGTGATTGATTGAAATAAGCTCATGCTAAGTGGAATAATTTTAGCAGAGAGAGGACCTTGTTTCAAATCTAAAATCGATTCGTTATTCACGGCAATGCACGGGTCAGAAAACCTGCCTGCGGGGTCCACCATGTGGCCCAGAGTTCCTCGCCCTGAAACGACACCAGCCTGATATGGTTCGCCTCACCGAGCTGCCCTGCCACCAGACGCCATGGTTCCTGCGATGCGGTACGACTGGAGTAAAGGCGATCGCCGATCAACGCCAGCAGAGGCGCGGACGGGTCCTCGTGGGAGGGGAGGATCCATTGGTTGACCGCCTTATCCCGGGGAGTTCTGGACACGGGGAGATTCGTGATCGTCCGGGCCCCGTTGTCGTACAGTTCGAGCTTGGCCAGATAGGCCAGCCCTCCTTTTTCATCCGGTGCGAGCAGGAACTCGGCCCGTATGGGAGGCTCAAGGGTGAGAGGCTCCAACCGGCCCGCCAGGATGGGACGATCGGTTTGAAACAGGACCTCTATCTTCCCCGTTTTTGAGAGGTCATCCGGATCCACACGAACGCCAACCATACGGCTCGTGCTGCCGTCGGCCTCGATCCATGTCAGGAGGAGTCGTTGAGAACCATCTGCTCGTAGGAGGGAGGCAAAGATTTGTTCAGGAATTGAGGCGCTCAGGGGGACATTCATGAGCTCGGGCGGCCTGAGGCCCGGGACGGAGATGAGCTTGATTTTCCTGCCGTTCCCCTCCGATCCGGAGAGGATAAACAGGGCCGTGCCGCTCTCGAACTGGTACCCGTGCTCCAGCAAACGGGGCGAATCCAGCCCTGTGGGTGCGGGCGCGATTGGGTACTTGATATCGAACTCGCGGCTCATGCCGCCGGCCAGCTCTCCCTTTTCAAGCCACAGCAGCCACCGCCAGCCCGGAACCGGTGCCGTCTCCAGGGCGAGGGCAATGCTTTCTACCTCTCTGGATGGCGGCAGCCGATGCAGTTCCTGAAATGTCCCCACCTCTGGGTGCCCGCTGGTGCTCTGCCGTCTGAATATGGTCTCGGAACCATCGGGCTCGCGATGGCTCACCGCTGTCACCATCTTCCGGCGGTCGAAGTTCAGGACCTGGGCAAGGGCAGTGACCTGTAGGGGCACCACCTCAAACGGCGCCTGGTTGGAGTGAACCGTTTTACCCTGGAACATGAGGCCGGCCTGGATGAGGTATCTTCCCGGTGGAATCGGCTGGGTGAGAAACCCCGCAAGATCCTCATTGAAGGTAAGCCCTTGCCCGGGGTTCACCGCCTGCGTGGGCGTGTGAGACGGGGGGAAGATGCCCCGTTGAAGAGCCAGGTCCCTGCCGCGCTCGCTAAAGGAGAAGAGGGCCTTCTTCCCGTCGCCGGAGAGCACGGTGTACTCGAAGGGGCTTTGAGCGCCCGGGCTCGGCAGATCGATCGGGCTGGAGCCGAGGTTTCGAAGGAACGCGGTCACCGGCATGGCACTCCCCACGAGAAAGGGTTTCTTGGGCGCAAGGATTTCAATTTCAACGCTCATGGCTAATCCCCTACTAAAGATTGCTTCTTGTCCACTCTTGCCTCCGGCGGACCCGGCGCCCCCGCTCCAGGTACCAGAGACATGCACCAGGGCCAGGATTCCCAGAAGGGCCATGGCCAGGGCACTATTGCTCAAAAACCTGTTCTCTTTTGATGAATCGCTCATCACAGAACTGGCAGAACCCTATGGATCGTGCACGTTGGAGGGCGGGTTGCCCATTGTATCGATCTTCCAACCGCGATTCTTCAGGATGCACTTAAAGCAAAAACAGGCCTTGTCCTTGGTATTGTCGTAGGATGCCAGGTGGCTCACGTAGGTCATCAGGCAGGCCCTGTCCCAGCGCTTGCTGTTGGCATTGGTTTCGGGGGTGGGAAGGCCGGCCCAGTTCACATCGGTATTGTCCCGCGCGTCGTGCTGGGCATCGTTGGCGCCGGGTGCGTTCCCGGCATGCTCGAAGTAGCGCGTGTGGCCCACCTCATGGCCCCACAGCTCGTAGCCCCCGGCGAAGTTGAAGGCGACACCGATGGGGTTGCCGAGCGATGAAACCGGGAAATTATCCCCGCCTTTTATCGCCTGGGGCGGGAATATCCCTACCTTGTTCCCGTCTGCCACCAAGGCGCTGTGATCTTGTCCCAATGCCGGTGGGGCTTTCCGCCTGAACCGGCCGACAATCCGCCTAACACGTGAACGGCAATGCTGGTCACCATCATGCGTTCCGCCGGCCAGATCGGTTTCCCAGAACGATTCAACGTGATTGCATCTATCGCACTTATACTCCTCAAAGAGCCACTGGTTCACCGGGGCAACGGGATACATCTTTCCCCCGCAGGGAGCGCCGTAAGGGCAGGCCTCGCCCACATGGCCACCGCCCGCCGGTCCCGCTTCCTCGTAGAAGGCGGTAAACCCGCACGTGTTGCACCGGTACTGCTCCCGGGGAACCTGGACGGGATTAAGGGCCTGCCCGCAGTTGGCCTCGGCGCAGGGATCGGCGTGGCCCCCGCCGTTGCTGTCGGCTTCCTCGCAGGAGAAGTCGTGTCCGCCTGTACAGCGGTAGTATCCCCAAAATAACGGCGCGGGACGCAGCCGACCCCCGCACAGGGGATCAGGACATGGCTCGTTGGACTTGGCGGGCGCGTCCCGGTTTTTTTCCAGGAAGTAATACCAGTCATCACAGGTGGGACAGGAGTACTTGCGGTGGTAGTAGTCGTCTGTGGATCTGAACTCCACGATCACGTGGCCCCGCATCCAGCCCTTTTTTCTCTCGATAGTGCGGGCGATCTCGGAGCCCAGGCGCACGGAGTACTTATACCAGTAGGGGTGCATGTAGTCGTCGAGGAGCTGTTTCTGCGCGGTCCAGCCCTTGGGGGTGTTGGCGTTGGAGGCCTCGATAACCCCGAACTGCTTGTGCTGTGACCACGGCCAGAGGCGGTTCGCGGTGATGGTGATCCAGGCGTCGGTACGGCGCTGGTCGGCCGGTGGCGTGTTCTTGACCGTTTCCTTGACCATCCCCCGGAAGGCGCCAAGATCATCGAACAGCGAGTTGACAGCCAGATCCAGATCGTTGTCGGCTGCCCCCTGCTCGTTGACGAAGTGCATGTGCGATGAGGTGTAGAACCGTTTGAACTCCGACCGGGAGGCGGCCCAGGAGTTGGTGTCGCCCCAGCAGAGGTAGCCGCGAATGGAGCTCTTGCGCCAGAGTCGCATCTTGGCCGTGTGAGCCTGGGGGAGCCGGGGGTAGCGGCCCTTCAAACAATCCAGATTCGGAAACTCATAGTCACCTGTCTTCTCGAACCGCACCTGGGCCCTGAGCTGATACCCGTCGCCTGCGATGCGCGAGGGATGAAAGTAGACGCCGGCCCTGCCCATTCGCTTCTTGTGGAGGTCATCGGCGCCCTGCCCGAGATTGTCGTGAACCACGGTGACCACCGATTCGCGCGAAGAGTCCTCTTTAGCGGTCCAGGGAAGAAGGGATTTGGCGTCCAGGCCGAAGGGCTGTTTGAAATAGTCCGCCAGGCGGGCAGGGCGGATTCCGCCGTTATCCTCAGGGCAGTTGAAATAGGTAGCACGGCGCTTGATATCCTTTCTGGGGTGCGTTTCTTTCACCTTGTCGAGCGCCCACTCGAGGGCGGACTTGGTACGGGTTCGCTCCTTGTGATAGAGGCCCGTGTCCACCTCCGGCACGGCGATGGCGTCGCCGTCGATCTCGTCAAAGGCCCAATCCACCCGCAGCGGCCCGATCGCCCTCCTGGTGGCATCCGCGATATCCCGGGTTACGGCACCAGCCAGCTCCTCGTCGAGCTCTTTGTCCTTGCCCAGGAGGCGGAAATCAGCCTGAAGCGGTATCCAGGGCCGCGCGATGTCCACGGCATCCTTGGCCACGCGGGCATCGCCGGCACCATATGGACCGCGTGTGTTCCCCAGTGCCGTGGAGTGCCCGGTGACCGTATCTCTGATCTTGGGGGTGACATCATCGCTCCCTACCAGCCAATCGGGGTCCGTATACCAGTGGCGGTCGTCAACCCACAGGATCATGGTCTTGGATTGGTCCGTTAGGTCGTCCTTGAATTCCCCTGCGGTGATGTCGTAGTCGGTCCGGTCCGCCTCTTTTCCGAACCAGGGACGCTTGAGCTTATCCGGCAGGTTCTCGAGGGCATCCTTAGTGTCGTTGTCGTCATTACCGCCGGCGGTGATCTGGAGCCTCTCGAAATCCCCGGCACCTCCCTGCCTCAACTTGGGCACGGATCGCTGAAACTCGTTCAGGGCAGTCTCAAACTCGGTATTGGTATTGGCATCGTTGACCGGTCCCGGGTGGAACCCTGCTTTGGCCAGGGCGAACTTGGTCCACACCTTTCCGTCAGCGGCGCGGGTGGGTGCGGCGTCTTTATGATAGAGATCCGCCAGAGATATATCCAGCGAGGGCTTGTCCGTGGACGCAACGTAGGGGTCGAGCTCGAGCGTATGGGTGCCCGGGTGCACATAGAGCCGTACCTCCGTATGCATGGCAGCGACCGCCAGGCCGTTTTCCTCGTTTTCCTTGGCGTGGGCCTGGATCTGCACCCGGTAGGGCATATCCTCAAGGATGACCTTTGCGCCGCCCTTGGTGTTGGTAACCCCGGCCAGGTAACTGCCGTCCCACGCATCATATTTTTGCACCCCTTTGGCGAGCTTGCCCTCGGGGATCGGGGCCCGGAACACGACCTTGTCTCTCTTGTCAAAGACCAGCAGGCGGCCTCGCGTGAGCCGTTCTGTCTCCTTGACCTCCCAGTTGATCGTGAGGGAGCCGGCCTTGAGGTTGCCGTTCGCCTGGAACTGCGGCCAGAAGGGCTCCAGGGCGATGCGGGCCTTGGCGTCCTTTGCTTCGTCCTTGAAGTAGCGCAGGTGAATGGTGTAGGGCGAGAAGGCCACGCTGATGTGACGGTCCTCGCCGTCGGTCTTCTTGCTCAGCACGCCCTTTTCCGGCTCGACCTTGCCCTTCCACTTGCTCGCAAGCTCGTTTCCGGCGCTGCGCTCATCGGCCTTCAGATCCTTCATGGTGCAGAGGGGCTCATCCGGCAACTTGGTGTCGAACGTGCCGAAGCCCTTGTTCCAGTCGGTGGACTCGCAGTAGTTGCTGCCGTACACCTCCAAGTGCACCTTGTCGGCGCACTCCTTGAGTCCCTCCAGGCTGTAGGCGATGTCGCACTCCTCCTCCTTGGGGATGAACCACTTGTCCAGCTTGTCGATGCCGATCGCCACCGGAGGCTTGAGCTTCTCGAGGGTGATCTCGTGGGTTTTAAAGACCTCGAAGCCCTCCTGGGTCCACGCCTGGGGGATCAGGATTTCCGCGGGGAGCCCTGCGGCTGGTTTGAGCACGGTCTCGTTGGGGTTCCGGTCGTTGATCGTCTTGATGCCCACGGTCTCATCCAGCCAGCGATTGACCTCCCCGGGTTCATCCGTTCCGATGTTGAAGCGGGCCAGGGCCTTCCAGTCGCCGAACTCCTTGCACTTTGCATCCACAATAGAGTCGAGGGTCTCGTTTTCCTTGACCTTGTATTTCTCGGTCTTCTCGTGGTCGTGCCTGAACGCTACTTTGTGCATGCACTCAACCCCTCTTCACCTCTCCCCGAGCTCGAGGGAAATGCCTGGATCATCCTCACGTGGTCTCGGCCTTCGTTTGCACCAGTGGCCCCTTGTTGCCGTCGGGGTCTGTGATCTCCACCACCGACCAGGTGCCCTTGATGCCATCCTCCACCTTGAAGCGGACCAGGCCTTGCTCGTTGGTTTGTTTGGGCTCTAATATCTTATTGTCCCCGCTCCGCTTCACCGTCACCCGCATGCCCTCTGCCTTCTCCGTGGTGTTCTCGGGGGCCTGGAGGAGCATGCGAAACTGAACCCAGTAAACCGGATCAACCATGACGACCTGCTCGGTGGTCTCCCCGGGTTTGATCTCGATTCCAGGGATCGGTTGGGCCTCCACGTAATGCATCGCGTCCTCCTGCTTTCTGGGGATCTCCACTTCCAGCTCGTAGGTGCCGCCGGGCAGCTCCGGGAATTGGTAGGTCCCTGACTTGTCCGTTATGAGTCCCTGGGTTTTCCAGCCCTCCGTTTTGACTCCAAGCCTTACCTCGGACTCCACGTTTTGATCGGTATCCTTGTTCTTGAGCTCGACCCTCAGGGAGCCGATCGGGATGGCGGCCACCTCCCGCGCCACAATCTTGCCGGCAGCTGCGATAATTTCCTCAGAAAAAGGCTGCAAGGTGTGTTTGGGGCAGCTCGATCCCTCCAGGGATACGCCTATGGTATAGGTACCGGGCTGGAGTTCCTCGAAGGAGGCCACGCCCTTATCGTCCGTCTTCCCGTTGCCCGGTGTTGGCCCCTCGAGGGTGACCTGAACCCCTGAGATAGGGTCACGTTTATCATCGATCAGCCCGACTAGGATGATGCCCACCGTAGGGGTGCACCCTTGCTCCGACTTGTTGGTCTTCTTACGGCTGAACTTTTTCTTGACCGACGAGGCGGCTCGGGAAAGCCAGCTTGCCATCAGCCCTCCGCGTCCTTATTATCCTCGGCGGCTTCGATCTCCTTTTCCAGCCGCTGGAGGATGAAGGCCATCTTGGCTGGCCCGCTCAGACCTTCGTTTTCGAGGATCGAGCGCGCCCAGCGCATATCCTCACCATCAGGGAAGTCCGGGCCGATACCGAACATGATATCCACGAAAAGCGCCACGTCCTGCTCGGTGTCGATGCCGTACCCCCGTGCCCGCTCAAGGCCCTGGCGTGCCAATTCCCGGATCTGTGCCTTTGAGCCAAGCTCCTTGCACTTTTCAGGGAAGATCTCGCTGAGGTGGTCGACCATGCGGTCCAGGAAGAGCTTCTCGGATTGCCTGTCCAGGGCCTCTATCTGCTTTTTGCGGATTACGAGCATACCAGCCGTCACATATATATAGTACGAACTCGCTCTTAATGGGAACGAGTATAGTGAAGAGAGGCGTGTGTTTCAATTTAAAAATTATCGAAGGTGCGAGAGGGGTGAAAGAGTGCGTTGAACGTCACTTATTGGCATTTACCTGTTTTTTTCAGAGTACTGTTCCTGCTTCCCTCAGAGATAAGCAAATTGCGATCGGGAGTACAATCCGTTGAATTGAACAAGAGGAAGGGAAAGAAGATGCCCTCATTATCAGAATCTAACCTAAAAGCCATCGTATATCGTGGGATTAGAGGGCGGTATGTTTTGCGGAGGGTATTGATTCGCAACATCTTGCTGGGCTCTGGTGATGAGGGTGGTCCTAAAGTTCAGGTCATTCCTGAACCTTTCGTACTGACGCTGCGCCATTTGGATCGCGCTCCCCGCCTCAAAGACTGAAACGATTGTGCCCTGCTGATAACGAATGTGGAAAATGCGGGTCGGGTTAAAGCCGCTGTCGATGATCCGCCACTGCTCATCATCTTTTTCGGTGCTCTCTGCGGCATTTGGCGTCAAGTTAATCCCGTTTTGCCCGAAACTGCCCCCGAGGTCCGCAATCACGTGCCCATTCAAGTGATTGACAGCAATTGGAATTGGAAGCGCGGCAACATCGACGTCGAAGAGGTGAACCGCTGGATAGTGATCGAAGTAATGTGCTCCGGCGATTTGGCGATCTCGGTTCGCCCCGACAAGGTTATACGCCGCGGGCTGGGCTACCTGGACGGCTACCCCCTGTGAGTTCGTCAGATTTAGGGTATTGAGCTGTCGGTAGAATGCAGGGTAATCGCAGTTAAGGTAGTCTGTCCAGGCATGCTGTGGATCATTCTCCACGAAATTCGGCCGGTGCTCAGACTCCAAACCGTTATACCACCATCTGATGGAGCCGTTCTTCGGGAAAAAGGCATGGTATGAGGGAAGATTGCCGGGATTCGGAACGGGTGCCATGCAAGCATGCGTTACGCCATCATTCGGAAATGCTCCCAGGTTCTGCAGTGGAGCTGCATAGTAGATTGTTCGTAAAAGATTGCCATAATCCCTCGTTGGGCGCACTGTGTATCGAGCGTAGGCGCCGGCCAGGCCTGCGAAGTCCAACCATCCGCCAGGGCCCGCAAGGGTATTGCCGGGGTCACGCTGCAGTAAGTCCGCCGCCTCGTTCATGCCCGCGACAATATAATTAGCGGCTTGAATACCCTTTGCGTACTCGAGATTGGCTCCGTTCTTGTAAATAATCTGACATTTATCCCCCTTCCGTGAGGGTCCCCAAGAACTCATTACATCTTGCAGGCCTGTATTACCGAGGGTTTCACACTTCCATTTGAAGGAGATCTCGAGATCGATCAAATAGGGCTTTTTCCCGTGTACGATCATGTTCTCGTTGTGCGCGTCGGCAATGCCGAAATTCATCGCAATTGCGATGTACCAGCCAAACACGCGATAGTAGTCGATTAGGTCATCATTCTGGTCCGTGATCCAATCCCATCTAGCCCTTTCGCTGTTCCTTACCCTGGCATTGAACTCTCCCACTTGCCCGGTGGGCATCGGCTTTGGATAATGCGTAAGGAACTCGAGGTAGCCGTATCTGAGATGGATACCTTGATTGAGATTGCGCGGAAGGATTGAATAGATCGGCAGGAACGGCCAGTTGTTCAGGGCTGTTGGGAGTGGGCGGTTTTGGAATGGATCCGGATTGTTCACCGCTTGTACGTTTCCGGCAGTGACAAGGGCGTTAATGGTCTCAAACAGGCTGCCATTAGGAGGCGTAATGCCGGCCAATCCAGCGACTGCTTGGCTTACTGTTTGCGTGTCTCCCACCATCATGTAGTCGAGCGAAAGATCGGAGGGCTTGTAGACCAGTCGAAGAGGCTTTGACTTGACGCGGGTGAAGACATTTCGTTGGTTCGGGGCTACAGCAGCCACTTGCTGCCCTCCCACCATCTGATATTCGCCCTTGAATTGAAGGAGAACCACGGCCTTACCCCCCTTGTGCGAGTCGCTGCCCGTGACGGTGATCTCCTGGAGCTCAGCCAAACGATATGTCGGGAAAAATGCCCCCTGGATATCGTTCCAGTCAGTATTCACGTGAGTCAATACATCGGTGACGTAGGCGATGAAGTTACTTTTGATCGTCCGGACCGCATGGCGTGCCAGGAAATCTGGCGATATCCCAGGTGGCAGTGGATTCTGTCCCAGTTGGGCGCAGAGATCATTCACTTCCTGTGTGGTCG
Organism: uncultured Desulfobacteraceae bacterium; assembly: GCA_964549945.1. Lineage (GTDB taxonomy): Bacteria > Desulfobacterota > DSM-4660 > Desulfatiglandales > B25-G16 > B25-G16. The sequence goes on along the minus strand of CAZJXD010000028.1, from coordinate 13,122 downwards.
GATTCGGAACATTGTTATCGTGCCCGAGGGAACGGTGATACTGCCATGTATAGTACTCGAGCCGCGCTCCTAGTGTGCCCAGGATTTCTCGACGTTTCTTATAGTGAAGGGCGGGCTTGAGGCGAGCCGCTAAACCAGTATGGAGTTGCTTTAGATCGTTATTCGCCTCCTCGATAAGAGGCCCGTAGTACTTGGCGGTGCCAATCGACAAGGCATTATTCTTAGCTCCTCCTGCTCTCTTGGCATCCATCTCGTCTTTCAGCACTGCGAGCAGGGCTTGTTTAAAGATCTTGTCGTTAATGATCGGCATCTATACCTCCTTGCATCAACTCCTGTTTCGGAAACACCTGGAACCGAGTATATCCTAAATACTCTCGAAGCCCGCGCAGATTACCACCGCTGTTCCAGTCTCCCCGCTTCTGCTTTTGGGTCTTGGCGTCTCCGCCCAGTAAGCTCTAAGCCTGAGCTTCTACTGGAGCGCCCCTTTCACCCTGCTGACCTTCTGCCTGCCCCTCTCCCCCTGAGCCGTCATAAAGCTCGGCGAGCTTCTCTATCGTGGGGTCCTCTGTACCCTTATTGAAGTCAACATTACCGGACTCAGGCAGACCATGTTCGGCCTGGAATTCCCTAAGAGCCGCAGCAGTCTGCTCCCCGATCTCGCCGTGCTCTTCACCACAGGAGTAGCCAAGGTTATTCAATCGGTCCTGGATACCTTCAATAGTATTGAGCGGATCCAAATGAGCCAGTTTGAAAAATATGGCCTCAAACGGCCCGCTGTCTCCTTCGCCCTGGGACGCTTCGTCACCTTCCCCCTGGCCTTCTACCTCTTCCTCCTCGTAGTCGTCCGTCCATGGGTCGGCCGTCGGGTCTAACTCGGGCTCGCCCTCGTCGATCGGTCCTTCCTCGTCCTCTTCCGCCTCTTCTTCCTCGACCTTGAGGTCGGGGAACCACACGCGGAGCTCGAGTTCCTTGATCGTTGGCACTACCTCAAACACGAGCCCGTCCTCCCTTGTTCTTTTCTCTTCCTCGCCGTACTTTTTACCGTGGATCCAAACCTCATATTTGACGTTGCCGTATGGCCTGCTTCTATCGTCTCTCAGAAACGTTTCGAAAACCGTTTTCGGGGGGTACAGCGTAAAGGTGTGAGTCTTATAGGTTTCTCCCTCGAATTCCTTCAACTCGTTCTTTGGAATCCAAACCCTATCCCCCTTGAAAAGCATGTGGGGACTTGAGCGCTTCTTGCGGAGTTCAGCGTTCTCTTCATGATTCCAGATGAGCTTCCAGTCCTTGATGCCGTACATGGCGCCTATGATAGCCACATCTTCGTCTTCCTGAACCTCGTGCCAGATGTCCCGATTGGTTATCGTTCCGCCGCCGCCTCCAATGCCTTGCGTGCCCTCAGGCTGACTTCCTGGCCCCTCATACTCCCCGCCGCTCTGCTTATTCGATGGCCTTCCTTCCGCCCCGCTCTGGTCGTTCTCCGGCATTTTTTCTTTCTCCGGCTCCTAGTTCACTTCAATCCTTACCCTTTAGGCGCTGATAACGATCTCCTCCTCGGGCTCCTCCATCGGGGGCGGTTCCACCTTGGGATCAGGCTCCCATGAGGCGGGATCCCGGTACGGAAACGTTACCTTGCAGCTGCCCGGGGTTACATCCTCGAGCCGTGCCGCACCCCATTCGTCGAGCAGTCCCTCGACTACTTCGCCACCTGACAACTCCACCCGGTACGGCTCACCAGCTACCGCTTCCCCTCGGTCATCGACAAGGCGAATCTCGAACCACGCAAGCTCCGCACCCGGCAGCACCGCCTCAACAAGCTCCTCGGGCTCCTCCATCGGGGGCGGTTCCACCTTGGGATCAGGCTCCCATGAG
>CAZJXD010000028.1:0-11150 GCA_964549945.1 uncultured Desulfobacteraceae bacterium | reverse complement strand
GCGGGATCCCGGTACGGAAACGTTACCTTGCATGTTCCCGGATCTATACCCTCGACCCGCACCATGCCTTTCACGTCTGTCTTTCCCTTGCGCTTGGTGCCGTCAGGCAGGACGAGCACATACTTTTCGTCGGGAATGGCCTTGCCGTTCTCGTCAAGGAGCTCGAGCTCGATCCAGGCAGCTTCACCGGCACAGGGCTGATGTGGGCTGTCGGGCGATTTTGAAGGACTTTTCTTTTGAGCAGCCTCACCGCTGCTTTTCAGCTTGTTCTGCTTGTCGTTTGACATGCTCGAATCAATCTAAAGTCTCGCGGTCGCTGGCCTCCGGTTCGAGGCGATGTAATGACTCCGCGTACAGGCGGCTCATGCGCTCACCCGGATCGAGCACATCGGGGTCGGTGAGAAAGTCCCTCATCCATTCCAGCTCCGGGTCTGTATCAAAATCCCGACCGTAGACCATCGTCAGGTTAAGGTACTTGCAGAGATCCCGTTCGGACGTAAGACCATATTCTTTCGCTCGAACAATGGCGTTCTGGATGTACTCCCGAAGCGCTTTGCCTCCTAGGGTGGCACACTCGTCCGGAAAGAACTGCTCGAGGTGCTGGAGCATGTCCTTCTCGAATTCCTTCATCGCGACACGGCTAAACGCCTGTATTTGTTCTTTGCGAATCGTTAGCATAGCCGCCTCTGAATCGCCACAGGCATTTCCCTTCACAACCCAAGTATGTGAGGTGAAATGTATAGAATCAATGAAATGATGCGAACTCTCGTTTCGTGGTATCGATTATAGTGAAAGGGGCCTTGTGTTTCAAGCCAAAATTATCGCGGGATGTGTGGTGTGAATGGATTTGACAGGGCTGATAATCGACTGGTATATATACATATTATAAAAAGACATTCCTAAGTGAAAGCTTTTTAGGTAAGTGAGTTATGATTGTACGAGGCGCCGAGCAAATAGAGTTTTTCACGAGATTCGAGCCTGCAGCCAAAGGCCCTCCTATTTATTTCCTGGACAAGGTAGATGCCCTTGCCTTTCTGAAGCGCCTGTTCATGAATGCGTGGGATCGATCGGAGCTTCGTTCTCTCCTCTCCAAGGTGGAAGGAGCTGTCAAGGTAGAGGGGTTGACCGATGGAGAGGTCATGGATTTACTGGCCGACTACCTTGTATCCGGCCGGATATGGGCCGTACGTGTCCGTCTATTGAGGAGGAGTCGGTCCGGCAAAGCAAGGGAGTATATGACACCCCTCGAGGTGTCCAGAGCAGAGAGGAAGCCGCCTCCACCAGCTCCACCTAAGAAGGAAGAGGCTAAACCCCCTCCGCCTTCGAAAGAAGAGCCCGAGGTCAGCCCGGAGGTAGCTGCGGCCCAGGCAACCGCGCTCAAGCAGGCATCCGAGTCAGGCGCGTCTTTCTGTGAGGAGTGAGGGCCGGTCGGGCCGCCGGAGGTGGCCCTGGAAGAGGCAGCAATTCAGCTGCCCAGGGCGGCCGAATATGACGTAAGCCCGGAGGTAGCAGCGGCCCAGGCGGCCACGCTCAAGCAGGCCTCCCAATCAGCTGCGCCTTTCTGTGAGGAGTGAGGACCAGCAGCGCCGCCGGTGGCGGCGAAGGTAGAGGCCGAAGCTGCACCACCTCCGCCTCGCCCGCCCGAATATGAGGTGAGACAGGAGGTTGCGGTGGCACAGGCGGTCACGCTCAAACAAGCCGCTCAAAAGGGAGCGCCTTTCTGTGAGCAGTGAGGAGCAGAACAGCCGCCGGTGGCGGCTCCGGTAGAGGCAGCGGTTGAGCCGCCTCGAGCGCCTGAATATGACGTGAGCCCTGAGGTCGCAGCGGTCCAGGCGGATACACTTAGAGAGGCTTCTACATTAGGTACGCCTTTTTGTGAACAATGACCGGGGGCATGATTCTCCCGTGGGGAGAAACGCATCGATCAGGATACACTGAGGATGACGGAACACGTTACGATTTCACTCGGATAGCGCGCCGTGGAAGCATAAAAAAATTAATGACATCAATGTGTTATGGGATGTACGAGATATGGCAAAGGAACACACTCTTGCTGATAAGGTTCTCTCCTATTTCACCCGGAGGGCGAAACAACTGCCGGAAATGCGGTTCTATGCCATCCTCGACAACGCCCGGGACGAGCGGATCTATCCGGCCCTCGCGGAGTACAAGTGCGAATACCGACATCTTTACAGGGGAAGCCTGCCCAGGGTCCTGGAGGAGGCCGCTCCTCACATCGTGGAGGTTAAACCACGGTCTGCCTTTACCCGCTGGCTGATCGAAGAGGGGTGGGGCAGGAGCTGGGGGATATTCCTGGCATCACCGGCACGGCTGGACGTACTCAAGAATCATTTCCGCGATCTCGTCAGGGTAAAGGATGAAAAGGGAAGGGTCATCTATTTCCGGTACTACGATCCCCGGGTGTTCAGGGTGTACATGCCCACCTGTACTAACGATGAGCTTCGGGCCGTGTTCGGGCAAACGCGGCATTTCTTTGTGGAGGGAGAGGACCCGAATCTGGTGATAGAGTACCGGGTAGAGGACTCGAAGTTCCTCAAGCGTATCACCCGATTTGTCCCCTCGTGAGCAATGCCCTCGAGCATCGGCGTGAGCCTTGTTCTGCTCAGCCTCGATTCAGGCCGGGATAACCATCGAAAAGGTTCTTCACCAGGGGAAAGACACATGCCTCCTGGGGAAGAGCTGTTATGATAAAGATCCGGCCTGTTTCCCGATCCAAGGGGATTTTTCAGGCCTCTTCCAGAGAATGCTTACTCAAATAACCCCGTAAGACACCTCTGTACTGCGTGGCCATGGATACGATACGACATCCGGATCTGGATGAGCGGGCCTTTTTCCTATCGGCGTTGGCCAGATGTTCTATCCATTTAATCATCGCCTCACCCTGAATGGAGTCATCCTCAACCTCCAATTCAAATCGTATGATGTCGCCGCTCACCAGGTCCTTGGGTTCTCCTATGCAAAACCCATGATTTGAAATCTGAGAGGCCGTGCTCCTGCAAAAATCGCTGCTTCTAGGCCCGTGGTAGGCGAGGGAAAGACTTACTTCGTATCGCGGTTCATCCCTTCTTTCCCTCTGCAACCCCTTCTGGACAATGGCTCCAATTCCTCCAACTACCGTGGATATTTCCGGCAGGAGCCCGGGTGTGAATCGAAGGCAGCTCTGAAAGAGAACCATGGTCGGTACCACTCCCAAGAAGAGCGAGGCCACCGGCCCTATTTCGTAAGTTCCGGAGATGGCAACGGCTGTGAGTGCAGCACACGGAATACCCCACACGATCAGACGATAAAATAATCTCCGACCCTCATGAAAATATCTGATCAATAGGAATACCTGGCTCACCGCACCAAAGACCAGGCACACCATGAGAACGGTGAGGATTACCTCAAGGGAAAGCATAAGGAAGTTCTCTGCCTGGAGATCCTCAATTGCCCTGACATCGACGATATGGAGATCTAAGAATCGTTTCCCCATAGGGGTTTCAATGTAAAGCATCCACAAGAGATTCACGAGATAGAGAAGGCCGGTATAGAGGATGACCGTTACCCCAGAGGCGAAAGCCAACCTTACAGATTTGCTCCACAACAGGCGGAGCCATTCAAATACAGCGTTTTTCATTTGCCTTCCTTTTCGCCCAACAGATTAGGTGTTTCATTCTAAGATGTATGCTCAAAGTTTTGTGTGTAGGTGCCACCGCCTGAAACCTCCACCGTGGCTTTGATTGCCTCGTAGCCGTTGGCCTCAACCTTCAGCTTCCATTTGCCATCTTCAAGGTCAGTCAACTCATAGAACCCTGAATCATCCGTCCTGGTGCTCTTTGTGGCAAATCCCCTGCACCTTGCGGAGACCTTCGCGTCCTTTACGGGCTCACCCGCTTTCTCGTCTTCCCCGGCATGGGCAGTCTCATGGAGGGGATCAGGAGATTGAAGGGGACGACCGGTGACAATGCCCTGAATGGTGCCAAGCAAAGGGAGGAGGTCGCCTGCGTACACGCCTTTTTCCATCACGGCCAATTTCCTTCCGTCTGGCTCTTTTTTCGGACCCATCCGGCAATTTCCCTCGAAAATACCTCCTTCATCTATCACCAACGTGGGCGCCTGAATGTCTCCAAAGGCCTTTCCGGGAGGATGGATCTCGATTCGGTGATCGGCGATTATATTGCCGTGAATCTCCCCGCTAATAATGATATGAGAGATATGAATATCGGCCTCAACCGTAGCTCCCTCGCCAACAATAAGGGTTCCGATTGCCGATATCTCGCCCTTAAAATCACCGTCTATCCTTACTGCCCCCTTAAATGTCAGCTTTCCCTCGTACTCCGTGCCCTTGCCCAAAAAGGCGATCATGGTCTCTGTTTTCTTCATGGTGGAGAACCTCCTATCGCTTCTCATTGCCCCTGTTCATCAATCCAGTTGCTCCTGCATGGAAAGAAGCCCGGCTATCCGTGACCTCCCCTACTTCTCCTCCATTATGATTTCGGCCCCAATCCTCACCGTGCTCCTTACCACGGCCGTGCACTTGTCAATGGTCCCGGCCGCCTGCCACTCCTCAACCTGGGCCGGGCCCGCCAGGTCGTATCTTTTGCCGAATTTTGCCTCGAGGATGTCCCCGCATATCGTGCTGCCGAGTTCCTTCTCAAATCGATAACAGAACTTTCTCGCCGGCGGCAGGGAAGCGAGAAACCCTTGCTGGTCATCCAGCGTTTCCCGCCCGTAGGTAAGACCAAGGGCATCATACTGCCAATGACCGCACCACAGGTCTCACCCCTCAGCGCCAAGCCCGGACCCTATATCCAGACATTATCTTCTGCGGTGAGATCACCACCTGCATTCCCGGTATTGATAATGCCAGCAGGCTCTACAAGCATAATCTCACATTCTGTTTCGGCGTGTGGTTTATGCTCCAATCCCTTTGGGACCACGAACATTTCCCCGGCCTTTACAGTTACTTTCCCTTCACGGAATTCGATGGACATCTCGCCGTCAAGGGCGATGAACACCTCATCCGTATCATCATGGCGATGCCAGACGAAGTCACCCTGGAATTTCACGAGCTTGAAATGATAGTCATTCATCCGTGCTATGATCTTGGGCGACCAATGGTCGGAGAATTTGGCGAGTTTTTCCTTCAGGTTGATCGGTGTGTATTCCATCTTCTCCCTTCATCCCTTCATGCAGGCAATATCATATTATACGGCCTTAAAGCCCTATTGTTGTTTGCACCTGGCAAAAAGACAAAGGCGTTAAAAAACATCGGTTTAAAAATAATAAGTGCTTTCCGTGACAGATTGATTCATTGCACGGTGCGCGAGCCGGCCTTTTTTCTATGGAGCTTCGTGTTCCATGATGGTGATGTCCTGCAACCTGAAATGGATGAGCTTGATGTCCACCCTTTTAATGAGGGAGAGGACCTCCTCTGCCTTCACTCCATCAAGGTCAAAATTAGAGACATACATCTTGCCAGCAGCCGTGGCCTCCTTACACACCTCATCAAAGTTTGTTTTGCCTGCCCGGGTTGCCACGAGCGAGAAACTAATGAACCTGACCCGAGCTCCTTGGTCGTAATCTCCAGATTTACCTAAGTGGCATGTGAGCCCAATGGGGATATAGCCTTCGGGAATATTGGCCTTTTTGCTTAATTCGTCGAGGAAGGGGCCTTCGAAGCCATCGACTGAGATCGTGCCCTTTAGGTCACCATATTTCGTGCTTGCCACGAAAGGTCGTGCCATTGTTTCCTCCTTGCCACCAAATTCCATGCTGCCAAAAGGACATGTTATTTTATGGCTGTTATTAAGGCAAAGACGTTAAAAACAAATCAGTTCAATATATCAAGGGCTGTCTTTGAGAAATTGGTTAGTTGAATGTTGCGACCTGGAGCCCATTTCTATTTCAAGTCAGACCGCGTGTTATGTCGTAAATCCCGATAAATCAGGAGTGATTTAGGGCCTGGGCTAGAGCGCCCCTGGCTACCTGATTCTATCCCTCTCTCTGCCCCCTCTGATGATATCTACGATCTCTTGAGTCGATATGTCCGCCTTAATAGAGGGCACGTCTAAAGGTGAAGAAGGGAGCTGTTCTGGAACCAACACGAAAGTGCGCCCATCTTTCCGGCGAATTATGACCTTGCCCGAAGTTTCTGCCTTCTCCAAGACTTCGGCAAGCTTTTGTCGAGCTTCTGAATAGGTGTAAACTTGCATTTCAAAACTCCCAGGTGACTACATTAATGCTGTTTGCCGCGTTCCTCAGCTTTTGATCTAGGGTCAACAATGGTGCATTGTGACGAATAGCGCAGTCCAAGAAGTAGGCATCGTATGCGTACATGTTGGTCTGGTGAGCAAGCGTTAACGCATGAACGAAATCTGGCTTCGCGTACCGAAGCGGGATGCTTTCGAAGATCGTAAATCCCCTGTGGGCTTCATCAAGCGTCAACCGGCCTTGCTTCAACATCGAGGAAAAGGCATTGCCCACCTCCCATGGTATCGAGCCGGGTCCTATGAGCGTATTGCCAGCTGTCAACTCTACGATCCGGTTTCGTTCGGGCTCACCGACAATGACCGCGATTAAGGCCGACGTATCAATCACAACGTCCATGAGCATCCTTAAAAATCACACTATGGACAATTGTACAATAGTTATTCGATTTGTCAAGGCGCAAGACATAATACAATTTTGCACAACACGTTGTTGCTCATATTCATTTATAATCTAATGTCTATTACATTTCTGATTGGCACGTGAGGTTTTGCTCGCCCTTTCCAGCAGCCGGTTTTCGGCTAACTCAACTCTAACCGCATTATCGGCCGGGTGGGTGAGCGTCGAACGGCCTCTTTGAAGCCAGCACGAATGAATGCATTTGGTAAACCGGTCCACGCGAAAGCTGGCGGAATATCTTTTTCAGATTTGGGTTCGACAGGATAACCCCTTTAAATCTGCCGCAGCTTACTCGCCTTCGCCAGGATGCCCCGTGCGGAAGCACGGGGAGCTTCACTTCTCTCCGAGCGCTTGAAGCAGAGGGATCAGGCTGGAGCCAATGAAATAATAGGTCTGACCTTCGTCACGCCCATTGGCCATCAGGTTCCATCCCATTCCTCCCTGGAGGATACCGTCCCAGAGGCCAATAGTAATTCCCAGACCGATTTCCATCTCCTTATTTGTGTCGAAATTCAGGAAAGCGGAATGAATCCCGCCGGCTAATCCCGTAGCTCTCCAGAAATTCGAATGCCAGCTGGTCTCCTCCGGACGCGGGTGGTAGGTATGCAGCCAGGAAAGGACCGGTGCAAATCGGAAATTTTTCTGTTCACCAGCAAGCTCTTCTGGTTTTACCAGGACCACGCTTGGGTCCATCCAGGCATGCCAACCGAAGCGGCGCACGTCAAAGGATGCGCGGTAAGGAGTGTAGACCTCCCTGTCTCCGTCCAGCACTCTCGCATGCAGGTTGATCCGGTCACCTTCCAGCCTTGGAGTCATTTCGAGGTTGATGAAGGTATCCGGAGCGTCTTCCAAGGCAACGTCAAAGGCTTCAGGAACACGAATGCCAGCCGGTAGCGGAGCGAAATTGAACAAATTACGCATATCCTCCACCCGCTTTGCAATTACTTGAGTGCGTTCGAGAAGATCTTTCCACTCCTCAAAGACCATCTTTGCCTCGCTGCTGTCCCATTCCTTTTCGAGCGTGAATCGGATGCTCTCAGGAAACCCGTCGAGAACATTGAGGATATCTTTTTCAATCGAGATAATTATGTCAGGGGAGATTCGAAAGGATTCGAGTACGTTGGAGAGCTTGAGCTGGAGGTCTTCCATCTGGAGCAGAAAGCTTGGCAGTTTTTCGGGGCGCCAGTCTTCCAGGTTGGCGCGAAGGTTACTCACGCACTGCAAAAGTTCAGCAATGTTTGTCGTCCTACCCACCCCTTGGCGGAGGTTTTCAATCGCTCTACGGCCCTGCTCTAGGACCTTATCCACGGCTTCCGGCGCTATTTCCTGAAAACGCTCCTTAACTCGAGCGCCAAAGGTAACAATGGCTCGATCGGTACGCTTTATACGGGCGTCTAGTCGGCTGAATTCCAGATCCTGACTTAGTTCTATGATGTCGGTTGCCAGCCCACCTATACCGCTAAAAAGGGTGGAGGAAATATCTCGAAATGCTTCGCTTAAGGATTCTTCACCGGTCCGCACCCTCTCTGCCGCAGTTGCCAGACTGTTGGCCTGGTTAACGAGATCGTTGAAACGCTGCCTCTCACTTCCCTCCAGGACAAGGCCCAGGCGATCCCGACGCTCAAGCTTGCCTTCAGGCAGGGCGTCGTAACCCTCTAGGTGAATTGGGATTGCTTCCTTTCCCGGGGATCGGAGGAAAGCCTCCAGGCGCAATTTGAAAGTGACGTTCCGAGCCAGGTGGCGGTAGTCCATCTCAGTATGGTCGAGTTCATCCTGAAGAAACTGCTGGAAATCAGGCTCCTTGGTGAGGGTAACAGCCTTTGCCTCCACTTCTGCTCGCCGGGGGTGATCTTCGGGCCAGACCTTCTCGATCTGCTCGATGAGCTGCGACTCCGCTTCGGCCATCTCTTTTCTACGTGTGTCGAATATTCTGAAGGCCTCAGACTGCTTCCTCACTTTCGTCGGCACATCGAGAGTTTCCTTGTAGGCCTCGAGAGCCAGCTCCCGCTTTTTAAGAAAATTCGTCAGAGAGCCGAGCATCTGGGTCAGGGCTTTTTGCCTTTGTTCCAGTGCTTCGAGCTTCTTGGCAACGTTGCCATTGTTTTCGTAAAGTAACTGATCCTTAAGTATCTCCACCTCGATCCTGCTGCTGATGTCTACCGGAGCGGGGCTGGGAATACGAGTAACCGTTTTAGTATCAGGCTCAACGGAGCTGATACCGTGCGGCTTCCCTCCGTCATCTACCTCAGTCAGGAAGATAGCACGCTCCAGAGGGGTTTTCGGCTCAATGTACCTGAGTTTAGTGGCGCAGGAAACGCACAGGAGCAGGACCAGGGGAGCTAAAAAACCCTTACGCACAATCATGACGAGTCACCTTTGGCAAAAGCGCTGCGGATCTTAAGGATCGAAGGCTTTCCGCTGGGCAGGATGAAATCGGACACGGGGCCTTTTTGAGCTACCTTGTCGCTGCTGGTCTTATAGACTGCATAACGGTTTTCAGAGTTCACCCATTTTTCTTTTTCCGTTTCTGAAAGCACGGAAAGGTCGAGGAGGAGAAAGGTTTTTCGCCACGGCTCGGTGATCCCCTCCTCGGCCAGATCGTGAACGGATTTGGCTTCGGAGTCCTGCCCGCCAGAAAGAATCAGAAGGGTTGTAGTCGGATCCTGGAGGGCATCATCCAGGGGCATACGGTCCTGACTAATTACTGTCATCTCGATTCTCCTTATAAAAACAAGATCTTCATTTCAGGGACTGCTCCGTAAACATATATTCTGAGCTTTATTATTAACTCCTGCATGGTTCTTATTTACATGCGTTCAAACACGTAGCTTAGCATACTCATAGAGTATTTCCTCGCGTATAGTCTTAACGTACTTCGGTGGCATTAGGTAAAGGGCTTAAAGGTGAATCAATTCAATATACCAAGGGCTGTCTTTGAAAAATTGGTTAGTTGAATGCTGTGAGCTAACAAACTATCCCATGTTTAGTTTTCAGGGCATTGGAGCACATGTGCTACAAGTAAGAATTTAGTCATATACTTACTATATTGCGCATAGTAAGTATCCCAGTCAGCGTCCTTGTATTCTTCAGGGTTTGCTTGAACATAGCGTCCTGCTCCTCGTCTGTATCGGCTTGTTCGAGGTTTGCTATTTGGTGTCCTCGGTCCAGAAGCGGGCAACTTGTCCATCACAATTTATGATCTCACATGATGTGAAACCCATTTTCCCAAGGTGAGTTCCTGGTGACAGTGAGCAGAAGGTCTTGGGATCAAGGATATAGCTCCGAGTTCCTTTCTCCACCATTACATATTCCTTGCTGGTAAAGGGGCGGTTAGTCTTTAGCTTGCGGGTTCCAAGGACCTCTACCTCTTCCCACCCCTCGTGCTTCAAATACTCTAACGCGCTGTCACCTAGCGAATTTGGGCGCATGACATCGGAGAAGGCTCGAGCAAGGGAGGTCCGCTCGGAGGCAGTAAGCTTATGGAGACCGCATTGACATTGCTGAGCAGGTGTGAGGATAAGGGAAAAAATATCCTGTGCGAGACCCTGATCAAACGTTGTACTTGCCATTCCTGTGAGAGCGACCAAGCAGGAGATTATAACTTTCTTTTGCATTTTCCCTCCTTTTGTGATCGAGTCAGTGATGGTGGTTAGCTCTATTCCGGCACGCTATTACGGAAATATCCATAAACTTACATCCTTGTATGCCCCCTTGCACCTTTTCAATGGGATTACATTTCATTCTAGCCTTGGTTTCGCTAGATCCGAGCGTCCGGAGCCTTTGTGATTATCAGTAAGGCAGGGTCCGCCGTGTGCCTTTGCCTCCTTTATTGTTTGGACTAAAAGCGGTATTCCTGCTTCTTTTTTCTGGTCAGCGGTGGTGGGGATGAGTGATGGGGAAACGAAATTCGCTGAGAAGGGGAGGGGAGCAACGAGCAGGCCGCTATGGAAATGGGATTTTTTCATATTTTGGCTGCTGCTATATAAAGGTAATCTAATGGTAATTATAGGTACCTCTGAGCAAGGGCCTTTGTCAAGGTTTTTATGGTTTTTTCTATTTCACCGCTCGCTTCGCTAGAGCCGCGGAGGACGCAAAGGCTGAAATTTTCTTTTCCCCCTCTGCTGACCCCAGAGGAATAGGCTCCGAACCGGTAGAATAAACCATGCTCTTTATAAAGACAGCTTCAAATGTAAGAGTGACTTTTATATATAAGAATCATTCCACGGGGCGGAGGACGCCAGAAGGGCAAAACCAAGCATCCCTTTGGGGGGTTTTAACCGTGGTGATATTGTGTTTATTTATCCTGTGCATGGAGAAGAGGCGTAGGGCATAAGGCACGCGGCGAAAGGCAAAATGAGCATGGGGCATGAATTTTAACTGAAAGCTCACAAATGATAGCCAGTATTAAACGAGGAGGGTAGATTGTAAACGGGAGTTACTCTGGGCATGCTTAGATCCCTATGGCCATGGAGTGCCTTTCG
>CAZJXD010000027.1:32712-47281 GCA_964549945.1 uncultured Desulfobacteraceae bacterium | reverse complement strand
TCATGTACAGGGGACTTACACCCCATAAGTTCACGCCCATGCCGGGCGTACACCCGTTAGTACACCGGACGCTCGTACCTCGCGCCGGTGACCAATTCGTTGGGTCGAATAGCTATAATGAAATGATGGGAAGATGAAGCCCCCATCTGAATCTTCTTTACACTGACTGAAATGTTATCGATATGGAGTCAGCTATGAGTTATGATCTATTCATATGCCATGCATCTAAGGACAAACCTATAGTTGGAAGGCTTGTATCATTACTGGAAGATAAGGGGATTAAGGTTTGGTACGATGATGATCGTATTAAGATTGGGCACAGTATTATTGAGGTTATTAATGAGGGCATCAATAAATCAAATTATGGACTTGTTATCCTTAGCCCAAATTTTTTTGATAGAGAATGGCCTAAATGGGAACTTGGTGCATTGTTTGTAAAAAAAAGTAATGATCCTACGAACGTTGTTCTTCCTATTCTGCACAATTTTACACTACAAGAATTAAAGAGTCGTTATGCAATGCTTGCAGGCTTTAAGTGTTTAAGCACAAATGATGATGGTTTGGAAGCTATAGTGAAACAAGTGCTGGAAGTGATTGGACCGAAGCAAGCGCAACTTACCGGAAAAGGCCGAGTAAGCCATCAATGGTTTTGGTCCAGAAGACCTAAAGAGATTGAAGATATTAATTTAAAAGATGCTAGATTTATGAATAGATATATCGGATGGATTGTTGGTGACCATGGTACAATCTTGCACACCGAAGATGGTGGATAGGCGTGAGAGGATATTCCGTGAGGAGAAAGACTACCAGCTCTATCTGAATTTCTTACGCGAATAGAAAGACCGCTACGGCTTTTATCTCTATGCCTACACCTTACTACCCAACCATGTGCATCTCTTGATTGAGGTAGGGCAATATCCGCTCTCCCGGCTCATGCAAAACCTCCAATTTCGTTATACCCGTACCTCCAACATCAAAGACAAGAGCTATGGTCATCTCTTCCAGGGCCGATACAAGGCTATCTTGTGTGAAAAGGAGTCTTACCTGGTAGAGCTTTCTGCCTACATCGATCTAAATGCCCTTCGAGCGGGGTTGGTTGAAGACCCCATCAAGTATCGATGGTGTAGCTATCGATCATATGTGAGAGAGAGAAAAGAGGATCTGGTGGAAAGAGATTTCCTTTTTGCTCAATTCTCAGGGAACAAGAACGTGGCCAAGAAAGAATATGAGCGCTTTGTCAAAGGGCGTATGGGACAGGGCCACAGAGAGGATTTCTATGATCTGAAAGACCAACGGTTCCCGGGAGAAGCGAACTTCGTTGACAATGTGCACCGACACTTGAATGAGGAACCGCCTTTTCTATACGATATCTCTTTAGGCCAAATCGTCTCTGAGGTCTCATCGGCACTACACCTGCCTGCCGATCTCTTCTACACTCTGACGCGGAATCGTCAGGGGGCCCTGGGCCGGGCGGTAACGGGATAGGTGGGAAGGAAATGGGGGGGCTATCAGATTAAGGAGATCGCAGCACATTTTCATCGTGACCCGGTGGTCATCAGCCAAGGGATAAAAAGATTAGAGAATAAATTTAAAGAGGAAAAGGGGTTCGTTAAAACACTGAGCGATATTGAACAATCTCTTATTCGAAAGAGTAGACGTAAAATACTTATTTAGCTATGCCCATTTACATTTACTCTCAAGGATGCAGACATACATTTTTTTGGTATGAAGATCGATTCCGCAATAAAATTTGTGTTGTTTGGTGTAAAATCTCATGGGCTTCCTCCTTTTGATGGTTTGTGGTTTGTGGTGAAACGCAACTTCCCATACTTTAGGGGGAGGCCTTAAATAGTATCATCCGGCTGCACGGCGACGCGAAAAAGCTTCGCGCCCGTAAAACCGGGCGTTGGGCGGCTTTCGCAGTCATCGCAAGGAGGAACAAATGAACACTGTCATAAAGAGAGTTTTCGGAAAGAAAGCGCTGATCCTGTTCGCAACTGTTTTGCTACTACTCGCCCTCTGGGTTGTGCATCGAGGAAAGGACCGGCAGGAGAAGACCTCTGAATTCGGCAAATACCAAGGCTATTCCGAAAAACTGTACAATGGCTCACGACGCACCTCCGACTACCTGACGCTTTCGGATGGAACGCGGCTGGCCTATGACTTGTTCCTGCCGACAAAAAAGGGCGTTCCCGCCGACAAAACATTGCCTGCCCTTTTCAAATACACCCCTTATGACCGGGCGTGGACTGTGTTCGATAAGAACGGGACCTTCCTGCTTGGAGAATTGGGCATGCCTTGGTATTACAGCCCTATGCTCCGCCTTCGATCTTTGCTTATGCCCAATGGGAAGGGCAAGGTCCTGGATGCCTTGTGGCGGACAAAATGGCTCGGGGATATGGTGGCTTCCGGCTATGCTGTAATCGTTGTGGATCGGCCTGGGACGGGCGCATCCTTTGGGGAGTTTAATGGGGATCCAGAAGTAGTGGCAGGTGAAACGGATGAGATTCTCAACTGGATCGCCGCTCAAAAGTGGTCCGATGGAAATATTGGCATGTTTGGTGACTCGATTCAGGCGCAAATCCAATTCCGGGCGGCCAGCACGGGCAACCAGCACCTGAAAGCCATCCTGCCTGCCACCACCTGGATGGATAACTATAGCGCAGTCTTTTTCCCAGGCGGGGTTTTGGACATGGGCTTTGCAAAATTCTATGAAACGGCGAACGCGGCATTTGACGCAATGGCCACGCCTGTTGACCAGGATAAGGATGGGGTTTTGCTGGCTCAAGCGCGCGCGGAGCGCCAGAATATATCAGCACTTTCCGAAGGGGTGAGTGTATTTGAAGGCGTTCCATTTCGCGACTCTCTTGGTCCAGATGGAAAGAATACGTGGCTCGATTATCAGACGCTCTATCCTCTATTGGATCGGATCAACCGATCGGGTATCCCGGTTTACCTGATCAATGGTTGGTACGACATCTATGCCCGTGACAATTTCTTGATCTACAACAACCTGACTGTCCCCAAGCGTCTGCTCGTCCGACCGACGGATCACGCCGGTATCGAGTCTCCCGCGTCGGATATTGACTACGGGGCGGAGGCGCACCGTTGGTTCGATTACTGGCTCAAAGGCATCGACAACGGCATCATGGATGAACAGCCCATCCACTATTACCTGCAGGGTGCAGACAAGGTAAAGGCATGGCAAAGCACAGATGTGTGGCCTTTGAAGGATCAGGCGATGACCTACTATTACTTTGGGCCAGGTGACAGCGCTGGAAAAACTTCCATCAATAACGGCATACTCATCCCTTCGTTGCCCACAGAACCCAAGGCATTCGATGCTTACACGGTAAACTATTTGACGACGACCGGTCCCAAACCGCTATGGACAGGCCTCGCTATGGAGCACCAATATCCAAACATGTGCTCCAATGACGCCAAAGCCTTGACATTTACGACCTCACCTTTGCTAACAGGGGTTAAAGTTGTCGGGCATCCCATCGCGCATATCTGGTTATCAACGAACGCTCCAGATCTGGATGTGTTTGTCTATATGGAGGAGGCGAATGGGGGAAACTCAACCTACATCACCGAAGGTGAACTGAGGGCTTCCCACCGAGCCTTAAGCCCGGGCCCATTCAACAATTTCGGTTTGCCCTGGCGCAATCACTTCCAAAGCGAGCTGAAGCCCATCCCGGCGGGTGAGCCGTTTGAGCTGGTATTTGATCTGCGGCCAACTGCGTGGCTGTTCTCCCCAGGTAAACAAATCCGCATCACAGTGGCCTTTGCCGATGCGGGCAACTTCGATACGCCCGTCCTGAATCCTGCACCTCCACTGCAAATCCTTAGAGACATGAACCATCCATCGTATGTAGAAATACCCGTTATTCATCATCCCTAAGAGGAGCCGCCCAACACCGCGTGCAGCGGACGCTTCGCCTGTCGGCTCCGCGCCGCTGACGCCAGCCGTTGGGCAACAGTGTGCCACAGAATTCCAGAAATCCATTGCTTTAGATTACATTTAGTGGTACGGTTAAAAGTACAATAGGAGGTATGCCATGGGAAAATTATTGAATATCATTCCGGTGAGTGATTTGAGACAGGATGCCGCTAAGGTTCTGAAGCAGCTCAAAGATTCAAAGGAACCCCTCATTATTACTCAGCGGGGCCGAGCAGCTGCAGTCATGCAAAGTGTCGAGACCTTTGAGCAATCTGAACACGATAAAGAACTCCTGCGCCTTTTAGCAAAAGGAGAGAGGGAAATAGGTACAGGCGAGGGTTATGATCTTGAAGCTGTCCTTGATGAGGCCGAGTTAATCCTAACCGGGAAGCCATCGTGAAAGTCCGCTTTACTCCTTCCGCCAGGGCCCAGTTTCTATCTGCTTTGACCTTCATCCAGCGGGATAAACCCTCAGCGGCAACCCGTTTCCGTGATCGAACAAAAACTATTTTGCGAAGACTTGAGGACTTCCCTGAATCCGGAAGAGTAGTACCGGAATTTCCAGACCTTCCCTATCGGGAGGTAATCATATTGCCATACCGGTTCTTTTACAGAATTAAAGAAAATGTGGTCTGGATCATTGCGGTCTGGCATGGAGCACAGCTTCTTAAAGAACCAAGGTCTTGAACGCCCAATCGGGTAAGAGGGAGCTTCTAACTCCTTTTCCCCACACCATCCGCCTTCGCAATGATGCTATGGCGGGGCAAGCCTCTCGTGCGGGTCTCCATTTCGGCAGGCTCAGGGTCTACGACATGCCGGGCGTACACATCGGGCCTCACCAGCAGCGAAACCCTTGCGGCTTCGCTCCCGGTGAGCTTATCGATCACGTAAGCATTCGCCAGGAGGGCTTAGAGGAAAAGTGTAGCTCTTGCCACATCGGAAGGAAAGAATCTAGCCGAGTTCAAGTTTGAAGATGATCCTAAATCCCATGAGGATGCAGTGCTCCTGATGCGGGTGGAGTGGTTTTATCCGGATTCACCTTCTCTGCAATCTTCTTGGTAAAAAAATTCCTTTACAGAAGATGGCAAAAGATGCCCCTCATCTTATGGCAAGGAGGACTATTGTGGCAAAAAAACGCCTCATCCGATTGCTCGTACTATCCGCTTTATGCCTCATCTCCATGTCCCCCCTCTATGAGGACCTTCACTCAGCCGATTTCAATAAAACCTCAGGGCCTCTAAGAATAACCCGTATCACTCCCTCGGGACAGGATGTACCTCCGGACAGGCAGATCGTCTTCAAGTTTAACATGGCGGTTGTTCCCGTGGGCCGCATGGAGCGAACGCCAGAGGAAATCCCAATTACCATTACGCCCGAATTAAAGGGTCAGTGGCGCTGGTTGAATACCTCAAGTTTAGCCCTCCAGCTGGGTGATAGGGAAAGGATGAAGTGTGCGACCAGCTACACCATTCGGATTGAGCCCAAATTTGTTTCCTATTCCGGCGACAGGATGGAACAAGGGCTTACCCATACCTTTATAACCATGAGGCCCCAGATAAGGCATTTCTATTTTCAAAATTGGAAAGCGCCCGGACACCCGGTTATCCGCCTGGATTTCAACCAGGCGGTGCCAAAGGAGAGCGTTCTTGCCCATGTCCATTTCCTCACGCTTTCAGATAGACGAAAGATCCCCGTTGTCCAAGGAGAGGAACTCCCAAGCCGTTACGGCACATCCGTAAATGTCGAACCCGAGGAAGAATTACCCCTGGATACGGGAGTTCACCTGATTGTGACGCCCGGCATCGCCTCAGAGGAAGGGCCTGAATTAGGTGTTGAGTCGCGTACCGTGGTGGCCTTTCATACCTTCCCTGAATTCCGTTTTCTGGGAATTCGAGGCTATGACAATGACAACAACGAGATTATGCTCAGGCCTAACCGCGTGCAGCATATCGCATTCAGCCCCATAAAAGGGTGCTCATTGCTATTCTCGACGCCCGTCCCCCCCAGAATGGAAGGCCCCAAGCTCAGTTTCGTGCCCGATCTGGCCGGCGGCAGAACTGATTATGACCCCTGGGCGGATGCGCCGAAGGGCTCTTACTACCTCCAAAGGCCCCATAAAAGCGGATATGAATATGAAATTCGACTGCCTGAAGTCCTTCAGGCGACCCGGGATTATCACCTCACCAGCGCACCTGATCTTCGGGACATCTTCGGCAGGGCCTTGAAAAAACCCATCGATATCGGCTTTAAAACCAGCCATCGCCCCCCGGACCTGTGTATCAACAATGATATCTCGGTCCTGGAAAGGAATGAAGACACCCATCTCCCGCTCATTATCACCAACCTCAAGGGGATTGAGGCCAAATACCGCATCCTTGAGGATCCAGATGATTACTGGTACCTGAGGGATTTCGCCTCTTGTCAGGGTGATTTCAATCCAGACAGGACCATCTCCGTAAAGACGGAGGCGGTTGAGGATATCGCCTATGCCTTTCCCTTTACAATCAGGGAGATACTGCGAGGCCAAAGCGGCGCAATTGCCGGTATTTTACGGGCTGAGCCGAATGTGAGGTCTCGGTGTACCCTTAAGTTCTTCTCTCAGGTCACCAATCTGGCGGTACACGCCAAGCTGGGACATCACAACACCACCGTCTGGGTGACCAGGATGGATACGGGTGAGCCGGTAGCGGATGCCCGGGTGGATCTGTTTCTCTATAAAGGGTCAACCCCGGCGACCAGCGCGAAGACCGATCGAAGAGGTCTTGCCCTGCTCAAGGGGGCTATCGATGTCGACCCCTTTCACGAGCTCCTGAAGGGAACTTCGTATTCTACATTCGGCGTCATCCGCGTCTCCACCCCGGATGACTCTGCGATTCTGCCTCTTTTCTGGCAATTCTCCGATGATCATCACTACTACGAGTATCACCAACACAATCGCGCCAAATACTCACATATGAGGGCCTGGGGAACCACAAGCCAGGGGCTCTATAAACCAGGGGATACGATTCATTACAAGATCTATGTCAGGGATCAGGGCAATCGCAGGTTCATCCAGCCGAGACCCTCTTCCTACAACCTGGAGATCGTCGATCCGACGGGAAAGGTTGCCCATGGAGAGGAGAATTTGACCCTTTCCGATTTCGGGTCCCTGCACGGCTCTTTTCGGGTCCCCAAAGGGGCAATCTCCGGCTGGTACCGGTTTCAGCTAAAGGCCACTTTTGGCAAAAACCCGGTACTCCACCCCCTGCGCGTCTTAGTGACGGACTTCACCCCCGCTCCCTTTAAGGTACAGACCGACATTAAAGGGCAACGCTTCAAGATCGGCGATCGGGTCGAGATCGAAACCAGTGCCCGTCTCCACTCCGGCGGTCCCTACGGCAGGGCCCACACCAGGGTGACGGCAACCATTGAACCCTCCTATTTTCGATCCGCTCATCCGCTCATGGGAAAATTCCGCTTCATGGATTACGATTATGACGACGAAAAGCGGCAGGTCTTCCAGGAGGAAAGGGAACTCGACGAGAAGGGGGATCTCCTTTCAAGCTTTACATTGGGGGATACCGGCGTGGTGTGCGGAACATTGATGATTGAGAGCGCGGTGCGGGATGATCGGGGCAAGCACATCGCCTCCTCATCCATGGCCAAATTCATGGGGCGCGACCGCCTGGCAGGCCTGTATCACGAACAGTGGCTCCTCAAGGAGGATGAGGAGACGGAATTCCAGGTCGTGGTTGTTGATGAGAAGGGCCACCCGGTGAGCGGTACGGAGATTAACGTCCTCGTCGAATATGATCGCGTCACCGGCACGCGAGTCAAGGGGGCCGGAAACGCCTACCTCATAAAATACCATCATGCGCGGGAAAACGTGAAGAGCGTAATGCTTACCTCTCAACCTGAACCCTCCACGTGCACCTTTACGCCTCAGGAACCTGGTTCTTACTATATCACCGCCAGCGTCAGGGATACCGCAGGCCGATCTCACTCGGTCAGCATCAAAAAATATGCGGCCGGCAAGGGCCGGGTCCTATGGGAGATGCCGGATGATAATAGCCTTACGCTCATACCGGCCCAGGAGGAATATAAGGTGGGCGAGCGGGCAAGGTTTATGGTGAAGAACCCCTATCCCGGCGCCCAGGCCCTCATTACGATCGAGCGCCTTGGGGTCATGAAAAAATGGACCGAGGTCTTCTTGAACAACACGCCCATCATCGAATTCGATATTGAACCCGATTTCGTCCCAGGATTTTACCTCTCCGTACTGGTTCACTCCCCGCGAGTAGACAAGCCCCTTGATGATAGTACTGTGGACCTTGGAAAGCCTACCTGTAGAATCGGCTACCTGGCCGTAACCGTAAATGACCCCTACAAGAAACTCTCGATTGTCGCAAAGGCGGATAAAGAGATCTATGGCCCGAGAGAAAGGGTCACCCTTGAAATGGATGTCTCCGACATCCACAAGAATCATCCCGGAACCGAATTGGCCGTTGCAGTGCTGGACGAGGCCGTCTTAGATCTGATCCAGGGCGGGACGGGCTACTATGATCCCTATAAGGGCTTCTACACGCTCGAGGGCCTGGATATGCGGAACTACAATCTCCTTTTACGCCTTATCGGGCGCCAAAGGTTTGAAAAGAAGGGCGCGAATGCCGGGGGCGGCGGCGGTGAAGTGGACTTCAAGATGCGCAGCCTGGTTAAGTTCGTAAGCTATTGGAACCCGGAGATCCATCCCGACGAAAACGGACACGCCTCGGTAACCTTCGATTTGCCCGACAACCTCACCGGTTGGCGTGTTTTGGCCATGGCCGTGACCAGAGATGATCTGATGGGCCTGGGCCAGACGCGCTTTGTGACCAATAAGTTCACCGAGATCAGGCCGGCCATTCCCAATCAGGTGACCGAGGGAGACTTCTTTGAGGCGGTCTTCACGGTGATGAACCGGACTGAGAACCGGCGCCAGTTGACCGTAACCATCTCAGCCGAGGGAGAGGGCGTGGAAGCTATCCCGCTCGAAGAGAAAATCGTGGCCGATCCATATGTGCGCAATAAAGTAGGCGTGCGGGTTACCACGGGAAAGAGCGGAGAGGTAATCTTTGCGGTTCGAGCAGGAGACGAGCTTGATCAGGATGGTCTTATCTTGCACCTTACGGTCCGCAAGAAACAGGCCGTTGAGGCAGCGGCTACCTATGGAACCATTACTGCGGAGCGGACCTCCGAAGGATTTGAATTCCCCCAAAACATGCGAACGGATGCTGGCAGAGTATCGGTCATTGTCGCGCCCGCCCTCATCAGCTCCCTTGAAGGGGCATTCAGGTATATGAAAGAATACCCATACTGTTGCTGGGAGCAGAGGCTCTCAAAGGGCATTATGGCCATGCACTACCTTAATCTCAGGCACTATATTGCCACGAGCTTCGAGTGGAAGGACGCGAAAGAGGTGATCCTCAAGGTGCTTTCTGATGCGCGCTC
The DNA here is from genome assembly GCA_964549945.1 of uncultured Desulfobacteraceae bacterium. Classification (GTDB taxonomy): domain Bacteria; phylum Desulfobacterota; class DSM-4660; order Desulfatiglandales; family B25-G16; genus B25-G16. Next base: position 37,872 of record CAZJXD010000027.1, on the reverse strand, counting down.
ATTCCAGGCGCCCAACGGGGGTATGAGCTACTATCTTCCCCAAGACCAGTACGTCAGCCCCTACTTGAGCGCCTACACGGCCATCGCCTTTAATTGGTTAAAGCAGAGCGGATATAGCCCTGAACCTGACCTGGAGGAAGCCCTTCATGCCTATCTGCTGGTCCTGCTGCGACGGGATATCTTTCCGGGCTATTTTTCGCGGGGCATGTCTTCCACCGTTCGCGCCGTTGCCCTGGCCGCCCTGGCCCAGAACGGAAAGGTCAAAAGACACGATCTTGAACGGTATTTGCCCCATGTGGGGTATATGGATCTCTTCGGCAAGGCCCACTACCTGCTGGCAGCCACCTATGTGGAAGGAACGGAGGAAATTCAAACCCAAATCCATGACATGATCATGGCTCATGCCGATGAAACCGGCGGCAAGGTTATCTTTACGGACAGCATCTACGGCGAGGACATCAGGGGCGGCTTCGGGCGCATTCTCACATCCGAGATCAGAACCAATGCAGCCGTTTTGAGCGCCATTCTCGCTATGGAAGAAGGTCACACCCCATATCCCGGGCCAGGCATGGCCTTTAAGAAAGGAGAGTTCCTGTCTACGGATATGGCATTTAAGATCGTCCGCTACCTGACCCAGTCGCGGAAAAGCAGGGACCATTGGGAAAACACCCAGGAGAACGCCTTTTGTATACAGGCCTTGACGGCATTCAGCCGCGTTTATGACAAGGAGGTCCCTTGCTACACGGTGACGGCCTCAATGGATGGAGAGGAATTCGGCAAGACCTCCTTTCATGATCTCCGTGATCCTTCCGTGGAACTTGAGCGCCCGGTCAAAGAGGATGATCCTGGCCTCAAAACCGAAGTGATTCTCACCAAGAAGGGCCAGGGGAGGCTTTACTATGCAGCCCGATTATTCTACTCCCCCTCCCAACTCAAACCTGATCCCATCAATTCAGGCATCGAGGTGCATCGTGAATACTATCTGGAGAGGGACGGGAAATGGATCCTCCTCGAGGACCCTATGCTCATGAAACAAGGGGATCTGGTGAGAGTAGATCTCTTCGTCTCACTGCCTTCGGCCAGAAATTTCGTAGTGGTGGCCGATCCGGTTCCCGGTGGCCTGGAACCGGTTCAACGGGATCTGGCCACGGCCTCCCGGGTGGACGCGGATAAAGACGCCGGAAACTATGCCGGATCCTCATGGTGGTATAGATACGGGGACTGGCGCGCCTTTGGATATTCTCGCTGGAGTTTTTATCACAGGGAAGTGCTCCACCATTCGGTCCGATTCTACTCCGATTATCTCCCGGCCGGAAACTACCATCTCTCGTATGTAGCCCAGGCCATCGCAGCGGGAGAGTTCTCTGTGATGCCTCTCCATGCCGAGGAGATGTATGATCCCGATGTCTTCGGCCAGGGTGTCCCGGCGGCCTTGAGTGTGGAAAGAGGCCGGTAGGCGTGGAAAACCACTTCTGTAGGTTACGTACTATGCTACGGATGAGAAACCTTCTATGCTGCGAGCGGGCATGAAGCATACGTTAAAACTACTGCTATGGTTCTTCGCTGGCGGTATCTTCTGCATCGGCCTGCTCACCCTCCTTACCCTTACCTATGCGGTCCGGCCCCTACCCGGGCCTCTTTCCAAGCCCTCGGAAGGCCAGACCTATGCGGATATACTCGATCGGCATGGCTATCTCCTCTCCCTGACCAAGAGGAACAGGCTCAATCACAAGGCTATCCCCCTATGGAAGATCCCAGAACTCCTTGCGAACGCCTTTGTCCTCGCCGAGGATAAACGCTTTTATGCGCACCACGGCGTGGATTGGCTGGCCAGGGGCAAGGCCTGCCTGGATAATATCAGGGCAGGGAGGATTGTAAGGGGGGCCAGCACTATCACCGAACAGTGCATCCGGATTCTTCATCCAAGGCCCAGGACCTTTTTCACCCGGTGGGTTGAGACCCTGGAGGCCTATCAACTGGAAGGCAAAATTTCAAAGGATGAGATCCTGGAATTTTACCTTAATCAGGTCCCCTTTTCCCATCAATGCCGGGGGGTTTTTGAGGCCTCAGACTTCTATTTCGGGCGAACCCTGGATACCCTCAACATCCAGGAAATGTTGACCCTTGCCGTAATGGTTCGGGCCCCTTCCCTTCTCAGCCCTCTCGTGAAAAGGGATCGTGCAAATGGCGACTTACACAGAAGGGTGAGACACTTGGCAACTATAATGAAAAACGCGGGGCTTATCCCAGATAGTGAACTGCAAAAACCAGGGTCCCTGGACTTAAGGCAGATGAAAATCCACACCGATGCATCTCATTTTGTCAGATATATCAAAACAGCCTTCCCTGAGGAATATAGATCCCACCCGCGCCTCATTACGACCATTGACGGAAACCTCCAAACCACATTATACCGGCTCTTAAGGGAATCGCTCAACTATCTGAAAGACAAAAGGGTGCACAACGGGGCCATCCTCGTTCTTGATCATCAAACCGATGAAATCCTGGCCTGGGTGAATGGAAGCGAGTTCTCTTCCTCAGAGGAGGGCAGCCAGATCGATGCAATCCTGACGCTGCGACAGCCGGGCTCAGCCCTCAAGCCATTTCTCTATGCCCTCGCCCTTGAGAACGGCTATACGGCAGCCTCCATAATACCGGACATTCCCCTTCTCCAGCCCGTCGGACATGGGCTGCACCATTTCAAGAACTACAGCTCGCACTACTACGGGCCCGTGCGTTTGCGTTGCGCCCTGGGCAATTCCCTGAATGTTCCCGCAATCCGAGCCATCAAGACCCTGGGCGTAATCCCTTTTCGGAATACACTCCATCAACTTGGATTTGGGAGCCTGCAACGGGATGCGGATTATTACGGCGAAGGCCTGGCCCTTGGGAACGGGGAAGTATCATTATTCGAATTGGTGCGGGCCTATAGCGTGCTGGCACGCTCCGGGATCTATCGCGAGCCCAAATTCCTTCTGCCTGATAATCGACACGTGCGAGAGAAGAGAATCTTCTCGCCCGAATCATGTTCTATCATCGCCAATATCCTTTCCGACCCCTTTGCTCGCCTGTTGGAATTCGGAGGATCGGGCCTGCTCGATTTTCCGGTCCAGACAGCGGTGAAAACCGGAACATCTACCGATTACAGAGATGCCTGGGCTATTGGCTTTAATTATAGATATACGGTGGGCGTGTGGATGGGGAACCTGGACTATAGGCCTATGGATGAAATCACGGGCTCACGGGGGCCGGCCCAGGTCCTGCGGTCCGCCTTCCATGAACTCAATCAAAACCGGGAAACCTCTCCCCTCTTTTTAAGCCGCTCCCTTCAGCCAATAAGGATATGCGCCCTATCCGGGAAGCCGGCCTCTCCTGATTGCCCTCATGTGATCACCGAATGGTTCAGGAAAGAGCACATACCGCAAGGGCCCTGCAATTGGCATCAAAGGGAGGGGGAGGCCATTGTAACCCGCCTGCCTTACCAATATCATGCTATTGGGGCATACCATTCAGGATCGGACTTTTCCATTCTATCTGACAATGGAATGAGAACCCGAGGGGGACATATCCCACAAAAGGGTCAAAAGGTTGTGGATGAGGCTGAGCCTGGAGTTCGCATAGTCCAGCCTGTTGCCGGCCTGCATGTCGCTCTGGATCCCAGAATCCCTGACGATTTAGAGAGATTCCCCTTTATGATAGAGGCTTCCTGTCCCATTGAGAGGGTGGAGTGGTTTCTGGATAATGAGCGATTAGCTACTACCGGATCTGACATTGACCGATATCTATGGCACCCAAAGAGGGGCCTCCATACGATGCATGCCAAGGTAACATTACGATATGAAGAACAGGACTATCAAACACCAAGGGTCTGCTTTTGGGTAAAATAGGCGTCTATCTTTGCATGTTTTCTCTTCCATATTACCTTACATTCCTCGGATCGCCTTTCCTCATCGCCTCGAGTCTCTCAATTCTGTCGACCGGCGGCGGGTGTGAGTAGTTAAACCATGCATAGGTCGGATGGGGTACCAGATTCGCGAGGTTATCGGCGCTGAGCCTGATAAGGGTATCCCTCATGGGCTCGGGCGTCCCCATCAAGGAGACCGCCACATCATCGGCCTCCTTTTCGTACTTCCTGGAAAGCGCTGATCCAAGAGGTCTCAGGAAATAGCCGAGGGGGCTCAGGACTACAGGCGCGAGCAACAGGCCTACGTAACGAATTTGCTCCTCAAATCCGAAGGTGCGGTAGAGAAGCTCCCAGTCGAGCATCTTGGACAGGATAAACAGCCCTGCAAGGGAGAGCGCCTCCAGCAATATGAGCTGCTTGATGACGTGTTTCCTTTTCCAATGACCCGCCTCATGGGCGAGCACTGAGAGGATCTCCTGCTCGGGATGAGAGGCGAGCAGGGTATCGAAGAGAACGATCCTCTTGGTCCTGCCGATCCCCGTGAAATATGCATTGGTGTGTTTGCTGCGCTTCCCGGCATCCATCCGAAACACGCCCTTGACAGCCAGCCCCGCCCTTTCCATAAGGCCGGCTATCCTTTGCTCCAGCGCCTTATCGGCTATTGGCTCGAATTTGTTAAAAAGCGGCGCAATGAGCACCGGATACAGCCACATTATCATGAGCTCAAGTATCGAGATAATCGCCCACGCGAAGATCCACCATGCGGCTTGAAAATAGGACACCAATACCAACAGCACAAAGAGCACAATCCCGCCTAGAATACCCGATATCAGCATCCCCTTAGCCCAATCCGAGAACCACAGTCCAATCGTCCTGGTATTGAACCCGTATCTCTCCTCGATCACAAAGGTGCCATAGAGATCAAAGGGGATATCGAGCATGTGGGAGAAAATCGCGAGTATGGCAAAAAAGATGAGACCCCCGCCTATGAAACCCGCACCCCATCGGTTGATTGCCTCAACCAACCAGGGCAGAGGCTCGGCGAGCAGGATCACCAGCAGCACCGCCTGATCGAACAGCCTCGCCACAATGCCGAATTTGGTGGAATCCGCCGTGTACGAGACAATCTTGGAGTATTTCTCTTCATCCACCGTTTCTTGAAAGGCCCGGGGCACGGCCTGTCGGTGCCGGCGAAGGTAAGAGATATTCATGAGGTTGAGGACAAGCTGAAAGGCCGATCGGAAGACGAAGAGAAA
>CAZJXD010000027.1:0-32612 GCA_964549945.1 uncultured Desulfobacteraceae bacterium | reverse complement strand
GCTAATCCTCCTTGAAGCGCTCACCAGACCAGACATCAGCCCCTCGGTGATACCCTCTCTCCTCCCAGAATCCAGGACGATCCTCACCCACTAGCTCGATCTCCGAAACCCACTTGGCGCTCTTGTACGCGTAGAGATCCGCAACGATAAGCCTGAGTGGGTAGCCATGATCACTGCTGATGGGCTCCCCATTGCGCTGCCACGCGAGAATCGTATCAGGCCGTCGCAGTACTTCGAGGGGCAGATCTGTCTCGTACCCGCCGGGACTCCGTACCATGGCGTAGTGGGCCTTGGCGGTGGGATGCGCAATCTCCAGGATTCGATGAACAGGAACGCCTTTCCACCTATTATTCGGGACAGACCACGATTCCACACAGTGGAAGTCCCTGAGGATCTCTATAGCCCCCAGTTCTTGGACCTCGCTCAAACTCAATGTCAGGGGATTCTCCACCAAACCGGTGACCGCCAAACTCCAAGATTGAGGGTCGCTATCGGGTACCTCCTCAGCCGTTCTCACAGGCCACTTCTCGATCCAGTGCTGGCCCACGGGGAGATCTCCGGGATTGTTGCCTTTGGTCGATGTCAACCTCGCCTCCTTTTATCGAAAGGCCTGATATAGCTTCCCGTCTTTCCAGATGAAATATAGGAGAAAATCAATCCTGTCTTCTCTCGAAACCGGTGAAAATGCGTCTAGGACGCCCTCCCCTTCTTCGCGTAGTAGTTCTTCAAATCGATTAACCTTCCCGCATATTCCCGTCGGAAATAAAGGAGGTGGGAGCTCTCAATCTCATCAGCCAAAGGCTCCAGATAGGGGCTGATATCGATCCCGAAACTGTTGAACTTCATTATATCGGCTTCATGAATAACCAGGATACAGTAATAGGTGAGGAGCAGCCTCAATCTCGTTTCCCTCCGAAACAGGTAGGCTCGCCCGCCTATGGAATTGATTAAATAGCCCGCATACCTATAGGTGATATCGAGCGGGGGTGGGAGCCCTTCCTTCCTTCCGCACGTATCGCCTGACATAAGCCATCTGTAAAAGAGCGCCAGGTTCACCTCCATCGAATCCGCTTCATTTTCTACAATCATCTTGATGAGCTTCAGGTCCTTTAAGCCTAAAGTCCTGTAGAGATGGTAGATATTCTGTATCATCATATCATAATTAAACCCTTCCCCCGCCGGAAGCGGCGGATGTGACGATAAGCTGTCGATGACTTTCCCGAAATGGATAAACAGATCTTCCCCAAGCTCAAGCTCCCTGATATAATCCTTTTTCTCCAGATATGCGAAGAATTCCTTGAGGTCCTTTTCAATCCTCTGACAATCATCCTCACGGGACATTGGTTGGACTTCTGCTTCCTTTTTCCCTAATAGCTCCTCAAGCTCCTCCCGCGGCGCCGCAGGGGTTGACTCCTCCGCCTCCGAGGGAGCTTCTCCAAAGCCCTTTGGTCCCGCCTCTCTCTCCTGCTCGAAGGCCTGTTTCCCCTCATATTCCTTCCCGGAATAATGGAAATAGAGGATTAACAGGCCGCCCGCGATAAGGGCAATAACCAGGAGCAATAACGCCCTATTTCCCTTCATTTCTTATTCCTCCATCTCTGGTTCGAGTCCCGTCGGCAACTCGAGGGACACAACCGTTCCCTTTCCTCCGCTACTCTTGATCTCAATTTCACCTCGATGATTTGTAACGATCTGATAAACCATAGTCAACCCCAAACCCGCCCCTGTTGTCTTGGAGGTTACAAAGGGATCAAGGACTGAGTCAAGTCTATCCTCATCTATGCCCACACCTGAATCCTTTACTACAATCCGAATGGTTGAGTCCAATTCCCTTGCCTCAAGCTTGAGAGTGCCTCCTTCATGCAAGGCCTCGATGCTGTTCTGGATAATATTTCTCAATGCCCTCGATATCTGTTCCTGGTCCATGTTAATAGTGGCTAAGTCCCCCTCGATATCCGTTTCCAGCCGAATGGCCTGCCTTGAAATGGTGGAAGAAAACTCCTCGATAACCCCGGCAAGCAGTTTCTTCACGTCCGTTGGCCGTAGATGGACGGTCTGCATTTCCGCAATCTCTTTCACATCTCGAACGAGCTTCTCAAGCCTGGACGTCTCGCTGAGGATGATGTCGAGGTATTTTTGTAACCTACTATCCTCAGCTAGGTCGGCCTTCATTCTCGTTGCAAAACCACCAATGGACATTATGGGATTTCTCACCTCATGAGCAACGCCCTGAACGAGATTTGCGATGGCTGCCGAGCGCTCCGATCTGATCAATTTCCTTTGGGTGATCTTGAGTTCCTGCTCGGTTAACTCGAAGTTCTCCTGGAGCCTCTGGTAAAGCTTCGCGTTGTCGAGGGCCACTGCGATCTGTTGTGCAAGAGCAGTCAAGAGCTCGGTGTCCTCTTCTGTAAAGGAGCTGCCGTCCTTTTTATTGAGTACTTGCAGGGCCCCTATGGTCCTGCCCCTTATGGTGAGTGGCACACAGATAAGCGATCGAGTGGTAAATCCCGTCTCCCTGTCAAACCGATCACTAAACCTGGCATCCCTTTGCACATCCTCAACATTCATGGGCTTTCCGTTCTCGATAACCCACCCGGCGATTCCCTCACCGGGTTGTAATCGCTTGGCCTGGATAAATCCGCCCTTCTCACCCCTTGCCAGCCTTACGGTTATATCGCCTTTCTCCGGGTCCAGCTCGAACACCGAGCTGGCCTCGGCCTCCATAAACTCCTCGGCCACCTTCATGGCGAAATTAAGCACTTCATTTGTTTGGAGGGATGAATTTATGAGGGCACTGGCTTTGAGAAGGGCGGTTAATTCCCTGCGGTAGATATCATTGTTGAGCCCTTTCTTCATGTCATCTGCTTCGGGGTTTTCGGGCCTCGGTGGGCAAGGCGGTTGTTCATCGTCAACCTATTACAATAATAACTTAATTGAAATCATTGGTAAATTAAAAAATTCTCCTCATCCAGCGTGATAGCCGAAACTTCCCAGGCACAGTGTTCTCCTAATCTACATGTGGAAAAGATCTTGACCCCCTCAGGTGCTTGTGCTATTAAATGAATCACCATTCATAAATAACTGCTCGCTTTGAAGATTTAGCCAGGAGGTCACAATGACTCACAATGTCCAGCCCGCCCTCGAGCGCTATCTGGGAGTTCCCGGCTCCCTTCTCACCCTCTTCATCCTGGTCGTCGGCCTGGCCCTTTTTCTCTACATCATCTACTGGAGGTTCCAATTGCTGAGGTCTGCCAATCCGGATATTCGATTTGATTCATTGTGGCAGAGGCTCTTCGATCTCGTTATCTACGGCATTCTCCAGTGGCGCCAACCGCGCTACCTCTGGATTGGCATACTGCATATCATGATCTTCTGGGGCTTTGTGGTGCTGGCCCTGCGCACCATCACGCTCTATGGGCTGGGGATAACGGCGGGATTCACCCTGCCATTTATGGGAGGCTTTCTGGGCGAGATCTATCAGCTTGTCAAGGATCTATTCGAGATTATCGTGCTCTTCGCTTGTATCGCAGCCATTTTACGGAGGGCCATCGCCAGACCTGCAAGATACGAGTTTAAACACGGAAAGGCCCACAAATTTCACGCCTATCTTGTACTGGGTTTGATAAGTTTTCTCATGGTGACAGATCTGGGTTTAGATGGCAGCGGCATCCTTCTTGGAGGACAAACTCGCTACTGGCTCCCGGGGGCGCAAGGCGCCACCCTTCTGCTCAGCGGGTTCGATCAGGGCGCCCTGAAGAGCGTGTTTCTCTGGAACTACTGGCTCCACCTCCTGACCATTATGGTATTCCTCAACTACCTCCCCCTCGGGAAACACTTTCACATTATTACCGCTATTCCGAACGTGTTCCTGAGAAAACTCAAGAAGGGTTCCATCAAACCTCCCAGATGGGGTGTTGAGAACATCGAAGATCTCGAATCCCTTGGGGTGGAGAAGTTCCAGGACTTTACCTGGAAACATATACTCGACTTCTACACCTGCACCGAATGCGGTCGATGTTCCGATAATTGCCCCGCGAATACCGTCGGGCGACCGCTGTCGCCAATGGAGCTCACCATCAAGGTCAGGGACTACGCATATCAAAGCAGGCCCTTGTTCCCATTAAGGGCAAAGAGCGCCTCCCTCGATCCTGACCTCTCCCTGATAGGAAATGTCCTCTCCCCCGATGAGATATGGTCGTGCACTACGTGTGGGGCATGCGAGGAGGAATGTCCGGTCTTCATCGAATACATCGATAAGATGGTTGACCTCAGGAGATACATGGTTGAGTCGGCCATGATCCCCAAGGACTTCCAGGATGCATTGCTCCGCGTTGAGAAGACGGGCAATCCCTTTGGCAAGCCGCCGAGCAAAAGGGCAGATTGGGTCAGCGAACTGGAGGATGTCCCCGTCAAGATACTCGGGAAGGGGGATGAGGTTGATGTGCTCTATTTTGTGGATAGCTATGCCTCATTTGACCCACAGATACAACAGATCGCGATGGCCATTGCCAGGGGATTAAGCAAGGCGGGGATCTCCTTTGGCATTCTCGGCCCCCATGAATCCGATTCAGCCCATCAGGTGAGGAGGCTTGGTGAGGAAGGCCTCTTTCAATTCCTGGTGGAGCAGAATATGGAAATATTCAGCGCCATTCGGTTCAAGGAGATTGTCACCACGGACCCCCATGCCTTCAATACCCTGAAGAAGGATTATCCTGGTAATTTAACGGTCACACATTACACGGAATTCTTCCTTTCCTTGATCGAGGGCGGGCGTTTGAAGGCCTCCAAATCCCTTGACAATGGCGATACATATACCTACCATGACCCCTGTTACCTGGGGAGGCACAATGGTATCTACGATGCCCCTCGAAAGATCCTCGCCTCAATTCCGGGCATCAAGACGGTGGAAATGGAGCGCACCAGGGATAGGAGCTTTTGCTGTGGCGGCGGCGATATCAATCTCTGGTATGACATCGAGCAGGAGGAGATGAGGATGGGGGAACGGAGAGTCGCCATGGCCCATGAAGCAGGAGCTACCGTAATCGTTACCTCGTGCCCTTTCTGCCTGCTCAATTTCGACGACGCCATCAAGACCAGCGGTCTCGAAGGGCAAATGAGGGTCGTCGATCTGATGGAGCTCTTCATGAGCACCCTATAAGCGTAGGGGCCTCGCCCCAATTGGAATACTGGATCAAGGAGCATAATTGATTGAGGGGTTCAAGATATTTGAAACAGGAGGAAGGAGATGGATATTGTCGTATGCGTGAAAAGGGTGCCTCTCACTGAGGAGGTAGATCTCCTCATTGACGACCAGAAGAAGGGGATCAGGAAGGATCAGCTCGCCTTTGTCCTCAATGACTGGGATAATTACGCCATAGAAGAGGCCATCCTCATCAAGGAGAAGCACGGCGGAACGGTGACCGCAGTAACCGTGGGCAACGAGGATGACGAGGAGGTTTTACGCCGCTGTCTGGCCATGGGCGCTGACAGGGCCGTAAGGGTTGAGGCGGGCGCATTGGGCAGGTTCGATAGCTATGGAATCGCAAAGATACTCTCCAGGGTGGTAAAGGATCAGCCCTATGACCTCATATTCACCGGGGTCCTAGCCAACGATGATTACCACAGCATGGTGGGCATGATGATGGCAGAGCAATTGGGCGTCAACCACGCCAATATGGTGACCGCCATCGAGATAGAGGATGGAAAGGCACGGACCACCTCGGAGCTTGAGGGCGGTCTCAGCGAGGTTTCGCTCGTCCAGCTCCCCGCGCTTCTGGCAATCCAGACGGGGATTAACGAGCCGAGATATGTATCCATCCTCGGCATTCGGAAGGCAGCTAAAAAAGAGCTGAAAGTCATCGATCTCTCCGAGTTGGGAATGGCCGGCGAAGAGCTCGCCCCCAGGGCCCTCATCGACGAGGTGTACCTCCCTCCGGAAACCGAAGGTGCCCAAATTCTCAGCGGAGACCCGGAGGCGATCGCTACAAAGGTGGTTGAGATCCTCACGAGAAAGGGGGTGATGGAATAGATGAGCGAGATATTTGTCATCGTTGAACACAGGCTTAACGAGATACGGGACATCACCTATGAGATGCTATTCAAGGCGTGTGAGCTCGCCCAAACGCACTCACATACCGTTACCGCCCTCCTGCTCGGCCATGAGGTGAACTCATTGGCTGAAAAGATCTCCGATAGGGCCGATAAGATACTGCTTTTTGACGACGAGCGTGCCAAGAACTTCAATGCGGACACCTACAAGGAGATTGTAGCCGGACTTATCCAGGAATCCAATCCGATCCTCGCCCTTATTGGCAATACCTCATGGGGAATGGAGCTCGCTCCCTGCCTTTCCGTCAAAACGGGATTCCCGCTGGCCACCGACTGCATCGACATCGCCTTTCAGGACGGAAAACTCATCGCCGAGCGGCAGATGTACGACGGAAAGATCTTCTCCAGGGTTTCATTTGCGGACGCTCCGGGGTACCTCCTCACTGTTCGATCGGGCGTGTTCTCAAAGGAGCCTCTCGGTGAGCGGAAGGCGGAAATAGTGAAGAAGGACTTCCCCCTCACGGAAGTACCGTTAAAGAAGGAGTTTGTGGAATATATCGAGACAGCTGCCGGCGAGGTGGACATCAGCCAGGCAGAACTCCTCGTTTCCGTGGGAAGGGGTATCGGGGAGGAGGAAAATATCGCTCTGGTGAGGGAATTCGCCGAGGCCCTCGGTGGGATTGTCTCCTGTTCCAGGCCCATTGTGGATAAGAACTGGCTGCCCAAGTACCTTCAGGTGGGGACCTCGGGCAAGTCGGTGAGCCCCAAGGTGTACATCGCCATTGGCATAAGCGGCGCCTTCCAGCACATGGCTGGTGTGTCTGGAGCGGGTACGATCATCGCCATAAACAAGGACCCCAAGGCACCTATCTTCAGAACCGCCGAGTACGGGATCGTGGATGACCTGTTCAAGATCGTCCCGGCGTTGAAGGACAAGGTGCGGGAGGTAAAAAAAGGATGAACTGCGAATGACAGCCAGGCGCCTGCAATGAAAAAATGCTATGGTCGAATTAGCCGCTGACCCACGCAGACGGACTGGGACATTTTGTTCGGCCGACTTGGCCGAACAAAAAACGCCATTTGCCTTTGGCAAACTGAAAATCATTGTCTAAGCTTCGAAAGATCAAGATAATGGGAATATCTTTAAATCTGCCCGAAGGGCATGACGGTTATTGTGGCGACAGGTCGTCGCCACAATAGTCTGTGTGTGTCTGTGGTTGGATATTTCTTTGAATTGCTAATCCTAAATCTTAACCGACAACACATTCACTTGAGATAAGGACTTACTATGGAAATAATAGACAATGCACTAAAGAGAGGGCAAACAACGCTTTCCGAGCATGAATCAAAGGGGATTCTCTCCTCTTACGGAATCCCGGTTACCCGGGAAATGCTGGTTGAACGCAGCGACGATGTCCTTAGCGCGGCAAATGAGATCGGGTATCCCGTGGTGATGAAGGGATGTGCGCCGGAGATCACCCACAAGACGGAAAGGGGGCTCATCCGCACGGATATAAGAAATGACACGGAGGCATTGGATGCCTTTGAGGGGATCATCGCGGGGATGAATGGCGGCAAAGGGGCGGTACTCGTCCAGGAGATGATCAGGGGGAAACGGGAATTGGTAGTAGGCTTGATCAGGGACCCTCAATTCGGACCATGCGTTATGTTCGGTCTCGGGGGAATCTTCACCGAGATCCTGAAGGATGTCTCGTTCAGGCTCGCACCCCTGGAGAAACGGGATGCCCTTGAGATGATGGGGGAGATCAAGGCCCACAAGATACTCGACGCCGTCAGGGGGATGGAGGCCGTTGACAGGGACATGCTCTCGGAGATGCTCATCAACGTGGGAAGGATCGGTCAGGACCATGATGCGATTAAGGAGATAGATATCAACCCCGTGATCATATCCGGAAATCGCCCTATTGCCGTAGACGCGCTTATCGTGCTACAGCCTATCCCATAATTCCCAGAATCGGGGAAATGATTTGTTCACGCACCTTTCATTTCTTATCCTGATTCCCGGCACCCTCAACCCGACTACGGCAAGGCTCATGGCAAGGCGGTGATCGCCATGGGGGTCAACTACTGTTCCCGAGAGCTTTTCTCCTCCATGGATGATGATGCCGTCATCAAGTTCCTCTGCCCGAGCGCCCAGCTTACTCCATTCAGAGGCAATGGCCTTTAAACGGTTGCTCTCCTTATACCGTAGGTGAGAAACGTTTCGAATAACTGTCTTACCCTCGGCAAAAACGGCTAATGCAGCCAAGGTGGGTACCATATCCGGCATGACTCCCATATCCGCCTCAATACCAGACAGCGCCTCGCCATGAACAACCACCCTTTCAGCGTCTCTCTCCACACGGCAGCCCATTTCCTCCATGATATCGAGAAGGGCGATATCCCCCTGCTTGGTGATGGCAGGATAGATATTTTCCGTGGCCACAGTCCCTCCGGTTACGGCTGCGGCAGCCCAAAAATAGGAAGCGTTTGATACATCCCCCTCGATCGTGAACGAGCGGGACATATATCTCTGACCAGTTGGGATCTTGAAATAGCGGTATCCTTCACGTAGACCTGAAACCCCGAACCGTTCCATAATATCAAGGGTAAGATCTACATATGGACTCGAGATCAAATCTCCTCTGACCTCAATCTCTATCCCTTTTTCCGCATAAGGGCCTGATACAAGGAGGGATGAAACAAACTGGCTGCTCTGGCCCCCAAGGAGAGTAGCCTTCCCTCCAGGAATACCGTTAGCGTGGATAGAGACAGGAGGATACCCCTTCCGCTCAAGATAGGACGCCTTTACTCCCAACCTGCTCAAGGCTGTGACCAAACCTCCAATGGGCCTTTCGCCCATCCGGTGAGAACCGGTGAGCACGAACTCCCCTCTTGCAAGAGCCACAGTGGATAGAAGAAGACGATATGAAGTTCCGGAATTGCCCAGGAAAATGTCTTTTTTGCCTGATACGGGGGGAAATGTACCCCCCGTGCCTGAGACTCTTGTCTTTTCTTCATTAATGGATATTCCTACACCAAGTTCCCTTAGGGAATTGACGGTATAGAGTGTGTCATCACAAGCCAGGAATTCCTTGAGCAAGCTCTCCCCTTCGGCCAATCCGGCCGCAATAAGCGCCCGATGGGTGATGCTCTTGGAGCCTGGTATGCTGACCGTTGCATTCAGAGCCGATCTGGTCTTAGCTTCCCTCATTGATTACCCTCAACGCCTCTTCTACCGCTCGGGCCATGGCATGAATGGGCGCCTCAAGGCCGGTCCAGAGCCTGAACTGTTCAGCCCCTTGATGGATAAACATGCCGAGTCCGTCAATCGTCAGACACCCTCGAGCCCTTGCGATCTTCAGCAGCATGGTTTCAAGGGGATTGTAGATAATATCCATCACCACCATGCCTTCGCTCAGCACATCGGGGGAGATGATACATCGATCCTCATGAGGATACATGCCCACGGGCGTAGTCTGGATGAGCAGATCCGCCTGAATGCCCTTTGCCTCTTTTAAAGGCACAAAGGGGCATCCCAAAGAGCGAGCCAGGTCTTTTCCTCGCCCATTGGAACGGTTGGAAATGCTCAGATAAACGCCATGATCCCTTAACATGAAACCAATAGCCCGCGCCGTGCCTCCCGCCCCTATAATTAGACACCTTTTACCGGGAAGTTCGATCTTCTCCTCCAGGGCCTTAAGGGCTCCCTTCGCATCGGTGTTGTACCCGACCAGGCGGCCTTGTTTATTGGCTACCGTGTTCACGGCCCCTATCCGCTTCGCGAAACCATCCACCTCATCAAGAAATGGAATCACCGCAGACTTATACGGTAAGGTCACGCTCACCCCCCGTATGCCGAACGCCCTTATGCCTCGAATGCACCCATCCACATCTCTTGTCTCAAAGGCCAGGTAGATAGCATTCTTACCGCTTGCCGAAAAGGCGGCATTGTGCATGGCAGGACTCAGGGAGTGACCTATGGGATTGCCCACTACCCCATAGAGCTCTGTGTTTTGATCAATGCTCATCTCCTTAGTGACGCAAGGATATCTCTCATTTGAATGACAGGCATCTGTCCATCAGCGGACTCCTGCCCTTGTTCAAGCGAAGCAAAGGTCAGGTGACCTCCCAAGAGGGGGGAAGCAATCCGGGATATGCGGCCCTCTGGCCCCATACACATTGCGATGATCTTGACGCCCACCTTTTGAGCCATGGGTATCAAGGCCAATACACGGAGGTTGTCCTCAGGCGCTCTGGCCCGCGTGACAATCTTCACGATATCCGCGCCCGTAGCAGCCAGCTCCCTGAAAATACCGACCAATTTTTTACGGGAAGGAGTTCCATCGAGCAGATGGGTGGATATGATAACCTTGTATGGGCCACGCCCTTCAAGAAATCTACGCCGGAAATCCAGAGGCATGCGGTACTCCACATCCACAAGCCCTGCTCCTTTCTCCACGGCATTCGATAGATAACGAGCGCGAGTTCCATAATCGGCCACTCCCTTTCCTCCTTCCCTTTTAGACCGATAGGTGGCAATAACGGGTTTGGCGGCCTCTCTGAGCATATCTTCCAGCCGAAACGATTCCATCACATCGAGTCGGAACTCTAACATATCCACTATAGGATTGGCCCTGGCGATCTTTTCAAGGGCCTCTGGAGTATTCTTAGCTATAATTGGAACGCAGATCATTATTTTAAAAATAATTGGATTATTTAATATTATTCCTTAGCTTATTGAGAAACTTCTGCATCTCTTCGTAATCCCTTCCCCTTATGATATGTGCCAGGTAGGCCATTTGAGAATTGATCTCCTCGATCTGTCGAATGGTATAAGGGTTGAACATGATCTCGGCCAGCAGGTGATCGTCTTCCGAAAGAAGCCCTCGTGCGATCTCGAGGTGCTTCCTGAATGTAGTGCCCGGAGCCTCCTGGTTTTTCATGCAGGAAGCAAACACCATTGATGAGGCAAAGGGGATGGAAAGGCAATAGGCGATGGTTTTGTCATGTTCTTCAAATGTGTATTCATAGATGCTGAGGTTGAGTCCCTTATAGAAGCTCCGGAAGAAGTCTTTCCCTTGCTCGTCAGATTCTTCGATAATGATCGCATTCTCACTATGGGGGTCCCTGATATTAGCGAAGGTAGGGCCGAACATGGGGTGGGTGGACACAAACCTCTTTCCCAGGCTCTTGTATAGTTCAAAAAACCCGGTCTTTACAGAAGCAATGTCTGAAAGGATGCAGTCTTCTGGGAGATAGGGAAGGACATCATCAAATGCCCTACGGGCATTATGGAGGCTTACCGCATTAAGGACAAGCTGGGGCTTGAACTCTTCCACGTTGTTGAGCTCGAGAAGCCTTTTTACGTGAAAAAGGCGGTTGAGCTTTCTCCTGTCTGTGTCGTATACCGCCACTTCATGCTCGAGACAGAGCTCTTCCGCAAGCCAGGCACCCATATGGCCGGCACCCATAATAAATATCCTCATGCCGCCTTCCTCTCTTTATAAGACCCCATCATCCTAAAGTTCGTGGTAATCCCCTTTACTGTATCGAGTGCTTTTACCACCTTGTCCTCCTTGCGTGACCCTATGAAATCAAGGAAAAACGCATAGTTACCTGGCTCACTTGGAATCGACTCTATCCTTGTCAGATTAATATTCCCCCTTGCAAACACCTCAAGCACCCGGAAAAGGGTGCCCGCCTTGTGCTCTGTGGAAAAAGTTATGGAGCATTTATCTCCCTCTTCCCTGTTCTCCTCCCTGGAGAGCACCAGGAAACGCGTCATATTTCTATCTAGATCCTCTATCCCCTCTTTTACAATTTCAAGGTTATAAAGCTGGGCGGAAAGCTTGCTGGCAATTGCAGCGGATCCCTTCGGTCTTTTTTCCGCCAACATCTTCGCCGCACCCGCGGTATCGTAATATTGGACTGGCTCAAGTTTATTCCTTGAGAGAAACTCTCGGGATTGCGCAAGGGCCTGAGGATGAGAGTATACGGTACGGATCTCCCTGTGGTCAGTTCCGGGAGCCGCAAGGAGGCAGAGGTGTATGGGAAGTTCCACGGCCCCCACCACATTGAGGCCGGTATTGATGAGGAGTCGGTTCACCTGATCCACAGAACCGCCAAGGGTGTTTTCCACAGGAACAATCCCGTAATCGCAGAGACGGGATTCAACCCCTTCAAAAACTTCAAGGAATTCAGCGCACGGCACGGGAATGAGATCGCTCCTCCACTGCCTTGAGGCAACCTCTCCATACGCACCGTGCTCACCTTGAAATGCGATAAGTTCGTAATCGCCCTGCTGAAGATTTTTGCTTTCCTTGATGATCTCGGCAAAGATGCTCTTTACGAAGCGGGCATGAATCAGCCCTGGTATGTTCTTTGTGATCCTCTCAAGGATCTCTTTCTCCCTCTCTCTGTCTTCGATCCGGGATTTAAACTTCTTGGCCATAAGGCCAAGCTCCATCCTGTCGTGTAAGAGCGTCAGGATCTTGGCATCAATAAGATCAATGTGTTTCCGGATCTCTTTCAAATTCATCTATTCACCTCGCCGCCTTCCCGTTCCGTATCGAACGCATTTGACAGGGGACTGTGGGGATCAACGGTTAGCTTATCTGATGTACCATGGCCTCCAGTTCCCTCATGGGTATTTCCTCCACAACCGCATTGCCTATGCCATGAAGCGACACGAAATGTATGCGATCCCCTCTCCTCTTTTTATCCCTCCTGAGTGCATCGAGAACTCCCTTCTCATCAAGTCGAAGTCTGGTAGGGAGCTTCAAGTTCCTGAGCAGCGCCTCAATCCTCTCCATATCTTTTTCCGACAGGAGGCCCCTTCTCACGGAAAGCCCTGAAGCAACCACCATCCCTAGACTGACGGCCTCCCCATGGGAAACCCCTGTGCTCTTCTCAATGGCATGTCCAAAGGTATGTCCGAAATTGAGCTTCCTGCGCTCTCCCCTCTCCGTTTCATCCCTGCGTACGATTGACGATTTTATGACTGCCGAATCGTAGACAAGCCTCTTTACCGCCTCGGCATCAAGCTCAAGCGCTTTTGCGTAGTGTTCTTCAAGATAGGAGAACAGAGAAGCGTCTGCAATGGCGGCGTGCTTTACTATCTCCGCGAAACCGCACGTAACTTCTCTCTCGGGAAGGCTCTTCAGAAGGTTCATGTCGCAGAGAACAAATTCAGGTTGATGAAAGACGCCTACCATATTCTTGTACCCGCCGAAATTCACACCGTTCTTTCCTCCTACACCCGCATCCACCTGGGAGAGGAGCGTTGTGGGAACAAACCCGAACCTTACTCCTCGCAGGTAGGTCGAGGCAACAAACCCGGTAATATCGCAGACAATACCCCCGCCGATCCCCACGAGAAAAGAGCTACGGCCCGCCTCCATCTCCACAAGCTTCCCGTATATGGCCTGCACGGTATCGAGGTTTTTTACCTTCTCGCCGGTACCGATCTCTATGACCTCGCAGTGCGGGAAATCCTTCGAATAAAGGCGCCTGACGTTCTTATCCGTGATGAGCACCACTTCTTCTGAGTTACTGTACTCCCGCAGATTTTGAAGGCGCTCGCCAATCAATATGGTTGAATTACCCGTCCTGCCGTGAATATCAAGGACCTTCACTATGCCTGCTCCTGTGACTTGGGTTCCCTATCCCGACCCATTTCGTTCATATGGGAGCGGAGCAATTGCAGCTTCTTCATCAGGCCCGCAAACAGGTCTGGTGGCATGGCTTGATCCTTGTCGCATAGGGCTTCACACGGATTGTGATGCACCTCAATCATGACACCGTCTGCACCAGCCGCAATAGCGGCAAGGCTCATAGGTTCAATAAGGCTTAACTTCCCCGTTCCGTGAGACGGATCAACCACTATGGGAAGGTGGGAGATCTCTCTCACCGAGGGCACAATGCTTAGGTCCAACGTGTTCCTGGTGTACGTCTCAAATGTTCTTATCCCTCTCTCACAGAGAATAACGTTGGGATTTCCCTCCGCAAGGATGTATTCCGCGCAATTCAGCCATTCCTTAAGGGTTGAATACATCCCTCTTTTAAGCAGCACGGGCTTGTCAACCTTTCCGGCCTCCTTAAGCAGAGAGAAGTTCTGCATGTTTCTGGTGCCAATCTGGAGAACGTCCGCATACTCGCACACCCAGGAGACATCCCGGGGATCAATTACCTCGGTTACCACCGGAAGGCCCGTTTCTCTCCTCGCTCTTTCAAGTATCTTCAGGCCTTTGAGGCCAAGCCCTTGAAAGTCGTAGGGTGAGGTTCTCGGCTTGAATGCACCGCCCCTGAGCATACGTGCGCCTGCTTCCTTTACCTTTTGGGCCGTTATTACTGTTTGCTCCTCGCTCTCCACACTGCAGGGACCGGCAATCACCACGAGATCTTCACCGATTCTTACGTCTCCCACGGCAACCACAGTCCGCTTATTGTCATTGTTGTTTAACGACGTGAGTTTAAGATCTTTCATTGTCTTATCACTTCATCCATGTATCATCGTTCGCAACCTCACGGGACTTGATGCCTCGAGCGGCATTCTGCCCTGGCCGACGGAGAGGATCTTTGACCTCCCCATGACCTGTACACATCAAAATAAAAAGAACCGTGGTCAATCAATCCGCCCACGGCCCTTCTTCTCGAATTTTCTCAGCCAATAGGCGGACCTGCCCTGTAATAAAAGAAAAAACGCCACCAACAGACCCTGGCGAGATCAGGCATTGATCTCCTCCTGCATCCATCTATGGTTGCATAATTATCCACTAAGCCATCGCGGCTTACCAGATCGTGGTTCTGGTGAAAATAGAGCTTTCAATGGGTTCTTCTTTCACTGCTTCCAACGCCTTAGACACGGAAGAACCCTTGTGCACGATCTGGCTGATGGCCTTGATCATATTGCCGGGCTTCTTGTACTGAAAGATGTTCCTTCCCGCAGAAATACCGCTTGCGCCAGCCTCCATCACGCCATGGACCATCTCAAGGAACTCCTTCTCCCTGGCCTTTTTTTCTCCGCCAATGGCCACCAAGGGTACGGGGCACACAGAGACCACCTCCTTGAACGTATCCTCTGAGCCACTATAAGGTATCCGCACCAGGTCCGCGCCTATTTCAGCCCCGATTCTGGCTGCCCGCATCAGGTTTTGCAATCGATGTTCCTCATCCCTTCCACTACCCGGGTCCATGAGGGCAAACAGCGGCATTCCCCATCTGGAGGCGTCCCTGGAGACCTCACCCAGCAGCCTCAACATGGCCTCTTCATCCGGTCCGCCAACACCTATCCTGACCGATACCGCATCCGCTCCCATAGTGATAGCTTCCTCCACACTGGTGACGAGTGCCTGTTTTCCGTTTTCCAAGGTAGCGGTCAGGTGGAGGATCAAGCCGATGTCCGTTCCCCTGCGCCGGTGGCCAGCTCTCACAATCCCTTTATGGAGAATAACCGCGTTGGCACCGCCGAGTGAGACCACATCCACGGTATTCTTGATATCCTTGATCCCCTCTATGGGCCCCATTCCCACCCCATGGATCAGGGGCACCATCACCGTCTTTTTAGTATCACGGTCCATGACCCTTTCCATCCGGATCTCCTTCCCCAACATCTCCTCTCCTCCTTTATGAATGACTTATGATATCGTTTTTGACCTCAAATAATGATCTGCAAGAACGATCTTCACCATGGCCTCGAGCACGGGAATAATACGTGGAATAGGTGCGATGTCTTGCCTGCCGGTGAATCTCATCCTGGCCGGATGTCCTTCCCGGTCAACCGTATCCTGCTCCTGGCTGATAGAGGGAATCGGCTTCATAGCAGCCCTCAAGAGGATCTCATCTCCATTGGAGATGCCACCAAGAATCCCTCCAGCCCAATTTGAACCAAATCCACCGGGGGTAATAGGGTCATTATTTTCCGAACCCCTGAGCCTGGCTGCCTCAAAGCCTGCCCCTATCTCAACGCCCTTCACCGTCCCAACCGACATGACCGCCTTTGCCAGATCGGCATCTAATTTGTCAAAGACAGGTTCGCCAAGTCCTGCGGGGCAGCCTGTAACACGGATCTCCGCAATACCCCCGAGGGAATCGCCCTCTTTTCTGGTATTGGAAACGACTTCCTCCATCCTTTGCGAGGAAATCGGGTCGGGACAGTAAAAGGGGCTTTTCTCAATGAAGTCCAGGTTTATGCGCTCGGCCCTGATGCCGCCCAACTCGAGGGTGTATGCCACCACTTTTACTCCCAGGGGTTCCAGTATCTTCCCGGCCACCACCCCGGCAGCAACCCGGGCCGCGGTCTCCCTCGCGGAATACCTTCCCCCTCCCCTGAAATCGAAATGGCCGTACTTCTTAAAGTAGGTGTAATCGCCGTGGCCCGGTCGAAAAAGCTTACGCAGGATCTCATATGGCCTGCTGTCAGCATCCCGGTTTCTGATGAAAAGGGTAATGGGAGCTCCTGTGGTAAGGCCTTCGAACACACCGGAGAGAATCTCCACGCGATCCTCCTCATTCCTTGGGGTGACAATGGAATCCCTTCCCGGTCTGCGTCGCGCCATATCCCGCACAAAGTCCTCTGGTGATAGGCTGATCCAGGGGGGGCATCCATCAATGACCACGCCCACGCCATCTCCGTGCGATTCACCAAATGTGGTTACCCTAAATACCTCTCCAAATGAGCTTCCCGCCATAATTATTTCCCTAGGAGTTTTGTGGCAGATTGTTCATGATCAAAGCAGCCGCCTCACGGATGGAGAGCTCGCTTGTATCCACCATGAGATCCCCTGCCTGTTCGTAAAGCGGCCTCCGGATGCCTAAAACCCCTTCAATCTCTCCCAAAGGATCTGCGCCGGTCAGGGATGGCCTGCGTTTCCCCGATCTCTGCTCCTTGCCCATCCTCTCCTTGAGGACTTCGGGCCTCCCATTAAGCCAGACTATCCAAGAGTTCTTCTTCAGGTTTTTCACGTTCCCTTCATCCATCACAACCCCGCCCCCCGTGGCGACGACCAGGTTATCTCTCGTTGAAAGGCCTTGAACCAGCCCCTTTTCAATCTCGCGGAAACGATCCCATCCCTTTATAGAGACCAATGCCTCAATGGAACAACCGGCCCTTTCCTCAATCAAGGTATCCGTATCGAGAAAATCCATTCCCAGTTCAGTGGCGAGGATTTTTCCCACTGTGGTCTTGCCGCTGCAACGGTATCCTATAAGCACGATATTCATCTCAGTACCCGCTTGAAATTCGCCCTCAGTTCAAGCGCTCCCTGAAATCTCATCAATAAAAGATCAACCCACAAAAAAAGCCGTGGGCTTTGGTCTGCCCACGGCTTCGAAAGAAAAAAGAATGATCAATCAATCCATGGGCAGACCTCCCCTTCCAAAATAAAAATAAAAGCCTTTCCAGGATCGATTGTTTATCACTTCTCTTGCCATGAGTCTTCTCTAGGTTTTGTGTCCTTTTAAATGAATCAAACCCGGTTGTCAAGAAAAATTTTTTACAGAAAAATTTTTTCGATCATGTATCTAACTCCGCAGAGTTAAAATAAGGGATAGGGATGTCTCTTTTTACAACCGAACTAGGAAGGTGCTATGAGCTGGCTCTCTGCCGATGATCCAGGCGGGCGCCGGTCGCCTATAGAGACATCCATAGAGGGAGACCTGGGATGCCCCTGAGGAGCAGATCGCCCGCCTCCATCTGCACCTTTTGCTTGCACAACAGCAGGGAACTCTTCGGTTGTAAAAAGAGACATCCCTATCCCTGGTGGCAATCTAGTTGCGGAGTTAGGGCCATAAGCAAAAAATTTTTTTGGATGGAAATTTTGTTCTTGACATTTCATGGAAACCTCTTTAAAAAGCAGCCCATGTCTGGAGACAGGACAGTAATATTACGCAAGAATTGGTGCTGGCGCAGCTCCAAAAGGGAGGTGCGCTCACCGTAGGAGTATTCGTGTAAGATCATAAACTCAAAGACCGTGGGCCCGCTTCTCAAGGGTTCCACGGTTTTTTTATTACGTCAATGTCTTTAAAAAGGGCCGTGGGGCGCAAAATCTCACGGCCTTTTTTTTCATTCAAGCTCGAGATTTAAACATGAACCCTTCTTTTTCCGAGTTCAAGCGTCTGGCAGAGCAGGGAAACCTGATACCGCTCTATCGGGAATTCTTGGCGGATACGGAGACGCCGGTTTCCGCTTATTTGAAGATCAAAGACAAGTCTTATTCATATCTTCTGGAGAGTGCCGAAGGCGGTAAGAGATGGGGACGCTACAGTTTCATAGGATACAAGCCCCTCCTTGTAGCGGCATCCCTGGGCCAGAAGATGGAGATAACACGGGGAAGCAAAAAGAAGATAGTGGAAGATGCCGGGAACCCTTTGCATGTTCTGAGGGATTTGATCAAGCAGTTTGAACCGGTGACGCTGGATGGCCTTTCGCCGTTTCAAGGAGGATTTGTGGGGTATTTCAACTACGACCTGGTCAGGAAGTGGGAATATCTGCCCGGGATCTCCCCCCATCACGCGGGGATGCCCGAGTCTCTCTTTACCTTTTCCGGGCGCCTAATCATCTTCGACCATCTCACCCACCGGATCCAGGCGGTCACATTTGCCCATTTGCGGGAAAGCGGTGACCTGTATGAGGTCTATGAGCAGGCCTCCCGGGAGATCGATGAAACCATCGGCGAACTGCAACGTCCCCTGTCGCATATTCCAGAGAACAATACCTGTTCCGTGTCTCATCTTGAGTCCAATTTCCACAGACAGGGCTTTGAGGAGGCAGTTTGCAAGGCCAAGGATCACATCGTTGCGGGTGATGCGATCCAGGTGGTCCTGTCTCAAAGGTTCTCGGGCGATGTGGCTGGTAATGATTTCACGCTTTACCGGAATCTGAGGAGCATCAATCCTTCGCCCTACATGTTCTACCTCAATTTCGGGGCGACTAAGTTGATCGGGTCTTCTCCTGAAATCCTCGCCCGTCTGACGAATAGAAAGATCGAGCTGCGGCCCATCGCAGGCACCCGGCCACGAGGCAAAACCCCTGAAAGGGATCTGGAGCTCGAAAGGGAACTCCTGGCCGACCCCAAGGAGCGTGCCGAGCATATCATGCTGGTCGATCTGGGGAGAAACGATGTGGGAAAGGTGGCCATGCCGGGTTCGGTGAGCGTGCCTCAGCTTATGGGTGTGGAGCGTTACTCCCACGTGATGCACATCGTTTCCAGCGTGGAGGGACAATTGAAATCGGAGATGGATGCGTTTGACCTCTTCATGGCGGCCTTTCCGGCAGGGACCGTTTCCGGCGCACCTAAGATCAGGGCCATGGAAATCATCAGCGACCTGGAACCCACGCCTAGGGGGCCCTATGCCGGGGCTGTAGGCTATTTCGGCTTTAACGGGAACATGGACTTCTGCATCACCATTCGCACCATCACCATCACGGATACCAGGCTCTCCATTCAGGTAGGAGCGGGGATCGTTGCCGACTCATCTCCTGAAGGAGAATACGAGGAAACATTAAGAAAGGCGGCCGCCATGCTCAAGGCCATTGAAAGGGGGAGCCAACGATGATTCTGATGATCGATAACTATGACTCGTTCACCTATAATCTCGTCCAGATGTTCCAGGTGATCGGGGAGCATGTCCAGGTATGGAGAAACGATCGAATAGATCTCTCTGCTGTCGAGGGTTTGAAACCGTGTGCAATTGTCATCTCACCCGGACCCGGTACCCCGACCGAGGCCGGCATCTCGGTGGACCTAATTCGTCATTGCGGACCCAAGATCCCCCTTCTGGGTGTTTGCCTGGGACATCAATCTATCTCAACGGCCTTTGGCGGTAAGGTTGTTCGGGCCAAGAGAATTATGCACGGCAAGACCTCCCCTATTTTTCACGACGGCCGTTCCCTCTATCAGGACCTGCCCAATCCCTTTGAGGCTGCTCGTTACCACTCGTTGATCGTATGCAGAGACTCGCTGCCGGACTGCCTGGAGATAAGCGCATGGACGGAGGAGGGGGAGATTATGGGCCTGAGACACCGTGAATTCAGGGTGGAGGGAGTTCAATTTCATCCGGAATCGATCCTCACGGATTGCGGGACACATATTATCAAAAATTTTCTGCATATCAGCAGGAAGGAGGGGTGAGCTATGATCAAAGAGGCTATTGCCAAGGTGGCCAATGGAAACGACCTTACACAAGAGGAGATGGAAGCAACGATAGAGGAGGTCATGACCGGGAAGGCGACCCCTGCCCAGATAGGCTCATTTATCACGGCCTTAAGGATAAAGGGGGAAACCGTTGATGAGATTGTAGGGGCCGCCAGGGTAATGAGGGCCAAGGCAAAAGGTATCTGCCTCAGCAATCAAATGGCAGGGGACCAGATCAATGGAATGGAAGAGACTATCCTGGATATTGTCGGGACCGGCGGAGACGGTGCTATGACCTTTAATGTATCCACCACCGCGGCATTTGTGGCCGCCGGCGCCGGGCTAAAAGTGGCCAAACATGGGAACCGTGCTGTCTCGAGCCTGTGCGGAAGCGCGGATGTACTGCAAAACCTGGGCGTTGCACTGGATATTATTCCCTCAGAGGTAGAAAGATGCATCCAGGAGGTGGGGATAGGTTTTCTCTATGCCCCCCTCTTTCATGGGGCCATGAGATACGCGGCAGAGCCTCGACGAGAGATAGGGCTCAGGACCATTTTCAACCTCCTCGGCCCCGTCACCAACCCGGCTGGAGCCACAGTCCAGGTCCTGGGCGTGTATTCCCCTGATCTTACGGAGAAGATTGCCCATGTCATGAGAAGGCTTGGAATGAGGAGGGCGTTTGTAGTGTGCGGCGAAGGAACTGTTGATGAGATCAGCATCTGCGGGCCTACCAAGGTTTCTCACCTTGAGGATGGTGAGGTGAACACCTTTCACATGATCCCGGAGGAGTATGGTTTGAGAAGGGCGACTTCCGATTCCATTAGAGGGGGAAACGCGAGAGAGAACGCCCGTATTATCCGAGAGATCCTTGAGGGCCAGCGAGGTCCGAAGCGAGATATGGTTCTGTTAAATGCTGCGGCCGCCTTTGTGGCCGCCGATCTTGATAGTGGTTTTAAAGAGGGCATCGAAAGGGCAAGGGATTCCATCGATTCCGGCCGAGCCAGGGAAAAGCTTGATTCTTTGATTCATTTTACCCAGCAAGGAATCCCCGGTAAAGGGCTATAGGAGAGTTTATTATGAATGGCCTGCTAGCAGAGATAATCGCGGAAAAACAAAAAGAGGTTCGCGAGCTCAAATACACACGTGAAGGCATTACAAGGGAAAGGCCTGCCTTTCCAATTCGTGATTTCAAGGGTGCCATATCCAGAACAGATAGGATCAACATGATTGCCGAGATAAAGTTCGCCTCCCCCTCAGTTGGTATTATCCATGAGAAGACGGACCCCGTTACAATTGGTCGGATATATGAGGAGGCCGGGGCAGCAGCGATATCGCTTTTGACCGATAAAAGGTTTTTCAGGGGAGATTTAGGCCATCTGCCCCGATTGAAAAGGGCAACCTCCTTGCCCATATTGCGCAAGGACTTTATTGTGGACGAGATCCAGGTGAGAGAATCATTCTCATGGGGGGCAGATGCCATTCTCCTTATCGCCCATATTTTATCACGGCAGAAGCTAAAGGGACTTCTCGGCATGTGCCAAAGGTTAGGCGTGGCAGCCCTTGTCGAGGTTCACGACCAACATGATCTTCACAAGGCCATTGAGTGCAACTCCGATATCATTGGAATAAACAACCGGGATCTGGACACCTTCAAGGTTGATCTCGCCACTACCCTCAGGCTTGCCCCATTGGTGCCAGGAGGACATATCATCGTCAGTGAAAGTGGTATCACCAACGGGAACGACGTCCTGGCATTAAAGGAGGCCGGAGTCCAGGCAATTCTGGTGGGAACTGCCCTGATGAAGAGCGAGGATATCGTGAAGAAGGCAAAAGGGCTCGCAGCGGCGGCTAAACAGCACACAGGGGTAAGGGATGGTCAAGGTTAAGGTTTGCGGCATCACAAACACCCACGATGCCTCAATGGCCGTCGAACTGGGGGCAGATGCCCTTGGCTTTGTCTTTGCCCCAAGTCCTCGACAGGTTACCCCTGAGCAGGCACGCCATATCATCAATGAGCTTCCACCTTTTGTACAGACAGTGGGGGTCTTTGTGGATGAATGCCTTACCAGGATACATGATATTGTGGATTTTTGCGGCCTTGAGATGATCCAGCTCCACGGAGATGAGTCCCCTGAATTCTGCGGCGCCCTGATGCCGCGTGCGATCAAGGGCTTCCGCCTGAATGATGCCTCGAGCCTTGTACCGATACGGGGTTATCGAGGGAAAATCAGGGCAGCGCTCCTAGACGCATACCAAAAGGGGCTAAAAGGGGGCACGGGAAAGACCTTTGACTGGAACCTGGCCACTGCTGCCGGGGAGTTCGAAATGCCGGTCATCTTATCTGGTGGCCTGAGGCCTTCCAATATCCAGAGGGCTATCTTGACCGTTCAACCATACGCCGTCGATGTGAATAGCGGCATTGAAGACAGCCCAGGGATAAAAAGCCCCCTTTTGATGAAAAAGCTTATGGATAAGATACGGGAGATCGAGGCTTGAGGGAAATGGCGGTGAATAAGAGAAGAGGATATTTCGGGGCTTATGGGGGAGCATTTGTGCCGGAAACCCTTATGGGCCCCCTTAAAGAGCTGGAAAAGGCCTTCCGGGGAGCTATGAGGGATAGGGATTTCCGGTCTGAGTTAGCCTATTATCTTCATCACTATGTGGGGCGGCCCACCCCACTTTACCTCGCAGGGCGCCTGAGCAGGCGTTTAGGCGGAGCGAAGATCTACCTAAAGAGGGAGGATCTGGCTCACACAGGCGCCCACAAGATCAACAACACCATGGGACAGGTCCTTCTGGCCAGGAAAATGGGTAAGGCCAGGGTTGTTGCTGAAACCGGGGCAGGCCAGCATGGGGTAGCCACCGCCACGGCAGCCTCCCTCTTCAATATGGAGTGCCATATCTATATGGGTGAGAAGGATATCCACCGGCAGGCCATGAATGTGTGTCGCATGAATCTTCTCGGTGCCGATGTGATTCCGGTCAAGCAGGGGAGCCAAACCCTGAAGGACGCGGTAAACGAGGCGATTAGGGACTGGGTGACCAATGTCAGAAACACCTACTATGTCTTAGGATCGGTTGTCGGCCCATGCCCCTATCCCGTAATGGTGAGGGAATTTCAGTCGGTAATAGGCCGGGAGGCCCGGCAGCAGATCAAAAGGGCGGAGGACCGTCTTCCCGATGCTATCGTAGCCTGTGTAGGTGGCGGGAGCAATGCCATGGGCATATTTTATCCCTTCCGTCACGATCCGGTACAATTGATAGGGGTGGAGGCGGCTGGTCTTGGCCTGGATACAGGCAAACATTCAGCTACCCTCTCAGAGGGGAGGCCGGGCATTTTGCACGGGGCCTTAAGCTATCTTTTACAGACCCCGGAAGGACAGATCAGGGAGGCCCATTCAATTGCCCCCGGCCTTGACTATCCAGGTGTAGGTCCGGAGCATGCCTTTTTCAAGGACACCGGACGAGCCGCCTATGTGTCAGTGACCGACGATGAGGCACTGGAGGGGTTTGGAATCCTTTCAGAGACCGAGGGGATCATTCCGGCCCTAGAGAGCGCCCATGCCGTGGCCTATGCGGCCAAGCTAGCGCCAGAGATAGGCCCGCATAAAACCATTATTATCAATCTCTCCGGCAGGGGGGATAAGGATGTCTCCATCGTGGCCGAAAGGCAGGGGTGGCGAAAGGATTTTTTACCGCATGAATAGAATAGAGTTGCTTTTCGAGAGGTTGAAAAGGGAGAGGAAAAAGGCCCTTGTACCCTTTCTTACCGCTGGTGATCCAGACCTTGCCACTACCGGGGATCTGGTTCTCGCGCTCGAGGAATGTGGTGCCCACGTAATCGAATTGGGCGTCCCTTTCTCCGATCCGTTAGCCGATGGACCTGTTATTCAAGCCTCATCACTCAGGGCCATGAGGCACGATATTGATCTTGAAAAGATACTCGTACTGGTCCAGGAACTCAGACAAAGGACCGATATCCCCATTGTCTTGATGACTTATTTTAATCCGGTGTATCGATTGGGATTAAGAAAGCTGGCCCGCCAGGCATCCATTGCAGGGGTGGATGGCCTTATAATCCCGGATCTTCCCCCGGAAGAGGCCGCCGAATGGAGGGAGTTGGCAAGGGAGAATAATCTGGCCGTCATCTTTCTTGTAGCGCCCAACACCCCTCCAGCCAGAGCAAGATTTATTGCCGGAAAAACCAGCGGCTTTCTCTATGTCGTGTCCATTACCGGTGTGACGGGGAAAAGGCGGAAAATTCCGCATGAGTTGAGCAATTATCTCAAGATGCTGAGGGGCGTCACCCACAAGCCGCTTGTCGTAGGATTCGGGATCTCGTCTCCATCCCATGTGAGGGAGATCGGACATCTTTGTGACGGGGTTATTGTCGGCAGTGCTTTAATAGATCTTTTGTCCCGCAATAGGGACAGGAAAGACGGCCATATCCCAATGAAATCGTTTATCAATTCCCTTTCAAAGGCCCTGGCAGAGGCCTCTTCTTAAAATGTCATAAGGCCTTGTGGGTGAGTCCATGGGGATAACAGGTCACCATATTCAGATAATAATGGTGAATCATGTTAAGATCTTTACCTTTTGATGAACAGGGCAACTTTTTACATTTTTTTTAAAAAAATACTTGACACTTGAATTTTGTTCATTTATAGAATCATGCGCAAACGTGGAGAGAAGTAAGGATTTAGTATAGAATGAGTCAACTATTTCAAGACATCATAGGCATTATCAGGGCAACAGGGAGAGCAGTACTTTCCTTGTTGCTCCTCCTCTTGGTAGGTGGCCTGAAACTACCGGGCCTGGTAACGCCTTGATGTTTTGCCGTTCGTCGTAAAACCCGTTATCAGGCCAGCCTGATAACGGGTTTTTTAGTTCACAGACAGGGAGCAAGCATATGGAAGGGCAAATCCTCATCTACGACACCACCCTGCGAGACGGCACCCAGGGAGAGCAGATCAGTTTCTCCGCCGAGGAAAAGCTGCGCATAGTCCAACGATTGGCGGAGCTCGGTGTGCACTACATAGAGGGTGGATGGCCTGGTTCGAACCCAAAGGATATGCGCTTTTTTCAGATGGCCAAGGATCTCCGGCTTGACATCACTCGCTTAACCGCCTTTGGCAGCACCAGAAAACCGGGGATACGACCCGAAAATGATCCTAACCTCAAGGCGCTCCTTCAAGCCGGAACGCACACGCTGACCATATTCGGAAAGAGCTGGGACCTCCACGTTACCGAGATCCTGGGTGTCTCTCCAGAGGAAAACTTAGGGATGATCGTGGAGTCCATCAGGTATATTAAATCAAGGGGGAAGGAGGTTATATATGACGCTGAGCACTTCTTCGACGGCTACAAGGCCAACCCCGAGTATTGCCTGAGGACGGTTCAGGCAGCGCTCTCCGGGGATGCCGATATTATCGTGCTTTGCGATACCAATGGAGGATCCATGGTGGGCGAGGTAAAAAGGATTGTTGAAGAGGTGAGGAAATCCTTTCCCGGCGTTCCCTTCGGTATCCACATGCACAATGATGGCGGACTCGCCGTCGCCAACACGCTTGCCGCTGTTGAGGCCGGCGTCACTATGGTGCAGGGAACGATAAACGGATATGGCGAGCGCTGCGGAAACGCGGATCTCACCTCCGTGATACCAAACCTCCACCTAAAGATGGGGAGAAAATGCCTCGATGACTCGAAGCTTCCCCTTCTCACCGAGGTCTCGAGATATGTGAGCGACGTAGCGAATATTCCGCCCCTGAATGAAAGGCCCTTTGTCGGGCGCAGCGCCTTCGCCCACAAGGGCGGGGTACACGTAAGCGCGATTGTGAAAAAACCGCCTGCCTACGAGCACATTGAACCTGGGATCGTGGGAAACAAACGACGTGTGCTCGTTTCCGATCTCGCGGGGAAAAGCAACATAGAGTACAAGGCGAATGAGATGGGGATCACATTAGGTGGTAATGGATATGATAGCAGGGAGATCGTCAAGGAGATAAAACGAATGGAGGATCAGGGCTACCAGTTCGACGCAGCCGAGGGCTCGCTTGAACTTCTCATGAAAAAGACCACTGGTCAATTCGAGGAGCCCTTTTCCCTGCTCTCCCTGCGGGTGATCAATGAGAAAGACAGGGACGGTCAGACAACCTCACAGGCAACGATCAAGATATCGGTCGGCAAGGAGGAAGAGATCACGGCAGCCGAGGGAAACGGTCCCGTGAACGCGATCGACAATGCCCTCCGGAAGGCACTGCGCAAATTTTATCCCAATATCAGGGAGATGAGATTGGTTGACTTCAAGGTGAGGGTATTAGAGGGCAGAGCCGGAACAGCGGCAAAGGTTCGGGTCTTGATTGAATCACGAGATGGCAAGGACATCTGGAATACCGTGGGTGTATCAGAGAATATCATCGAGGCAAGTTGGCAGGCCCTGGTGGATAGCATCTATTTCAAACTGAGCAAGGACCTTGCCTAAGGACATCCGGCAGATATCAGGTGAGCAGACAATGCACATGATTGATTTAAAAGAGGTGGAAAAAGCCGCAGGGAGCAACATTACAATGGCCCTGCGGCTGGCGCTCGTTCCATTCCCGTTGTCATAATCCCGATCAATATCCCCTGAAAAGGACCACACAACGAAATGAAAGGAGCGTTTCCATGACGGACAAGATCATTATTTTTGACACCACCCTGAGGGATGGAGAGCAGTCTCCAGGCTATAGCATGAATACCGCGGAAAAGCTGCACTTCGCCTCTCAGCTGGAGAAACTAAGGGTGGATGTCATTGAGGCAGGATTCCCTTCCTCCTCGGAGGGGGATTTCGAGGCGGTTCAGATGATCGCTCAAAAGGCGAAAAATGTTGAGGTCGCAGCCCTTGCCCGAACCTCTAAGGAGGATATCGACGCCGCATGGGGTGCGATAAAGGATGCGGCACGCCCTCGCATCCACATCTTCATTGCTACTTCCGACATCCATCTCCAACATAAATTAAAGATGAGCAGAGATCAGGTTATCTCCAGGGCAGTGGAGGCGATCAAATACGCTGGACGATTCACTGACAATATCGAATTCTCAGCAGAGGATGGCTCCCGATCGGACCGCGATTTTCTTTGCAAGATCTTCGAAGCAGCAATTGCAGCCGGCGCCACCACTGTTAATCTTCCCGACACCGTGGGCTACGCGATTCCCACGGAGTTTGCAGAACTTGTTGCGTATGTGAAGCGGCATACGCCCCATATAGGAAAGGCGATCTTGAGCGTTCACTGCCATAATGATTTGGGCTTGGCAACGGCCAATACCTTGGCAAGTATTAGCGCTGGCGCACGCCAGGTGGAGGTGACGGTAAACGGCATTGGAGAACGGGCGGGCAATACCTCCCTCGAGGAGGTCGTGATGACCCTTCATACAAGGCGTAGCTATCTCAACTTTTTCAGTGATATAGACACCAAAGAGATATATCCCTCGAGTCATCTACTTGTCATGATTACCGGTATCCCGGTACAGCCTAATAAGGCCATTGTGGGGGGTAATGCCTTTGCCCATGAGGCGGGAATCCATCAAGATGGGGTATTAAAACACAGGACCACCTATGAGATAATGGAGCCCGCCACTATTGGCTTGGACACAAATCGACTCGTTATGGGGAAACATTCTGGACGGCATGCATTTAAGGAGCGCTTACGAGGGCTCGGTTATGATTTGTCCGGTAATGAAATTGACAAGCTCTTTAAGAGATTCAAAGAGCTCGCGGACAAGAGGAAGGAAATCGTAGACGATGATTTAGCGGCACTCGTTGCCGAGGAAATCCTGAGGGTTCCAGATATCTTCAAGCTGCAATATCTCAACGTGGTGAGCGGAACAGCCACCTTCCCTACTGCAACAGTACAACTGGAGATTGACGGAAGGATGGAAAAGGATTCGGGGTTCGGTGTAGGTCCCATCGATGCCACCTTCAACACCATTGCAACGATGACCGGAACTCACTCCAAGCTGCTTCACTTCTCAATCGATTCCCTTACCGGAGGAACGGATGCCCAGGGAAGCGTGACGGTTCGGCTGGAGGAAGACGGGGTCCAGATGCTTGGCAAGGGGAACGATCCCGACATAATAGTCGCCAGCGCAAAGGCCTATATCAATGGATTGAACAGATTGGAGCACCTAAAACGAAACTCCTGGTCTAAAAAGACCTCATGAGTCAAGGCGCTTGCCTCAATACCGCGGCTACCAGTGAAACTCAAGAAGGGGAAAGTATAAAGAAATGCCCATGACCATAACCGAGAAGATCCTGGCACAACACGCCAATTGTGAACGCGTTTCACCTGGAGACCTCATAGAGGTGGAGGTAGACCTGGCATTGGCAAATGACATTACTGCTCCTCTGGCAATAAAGGTATTCGAGGAAATAGGGGCTCACGCGGTCTTCGACCGTCGCAAGATCGCGCTTATTCCTGACCACTTTGTGCCGAACAAGGATATCAGCTCCGCCCAGCAGGCCAAGGTCATGAGGGAATTCGCAGTACTCCATGGCATCCTGCATTACTATGAGATGGGGCAAGGTGGGATCGAGCATGTGATACTTCCGGAAAAGGGCTTGGTTATTCCGGGAGATTTGACGATCGGGGCTGACAGCCATACCTGCACCTATGGAGCGCTGGGAGCATTTTCATCTGGCGTAGGAAGCACCGATCTCGGCGTGATAATGGCGACCGGTAAAACCTGGCTTAAGGTGCCCCCCACGATCAAGATCGAGTATGAGGGGCACCTGTCTCCATGGGTGCGGGGCAAGGATCTCATACTCCATACCCTAGGTATATTGGGGGTCGATGGAGCCAACTACCGGGCCCTTGAATTTTCCGGAACGGTTATCAAGGGGCTCTCCATGGACCAGAGGTTCACCATGACCAATATGGCGGTAGAGGCCGGTGCGAAAAACGGCATCATAGAGCCGGACGGGATTACCCTGGGCTTTGTGGCTGATAGATCCCACAGAGCACCCTCAGTCTGCATCAGTGACCCTGGTGCAGACTATGAAAGGGTAATCCGGATAGAGGTTGATACAATGGAACCCCAGGTTGCCTTCCCCTATTCCCCGGCCAACGTTCGTCCGTTATCGCAGGTTGGGAATATTGAGCTGGATCAGGTCTTTATAGGCTCATGCACCAACGGTAGGATGGAAGACCTGAGAGACGCCGCCACTATCCTAAAGGGCAAGACCGTGAAAAAGGGGGTGAGGCTCATCGTCATGCCGGGCTCCCAGCTTGTCTATAAAGAGGCGATAAAAGAGGGCATCATAGGGGTGTTGGTTGATGCCGGTGCGGTGATCGGTCCCCCCTCTTGCGGGCCGTGTCTCGGTGGGCACCTGGGCATCCTGGCAGAGGGAGAACGCGCCCTCTCAACGACCAACAGAAACTTCATAGGCAGAATGGGGCATCCCAAGAGCGAGGTCTATCTTGCAAGTCCGGTGGTGGCTGCTTCCTCGGCCATACTGGGATGTATTGCCGGACCGGAGGAGCTATAAATGAGATTTCAGGGAAAGGTATGGAAGTTCGGCGATGATATAGACACCGACCTCATTATCCCGGCCAGGTTTCTCAACGTACACGACCAAGAGGAGCTCGCAAGGCACTGTTTTACCGACGTGAGGCAGAACTTTAGGGATATGATTACGCGGGGAGATATCATTGTTGCCGGGAAGAATTTCGGCACTGGATCGTCCAGGGAGCACGCGCCTCTCGCCATAAAGGGCGCCGGTATTAGCCTTATTATCGCGGAAGGCTTTGCTCGAATATTCTACAGGAACGCCTTTAATATAGGCCTTCCCCTGGTTGAATCCCTTGAGGCCTCTCGCGCCCTCAACGAGGGGGAAATGGTGTCGGTTGATCTCCTCCGAGGTGAGATAGAGGATATGGATACGGGGAGAAGATTTTCAGCGAAACCCCTTCCTGATTTTATGAGGCAAATAATAGAGGCAGGAGGGCTGGTGGAGTATGTAAAGCGAGGAAAGACGCTGCCGAGCAACAGGCGGCTTATCTAGATCATCTAATAGAGGAGACAACCAGAAACAAAGGAGGTGAAGGGCTTGAAACTGACAGGTGCTCAAATCCTAATAAAGGTCTTAAAGGAGGAAGGGGTTGATACCGTTTTTGGGATCATCGGTGCTGCCGCGATTGAGATCTTCCACGAGCTGGCCAAGAGCGAGATCACGCATGTCATGACCAGACATGAGCAGGGGGCGGTACACGCGGCAGATGGCTACGCGAGGGCGAAAAGGGATATCGGGGTCTGCGTGGTAACCTCCGGCCCTGGCGCTACGAATACCGTATCAGGCCTCGCCTCTGCCTATATGGACTCCATACCGTTGGTCGTCTTTACTGCTCAAGTACCCACTCATCTCATCGGAAATGACGCCTTTCAGGAGGTGGACACCGTGGGGATCACCCGACCCTGTACCAAGCATAACTATCTCGTGAGAAAAGTGGAAGATCTTGCCAGGACCTTAAAAGAGGCATTCTATATCGCCCGATCAGGACGCCCCGGTCCTGTACTTGTGGATATTCCGAAGGACATCACGCAGGAAAAAACAGACTATCAACCCGTACAGATGACCTCGTTAAAGTCCTATAATCCCACCTATAAGCCGAATAGAAAGCAGCTCAAGCGGGCACTCGACCTCATCCAAGATGCCCACAAGCCGGTAATACTGGCAGGTGGGGGGGTTATCCTATCCGGGGCATCCGCGGAACTCATCACCTTTGCGAGGAGACTGAATGCCCCTGTGACAGGTACTCTCATGGGACTGGGCGCCTTTCCCGGCACTGATCCGCGCTGGCTTGGAATGCTCGGCATGCATGGAACCTGCTGGGCGAATATGGCCGTCGGTTCATGCGATCTTTTGATCGGAATCGGGGTCCGTTTCGATGACAGGATCACCGGTAAGATAGATACCTTTGCCCCCCATGCAAAGATCATCCATATCGATATTGATCCCACCTCCATTCGCAAGAATATCCCGGTCACGGTGCCTATTGTCGGTGATTGCAGGCTTGCCCTTGCCGAGCTCAACAGGCTCATGGATGAGGATAGGTCAGGCATAGAGACGAGGGATACTAGCGCCTGGCTCGACCAGATAGAACAATGGAGGCGCACCTTTCCCCTGGCCTACGAGCAAGGCGATACCCTCAAACCCCAGTATGTGGTCGAGAAGCTCTATGAACTCACCAAGGGTGAAGCAATCATCACCACCGAAGTGGGGCAAAATCAGATGTGGGCCGCGCAATATTACCGCTTTGATCGGCCCAACACCTTCATCACCTCCGGTGGATTGGGCTGTATGGGATTTGGTTTCCCGGCTGCCATCGGTGCGCAGCGGGCCTGCCCAGATGCGCTTGTGGTTGATATCGCCGGGGACGGGAGCATCCAGATGAATATTCAAGAACTCGCCACTGCTGTTCACTATAATCTGCCGGTGAAGGTCGTGATACTTAACAATCGGTACCTCGGTATGGTGCGGCAGTGGCAGGAGCTCTTCTATGAGAAGCGATACATATCGACCGATCTTGAACATGGACCGGATTTTACGCAATTGGCCGAGGCCTATGGTGCTGTCGGTCTCAAGGCCACCAAGCCGGAGGAGGTCGAGTTCGTGCTCCAAACAGGCCTGAGCATACCAAGGCCAGTGATTATGGACTTCTGGGTAGACCGTGAGGAGTGCGTGTACCCTATGGTCCCGGCGGGTTCACCAATCACGGAGATGCTGCTCGTGTGAAAAAGGAGAGCGTGGATTATGCAAGAAGAAAAACATACCATTTCATTGTTAGTCGATAATCAACCTGGGGTACTCTCACGCATCGCGGGGCTCTTCAGCGGCCGTGGTTTTAACATAGAGAGCCTGTGCGTCGCCGAGACCATGGATCCCCTCATATCCAGGATAACCCTGGTTACCGAGGGAAATCTGATGATTATCGAACAGATCAAGAAGCAGCTCAACAAGCTTGTCAATGTGATCAAGGTGTACGATCTCACCGGCACCAATTTCGTGGAGCGCGAGATGGCGCTCGTGAAGGTGAAAGCCGATCCTGAGCATAGGGCAGAAATCCTAAGACTGGCGGATATCTTCAGGTGCAAGGTAGTCGATGTGAGCTCTACCCACTATATCATCGAGGTAACCGGTACCCGGGAGAAGCTCGGGGCGCTCCTCAAGCTTTTAAAACCAATGGGAATAAAGGAGATTGCGAGGACCGGTTCCATCGCCCTTTCGCGGAATAGGAAATAGATTTTTGATTATGGTTCTAGCTCCGTAACTATATTGCCGCCAGGGATATGGATGTCTTTTTTTGACACCGAAGAGTTCCATGCTGTTGTGCCCGCAAAAGGTGCAGATAGAGGCGGGCGATCTGCTCCTCAGGGACATCCCAGTTCTCCGTA
>CAZJXD010000026.1:30002-48795 GCA_964549945.1 uncultured Desulfobacteraceae bacterium | reverse complement strand
AGGCCCCCTGTTCAAGGGCATGCAGCAAAAAAAGACATCTACATGCTCCCATGAACGTTTCTTTTCTCAATAACCCTGTAGGGAAGCGCCAGGGCCAATAGCTTCTAAGCAACCACCCCGCTGGCCTTGCATCTATGCCTTTTGCAGTGAGGGGGCATAGTATCTCCCAACATATTCCCTGACCATCCGCCGTGCGGAGAACTTCGGCGCGTTGCTCTTTACCGATTCCTTCATGACCTTGACCCATCCGCGCGGCACGCCGTCATCGGAGGCCTTGTAGTAAAGGGGAATGATTTCCTCTTCCAGGATCCGATAGATAGCCTCGGCGTCTCGCTTGTCCCGATCACTATCCGCTGCCCCCTCGCCAAATGCCCACCCGTTTTTCCCGTTAAATCCCTCCACCCACCAGCCATCCATGATGCTCAGGTGCGGCACGCCGTTGAGGGCGGCCTTCATCCCGCTGGTGCCGCTGGCCTCAAGCGGCGGCAGTGGATTGTTGAGCCACACGTCAACCCCGTGAACCAGGTACTGAGCCAGTTGTTCACCATAATCCTCCGCAAAGGCCATTCGCCCCCCCAGGTCAGGATCGCGCGCGGCGTTAAATATCCTTTGGAGGATGCGCTTTGCCGGGTCATCGGCAGGATGGGCCTTGCCGGCAAAGATAATCTGTATGGGCCTCCAGCGGTCATTCAGGAGTTTTTTCAGCCGCTCCAGGTCGTAAAAGATCAAATCCGCCCTTTTATAGGTGGCAAAACGGCGGGCAAAACCGATGGTGAGGACCGAGGGATCGAGCAAGGTCCCTCCCGCTATCAGAAGCGACGGGCTGGCCCGGTCTTTTGCCCAACGCTGCCGTGCTCGCTCGCGAATGGTATCGATCAATTTTATCTTGAGCCAGTAATGGGTCTTCCACAACTCCTCGTCCGGGATATCGTCGATGAGCTCCCAGATAGTGGGATTATCATGGTCTGCCAACCACCTGGGACCGAGATACCTGTTGAAGAGCAGTTCGATCTTCGGCTCGATCCATGTGGGCACGTGGACGCCGTTGGTCACGGTATCAATAGGGATCTCCTCCTCGGTTGCCTCCGGCCAGAGGCTCTGCCACATGTGACGGGCTACCTCCCCATGACGCTCGCTGACTCCATTGTGAAATCCGGACACCCTGAGGGCAAGAGCCGTCATATTAAAACCCGCGTTGGGTTCCCTCGGGTGTGTTCCTAATTGGAGAAAGGCATCGTGATCCAGTCCCAAGGTCGGCCAGTAGGAGCGAAAATATTTTTCCATCAATGAGAATGGAAAGACATCATGGCCGGCCGGAACAGGGGTGTGGGTGGTAAAGACAGAGGTATTTTGTACATGGCGAGCGGCTTCTGTGTGACTCATTCCCTCCTGCACCCGTTCCCTGATCCGTTCCAGAAGCGCAAAGGCAGGATGGCCCTCATTCAAATGGAGTATGGAAGGTTTGACGCCTAAGGCACTTAGAACCTGGTACCCGCCGATGCCAAGGACGATCTCCTGACGCAGCCTCTGCTCTATATCACCGGTATAAAGATGTTCGGCCATTCTGCGGTTCCAGGGATCGTTGATCTCGATATCGGTATCAATAAGGTAAAGAGGAATGCGACCCACCGCTATCTTCCATACGGCCACAAAGACCGGCGGCTCGATACAGGGAACTCTGACCACCAGCTGATCCCCCGTTTCATCCAGTACCCTTGAGATTGAGGCTGCATCGCGATCCAGTGTTTCATCCAAATTCTCCTGCCAGCCGTCCTCACGGATTTGCTGGCGGACGTATCCCTCCGGATACATGAAGCCCACTGCCACCAGGGGCACCCTCAGATCGCTGCATTCCTTGATATAATCCCCGGCCAGAAAGCCTAAGCCGCCTGCATAGAAGGGCAAAGAGTGGTGCAGCCCGTACTCCGCGGAGAAGTAGGCGACGGTGCAGTTCTTTTGGCCGGCAAGGGCCTCTGCCAGACAGCTTGCCCCGGCATCGATATCTTCTCGGAATCGGGCAAGCACCACATCATAGTGACGCAGGTATTCGGGGTCACTCGCCGCTGATTCCAAGACTTCTCCGGGAAGTTCCTTCAGCATCTTATCAGGATTATGGCCGTTCTCCTTCCAGGCCTGACGGTCCAGCATCTTGAAGAGCATCCGCGCTGCCGGATGCCAGCTCCACCAGAGGTTTTCAGCGAGCTCCGCGAGCCCGGATAACCGCTCCGGGAGATTTGGGAATATAGTCTCTTCAACAACTCCCATATCGAGTGTTCCCTGGAAATAAGGATTTTTGCTCTAGGCTTGCGATATGCCCACCATCATGTCACAACCGGGCGAATTGTTGAATTAATATATATACCAGGTTAGCCAAAGGGCATATGCCTTATAAATACATTTTAGTGTTATTGAGTAATAGATGCAACCCAGTTCTGTAAATTCTATTCGTTTCTCATGGCTCAAGATAGCCTCATATGAAATTGTCGTTTCAGTAGATCCGTGGTAAGGTGCGAGTTACGGGATTGGGGTCTCCATTTTACGCCCTATGAGCGCACGCAAGGGAGCCGATCATGAACATATTACAGTGGGCCTTGCTCACCGTTATCATCTTGGTGGCGCTTGCCACCGCATGTCATGCGCTGCTCTATAAACGGGATCCGAGGGCCGCTCTGGGATGGATAGCGGTCTGCCTGATGTTTCCTTTGCTGGGGCCGGTTTTATATGTCCTTTTCGGCGTCAACCGCGTGCGCACTCGCGCTAAAAAGCTGGGGCATCGCTGGCAGTTCTTTATTTATGTGGGGTATGAGCGGCCGGAGGATGAGGATCCGGCGCTGTTCTCCAGCCTTGAGGTGCCTGAAGGGGTGAAAGCGATAGCCCGAATTTCCGATGCCGTAACGAGACGGCCTTTGGTGGGAGGCAACAGGGTTGAGCTCCTGCACAATGGCGAGCAAGTATATCCTGCCATGCTCGAGACAATTGAAGGCGCAAAACGCTCGCTGTTCCTTTCCACCTATATTTTCGAGACTAATAACACCGGGCAGCAATTCATCGATGCCCTGGCCCGTGCCGCAGGGCGAGGCACGGATGTCAGGGTGAGTATTGACGGGATAGGCGAACTCTACTCCATCCCCCGGGCCGGAATTCTCCTTGAAAGAAGGGGTGTGCGGGTTGCCCGCTTCCTGCCGCTACGCCTGATACCTCCCGACCTGTATATCAACCTCCGCAATCATCGCAAGATCTTGGTCGTAGACGGAACTATCGGTTTTATCGGCGGGATGAATATAGGCGACCGGCACTTGGCCGAGAGGGTTGAAAATCCCTCCAGGGTAGTGGACGTCCACTTCCGTCTCGCCGGGCCGGTTGTCACCCAAATAGAGCATGTGTTTCTCGAGGACTGGGGATTTAGTACCGGGGAGTATACCGGGCAATCGCAGGCCTCGGGAATTGGAACCGGCAGCATGATCTGCCGGGCCATTGCCGATGGCCCTAACGAAGATCTAGACAAACTCTCCACGATTCTGGTAGGTGCCGTCTCTGCTGCCCGCAAACGGATCTCTATCATGACCCCTTACTTTCTTCCCTCGCGAGATTTGATCGCCGCTCTTCAGTCAGCTGCCCTGCGCGGTGTAGAGGTAACAATCCTTTTGCCGGCGAAGAACAACCTGCTCTTTGTCCATTGGGCTACGCGCAACATGCTCTGGGAGCTGTTAGAGCGGGGCATCCGGGTTTTTTATCAGCCCCCGCCATTCCTGCACACCAAGCTGTTCGTCGTGGACGACCAATACGCCCTGATCGGCTCTGCCAATATCGATCCCAGAAGCCTGCGCCTGAACTTCGAGCTCGCGGTTGAGGTTTTTGATGCGCAGTTTGCCAAGATCCTTATAGAGCATATCCAAAGGAGCAGAGAACGGTCCCTGGAGGTCTCCCTCGAGGATCTGGACAGCCGTAAGTTGCCGGTGAGGATCCGCGATGCGCTGGCCTGGCTCTTTTCGCCTTACCTCTGAATCCGTGAAATAGTACTGGAGCACACCTCCTCGCCAAATCCCTCTAGTCGAGCATTCCGTAGTCCATATCAAAATGAACTATCTCTCCTCTTGTGATTGTTCTCGATTTTCCCGTTAATGCTGCGCTTAATATTGTCCCTGAGTTTCTTTGATTTTGAGTTAATAACCGTGTAACTATATTTAAAATTCTTTTCAACAATATCCGGATAATTCTTGAGATTGGCTTTGAGCTTGAAGCTGCTTGAGGTGACCTTTCTCAGTATATTGATTTCTTTGCCGATTACCTTATTTTGCTTATTCTTTACGGCATCAAGGAATGCCTCGCGATTATTCTCGCAGGAGGCGTAACTCACCACCTTGCCTATATGGCGAAGCCTGTGGCCATCGCTTCCCCCGGTAATGGATTTATCGAGATTAAATCCTAGCACCGCACATCGCAGGTTCCATTTGTTGAGGTTCTGTGAATTGATGACCTCAACACCATCAACCATATCGAATAATCGCCGTAACCGTTCTTTGGAAAAAAGGGTGTTGCAGATGCCCGTAAAGGTCACACAGTAAGGGTGAGGGAAGATAATGATCGACTTAAATGATCGGGCTCGTTCGATAACCTCCTCCATCTTCAGGGATAGTGAGCTCATGACACTATTTCCCATATATGGTCTTACCTCATTTTCATAGAAGCGCTCTAGGCTTTCAATCTCATAGAAGTAGATAAGGAGATGGGCTCCTTCTTTTGAGGTTATTTCAATACCCGGAATGCTAAGAATACCCATATCTTTGTGTATCTCAAGGGCCCCTCTGATATCATTATGATCTGTAATGGCAATGCCGATGCCCAGCTCGCGAACCCGATCAGCAACATCTTCCACTGCACTGAACCCATCGGAATAATGTGTGTGGACATGCATATCAACAACCGTAAAGTGCATCGTCAACTCCGGAAGATTCGGTACCTCAAATCCAATTCTATTCGTGGTATTCATATCCCTTGACTTCTTATCTTTTGTTCAGGGTTCTTACCATTATTTTGGTAAAAAAGATAGGCCTTATACTCCTTTGAAGGCTATTTGCCTTCTTCCCGGGCATTTTGTATGACCTAACATAGACCTATCCATCACCGGCTAATTTGAGGGACAACGGAAATGCGATATAATAGCAGCCGATAGAATAATACTCCAATTTAATAAGTCAAGATTCAATTGATCTCAATCGCAGTTCAGCGTTCAAGCCCGCCCTGGCGCGATACCTTTGAAACATATTAAAGGCCATGCCAGATTACTAAATGTGAGCCTCTATAACTGGGCAGTGCAAATTCAGGTCTGGGCCAGGGGTTCTAGGTTCGAGGGCATTTCAACCGGGAGCCGTGAACGGTGAACCGCGCAACCCGGGTTATATCTAGATTCCGAGGCAATAGGTACGGGGATCTTATAGGAGAGGAATTGAAGCTGTCCTTGTAAATACCTTTTAGTTGATGATATATTTCGCTTATGCACGGGCTTTTCTTGAAGAGCCAAGAGGATCGGTGGGTCTCTCCCTGATTGACCCCTCACTTGTCGCCCGCGGGAAAATGGCTTATTATTTTTAACATGCCGGCTGCAATATGGACGCCTTTGACCGATGAATAAAAGAGATGAATCGCATGGCCCAAACCGGGGTACGCTGATATCTATTCGCGGCAGCGT
The DNA here is from genome assembly GCA_964549945.1 of uncultured Desulfobacteraceae bacterium. Lineage (GTDB taxonomy): Bacteria > Desulfobacterota > DSM-4660 > Desulfatiglandales > B25-G16 > B25-G16. Next base: position 43,106 of record CAZJXD010000026.1, on the reverse strand, counting down.
GGTTGACGCCCAGTTTTCCGGGCGGCTTCCCTCGATCTATCACGTCCTCAGGGCGGGCGACGATGGGGGAATCGTCATTGAGGTCACCACCCATCTGGACTCAAAGACCATCCGCGGCATCGCGCTGACATCCACCCAGGGCCTTGCCCACGGCTCAACGGTAATCGACACGGGTCATCCGCTGAGCGTGCCGGTGGGGAAACGCCTGCTCGGCAGGATGTTCAATGTCTTTGGGGAGACAATCGATAGGAAGGATGCAGTAAAGGGGGGGCAGTGGCGCGTAATTCACCAGGAGCCGATCCCCCTGGATCAACAGTCCACCACATCGGAGATATTTATCACGGGGATAAAGGCCATCGATGTGCTCTCACCCCTGGAGCGGGGCGGCAAGGCGGGGCTGTTCGGCGGCGCAGGCGTGGGGAAAACGGTGCTCATCATGGAGATGATCAGGAATATGGTAGGTCAGCATGAGGGCGTGAGCCTGTTCTGCGGCATTGGTGAGAGGAGCCGTGAGGGAGAGGAGCTCTACCGGGAGATGAAGGAGGCGGGCGTGCTGGAGAACACGGTTATGATCTTCGGCCAGATGAACGAGCCCCCCGGTGCCAGGTTTCGTGTGGGACATGCCGCGCTCACCATGGCCGAGTACTTCCGGGACGATGAGAGGCAAGATGTGCTGCTCCTGATCGACAACATCTTCCGCTTCATCCAGGCAGGCATGGAGGTCTCGGGGCTCATGGGGCAGCTTCCCTCACGCCTGGGATATCAACCCACCCTGAGCACGGAACTGGCTGAGCTGGAGGAGCGCATCTGCAATACCGCCACGGGTGCCATCACCTCGGTACAGGCCGTGTATGTGCCCGCCGATGACTTTACCGACCCCGCGGCGGTTCACACATTTGGGCACCTTTCCGCCTCCATCGTGCTGTCCCGAAAAAAGGCGAGCGAGGGTTTGTACCCGGCGATCGACCCCCTTCAGTCGGGGTCCAGTATGCTGGTACCCCCTGTGGTGGGTGAGCGGCACTATGGCATCGCGCAGGAGATCCGTAGAACCCTCGCCAATTACGAGGATCTGAAGGATATCATCGCCATGCTCGGCATGGAGGAGCTGTCCCAGGAGGACCGCCGGGCCGTCCGCCTGGCCCGAAGGCTGGAGCGGTTTCTAACGCAGCCCTTCTCCGTGACCGAGCAGTTTACGGGAAACAAGGGGCGCGTGGTGGATCTGAACGATGCCCTTGATGGCTGCGAGCGCATCTTGAACGATGAGTTCTCCGAATATCCGGAGAGATCCCTCTTCATGATCGGAACAATAGAAGAGGCGAAAAAGGGATGAACCTGAAGGTCTTGCTCCCCACAGAGGTGCTCATAGAAGAGGATGCGACCAAGGTGATCGCTGAGGCACCTAATGGTTTCTTCTGCCTTTTGCCGAAGCACGCGGATTTTGTCGCGGCCCTTGTCCCGGGCATCCTGTCTTTTGAAACCACTGGAGGCCGCGAGGAATTCATCGCGGTGGATCAAGGGATCCTGATCAAGTGCGGTCAGGAGATCTTCGTATCCGCGAGGAACGCGATGAGAGGGCCCGATCTTGGGCAGCTGAAGCGCACCGTGGTGGAGAAATTCGAGGCCCTGGACGAGCGAGAGAAAACGGCGCGTTCCGCCATGGCCAGGATCGAGGCCGGTTTCGTCCGCCGCTTTCTGGAGATCCAGGGACATGGCTAAAGGCCCATCTATCAAGAAGAGGCGCAGGGGCCAGGCCGGATTGATCGAACAGGTCGGCGCCAAGGAGGATCGCAAGATACGGGCACGGCGGGAAGAAGATCGCGGTGTCTGGTTCGGCCTGGGCATGTTCGGCCTTGTGGGGTGGTCGGTGGCCATTCCCACCGTGATCGGTATCGGCCTTGGGATTTGGATCGACGCCAGATGGCCCGGCCCGTATTCCTGGACCCTGATGTGTCTCATCATCGGGGTCCTGGTGGGGTGCCTTAACGCGTGGTACTGGGTAAAGCGGGAGAGCAAGGGAGATTGAATGCGGGGAATAGCACTCTGCTAAGAAACTCCATGTGGAAAAGAGTATGGAGATGTCTTTTTTTGTCTCATGCCCTAAAAGCAATGCACCGGCAGGCCCCGATAAATCGGGGCACCGAGCACCATGGCATACAATAGTCAAATCCGCGTTGCGCGTGTGCCCCGATTTACGGGGCACGCTGAGGCCCCCTGTTAAAGGGCATACAGCAAAAAAAGACATTTCCATACTCAAACTATCGTTTTTTCATGAATACCTCCGGAGCGTCGCAGCGGAGTAAGATGCTATGAAGGGGGAACCATGGTGACCACCAATGTGATTCATTTATCGATGGCTTTTTTAGTTGGTATGGGGACCGGAATAGTGTACTTCGGCGGGCTGTGGTGGACGGTTCGGCAGCTTCCCTTTGCGCGACAGCCCGCGCTCTTGACCCTGGGGAGTTTTTTGGTGCGCACCGGCATCGGCCTCACCGCCTTTTACCTCGCTTCTGGAGGCCGCTGGGAGAGGATCCTGATAAGCCTGGTGGGGTTCATGATCATGAGGGGCCTTCTGGTGCGCCGGGTGAGGACGGGTTCAACGCGGGTTTCGGAGAATTGAGGTAGGTATTGATGGATTTAAAGGTTATCAGCCCGGATCAGGTCGTGATCTGGCAGTGGGGCCCGATCTCCTTGAACGCAACCATCGTGTTCACCTGGGCCGTGATGGGCCTTCTGGTGCTTGTGTCCTGGCTGGCAACGCGAAGGCTCTCATCCGATGTGCGGTTTTCACGATGGCAGAACCTGCTGGAGATCCTGGTCAAGGGGATGCAGGATCAAATCAAGGCCATCAGCCATCAAGAAACAGGGATCTACCTACCCTTTGCGGGAACACTGTTTCTATTCATTGCGGTCTGTAACCTCCTGAGCATTGTGCCGGGCTACACGCCGCCTACCTCCTCCTTGTCCACTACGGCTGCGCTGGCCATCTGCGTGTTTGTGGCGGTGCCTTTATACGGCATCCTGAATCGAGGGTTCCTGGGGTATCTTGCGCAATACATCCGGCCCACGCTGTTCATGCTACCCTTTAACATCATGGGAGAGCTCTCAAGGACCCTGGCACTGGCGGTGCGGCTTTTCGGAAACATGATGAGCGGCGCGAAGATCGGCGCGATCCTTCTTGCCATCGCCCCGCTCCTCTTCCCGATCGTCATGCATGCCCTGGGGTTGTTGACCGGCCTGATCCAGGCATACATCTTCGCCGTCCTTGCCATGGTGTATATCGCCTCGGCAACACGTGCTCGTCAGGAAAGAGAACAGAAACAGGAGAAAGAACACGAAGAGAAAGGAGAGAAGTCCAATGGATAGCATTACCCTCATCGGCATGGCCTCCGTGATAACCGCAGGCCTGACCGTTGCGATTGGTTCGATCGGCCCTTCCCTCGGCGAGGGACGCTCCGTTGCCCAGGCCCTGAGCTCCATCGCCCAGCAACCGGATGAAACCAACAACATCACCAGAACGTTATTCGTGGGGTTGGCCATGATCGAATCCACGGCCATTTACTGTTTTGTGGTGGCAATGATCCTGATCTTTGCCAATCCCTTCTGGGATCACGTAATTGCAAAGTAGGAGGTCTACGGTGCTCATCAATTGGTTCACTGTAATAGCCCAGATCGTGAACTTCCTGATTCTCGTGGTGCTTCTCAAGTACCTTCTCTACAACCGGATCGTCAGGGCCATGGATGAGCGCGAGAGAAAGATTCAATCGCGTTTGAAGGAGGCGAAGGAAAAGGAGGAGGCCGCGGAGCGGGAGGCGGATTCCCTCCGTCAAAAAAACCGGGACTTCGATGAGAAGCGCGAGAGGATGCTCGCACAGGCAAAAGAGGAAGCCGAGGCGCGAAGAAAGGAGCTGACTCAGGAGGCACGGGAGGCGGTCACCAATCTGCGATCGGTGTGGCAGGAGGCAGTCCAGCGAGAAAAGGAATCCTTTGTTCAGGATCTCCGTAAGATGGCTGCCATGCAGGTCTACGCCCTTGCCCGCAAGGCGTTCGAAGATCTCGCCGATGCCGAGGTGGGAGAACGCATGGTCGAGGTGTTGCTCGACCGAATCCAAAAGATGAACAAGAGGCAGAGAGAGGCGCTTGCCGCATCCATCAAGGACGCGGGGGGTGAGGTGGTCATACGGAGTGCCTTTGAGGTCTCGCAGGAGATGCGCAAGAAGATAACAGGGACCTTGCACCGGCATCTGACCGATGAGATCAAGGCGCAATTTGAGACAGCACCGGAGCTGATTGGGGGGATCGAACTCAAGACCCATGGGCGGAAGATCGCCTGGAACCTGGAGCACTATCTGGATACCATGGAAGAAGCAGCCCTGCGGGCCTTTGAACAGGAGGCACGGAAAAGAACTGGCAGGGGAAACGTGCAGGCGGATGCCAAAAAGAAAAAGGGGAACGCAAAGGAGATAAAAAAGGCGGAAGCGCAGCCTTCGCATAAAGGGAAACCCAGGGGGACTGAGGAGAGCAATGAAGACCGAGCCTCATGAATTGAAAGAGACGCTGTCTCAAACCTTCAAGATCCTGAAAGGGCTGGCGGATGATTACCGGCCCGAACCGGAGCTACAGGAGGTAGGTGCAGTCACCTATGTAGGCCCGGGCGTGATTCGGGCAACCGGTTTGAGCAATGTGAGATCCGAGGAACTCCTCCGCTTCGGAGGGGGACGTATGGGCATGGCATTCAATCTGGATCAGGCGGAAATCGGCGTGATTCTCCTGGATGAAAGCGAGGGATTGGCCGCAGGCAGTGACGTACAGCGCACCGGCAGGCTCATGGATATCCCGGTCGGCGAGGGTTTGCTGGGCCGGGTCGTAGACGCCCAAGGGCGTCCCCTGGACAATGGGGGGCCGCTTCCTGCCTTGAAACGGCTTCCCATAGAGCGGCCCGCGCCCGCGATTATGGATCGCGCACCGGTGAGCGTGCCGTTGCAAACCGGGCTCAAGGTGGTGGATGCGCTCATCCCCATAGGGCGGGGCCAGAGAGAGCTCATCCTGGGAGATCGTCAGACTGGCAAGACCGCCATCGCCCTCGATACCATCATCAACCAGAGGGATAAGGATGTCATCTGTGTGTACTGCGGCATCGGGAAGAGGGGATCGGCTGCGGCAAAGGTCATTGCCGAGCTGAAGGCACGGGATGCTATGGATTATTGCGTGGTGGTGGTGACCACGGAGGAGGACCCCCCTGGGCTGCTCTTCATCGCGCCCTACGCAGCCACGACCATGGCGGAATATTTTATGGAGCAGGGACGCGACGTCCTGATAGTGTTCGACGACCTGACGCGCCATGCCCGTGCCTACCGGGAGCTTTCACTGCTTTTGAGAAGGCCTCCGGGCAGGGAGGCATTTCCCGGCGATATCTTTTACCTCCATTCACGACTGCTGGAACGTTCCACACATCTCGCCGATGAGTATGGCGGAGGCTCCTTGACCGCGTTGCCGATTATCGAGACCGAGGCCCAGGATATGTCGGCATATATTCCCACCAACCTCATCTCCATCACCGATGGCCAGATCTATCTTTCTCCTGAACTGTTCCAGAAGGGGGTATTGCCCGCGGTGGATGTGGGAAAATCGGTCTCGCGCGTCGGAGGGAAAACCCAATTGAGCGCCTATCGAGCCGTTGCCGGGGACCTGCGTCTCTCATACTCGCAATTCGAGGAGCTGGAGGCGTTTTCCCGTTTCGGTACCCGACTGGACGAGGACACCAGAAAGACGCTCGAGCGCGGGCGGCGCGTAAGGGAGATCCTCAAGCAGCCTCAGTACCAACCCATTCCGGTTTCCGAGCAGATTGCCGTTCTGGTGGCGGTAACTAAGGGTGCCTTTGACGAGCTGGCCCCACAACGCATCGCTGATGCCGAAAGGAGAATCGGCAGCGCGGTCACGGACCAGCTGCCCGAGTTGTGTGGGCGGATCGAACGGGGTGAGGATCTCAGGGACGATGACCTTGAAGAGATTTCCAGGGCAGCAAAGGGCGTATTGGATTTAAAGGAGAACGTACTCGACAATGCAGACGATCGAGGGACTGAAGAGAAAGATTCATAGCACTGAGGATCTCCAGTCCGTGGTAAAGACGATGAAGGCCTTGGCCGCCGTAAACATTCGGCAGTACGAGAGGGCCGTGGAGTCCCTCAAGGATTACAGCAAGGCCGTTGAGATGGGCCTTCAAGTCGTTCTGCGTGACAGGCCACAATTCATGGTCAGGGCACGGCCTGCCCCCCGCGATCGGTTGGGTGTCGTTATTTTTGGTACTGACCAGGGCATGGTGGGAGCCTTGAATGAACAGGTCCTATCCCATGCCATGGCCGCCATGGACGGCCTCGATGTGAAACATGAAGATAGGACGATCATGGCCGTGGGCGAGCGCATGATGGGCCTTCTCGAGGATGCCGGACAGCCCGTGGAGGCGTTCTGCCCCGTTCCTGGCTCGGTTGCTGGCATTACGCCCAGGGTGCAGGAGACACTGATGAACGTGGAGTCATGGAACAGAGAGCGAGGCCTTGATCAAATCTACCTTTTTTACAGCACAGAGGTAACCGGGGCCGCTTATCAACCCCACATGGTCCATCTTCTGCCCCTCGATCAGGACTGGCTTCTGAGCCTCAGGGCGCAGCCCTGGCCGTCACGTGCCATTCCGATCTTCACCATGGATCGGGACCGGTTATTTTCCTCGCTGATTCATGAGTATCTCTTCATTTCCCTGTACCGCGCCTTCGCCGAGTCGCTGGCAAGCGAGAATGCCAGCAGGCTTGCATCCATGCAAGGCGCGGAGAGGAATATCGAGGAGATGCTCTCCGGATTGAAGGCCCATTTTCAACAGCAGCGACAGATGTCCATCACCGAGGAGCTGCTCGATATTGTGGCCGGATTCGAGGCGTTGAGTAAAACAGGAGGGCCGTCCTCACCCTGAATGGAGCTCCCCGCAGCAAGACTTTCGGCGAGCTCAAGTCGAGCCGCTGGGGGGTATCAGACCTGATCGCGGGATTATCTCTTGCGATCTACGCTTGTTCCACAGTCGAGATACCGTTCCCCTATCGTACTGTGGTTTTCAAGAAGGACCTTCCGCCCGCTCGACAGGAGGAGGCAAAAGATTAGCTCAGCCAGAAGGATTAAACTAGGCGCAAAACGCTCTCCGGGCACACTCGGGACCTTCCCCGGGGTGTTTACCCCGAGCATCCTCACGATCCTGGGCATCATCCTCTTTCTGCGATTGGGGTATGTCGTCGGGAATGCCGGCCTAGGACGGGCCCTTCTCATCATCTGCCTCGCGAATACCATCTCGGTGTTGACGAGCATCTCACTGGCTGCAATTGCCACGAACCTCAGGGTCAAGGTCGGTGGCCACTACTATCTGATCTCACGTACCCTGGGCGTGGAATTCGGGGGTGCCATCGGGATCGTGCTCTTCCTCGCCATGTCCGTATCGATCGCCTTTTACTGCATAGGGCTGGGTGAGGCGGTTGCGAGCATGATACCGAATTCGGGACATGCGCTCCCCCAGATCATCGCCGTTATTGCTATTTTGTTCCTCGCGATTTTCGCCTGGTTGGGCGCTGACTGGGCCACCCGACTCCAGTATGTGGTGATGAGCGTACTTGCTGCCTCGCTGCTTAGCTTTTACCTCGGCGGTCTGGCTCATTTCGATAGTGCGCTGCTCGCTCAAAACTGGTCGGCTCAGGGTGTAGGCCCCTCATTCTGGATCCTCTTTGCTATTTTCTTTCCCGCGGTAACGGGCTTCACGCAGGGCGTGAGTATGTCGGGTGATCTGAAAGAGCCGAGCAAAAGCATAACCCTGGGCACTTTTGCAGCGGTAGGCATATCCATTGTTATCTACCTATCAGTGGCGGTGATGTTTGCCGCGGTGATGCCAAAAGGAGCCCTGAGCAGGGATTACGACGCGATGAAGCACGTGGCAGTCGTTGGATGGCTCATCAGCGCGGGGGTGATCGCCGGCACCCTCTCTTCCGCTATGGCCTCCTTGCTGGGAGCCCCTCGAATATTGCAGTCCTTGGCGCAGGACAGGATTTTCTCCTTTCTTCTACCCTTTGGCCAAGGAACGGGGCCAGTTCAGAATCCCAGACGCGGTGTGCTGCTCTCAGCGGGCATCGCCATGGTTACGGTGGGCCTTGGAAAACTGAACGTGATCGCCCCCGTGGTCTCCATGTTCTTCTTGATCTCCTATGGACTTCTCAACTACGCGACCTTCTATGAGGCGCGGGGGGCAAGCCCTGCGTTTCGACCGACCTTTCGGTGGTTCCACTACCGTTTGTCGCTTGTAGGAGCGTTGGGGTGTTTGGGCGTGATGCTGGCAATTGATCTGGTGAGCAGCGCGATCGCCGTTGCGGTGCTCTTTGGCATACATCAGTATCTCCAGAGGACCGCGGGACCTGCACGATGGGCAGACAGCAAGCGCGCATATCATTTTCAGCTCATGAGAGAGCACCTCTTTGCGATTCCCGGTGAACCGGAACACCCCCGTGACTGGCGGCCCCAGCTGCTCGTATTTTCCGATGATGCGGCCAGGCGCAAAAATCTTTTGCGATTTGCCTCCTCAATCGAGGGCGACAGCGGCCTCACCACAGCGGTGAAAATAGTGGTGGGCCAGGGTAAGAAGGTGTACCAACAAAGGGCAGAGGCTGAAGCGGAGTTCCGCGAGGAGATTGAGGAACTCGGACTGAAGGCCTTCGCCAAAGTAGTGGTTACGCCTGATTTCCGGGTAGGGGCACAGGCCCTGTTCCAGTCCTTTGGCATTGGACCGATACGGGCAAACACGATTCTGGTTAACGGGCCTGAACAGCTCATGGAGGCCAAGGATCAGCAAGAGCGGCGGCAATACGGCCGCTATCTCAGCGAGGCCTTTCGTCTTGGCTCTAACGTGGTGATCTTCAATGCCCAGGAAGAGAGGTGGAGATATGTTGAGGGCTTGCCCGCTTGTGATCGCCGCATAGATGTGTGGTGGTGGGATGATGCTACAAGCCGCTTGATGCTTCTTTTCGCGTATTTGATGACCAGGAAAGATGAGTGGAGCGAGGCTCAAATCAAGGTGCTGGCCCCCACTGCCAGCAAGGGGGCGAAGAGGAACCTCGAGAACCTTCGACAGACGCTCGAGGATGTACGGATCAATGCAGAGCCCGAGGTCATCATGGAGCCAAGCCTGGATACGGTGGTTGAGCAGTCCGGCGATGCAGCATTCGTATTTCTACCTCTTCGTGTGAGGGGGAACCAACTGGTGAGTCCCATAGGTGTTTCTTTTGGCGAGATACTATCCCGGATTCCCCTTGGTGCCCTCGTGATTGCCGCCGAGGACATCGATCTCGAGGCGGAGCCGGAAGATGGGAGGCAGGGCGAAATCGCCGCCGCGTTAGACGCAGCTGCCGACGCGGATAGGCTTGCAAGGGAGAAGGAAAAACAGGCGATAAAAACCGCTGAATTCGCCGAGGAAAAGCTCGGCGAGATGAAAAGAGCTTCCGAAACCGATCGCAGCAAGGATGAGCTTACGGAAATGAAAGCCGCTTTCAGGGAGGCTGAGAAGGTAGCGAAGAAAGCCGCTCGAGAGGCGGAGAGGGCCAGAGTGGATGCCGATGAGGCAACCAAGGCCGCCGATGAGCTCGTAAGGCAGCCCGAGGCTGTAAATAAACCTGCGTTAACAGAGAACGGGCCAAAGAAGAGGATCAAAAAGCGAGGGAAGGCGAAGAAGGGTAAAGGCGAGGTATGAGGCTGATCCAGTTGTTCATAAAGACGATAGGGAAACCGATAACGCACTGCGGGAGATACATCTCACTCGATGGAAAAAGGGGGTAGCAATGAAATCAAAAGGCGCAGCCATTTGTGTGATGATCGCGGTGTGGTGCATCACAGGGCTTATGGTTGATGGGCATCACAGGAGAAGGGTTGCTGCTCAATCCAAGGCCGAACCCATCAAGATCCGATGGGAGAAGATCGGGGTTATGCCCTTCTTCAAGGGCAGGCCAAGCGCTGGCACGGGCGAGAGCCTGACCTGCCCCATATGCGAGCTTTCATTTAGAGCCGAGAACATAAAAGACGGTGCCGATAGGGCAATAACCCGTTACGTACAGGAGGCCTTGGAGAGGAGATATGCAGACAAGGTGATTGCCCTGGATGAGGTGTCGAGGGCATATCAAGAGATCCCCAGGGATGATACAAAGGACACTCCCCGGAGCCTGGCTCAAAAAACAGGAGAGGCCTTAGGGGCAGATCTCATGATAGCGGGAGCTGTCTGGAGGTACAGGGAGAGGGTTCGAGATCCTATGGGACCGGAAAGGGGTGCCTCCGTGGCCTTCGATATCTACCTCATAGAGGTTTCCAGCGGAAAGACGGTGTGGAAGACGAAGTTTGACGAAACACAGCGGCCCCTGACCGAGGATATTCGCGTCGGCAAGTTACTGCTCAGGGAGGGAGTGAAGTGGCTTTCCGCCGATGAACTGGCCCGCTATGGGGTCGAGGAGGTACTGAAGAAGGTTCCCTTATAAGCTGAAATCAGACATATGGCGGTCGATCGTATTTGGAGCCCTTGGGGATTACCACAACCCCCCTGGGGCTGACGTAATATTTTTTTCTGTCCTCCTCCACGTCAAACCCGATATGCGTGTCCGGAGGAATCACCACGTGTTTGTCGATGATCGCATTTTGTATTCGTGAGCCACGCCCCACCTCAACGTCCTCCATAAGGATGGATTGGCATACCTCCGAATAGCTGTGAATATGAACAAATGGACCGAGCACGGAATCGACTACGGTAGAACCGGAGATAATACAGCCCTCTGAGACAATGGAATTAAGCGAGTGACCGCGACGTCCTTCCTCATTGTGGACGAACTTCGCCGGGGGTGCGGGGATCCGGCCCGCATAGATCGGCCAGTACTTGTTATAGAGATCGAATTTGGGACTAACCGACCGGAGGTCCATATTGGCCTCCCAATAGGAGTCGATCGTGCCCACATCACGCCAGTAGTCGTTCACCTCGCCGGGTTCAATGCCGGGTAATTTGTTTCTGCGAAAATCATAGGCATATATCTTCAGGTCATGAAAGTTGGATGGGAGGATATCCCTGCCGAAATCGTGGGTGCTCGTGGTCTTGGCATCGGATTCCAGTACCTCCAGAAGTACCTCGCGATTGAATAGATAGTTGCCCATTGAGGCGAGGATCATGTCAGGCTTGCCGGGAATCGTAGCGGGGTCTCCCGGCTTCTCCTGGAATCCCTCAACCCTCCAGGATTCATCTACCTGTATCACACCATATGACCTGGATTCGGGCTTAGGAAAGGGAATGGCAGCTATGGTCACATCCGCTTCCTTTTCGCGGTGGTAGTCTACCATGTCCCGGATATTCATTTTGTAGATGTGATCGGCGCCAAAGACGGCAACTATCTTTGGTTTGTGATTGCGTATCAAGTGGGCATTCTGGTAAATCGCATCGGCAGTACCCCTGTACCAGGTTTCGCCCGTACGCATCTGGGCCGGAACGGGGATAATAAAATGTTTCTCCAGGATTGTCCCTAGCCGCCAGTGTTCCAATATGTGTTCGGTGAGCGATTGAGATTTGAACTGGGTCAGGACATAAATTGCGTGGATATGGGAGTTAACCAGATTAGACAGTACGAAGTCGATCAGCCTGTATTTGCCCCCGAACGGTACCGCCGGCTTGGTCCTGTCCCTGGTGAGGGGATAGAGCCTCTCGCCCTTCCCGCCAGCCATCACCATTGCCAGTACATCCAACATGCCTTATTACCCCCGTTAAAGAAGTTGAACACTCCATTCTGCGTGAGCTACATGAGCCATATGGACGTGGTTACGATCTTATGAGGTAGCCGCGAGTCGCGGTCAATGAGTTCTAAAAAAACCTTTATCACGTTAAACTGGATATTTCAACAGTTCCTTGCACGTTGGTAGAGTGAGGAAAGATGTGAACTGAATTCATTCGAAAACTAACAACGAGCGCGGGGGGCGACGGTGTTGAGCAAATGAGCACCATCTTGGAGGCATCGTTTCAATCCACGCTCCCGCGCGGGGAGCGACCGGGGAAAGAGCGAGTTTGCAAAACATTATGCGACGTTTCAATCCACGCTCCCGCGCGGGGAGCGACACGGCCCTCTGACCAACATGGCCGTCGAGTACAGGTTTCAATCCACGCTCCCGCGCGGGGAGCGACATGGTTTTGCCAACACTTGGCAGGTGTATCGATGTGTTTCAATCCACGCTCCCGCGCGGGGAGCGACGGCGAACTTGAGATCGCCACCGCGGTGCTGGACGTGTTTCAATCCACGCCCCCGCGCAGGGGGCGACATAAACTGTTGAGCAGCGAGGTACTGGAGCTCTTTGTTTCAATCCACGCCCCCGCGCAGGGGGCGACAAAATAAACACCGATAAGAGTACGATACAACGATATGTTTCAATCCACGCCCCCGCGCAGGGGGCGACTACTCACGCATTGCCATCAAGCGAGACCGGATCAGTTTCAATCCACGCCCCCGCGCAGGGGGCGACCTTTGCTGTGGGGCGCGGTGAAGGGAGCGAAGAGGGTTTCAATCCACGCCCCCGCGCAGGGGGCGACGGATGATTTCGTGCGCTGGTCCATCATGATCGATAAGTTTCAATCCACGCCCCCGCGCAGGGGGCGACAATATTTCGTGACCTGCCCCGATGAGGAGCGCAAGTTTCAATCCACGCCCCCGCGCAGGGGGCGACGAGGGCAAGGGATACATTAGGAGCGAGCAAATCAAGTTTCAATCCACGCCCCCGCGCAGGGGGCGACTCTCTTGGCAATGTTTTACAAGAAGAGGAACTAATGTTTCAATCCACGCCCCCGCGCAGGGGGCGACTTTTTGACATTACCGTTAAATTGCCGAGTTCAGAAGTTTCAATCCACGCCCCCGCGCAGGGGGCGACTTTGACAATGAGGATTTTTGTCCTCTTTGTCTTATGTTTCAATCCACGCCCCCGCGCAGGGGGCGACACAGACTGTTTGTATTAGTATATGCTCTATCCATGTTTCAATCCACGCCCCCGCGCAGGGGGCGACCTGATTTCGATGCT
>CAZJXD010000026.1:0-29902 GCA_964549945.1 uncultured Desulfobacteraceae bacterium | reverse complement strand
GATACCGCGTCTTGGTCAAATGTTTCAATCCACGCCCCCGCGCAGGGGGCGACATATACAGGATATTCCCTATAGACAGATAATAGTGTTTCAATCCACGCCCCCGCGCAGGGGGCGACAAATACAGATCTCCGGCCTCGATAACATAGGATTGTTTCAATCCACGCCCCCGCGCAGGGGGCGACCTGATTTCGATGCTGATACCGCGTCTTGGTCAAATGTTTCAATCCACGCCCCCGCGCAGGGGGCGACATCAACCTTTTAACCGAGAGGCAAGGGAAAAGATGTTTCAATCCACGCCCCCGCGCAGGGGGCGACTCCTTTGAGATTGCAGGCCATCCTCTTTTGAGTGTGTTTCAATCCACGCCCCCGCGCAGGGGGCGACAGGGTTGTTGAGCCAGAGGTAGACTCCCAAGGCAGTTTCAATCCACGCCCCCGCGCAGGGGGCGACCTATGCCCATTTGGTTAGCCGCCCTTGAACTTTTAGTTTCAATCCACGCCCCCGCGCAGGGGGCGACTACTGTAGTCGAGCAACCCACGGAAAATACACCTGTTTCAATCCACGCCCCCGCGCAGGGGGCGACAGCGGGCGAGTTGTTGGGGGTGCCCGCAAGGGCAGGTTTCAATCCACGCCCCCGCGCAGGGGGCGACAGACTTCGACAAGGAAACGCCGTCTGCCTATCTTGTTTCAATCCACGCCCCCGCGCAGGGGGCGACATTGTGAATGATGCAACAGCCAGCCTTCCAACTTGTTTCAATCCACGCCCCCGCGCAGGGGGCGACACTACGACAAGGCAAGGCAGGCAGCCGCTAAATGGTTTCAATCCACGCCCCCGCGCAGGGGGCGACAAATTTTTACAACTTTGGATCTATCAAAATCGATAGGTTTCAATCCACGCCCCCGCGCAGGGGGCGACGAAAATATCCTTACCGGCTGTTTCTATGTAATCCGTTTCAATCCACGCCCCCGCGCAGGGGGCGACACCCTGACCTGCTACACCTTTATCAGGGGTTTAAAGTTTCAATCCACGCCCCCGCGCAGGGGGCGACCTGATGATTCATGGCAACCGCCACTGCGATGTTCCTGTTTCAATCCACGCCCCCGCGCAGGGGGCGACGCTCCCTGGAGTGGCCAAGGTGCTGGAGCACTATAAGTTTCAATCCACGCCCCCGCGCAGGGGGCGACATCTCCGCCCGCAGCGCCTCCGGCCCCGGCAGAACGTTTCAATCCACGCCCCCGCGCAGGGGGCGACAGCGGGCGAGTTGTTGGGGGTGCCCGCAAGGGCAGGTTTCAATCCACGCCCCCGCGCAGGGGGCGACCCCTGGCCTGCTATACGTTTATCAAGGGTTTAAAGTTTCAATCCACGCCCCCGCGCAGGGGGCGACGACTTCAAAACGAGAGCGTTCGGGAAGAAATAGAGTTTCAATCCACGCCCCCGCGCAGGGGGCGACAAAATGGACAGACAGTCGCCGGGCTTCGGTAATAGTTTCAATCCACGCCCCCGCGCAGGGGGCGACAAAAAGACGGGATCTTGAAGAGTCCAATATTGAAGGTTTCAATCCACGCCCCCGCGCAGGGGGCGACTTCAAAATGGCGGAAGGAAAATATGAAATTATAGGTTTCAATCCACGCCCCCGCGCAGGGGGCGACATATGCCAAGAAGAGATAATGGTAGGTGCTACCAAAGTTTCAATCCACGCCCCCGCGCAGGGGGCGACCCAGAGGGGATGCAGATCCCAGTGGGCCTTGTTCATGTTTCAATCCACGCCCCCGCGCAGGGGGCGACTTGTATATCGTCCCTGCATGTTGGATGTACTTAGGTTTCAATCCACGCCCCCGCGCAGGGGGCGACCCGTGCCGTCTTTCCATCGTTGGCTATAGCCAGGAGTTTCAATCCACGCCCCCGCGCAGGGGGCGACACAGCATCACTCGCCCGAGTCCCCAAGGGTCGAGTGTTTCAATCCACGCCCCCGCGCAGGGGGCGACCTCTTGCCGGTCGGGTTGCCGGGCGAATACAAATGTTTCAATCCACGCCCCCGCGCAGGGGGCGACGTTTAAATTCATAGCAAGGCTTCCCTTTCAATACTGTTTCAATCCACGCCCCCGCGCAGGGGGCGACTCTCTTTTTCTGTTATTTTCGGCGGTTCGATTTTGTTTCAATCCACGCCCCCGCGCAGGGGGCGACAATATTTTATAGTCTCGTAGATGATGAGGATTATGTTTCAATCCACGCCCCCGCGCAGGGGGCGACTTTACTGCTATCCTAATGATACCCCCATCTACAAAGTTTCAATCCACGCCCCCGCGCAGGGGGCGACAATACCTTGAGGGCATTGTTCTCTTTCCAATCCAAGTTTCAATCCACGCCCCCGCGCAGGGGGCGACGGATGTTAGAGCGACAAAAATGTGGGCGAAAGAGGGTTTCAATCCACGCCCCCGCGCAGGGGGCGACGGCTTTACGCCTGAGAAGATTGCGGAGAATAAGAGAGTTTCAATCCACGCCCCCGCGCAGGGGGCGACGGCTTTTACCAGTGGCGGATCATCCCTCGTAATCTGTTTCAATCCACGCCCCCGCGCAGGGGGCGACTCAAGGATGGTCGCACTTTGCATATCCTAGAGGGTTTCAATCCACGCCCCCGCGCAGGGGGCGACGGGGGCGGTTTCAACGGTAAGCACTACAGCAGGCGGTTTCAATCCACGCCCCCGCGCAGGGGGCGACAGAATATTTTGGCTACTTCTTCTCTGCCCTCTTCTAGTTTCAATCCACGCCCCCGCGCAGGGGGCGACTCCCCTGTCGTAATCGCACGTACAATCTCAGGGGGAGTTTCAATCCACGCCCCCGCGCAGGGGGCGACGTGGCGCAGCCTGCGATAAAAACAATCAGAATAAGTTTCAATCCACGCCCCCGCGCAGGGGGCGACCCAATACGCCGATTTCCTTTATCCCCATTCATTAGTTTCAATCCACGCCCCCGCGCAGGGGGCGACGAGTGCACCGCAGAACATGGAGCTAAAAGGAATGGTTTCAATCCACGCCCCCGCGCAGGGGGCGACCCGTGGCCGTCAACCAGTCGGGGGGCGTACCGAGGTTTCAATCCACGCCCCCGCGCAGGGGGCGACTTATTGCATGGCAACGGCTACAGCGAGCATGACTGGTTTCAATCCACGCCCCCGCGCAGGGGGCGACATCAGTTATTATGTCCTCTTTGCATGGGGCTAGTCGTTTCAATCCACGCCCCCGCGCAGGGGGCGACATTATATGCTCTTGTGTTTGCCCTGCAAAGATCTTGTTTCAATCCACGCCCCCGCGCAGGGGGCGACAGAAGGACTATGGCCTGTATATCCACTATCAGTGGTTTCAATCCACGCCCCCGCGCAGGGGGCGACCAGCATTTATGGCAATCTGTGACTCTAACTGTAGGGTTTCAATCCACGCCCCCGCGCAGGGGGCGACACTGTTTTAGCTTGCATGACATTCCTTATACCATGTTTCAATCCACGCCCCCGCGCAGGGGGCGACCCTCGGACCAGTCTGTACAAGTCCCCTTAGATCGGTTTCAATCCACGCCCCCGCGCAGGGGGCGACTGTCAGCCTCTTAGTGATTGCTGACAAAGATTTTAAATGAAGCATTTTGCGAAGCTCCCCGTTCTGAGCCTCGGCATATTCAGTTGTCAAAGAGCTGGTTTTATAACTTGTTAGAATTACAGTTAATATTAGAGTTGCGAACCCAGGGAAAGTAAAAAAGCCCCTAACCCCATGAAAAACGAAAGGAAATGGCGCATCCCACAAATGGGAGCTTGGGGTTCGCACACTCTTTTCAGACAACCAACGGCTCATCTGGATCATAGGATTTCTTCAAGCCAACGTATTCGATCCTCCGCTTCCAATTCGATCCCAGAAAATAGAATCTCAGGCTGTCTTCTTCTGGATCAATCACATCAACCAGCTTCTGTCGGAGAAAGGACCACCTCGCCGGATCGACATCGCATTCAAAAACCGAGAATTGAACCCTCTGCCCATGATTTTTGCAAATCTTCGCAACCTTCCTCAAACGAAGCCGTCCTTTAGGCTCAACGGTTGAAACGTCATAACTCACTACCACCAGCATGGCGTACCTCATCTCCATATGAAGGGCGGATAACCGTCAAGATCGCCCCGCAAGCATCGCGCGAAAAGCATCCCCTGAATGTGGAAAAGCATCCCGATGGAAAGCTTTTCACCCAGAAATGGATGGGTGATTTCCTCCTGTTTTCTATTCTGATAGGTGACCAGCACTTCTTTCCTTGTGTCATCATCCATGAAAACAGCTCCTGAGTCCATTTTAGTAAAACCCTTCTTCTGGATCTTGCGCAAGTTGATGAGAGAGAGTACGAGCCTGTCAGCGAGAAACGGCCTGAATTCCTCCATAAGATCAAGTGCAAGTCCGGGCCGCCCTGGCCGGTCCCTATGGAGAAAACCAACTGCGGGATCAAGCCCCACTGTTTCGAGCGCTGAGCGGACATCATGGAGAATGAGGGTGTAGACAAAAGAAAGCAGGCAATTAACATTGTCCAGCGGAGGACGTCTGCTTCTCTCTTGAAAGATGAAATCCTCTTTCTGAGATGTGATAAGATGATTAAAAACATTGA
Source organism: uncultured Desulfobacteraceae bacterium (assembly GCA_964549945.1). Classification (GTDB taxonomy): domain Bacteria; phylum Desulfobacterota; class DSM-4660; order Desulfatiglandales; family B25-G16; genus B25-G16. The sequence continues at coordinate 25,273 of CAZJXD010000026.1, read as the reverse complement.
AGTACATATGGGCTGTGTCGCCTTCAATGCCCCTCAACACATCCGCTGAGGACTCCCTGGGAAGCCGCTCAATATGTTTCGTAATCCTAGAGGAAACTTCCGCCAGGGCTTGTGTATCCACCTTGTCTGCATGGTCTCGGAGGGCACGTTGAAGCACTGTTCGGCAATTCGCAAGCTTGCCTGTGAGGATGGACTTAATGACCTCCGCTGTTGCTTGAGGATCATCCGCCCTGCGGTACTGTTCACGTCGCAGAAGGACATTGCCGGAGACAGGCCCTTGTACACATGCGAGGAACCGGCCATGTTCTGTTAGGAAGCTCACCGTAACATCGTTTTGAGCACAGAATCCGAGCAGGAAGGGACTGCACAGGACATTCCCAAAACAGACGATGCCCCCAAGGGTATGAATGGGCACCCTCAGTCGAGTTTCCTTTTCCACCTTGACCAGCACTGTCTCTCCTTCTTTTGAAAGATAGGCCCCCTGGCTGGTAACAAAAAGGGTATTGAGATGTTTTCTCATGGCTCTTCAACCATTCTGGTCAGGTATGTCTTCACAGACCGCTTTTTTGAAAGCTTGGGCATACAATGAACCTGAAGCGAGCAGCTCTTGCATTTCTTGGTGTAAACTGCCTTCGGTGTCACCCCATCCCGGATCATTTCCCGGGCTTTTCTGGCCGCCTTTTCCGTCTCTTCACGCAGGGATTGATCAAAGGTCACGTCCAGACGATGCCTGGTCTTTCCATAGTAAAGAGCGCCGCATGACACATTCATATCAAGCATTTCCTCAAGGCACATGGCCTGGGCGCAGAGCTGCACCTTATCGCAATCATCAGGTTTCGGCTTGCCCCGCTTATACTCCACAGGAAAAGGCTGCCATGTGCCGCTTTCGGTTCGGTGAAACTCAACTACATCTGCCTTGCCGATTAATCCCAGCCTGAGGGATCGAAGGGGTAGACCTCGCTCGATCCTGACATCCCCGCGCGACTCCCGGTCCATATCATGTACCCGCTCGTGCATGATACGTCCTTGCGCAGTAAAAAGGTTTTCATCCCATAACTGCTCCACATGGATGAGCGCACACTGCCTCTCGCAGAACATAACGTGCTGTACTGCGGAGAGGGGAATGAGGTCTTCTTCAGTGTAGTTCATGCAGCTTTGCCCCTGGTGCGCACCTGAGATCGGGTGCGATAGAGCCTTTCCGTGAAGCCGCCCTCTTTCAAGAACTCTTTCTCTAAAGCCCGCAACTGTTGATCAAGAAGGTAGTTGCTCTGGTGAATCAAGCAGATTATGGTGTTGGCCGCAATCTCAGGAGAAGACTCCTCAATATATGTCCTATAAGTCGTATAAGACCTATTTTTTCTATAGCAAAGCGCTCTCACTTCCCGCGCTTTTGGATGTTCCTTCTCCCAAAGAGGTAGCTCGTGTTGGCGGAGATAATCCTGAAAATCCAACAGCAATTCCTCTAAACTCGCCCGCGCTATCCCAATGAGCTTGAGCTCCGTTTTCTTAGAGGTGCCGGAGGCCATACAGCCTTCGGCGATGTTTTGCTTTCCGCTTCGCGCTGCTTGCACCATCTGATCATGGGTGCGAGAGCGGCGGCTAATGAAACGATCACAAAACACAACTGTTCCGTCATAAACAATCTCCGCCATCTGATAGGATTGCAGATCGCGGTACCCGCCGTGGGGTGGAATGAGGGATTCGGGCTTTTGATTAGTAGACATGGTGTCGCGTCCTTTCTTTTATTCAAATAACAGCTCCACCCGATTTAATGAAATCCTCCATCTTCAGCACACCCTCCATATATCCAAGGAAATCAGGATCATAGTCGTAGCTCCAGAAATAAAGCTCCGAATCACTCGATTGTCTATTGCGAGTTATAGGTTCTAATGCGAGCTTATCGATCTTGCTTGCCCAAATCTGAACGCTATATCTCGAAAGTTCTATTCTGGACACCTTTTCATGGTTTCGGATGGCTTCAGCCAGAGACTTATCAATGATAACCGTGCGAGTGTCAGTATCTATAACTCGAATTTCTTTCGACACGCTCGGGTATTCCATTCGATTCTCGTCTTTGATCAGTTGTTGAGCTTTCTCTTCAGCGCCAGAGGTCCATTCGCGCCTCATCGCTGTGGTTGCCAACTCAGCTGGAGGCATATGGTTTAATTCATCCAGTGCAAAACGGTCTAAAGCTTGGCGCGAGATTGTCATGACTGGGTTGTAGCGAAACTGGTCGTCACGAAGAAGAAGGTCCCAAACTTCAGCATCGATAAATTCATCGCCTCGACTAACTCTCCCTCCTATCTGGATAAGGCTTGCCGTTGATGAGCGTTCTCGAAATCCAGTTCGAAAGGAGAAGTCCATCCCCGCCTCGACACAACTCGTAGCGACAAGCGTCCAGTTCTCTATCTTATCTAGAAGTCGCAGCTTCACTCTATCCACGATTAAGTCCCGGTGAGCCGGAGCAAGGGATGTTGAAAGGTACAGCACATCGTGCCCTGATTCACGCATTGCTCGGGCAATAACAGCGGCAGTCTGGACTGTATTCACTATGAGAAGCCGCGGGCCCGGTTCCTTCCTAACGACAAAGTCCACGACCCCTTGGCAATCAAGTGCATTAGCGTCTTCTAGCCGCCGCCGATAGATAACTCGCCGTTCTTCCGTTTTCTTCAACTCAACGCGAAGAGAGTCGTCAACAACTAAATCCGGCACTTGAGCCATGGATTTCTTATCTCTGCCGCAAATGAGTGCTTTATATTCATCCAATTCCCAGAATCGCGGCAGGGAACCGCTTGCCAGCACTAAATATCCTCCCCAGTCACCTGTCCAGGTTTTTAGCCACCGCCACATCTGCGGCCATAGATGCGACGGAATCGCCGCGTGCATTTCGTCAATAAAGACGGCCGAGCCGGGCAGTTCGTGTAGCTTCCGCAATCTCGCCGGATGATGGCTGCCCAGCGTTTCGAAGAACTGCACAGCTGTAGTGACGATGATCGGAGCCTCCCACAGGGTGGCGAGTTGGCGCAGGTGCAAATCAGCGAAGTCCGCTCGATGATGATGTTCAGCCACCACATCTTCTGGACGTTCCCCGTCCAACACCAGCGCCTTGCGATAGACCTCAACCGATTGGGTGATGATGTTCGTATAAGGAAGAACCACGATAATATGGCGCAGTTGAGGTTTTCGTTCTGCCGCAACGCGCAGCAGATGTGCCATCACTGCTGTTGTCTTGCCGCTACCCACAGGCGCATCACAGGTGCGAATTGGAGGATCGTGTGGAGCGTCGCGACAAACCTCAAACATCCGTTTTCGCAAGCGGTTGCGTGCCTTCTCGCGCTCCCTCTTTCCCTCCGGTAGCCCGTCCACGTAATGCTGTAAAGCCGTGAAGCGATCTCGCCATCGGTATTCCACTTTTGGTGTCTCAACCTCATTGCCGTAATGGCGAGCAGTGTCTCCGTAATCTCCGTCCACAAGGCAGGAAAGAGCAATGCGGCGGGTAAATCCGCATATATGCAGTTGCCTTGATGGTTCAACTCGTGTTAGCTTTTGGCAACCTGCCGCCAGATGGAGGCTTTCGTAGACCCCCATTTTTCGATCAACGTAATCAGCCACTTTCTCACCATCTGGCGTGGTTCGTTTCAATTGCCTGAACGGTCGCCCTTGTTTCGCCAATTCTTCACTTTGGCTGAACAGTCCTGCATGATGTCCGAATGATAGAACCGCTGCCTCCAGCCGTCCAAGCTTATCGAGTTCGGCCACGCCTGCATCATCATGAGCAATCGGTAGAGGCTTTCGCGAGTTTTCTTGTAGAACTGCCTGGTTTGCGGCATCAAGTTTGCCCAGATCGTGATACAAGGCAGCAGCTTCTATCCAGCCAACAAAGGCGTCACGGTCGCCTGTATAAAATGCAGCAGCGTTTAGCGCATTGCGTAGTGCCTCATTACGAACCTTTAAAACATGCTCGAGATAGCTCTGCGCCGAAATTCCGCGTCGTGGGCTATGTGCCAGTAGTGGATCATTAGGCAACACTATTTTTCTCCTTGAGTTGATCGCACCATTCCGGCAGTTCAATGCAGAGATCATACAACTTGTCATTCTTTAATTTACCTCGGAACTTGGTGTCCCCTTCACTGGGCAATTTTGTGGGTACATTATACTGCTCGTCAAGCGGGACACCACTTACAGATGGCTTCTCCGTATCTCCTCCCTTACGCCTTGGGCTCAACTTGTCAATGAACTCAAACTCGGAGAAAGAACCCAAATTATCCTCATGCTCGGCATACCAAGCGTACCTGACATCAACAAACGGACGAATGTCAGACTTAGTATGCGGATAGGCATAGCGAATGAGCTTTAGAACCAACGCGATGTCAAGAGGGGTACAGCCTGTCCCGCGCTTTCCTTTTGCGCCAGTAGGATTAATAAAAAATGGCATCCCATATACGCCATGCTCAACGACTCGATGTGCCAATGGAGCCATTCCGCGTGAAGGTCCTTGTTCTCCTTCACGGCCACTCTGGGCAGGTGCCAGCTTTGTCTTAGTCAGCCTGTGCACCCGAATGGGCGACACAGAAACCGCAAGACCGAATTGAACTACTCCTGAACGAATTGTGTCAGAAACTCCTTCCTCCAAGAATGTGTTACCAAAAACGCGGGCGTCCCAGAATAGTCTCTTAAAATGCTGAAACTCATTATCATTCTTCAATAGCTTGTTCACGTCAGCGCGCTTGATGTTACGGCGTTCTAAGATATCGAACTCTAAATCACCCTTTTTCCAAGATCCGTTACTTTCCTCAATCCCGAATTCTCCGGCAACCTTTGGCCAGACCACCTCGTCTGTTCGAAGAACTAAATCTCTAAGTTTGCGTTTGAAGGACACACTTGTGATCATGCCGCGGTTATCATGGCTGCGGTGTCGCGGATCACTCTCTTGATCGGGATCGCCGTTAGGATTGCTGTTTTCAACAACGATAACGAGCAGCCCTGTTGCTCTAGGAATAGTTATCTTGTCTTGTGTCTTTTCCGTGTTCATTAGTTATTCTCCTTTCCTTCATAGGTTTGTTCTTCAGAAGGAGGCAATGCCAAGAACCCCAGCAGAACTTTAGCCTTCATTACGTCATCGCATTCTATCGGTAAATCGCAGGCACCAAGTCTGTCAGCAATCAGCTGGTATTGGCGTAGCCTCTTCCGGGCTTCGTTTATAGCAATTCTTCGCTGGTCATTCTCTGGCCAATCTTGTGATATCTGGGCAGTCTTTGCCCATCGAATGTACTCTATAATCCGTTCGCTTAGGTCAGCCAGTGCGGCGGCCGGATTATCCAACGCTCGTCGCATAAGCGACGTTCCAATGAGTGAATTGGGCAACTGCCCCTTTCTGACCACAATGCAATAGTCCTTATGTAGTGTATCTGCCAGCGACAGGACTTGACCGACTTGATAGGGCGCTTCTTTCATGTATTCCTCCTTTCTGGACTCAAACGCATCCAATAGAATTCCAAGTATTGCCACCGCTCGCAGTGCGCTTTCACGTGACTCGCGCACGTAATTAAAAAACGGTTCCCGCTCTCCCTGAGCATGACGTGGAACATATGCGTGCTTGGCCCCGAAGACTCCGATCAACAGCGGACCCACGCGGCGAATTAGAAGATCGAGCATTCTACTCGCCGCTGGCTTCCATTTTCCCTCCGTCCTTAGCATTAAAGCCAGTACTTCTCCCAGGTCAGGTCCAACAACTTCATGGGTAGCCTTAACCGTCCTTCCCCTTGAGTCTTTTGGTGAAGAGCCGTCACGGACCCACTGATTAGATAAAAGTCGCACAACTTGATCGGGATATGGGGCCAGAGGTCGGGCATCCCTAACCTCGGGGATATCCTTATTATCAGGTGTTTTACCTGGTTGCAGATAAAGCGTAACTACAGGTATATTTTGCACAGCTCGTTGCCAGCGTACCGCCGCATTCAGCACATCCTCTACTGTTGGGGATTCTGCTAGAACAATTTGGGCTTGCCCTTTAGAAACTTCTCGAATCAGAAACAGATTGAGTCTTGAATTGGGCCTCTCACGAGCTATACCTCTAAGAGCTTCACAAACAGCTGCAGCGTCCACTTCAAACTTCGATTCGGTGACGGATTGGCCTTGGCCGAAATACCCTGCAGTCTTCACGTCAAGCATAGGTTTTTCTTCTACATACGCAATAAGCAGGTCCGGTCTTTCGATTTTGCGCCCGTTTCGTATCTCGAACCGACCGCTTGCAACATGTTGCCAAGTTTTTTCCCGCCGGTGATCGGCTGTGATTTCCTCCAATGCCTCCTTTAGGTGAGTAGCTCGAGTCTGTGCCAGCGGAAACACACGAGCATCCGTCATTCCATATCGGATGTTGCAGCGTGCTTCACTGAACATGGAGACCAAAGGGAATGGCTTGCGACCAATCCTTTTTCCTCGGCGGGCCACCGCAGGAACTGGAAGGTCAACTTTTGGGAAGGTTCTCTTCTCCAATTGGTCAAGCTGCCCTGTTAGGGCGTCTATCCCTGTCATTGCTGGTTGACCTTGTCTCACAGAAACGCGTTTCCAAAAAGGATCTTGCGGCAGCACCTCAATGAGAAGGTTTTTCACTCTCTTGCTATAGAGGCGAGTAGCATCGTCTTCCGTTTCCTCAATGTCAAAAGCAAGCTGGATTTTAACTGCAGAGAGCTTCCCTTGTTCATTGGGCGGTCCTTTGCCGACAACTAACTGCTCTACAGCATCGATAGCCGTGAGATGGCCTTGGCGTAAACTTTCCATCGCTTTCTCTGCTACCTCTCTAAGGAGTGCCTCTGGTACCTGCGCCGCTTGTTTAAAACGGTCTGCAAATAATTGCACTGTTTTCAACTTTAGATCATCATGCTTGACACAGTCCGCCAATTCCTCGGCTTTTTGATCTCTTAGTCTCTTCCATAGAGTTTTAGCTTTATCTGAAAGTGCATTTACCCTAATGCTTTTTAATAATTCTTCCAGGTTTCTTCGGCGGATGTGATCAGCAGGTGGGCGTCGACGATAGCCTTTCTCATCGTAACCCAGCCTAGTCCATCCATCGTGGCCGCGCTCCATATGGAGGAGGGGTTCTTGAACGCGTATAACGGGGAAACTGCTCTGGTTTCCTTCCATCACCGTCCATAATGGCCAGTCTTCATCATCAATATCTTGAACTGAAGCGACCTTTCCGTTCTTGTTAAGGCATACGCGCAAACAAGGCGATGTGCGCCCAGGCGTCTGCACTCGTTTGTGTTTACGAACCAGTTTAATATCGCTTCGTTCTAATGCCTGCAGTAATCGCCATGTTTCACTCAGCATTGAGTTCTTCCTCCGTTGGAGTTTGGTGTATGTATGACACCACGCCTTTCACGATTCGCCAATCCTGGACGTATTCAGGTTTCAGTTGGCGTTGTTCCCACATCGAGCGCAGAAATGAGGGTATCACAATATCATCAATGCTCAGCTCCCTCTTAGTCCCTTCGCGCAATGGCCCAAAATAGTTGGGCACGAACTCCTTCCAACCCAAGCAAGGAGTGTAGTATGTCTGGCCTTTTTCCAGACGTGTATTAAAGCGATCTCTCAGGATTGCATAGTAGTCTTTGGTTCCACGTCTTTTCCTCCATCTTGGGTCGTCCTTTCCACGGCTACTCGTTTTCTTGACCTGAGCTTCTCCGTAAATACGGTAACAGACATCAACCAAAATGGTTGCAATAAGCTGAAATGATGTCTTGTCCCTCAGTTGGCCTGGCTTACGCAAAGGCCCCCCGTAATTAGTCACATATCGTTGATACTGAACCGGCCTGCATATTTCGACCTTCGTGGGCTGAATGTATGCGTGGGGTAACCATGCGACCGCTTCGAACATACCCTTGGCGGCAGAAAAGGTTGGAACGGGATACGAGATAGGTGTAGATCCCGTATCCGGCCGCGTAAACATCGCCGCTGGCCCGGCTACCTCAAATGCTATCGAATATTCTTCATTCATAATATTCCCTCCATTCTCTGAAGTTCTTAAGATCTCCTAAAAGCTCCAAAAAGCTTGTTGCGACTTCTAAATATGTTCCTCAAGGGGTTGCCACTCTGAAGGAGGCCTTCCTTCAAGCGAATGTGCGTAGTACTCGCAGGTCATTTTTCGATAATAGGCTCTTCTGATTTGCCGATTGTTTACCTTTTGGCTCTTGCCTATTGTATGCCTCGGTAATGGAGACACTTGATGCGAAGATAAACAAGCTAATGATCTTTAAGTCAACGGTTCGTCTTGGTGAGCAGCCGATTGAACTTGAAAGCGTTCGTGCTGCTTCGAGCCTTGTCTGATGAAGAGAGATGGAATCGTAGTTTCACTTGAATTGTGAGATAGGTTAAATTAACAATGGATGAGGTTTTTCTACTATAATTTTACAGTATTAACAAGAAAAATAAGTGTGTTATTAGACAAAAAGCAAATCCAAAGGCCTATTCTTCCTTTTCGGGATGGCTCTTGATTTTGGAGGCTTTGGGGGAATAGAGGGAAATGTCCGGAATTTCATCGAAGTGAGCGTCTTCAGTAAAAACCATGCATTCGTTTTCCAAGGCTAAAGCGGATAGGATCAAGTCCGAGGGAGGCACTGTGATGCCTTTGTTGCGCAAGGACAAGGAGAGATGAGCCGCCCGCTCCCAGGTAGGCCTATCCATTTCCAGATAGGGAATGGCCTCAAAATCGCTCCGAACCATGTCCCTTTCTTTGGGGCTTTTAATTCCCTGGAAAAGCTCAAAGACGACAATGCCACACAAGACGAGGGAATCTTCAGTTATGAGAATCTTCAGTTCTTCAGTTATGCCAGGCGAGCCCCTGAAGTATTCAATCCATATGCATGTATCAACAATAATTCTGGTCTTATTCACGGGCTGTCTCTATTTTCTTCGAGCGCTATTTCTTTTTCCTCTTCTTTTGCCCAGTCATAATCGACGGTTATATTGCCTGAGAGCGAAAGAAGATGCTCGATCTTCTTTCTTCTCACATAATCCTCAATGGCAATAGATATTGCCTTGGTCTTCGATTTTTCATCAGAAAATCGGTGGAGTTCTTTAATGAGCTCATCAGGTATATTTAAAGTCGTTCTCATGGCCTCACCACTAATATATGAATTTATGATATGCATATTTATAGCACATGTCAAGAGCAGATTAAGCACTATTGATAAAACAACCAGATTAACCACGCCTGGTCCTCATTCTTCACTCAAAAAAATAGACAGTTTGAATTATCCTAACATGCAAGGTTGCCTTTTTTAACCTTGACCCCTAAAACCCCTTCCTTCTATACTTCAAAACCTATGACCGTTTGAGGGGAGCGGTGTATGGATAGCGGGGAAGATTCAAAGGCCCGGGAAAGGGAGGGGGATTTCGCGCGTACATACCCGGCTCAGCCCCAGCAGTTTACCCCTAAGGAAATCCTCAAATTCGCCCTCTTCCACCACAGGAAGGAAAAGCCGGTGCACTGGAAGGACTCCAAGGAACTGCACCGCATCTTGCATGACTTTCCCGGCATATTCAGGACGATTCTGCTCGAGCTCTTGGATCGGCCCATGAGCCGCCATGAGATCAGGGATTTTCTGAATCGCATGGGATTGGGGCGTCATGGCCGTAGGATCGGCACGGCCCAACTGGATCTTGAGGTAAACCTGCGGAAGGCTATCGAGAAGAAGGTCCTCGAGGAAAGAGACGGTCGATATCACCTTACCCCGGGCGGCAGGGAGATCGCCGAGCACATGCAGAGGGTAATCCCCGCATTCATGCAGTGGGTATTCTCCGCCGAGACGGCGTCCTTTTTTTCCCTGGTGGCCCATGTGGTTCTGAGCGTGCTGAAGCTCAGCGTCGGCTTCATATCCCGCTCGGCAGGGCTTACCGCCGATGGGATCGACAACGCGGTGGATACCCTCTCATCGCTTCTCGTGTGGCTGGGGATCAAGTACGACAAGGAGAAACTCGTTTCCGTATTCATCCTGATCACCATGTTCGTGTCAGTAGGCGGGGTGGCACTGGCAACCTTTGATAAGATCGTTCACCCTGGGCCCATACAAGAGGGCTTGATAGCCTTTGTGGTCTCGGGGGTATTGGGCCTTGTTATGCTGGGGCTTTCCTCCTACCAGTACGTGGTAGGCAAGAAGCGCTCGAGCTTCGCCATCATGTGCCAGGCGGTGGACTCGCGCAACCATTTCCTGACCTCCCTCTTGGTGTGTGGAGGCATCCTGCTTTCCTTCTTCGCGCAGCTCTGGGATGCCCCCTGGCTCTCTTACGCCGATGCGGCGGCTTCAGCGATCATAGGGCTTCTGATCCTCAGGGCTGCCGTTGAACTGGTGCAGGAGATGCTCAAGGAGCGCGAGGAGGGTGTAGAGGTCTCCCACTTCATGAAGCGGACAGAGGAGAGGACCAGGGAGAAGATATTGCTCAAGTGGCTTGCAGGGCAGCTCCAGTCAGGATCGCTTACTGGAGAAGAACTTGAGCAACGATTCGCCGCCGATTTCTGCGAGCAGACCCCCAAGATCCTGATCCTCTCCGGAATGGGCTATCGGCCCGAGAGCGGCGCGGATCTCAACCGGTATCTGGAGCTCTTCGTTGCGCGGAAGAAGCTCGTGCTCGATGAGGGCAGGTACTGGCTGGTAGCCCGCTAATAAAGAAATAGAAAAAAGACTGAGAGAGGCAGAAAATGAAAATGCCTGATTTTTCTTCCGAACAAGAGGAGATGGAATACTGGGAAAAACACTCAATCGCAGATTACTGGAATGATCTTTCAGAGTGTAGCGATACCTTTAAAAGACCTAAACTTAAACCCGTTACGCTCAAGTTTGACCCCCTTGTGCTTAAGAAAATCAAGATGCTCGCGAAAAAAAGAGGGCTGTCTTCCAGCGCATATATAAGGTATCTCCTTGCGAAGGGTATCGAGGATGAAATGATCCACAGGGTATCTCGGTAATCAATATCCACAATACAGTGATGCGGTGTTATCTCGGCTTGATCGTAATCGCGAGGCCTGAGATCCCTTGAGATCACTAATGTTTCGCCTATTTCTATCATCAGCTTCAGACCTATTTCCAATTTGTGAGTGGGAAGGGCGGATATGAGCCCTTGTGAGGCGCGAGATCACTCATGGCGAAGGGCCTCGATAGGGTCCAGGCGCGCGGCCTTGCGGGCCGGGGCGTAACCGAACAGGACGCCCACGGCTGCGGAAAACAGAAATGCAATGACCACAATAGTCGGGTCAAAGACAAAGGGAACACCCAGGGCACTGGCGGCTAAGGCGGCCGCCGCGAGACCAATGGTAATGCCCACCAGTCCGCCGAAGGAGGAGAGCACCATCGCTTCCACCAGAAACTGCATGAGCACTTCCCGCTCGAGGGCGCCGATGGCAAGGCGGGTGCCGATCTCCCTGGTCCGTTCCGTCACCGACACGAGCATGATATTCATGATGCCGATGCCGCCGACCAGCAGGCTCACCGCAGCCACGGCTCCAAGCAGTGCGGTCAGCACGCGGGTGGTTCCGGTCAGGGTACTCACTATCTCCTGCATGTCCCTCACGTTGAAGTCGTCCTCCTTTCCAGAGGTGATATGGCGGCGTTCGCGCATTAATCGCTCGATACCCTGCTTGACCTTTTCGGTGGAAACGCCGTCTTGCGCCGACACGTAGATAACGCTCACGTCTGTGTTTCCTGCAATGCGCCGCTGAAACGCGCGAAGGGGAATGATCACCAAGTCATCCTGATCCGCACCGAAGCTGGACTGCCCTTTGGATGCGAGCACGCCGATCACCTTAAAGGAGATCCTTTCCAGTCGGATTGTGGCGCCCAAGGGATTCTGTTTGCCGAATAGCTTATCTCGCACGGTAGCGCCAAGGATGCACACCGCCCTGCCGGCCCGCTCATCTCCGTTGGTGAAGGAGCTTCCGGAATCAAGGGTCCAGTCCCGGGTCTTTAGAAAGGCGCTGGTGGTTCCGGTGACCGCGGTTGACCAATTTTGGTTTCCGTAAATGGCCTGCGTGCCTTTGGATGCGCTTGGGGCTACGGCTGCCAGTCCGGAGATCTCCCGTTCGATGGCTTCGGCATCTGTCGCCTTAAACAAGTCTGCGGTCGATCTCCTGCCTCCAGGGCCGAAGCCCTGGCCGGGCCTTACCTGGAGCAGGTTGCTGCCCAGCTTGGCGATATCTGAGGTTACCTTCGCGGTAGCTCCTTTGCCGAGGGTCACCATGGTGATCACCGCGGCCACCCCGATCACGATGCCGAGGATAGTCAGCGACGAGCGCAAGACACTGCGGCGGATTTCGCGCAGGGCGAGTAAAATCGTTTCCCACAACATCATGCAATCCCCTTTTGCTCCTCGGAGTCGATGGCGCCGTCAAGGAAGCGGATGATGCGTTTCGCAAATGCTGCCATGTCGGACTCATGGGTCACCATGACGATGGTAATGCCGCGCTCACGGTTGAGGGCGGTGAGCAGTTCCATGATCTCACGGCTGCGGGCGGAATCCAGGTTTCCCGTGGGTTCATCGGCGAAGAGTACCGCCGGGTCGGTGATGATGGCACGGGCAATAGCCACCCGCTGCTGCTGGCCGCCTGACAGTTCGCCGGGCGTGTGCGTTTCCCACCCGTTGAGCCCCACGGCCTCCAGGGCCTGAAGGGCACGAGCTCGCCTCTGCCGGGCAGGAGTGCCACGGTAGATCAGGGGTAGCTCCACGTTCTCCAGTGCAGAGGTGCGATTCAGGAGGTTGTAACCCTGGAAGACAAAACCCAGGTAGTGGCGGCGCAGCAAGGCGCGTTGATCACGGGACAACTTTCCGACTTCCACGCCTTCGAAAAGATAGGCCCCGGAAGTCGGTGTATCCAGGCAGCCCAGGATGTTCATACAGGTGGATTTGCCCGATCCGCTCGGCCCCATCACTGCCACGAACTCCTCTGGATCGATGCGCAGGTCGATCCCCTGTAGTGCCCGCATGGCAGCGAGGCCTGTGCCATACACCTTGGTCACGCCCTTCAGCTCGATAAGATGGTCCTTGCCGGTTTGGCTGGGAGGAGCCATATTCATTGACCAGTACCCACAGAATCGACCACCAAGGCCATTCCGGGCTTCACATTGCCGCCCGTTATCTCGGTCATGACCCCATCAGTCGCGCCGATCGTGACAAAAATGGGGACAGGCTTTCCGTCCCGAAGCGTCCAGACACGGTGTTGCGTTCCCATGCCGCCGGCACTTCTGCCCCCCTGGCCTTGGCCTGACGAGGAGCGCGCACGCCGAGGATGCGGAAAAAGAGAATTCAATATACTGCCCTGGTTAGCTGAGACTCTCTTCTCCTGGACCGGCGGCGCAAAACGCAGCGCGGCATTCGGCACCAGGATCGCGCCTTGGACTTTTTGTACCGTGATATCCGCTGTGGCGGTCATGCCCGGGCGGAGTGACAGATCGGAGTTGTCAAGGCTCAAGACGGTTTCGTAGGTGACCACGCCGCTCGCGGTCTTGGCACCGTAGCGGACCTGGGTGATCCGCGCGGCGAACGTGCGATTCGGATAGGCGTCAACGGTGAACTTGGCCTCCTGCCCCTCCTTCACCTGGCCCACATCGGCCTCGTCCACGTTGACAAGGAGCTCCATCTGGGTGAGATCCTCGGCCAGGGTGAAAAGCACAGGTGCCTGAAGGGAGGCTGCCACGGTCTGGCCGGGTTCCACGTTGCGCGCGAGAACAATACCGTTAATGGGGGAGCGGATGACCGCTTTTGCCAGATCCGTGTCCCTGGTTTCCAGTGTTGCCTGGGCCTGGGAGACATCCGCCTTGGCGCTGGCTTCATTGGCCAGGGCTCGATCAAGGGCCGCTTCGGCTGCTTCCAGGTCATTTTGCGACGGAACCTTGCCGTTGCTCAGATCCCGTACCCTTTTAAGCCTATCGAGATTGTTGCGGGCCTCCTTCACAGTCGCCTGGGCCTGTAGAACCTTTGCCTGTGCTGATTCAAGTGAGGCCTTGGCCTGGAGAACCTGGGCCCGTAGCTTTGAGGTGTCCAGCTCTGCTAAGGCCTGGCCTACCTTGACACGGGAGTTGTAGTCCACCTCCACGCTCTGGATGATACCGGAGAGCTCGCTTCCCACGTCCACCTGGTTCCTCGGCTCCAGGGTGCCGGTTGCGGTAACCGTGACGATGATAGTGCCACGCGTAACCTCCTGGGTTTTAAAGGTCATCCCATTTGCCGCCTTTGTCTCCTTCCAGACGACAACGGCCGTCACTGCCGCCACCACGGTCAGAAAGACCACGACGAGCCACCTTTTCAGGCGCTTTCTGCGGCGCGAGGATTGGTCAATGCCCAGGGTTTGGATAATGTCCGGTTCCGTATTTGGTTTCGATGTCATATCTTCTTTGCCTGCAAAGATCTATGTTGTATCGTTAGATGCCAGAGAGGTCCATCCGCCTCCCAGGGCCTTGTAAAGGGCTATCAGGTTGGAGGTCACTGTTCCGTCGCTTTGGGCCAGCTGCCCTTGCAATGACAGCAGCGAGCGCTGGGCATCCAGCACGACCTGAAAATCGGTCAGCCCCGCCGCGTACTTGACGCGGGCAAGATCAACCGACCGTTCCGCCGCGTGCGTGGCGTCTTGCAGCGATTGCCGTCGAACCTGTTCATTCGCGTAGGCGGCAAGGGCGTTTTCCACCTCTTCCAGCGCGGAGAGAACGGCGGCTTCGTACTGGATCAACGCCTGCTCTTGGAGCGCAGACTGCACCTCGATGTTTTTACGGATAGCGCCGGCGTCGAAGATCGGCCAGGTTATACGAGGACCAATGCTGTACGTTCTGCTCCCGAGGGAAATCAGATTGCCCAATGATAATGCTTCGAGCCCGATGGAGCCTTTCAGGGAGAACTTCGGATACAGATCCGCGGTGGCCACCCCGATCCGAGCCGTTTGGGCCGCCAGTTCACGCTCGGCCTGGCGCACATCGGGCCGGTGCCGCAGGGTATCGGCAGGCACGCCCACGGCGACCTCCAGCGGCGTGACCGGTATCGGCTCGGGTTTCTCAATTTCCGGGTGCACCGTGCCGGGCGGCTCGCCCAGCAGCACCGCGATGCGGTTCTTTGCCCCCTCCAGCCCGGTGCGCAGGGTCGGTATCTGCGAACGGGTGCTTTCCAGGTTGTAGCGGGCCTGCTCCACAGAAAGCTCGTCGCTGAGGCCGGCTTCATACCGCCATTGGGTCAATTCATAGGTTTCCTGCTGGGCCTTGAGGTTCGCTTCCGCCACGGCCAGCTGGGCCTGGTAGGTTCGCGCCTCCACGTAATTCAGGGCTACTTCCGCCACCAGTGAGACCAGCACGTCCCGAAGCCCCTCCTGGCTTGCCTCTAAATCCGCCTCCGCCGCCTCGATGGAGCGCCGGGCACCGCCGAAGATATCCAACTCCCAGCCGGCGTCGAACCCTGCCGAGTAAAGATCGCGCGTCTTGCCGCTCCCTGTTTCTTCACTGCTGCGGCTCCGGCTTGCAGACCCGGTCACGTCAAGGGTGGGGAAGAGATTGGCTTCGCTGATACCTCGGCGGGCTCGTGCCTCACGAACCCGCGCCAAGGCCTTCTTCAGGTCGAGATTGCCTGCTACTGTGCGCTCGATCAGGCTGGACAATTCCGGGTCATTGAGCGTGGTCCACCAGTTTGCCAGCGTTTTGGGGTCTGTCTCCTTTGAGATCAGCCCTTTGCCCAGTTCGGTGTGCCAGGAAGACGGCGCTCTGGTATCGGGGGGCACATAATTCGGTCCGACCGCCGCGCATCCGGCAAGGATCAGGATTGCGAGCAGCCCAGGGAGCCACCCCAGAAGTCGAAGGGAAGTTGTTTTTTTCGTAACATTCATCAGTCGCTCATGGTTGAAGCATTTATTTCGTCTCAGAAAACCACGTCCTCCGGGCGTGGATTCTTTACTGCCCTTGTCTATTACGTCGTTTGATCTCGGAACAAGGTTACAGAAAAAGATTATTAAAGAGCACTTTTTTGTAACTTTTCTGAGACAACCAGCGACTAATACATAATAAGAGTTATCCGAAAAAGGGCATGCGGAGAGATGCCAAAGGATAGATTTCTCAGATGGTTTCAAATTCGCGCATAGAATGAATCGGCAGGATTGGGTGAGTCCTTTTCCCTGTTGACCTCCGGTGCGCTATCAGGATAAGTTGTGCATGATTGTTACCTTATTTCATGAGCTTGGAAAAGAGCACAACCTGACGCCTGAAGATGCCAGACCATCCGCGCACGCCGAGCGATGCAGAGATTATTCGTAGAATCATCGATGGAGATGTGAATTCCTTTGAGCATCTGCTCAAGAGATATCAAGATCATGTGCTGCGAATCGTCACAAAGCATATACCCCATCACGAGGTGGAGGAGATGGCTCAAGAGGTGTTCGTGAGGGCATACTTGGCCTTGCCTGGTTTTAGAGAGGAAGGCAGTTTCAAGCAATGGCTCTCTTCTATTGCGGTGAGGACTTGTTATGATTTCTGGAGAAAGCAGTATCGATCAAAAGAGCTTCCAATAAGCGATCTCACCGACAGCCACCGGGACTGGCTGGAAAAGACCCTTTCCAGACAATCGGATAATTCATTTCATGAGGAATACAGGGAGAAAGAGGCCAGGGAACTGGTGGACTGGGCGCTGAGCAGGCTCTCTGCGAAGGACAGGATCGTACTAGAGCTGGTGTACCTTGAAGGGTTCACGGTGAAAGAGGCCGCGGGGCTTCTTGGGTGGAGCGCTGCGAATGTAAAGGTCCGATCATTCCGGTCCCGGAAGAAACTCGAAAAACTTCTCAAGGGAGTAATTTCAACCTGAAGGGAGTGCCAGATGAAACCTCTTCAACGTGAGTATGAGGCATTGGAGAAAATACTCCGGAGGGCTTACTACGAGAAAGAGAGTGTAGAAGTGGGCGAGCAGTGGCACCAGGACGTGATGCACCGTATCAGAGGACTAGGGCCGATTGAAACCGGAACTAACTTTTTCACGTTCTTCGGGCAGTTCTTCTGGCGGCTTACCCCGGCTACTTGCATCTTGATACTCATATCCGCTGCCCTTTTATTTAAGCTCGATTTCACTCCGGAATACGACGTGTTCGCTTCACTGATTTCCTATGCAAAAGAGGTGACGCTAGTACATCTCTTCGGATTTTGAGGTGGCAATATGAAAAAATGGAAGTTGGTTGCGGGAGTGGCATCGGTATTTATCCTTGGCTTGCTGGTTGGCTCAATGGGAGCAGGATTATACATGAAACATCACTTTCCCCGGCCTAAAGGCGATCCCTCGGAAATGAGGGCTTTCTTGTTGAAGAGATTCTCTCATGAGCTCGATTTGTCAGAAGAACAAAGGAAGGAGTTTGAACTGATAATTGACCAGGTGGGGGAGAGATTAGAGGAGCACTTCCGAAAAACCCATTCTGAAGTAGCAGACATCATTGAGCCAGGGTTTTCTCAGATGAGAGAGGTTTTGAGCCCTGACCAGCAGAAGAAATTCGATGAATTGGTTGAGAGGCTTGAGAGACACAGGAAGAAAAGGCCCAAATTTGGCGTACCTGGTCCTCCTCCCAGGCGCAGATGATCGTTTTCTATATCTCTATTTTTTTAACCACTCATGGCAAAGCGCCTGGGTTACCAGTCCGATCAGGATTCATCCCTGATTGAACCGAAAATCGTCGAAACCGAGAAGGTCTTGAATGGCTTGATTCAATCGTTGCAAACTAAATAACCTTCAGTCTTCAGCCTATCAACCTAAACAATTAACCTTCAGTCTTCAGCCTATCAACCTGAAGAGTTACTATTTTCTCTACCTTGCACAACAGCGATTTCAGCCCTGTTGATCCGGTGATGGGATCAAAGGCCTTGTGGTCGGTCAGCACGTTACAGTTGCTCTCCCTGAATCCGCAGCAGAGGTGCACCACACGGGGATCGATGCGATCGGTCAGGTGGGCCTTGCACATAATGCTTCCCCTCGGCGATGAGATCCTCACGAGCTCCCCCTCAGCGATGTCGAGCGTGGCCGCAATCCTGGGGTTGACCTCCAGGAGGTTCTCCGGGAAGAGCCTTCGAAGCCCGGGGATGTTCCTCATCTCGGAGTGGGTGTACATCTCCAGTTTGGTGCCCGCGATCAGTATCAAGGGGTATTCTTTGGCCAGGTCGGGCCGTGATACCGGGCTCTCGGCAGGCTCCCGGTATGTAGGCAGGGGATCGCAGCCGAGCTTCTCCAACCGCTCCGAGTAAAGCTCCACCTTCTTGGAGGGCGTCATGAACCCCTTGGATTCGTATTTCTTGTACATCTCGGGGTAGTCCCTGAAGACAGCGAGTTTGAGCACCTTCCGCATGATCGTGCCGAAGAGGCCCTTGAACTTGGTGTAGAGAAAGGGAGGAACGGGCATGATGATCCCTTGAGGTTGTTCCATCAGATCTTCGCAGGTGATGCCGAGCGGCATGAGCACATGATCGATGGCCTCCTCCTCGCTCTTCCACGGGAAGTACTCCCCGTAGCCTATGGCTCTCCCCAGCTCGCAGATGATCCTCCAATCCGACCATGACTCCTCCAGGGGCTCCACCGCCTTGGGGCTGAGCACGATCCGGGAGTGCACGTTCCAGGAGTGGTCTGCGTGGGTGTCGTAGGTCACAAACCGGGTTCTCTCGAGAAAGGTGCAGGCCGGGAGCACGATATCGGCGAGCTCTGCTGTTGGTGTCATAAAGAGGTCTGCCACGGCGAGAAAATCGAGTTTTTTCAGGGCTTCCTCCACGACGTTGGTGTTCGCACAGGTAAGCCTCGGGTTTGAGGCCATCACCACTATGGCCTTCACGGGGTAGGGTTCGCCATGGAGAATGGCATCCCACAGAGAGGGCGTGTGCGCAGCGGGCCAGGCCTCTGAGATCTTTGAGTAGAGGCATGTATCGGCCCCGAGCTTCTTGTTCGCTGTTTCCTGAGGGAGCTTGTCGTAAAGCTTGATGTCCTCCATGCCCATGGAGATGGGTATGATGATAATGTTTCCACCCTTCACATCCAGGTTCCCTGTGATCGCCATCAGGATATCGATGGCGCGGATGGCAACCGAGGAGTTGGTGTGCTGGTCGAGGGCATTCCTGGGGCTGATGCACGCGGGTTTGGTGGCGGCGTACATCCAGGCGATCTCTTTAATCGTTTCGGCGGGGACCCAGGTGATCTCCGCCACCTTCTCAGGGGGGTATTGTTCGATGTGCTTCTCCAGTTTCTCAAACCCGATGGTCCATTTCTCTACGAACTCCTTGTCGTAGAGCCCTTCTTTAATGATCACGTGCAGCAGCCCCAGGGCCAGGGCCCCATCGGTGCCGGGCCGAAGCTGGGCGTGGAGATCGGCCTCCTTGGCGTAGGAGGTGCGCCGTGGATCGATCACGATCAGGTTCATGCCCCTGGATCTTGCCTCCTTGATGGCGATATCCTGGGGCTTGTTGGTGGCCTCGGGATTGCCGCCCCATATGATCAGACATTTGGTGTGCGCCACATCGGGCGGCACCACCGCTCCCAGGTCGTAGTTGAACTCCAGGAACACCCGTGGAAGATGGCACACGTGGCTTGGGTTGGTGATGTTCGGGGTGCCGATGAGGTTCGCGAGCCTTGCCAGATACGAGCCGAGGATATCGCCGCTGTGGTAATGGCCGTGGTGGAAGTCGATGGCCTCGGGGCCGTATTGCCTCTTGATCTCCTTCAGCCTGTCAGCGATGGTCGTCAAGGCCTCATCCCATGAGATCCTCTTCCACCTACCCTCTCCCCGTTCTCCAACTCGCTTCATGGGGTATGTGAGCCGGTCGGGCGCGTAGAGGATCTCTTTCATGTGCTTGCCCCGAACGGTGAGCCGGCCCTTGCTCTCGGGGTCCTTGGGGTCGCCGGCGATGGCAGTCACCTTCCCTCCCTGGACACTTACCATCATCTTGCACTGGGAGTGTGCGTCCACGTCGTTCACCACGGGGACCAGCCTTTTGGCCTTGCCTTGCGCGGCGTGGGCGGGATTTACGAGATCGGTAAAGCTCAACGTCCTTGTGCTCATATATTTTCCTACGGCGAGCGTTACGCCAAGCAACGCCCATGCCTTGAGAAAAACCCTTCTCGTGATTCTGCTCATTGGTGTCCTCCTATTTCTGCGCGTTCGATGTTGATCGTTATCTATAGTTTTTCAGTGGATTTTGCAGGCTTGCTCCATTTCCGGAACGTCCCCCTAACGAGGCCGCCATATCGAGGGAGGGGTCTGGTTCTAAATAGGCAACGTTCTCCTCTTGCCTGCCGGGCAGATCCTTGGTGAGGTACACGGGCGCCACGAGCATGGAGACTAGTACGAGCACGATCGCGGTAATGGCGAGCGCCTTTGGGCCGAGGTGAAGGTGTTTTCTGAAGCTCATCTTGGCCCAGCCCCAGTGGAGCACGAGGTGTGCGAAGATAAAGAGAATCATTGAAAGGGACAGCACCCAGTGGAGATCCGCCAGCTCCTTTCGGGGTACTCCCAGAACCGTGCACCCGCTCAGATCAACGGGAAACTCGCGGAGCACGATCCCCGTGAAAACGACGAGGATAAACGCGATGAAGATAACTATGTTTATCCAGAAGTTCAGGGATTTCTTTTTCATGATGTTACTCTCCTTCCTTTGTAAATAAAAAGATTCGACCTCCCCTTCCCGTGTAGGCAAATCCCTTTCGCTCGACTTCCTCAACCAAAGCCGCCTCAGAGCCCCCGGTCTTCTCAAAAGAGAGGATTCCCCCGGGCTTTAACACTCGGTGGAGCTCGGAGATCACCTTTTCAAGGCCGCCGGCGATGTATCGAAGTCCAAACAGAAAGGCAAGGTCAACGCTTCCACCCGGTAGCCCGGTGCTCGACGCGTTGATGGACATAGTCGTAACGTTCTTGAGGGCCTCTTTCTCGATTTTCTCCTTCACCCTGGCTACTGCATGCGGATGGATATCGACTGCATATACATGGCCTCCATTTCCCACTATCCTTGCCGCGGGCATGGTGAAAAATCCCGGTCCGCATCCCACCTCGAGCACTTTGTGGCCTTCCTCTAATCCCGCTGCCTTGAGAAGCTTATAGGGATTTCTCACCAGCGGAAGAATGGGATTGTCGTGCATCAGGCGAATCGTCCAATAGGCGATGTTCGATGTCTCAAGGCCTGATTGACGCTGTCTTCTATTTCTTCGACTGCACATCCTTTTCACCTCCTTCTTTTTTACCGGCTTCGATCCACACGGAGTGGTCTACAAGACCAAAGGCCTTCAGGCTTTGCGCGAGGCTCATCCCTAAGGTGCTTCCTCTGGGTTGGGGATCATCGGTATCCCAAAAGAGCCTCAGAGCGAAGCACCCGGGCACGGTGGCATGGCTTGAAACAGCAGCCTCCCGCAATCCACAACGCTCGGGATTCTCCTGAACCTCGCGTGCCAATACCGTTAGTTCGTGTTCAGCTGCGCGCTCCCTGCCGGTTGCCGATTGAACCTTGATCGTTTCCATCCATCTCATCCTTTCTCTCCTCTCCGCTGTGGTGCCTTAATATAAAGCATGGGGCATGCCAAGATAATTTTTTAGTAAAATCAAGTTGTTATAATCTAGGCGAGTTTTAACTGTCCCATGGGACATTTTTTAGATTGACTATGGGACATTTTGTTAATAAAGTGTCCCATGGGACAAAAAGTTTGGATTAAAGGTATATGGTTTTGATTCATTTCCTGGGCTGAATGATATCCACACTGCGGTATAGGAATATTTTTTGGAGTAACGGAGCAATGGAGTCTCGATGCCAAATATGGAAAGCTTCCATAATGTTTAGAATTTGGCTTTCGATCTTCTGTTTTCAATACTCCGGTTCTCCGTTACTCCGATTCTCCAATTTCAATTTTTCCTTTGGCCGATCTCAAAGGTTGAGATTTACGAACCTAGACTAACCTTTAGACATAAGGTGATCCATGCGGGTAGATGAGAGGGAATTCTTTCGGGAGGCCACCATCCGGATCTGCGGAAGCCTCGATGTTCAAACGTTTCTGCATGAGAGCTTTCTATATCTCCAGGACTATATCCCGGCGGATAGCGTTATTTTAACCCACTACCGTCCGGACAAGGGTGAGCACGCCGCCCTTGCCATGGCCTCAGCGGAGGGCAGCTCGCTGCTCAACCTCACCGTCTCTGTTCCACCTGACATACGCACGTTCGTGGTGCGTCCCGACAAAGAGGTCCCTGTAGTTGACAGGGCGGAGATGCACCCTACGGCCAGGCCCTGGATAGCAAAGGGCCTGCTTGAAAAGGACGCTTCGCTTCTGGTGCTTCGACTCATCGTAGATGGGGATATTGTAGGAGGAGTGACCTTTATCTCAAATGAGAGCGGCGCCTTCACCAGGGAACACGCCGACCTGGTTTCCTTGCTCAGGGAGCCTTTCGCCATAGCCCTGTCCAACAGCGTCAGGTACCAGGAGCTGCTCGAGCTCAAGGAGCTCCTTGCCGAGGATAACCGTTTTCTCCACAGCGAGCTGCGGCAGATCGCCGGGGAGGAGATCATCGGTGCTGATTTCGGGCTGAGGGGCGTGATGGAGATGGTGCGGCAGGTAGCACCGCTTTCGAGCCCCGTTCTGCTGTTGGGAGAGACGGGCACGGGAAAGGAGGTCATCGCCGGCGCAATCCATAACCTCTCCACGAGAAAAGACGGCCCGTTCATCACGGTCAACTGCGGGGCCATACCGGAGAACCTCGTGGATAGCGAGCTGTTCGGGCACGAGAAGGGCGCCTTTACCGGCGCGCTCACGAGGAAGAGGGGGCGTTTCGAGCGCGCCAATGGCGGCACGATATTCCTGGACGAGGTGGGTGAACTTCATCCCGATGCCCAGGTGAGGCTCTTGAGGGTTCTTCAGGAAAAGGAGATCGAGAGGGTTGGAGGAACCGAGCCGATAAAGGTGGATATCAGGGTGATTGCCGCAACCCACCGTGATCTTGAGGCTATGATCACTGAGGGTACGTTCCGGGATGACCTCTATTTTCGTCTTAATGTCTTTCCCATCGTGATACCGGCCTTACGGGAGAGGAGGGGAGATATTCCGTCCCTCGTCCATTACTTTATCCAGAGGAAATTGCGAGAGATAGGCATGAGGGAGATGCCGACCTTGGCTCAGGGTGCCCTTGAGCGGCTTATGGCCTATACATGGCCCGGCAATGTACGAGAGCTGGAGAACACGGTTGAGAGGGCAATGATTTTGAGCAGGGGCGAGCCCATCGGCTTTGGGGACCTCCAGGCCCCAATGACAGGCAGAGCTGCCGTGGAACCTAAAGGTGCCCCCCATTTAGAGCGAGAGGATGCGCTGGCACTGGATGAGGTTGTTTCCGGGCACATACGTAAGGTCCTCGCGATGACTGAGGGCAGGGTCGGGGGAGAAGGAGGAGCGGCCGGGTTGCTCAAGATCAACCCATCAACGCTCCGAAAGAGGATGAGGAAGCTGGGCATTACCTTTGGGCGCAAGGCCAAGTCCTTCGCTTCATAGATTCGATGACTAATTTATTCACTCGGTTCGACCGAGCCTTTCGGCCTCAAGCTTGAGCCCGAGAGGCTCGTCGAGGTCAGGACTTAGTGCTGGCCTCGGCCATGAGCTCGGGCCGGATGGAGTGAGTAATTTCTACTTGGTAATCCTCAGACATGCCAAACTCTCAACCACCCAGCAGTATCTTGGGAAAGTACGAACCTGACATTTTTAGGGCAATACTTTTGCGCTGCTGATAGTGGCTATCATTTACTTTTCTGTTTTAGGCGGGCACCACAACATATAGGAAAGCTGGCCGAGATTCATCTAGTTGGTTTCCAGACAAATTCTCATGTCTTGTCTATGTAGCAACTTTTTTCCCAATTTTTGCTTTGGCAATTCCTCTATTGAACTCCCCAGGAAGATCAAACCTAGGCCCAGTAATGAAGTTTCCGGCCTTATCGATGTAACCCCACTTGCCATGAACCTTTACAGACGCGAGCTCCACCCAAAAGGCGGCGCCCAAATCGAATCGAGGTTCAATGACTAGGTGTCCGGCTTTAATGATATGACCCCACTTATCGTATGCGGGGAGCTTGGAAGGTCGAGTCATCAAGATGGTATTCTTGGGCCTTTCCTGTGGCCTTGGGCGGTGGAAAAAAATTGCCTGCCAGAGGGGGGACATGGCTTCTTCGCAATTTGAGCTCTGTCATTAATGTAGAGCCAAAGCTCGGTTCAGTCAGATAAGGGCCTTGACAATGGATATATAGATTAGAACCATCGATATTATTCTGGAAGTGACTTTATTGGCGGCGATATGCTCCCCAAAACGTTGTAGAAGGCCACTCTAAGTTATTCGAGAAGCCCCTTAAAGCGGGGATTCTCGAATTATTGAATCCTGATTTCCGGCTAGTCAGTGCCAGAGTATATAAAGTCGGCAATAGCTCCGCTGGTCTGTCTGAATTCAATGTTCTTACCGTAGTCCTTGTATCTCCAGAGCTGGGTGGTGCAAAACTTAACGTTGCTGAGTGCGGTGTTGCGTGAGTTCTCCATTCGAATAGGAGTTATCTGATCTCCGCCGACGGTTAAGGCCATGTGTTGCTCGCAATAGGGGTTGGTGATGTGGTATATGCCATTTTCTTCTTTGATTTCTATCTTAACGAACTTGACGCCCAGGGATTTCTGCCATCGGGTGCTGGTTAAATGGTTGGTCAGAAAGAGCTCCAGGATTTCCTTCTGTTCCTTGGTTACATTATCAGCTATATAAAGAGCCCCTTCATTAATCTTAGTGCGTTTTGTGCCGGGGGCCAGGTCAGAATATCTGGGACCGATGCCATCACCGTGATAGGTGAAGATGACGCCTTTCATATCTACACCTTGAATCTGCCCCTCGGTGACTTCATGAGTAGCCAAGTTTACGCAAGGACCATCCACCAAGTCTCTGCCGAACCACAGCGGGCAGTGCCCGTTGGTGCGGCAGCATTCATAAAAAACCCCTTTTAGCAGCCATTTTTGCTCAGTCAATTCTCCCTCCTATATTAATTATTAATATTATTGATAAGTGCTCACTGCGCCTTCGCACTTTCATTGCGAGGATCACTTAAGTGACAATGAACGTATACCTCAGAAAACTGATTCGCATAACTTTAAATTTTTAATTAGACTAGATCTTATACCATTCTAATATCCCCGTCAATTCACCCTAAGAGAGCGAAAAGGACGACCTTAAATCAAATAATTCAAGTTTCCAGCTGGTAACCTCGCTCCTTTGCCATTTTCTCCCCTCGCTGGACCGCATAAC
>CAZJXD010000025.1:18036-49621 GCA_964549945.1 uncultured Desulfobacteraceae bacterium | reverse complement strand
GGATTCTTTACTAATACCCAATTGCACAACCGTCCTTCCTCCTGTCCGATGCACCGAGCAGCACGTCCTGTCCTCGATCCAGGTAAATCGCCTGCCCCCCGCCTACCTGATTGACCGTTGCAGGTGCCTTGCTAATGCGATGCCCTTTTTCCTCAAGCCCCGATACGGTTTCCCTGGAGATGCCGTCCTCTATATAAACCTCCATCTCCTGCATGTGCCTGACTCTGGGGGAGTCCACTGCCTCCTGAAGGTTCATCTTGAAATCGATGAGGTTGACGAGAAATTGCACCTGCCCCTGGGGTTGCATATCACCGCCCATGACCCCAAAGCTCATTAAAAATTTATCGTCCTTGAACACCATCCCGGGGATGATGGTGTGCATGGGCCGCTTGTGGGATTCAACTCTATTAGGATGATTTGGATCCAGCGAGAAAGACTTCCCCCTGTTATGAAGGATAATCCCTGTTCCATCGACCACCATGCCTGAACCAAACGGAACAAAAATGCTGCTGATAAATGAAACAGCGTTTCTTTCTTCGTCCACTGCGGTGACAAACACCGTATCTGAACCCCCGGTATAGGCATGCGAGTCTGGAGGAACCATTGCACTTTCGGGATTGATCTTTTCCCTGCACCTCGTTGCATACTCCTTGGAGAGAAGCTTATCAACGGGGATCTCCCTAAAATCGGGATCAGCGATAAGATTGTCTCTGTCGCTAAAGGCGAGCTTTTTCGCCTCTATGAACAGGTGCAAGTACTCTGGGCTGTGGCAACCCAGGCCGGAGATATCGTACCCTTCGAGGACATTAAGCATTTCAAGGGCGGTTATTCCCTGCCCGTTGGGGGGGAGCTCATAGACCGTGTAGCCGCGGTAATCGGTTGAGATGGGCTCAACCCAGGTTGTAGTGTGATCCTTGAAATCTTCAACTGTGAGAAGCCCGCCGTTATTCTTTGAGAAATCCACGATGGCCTCACAGATTTCTCCCTTATAAAATGGATCGATCCCATCTCGAGCAATCCTTTTGTAGGTATTTGCCAAATCCTTGTTTCGAAAGACCTGCCCGGGCTGAGGGGCCTTGCCGTTGAGGAGGTATGTCTTTGCGGAGCTTTTATTTGACCGAAGAACCTGCTCTTCATCTTTCCACTCGCCGGCAATAACCTCAGTGATCGGAAATCCGGTTTCCGCATAGTAGATGGCATCCTCAAGCAGATCCTCGAGCATAAGCCTTCCATAACGCTCCACGGCTTGGGCCCAGCCATGGAGGGCCCCCGGCACCGTGACAGGCAGCAAGCCCAACTCGGGGATGGTCTTTAATCCCTGTTCGGAAAACCAATCCCTTGTTGCCTTGTACGGTGCCCTCCCGCTTGCGTTCATGCCGATGAGCTTGTCTTTTTTCGCGAGGTAGATGAGGGCAAAGGCATCGCCGCCGATCCCCACCGAATATGGCTCCGCCACGCTCAGGGTGCTCACCATGGCCACGGCAGCATCTACGGCATTTCCTCCTCTGGTCAACGCCTTGTATCCGGAAAGGGTTGCCAGATATTGGCTTGAGGCTACCATTCCCCTCTGTGACATCAGTACCGACCTCTGCGCAGCACTTTCCCATTCCCGCTTTTGATTATATGAAAACTCCATTTTTCATTCTCCAAGAACACAATAGAGATCAACGGATAATTAAGCAGCCTACTGTTATGTAAAACGGCACTATTTATATAGCTATAGGTGACTATCGTCAATATGTTTGGTTTATTTGCATTCGCCAGAATGCCCCCAGTTCGTCGGAGCGAAGCGGATATCCCGTATAGCGAGGCTGGAGGGATGATCTGGCGTCGCTAAAGCTTTGGCACGAAGCAGATGGCGGGGCGAGCTTCGGCTCAGTTTGCCTTGTAGCTTTTAAGCGAAGGCAAGTTTCGCTTTGATGTCCCGCAGCGGCTCGCCCTGAGCTCGCCGAAAGTCTTGCTGCGGGGAATTTAATTATCGATTATGTATCTAACTCCGTAGAATTCTAGTGAGGGATATGGATGTCTTTTTTTGCGACCGAACTAGGCAGGTGCTTTGAGCCGGCTCTTTACCGATGATCCAGGCGGGCGCCCGTCGCCTATAGAGATATCCATATACGGAGAACTGGGATGTCCCTGAGGAGCAGATCGCCCGCCTCTATCTGTACCTCTCGCGGGCATAACAGCATGGAACTCTTCGGTTGCAAAAAAAGACATCCATATCCCTGATGGCAATCTAGTTGTGGAATTAGAGCCAAAATCAAATTTAATTAATGGTGTGGTTATTTCGTGGAGCCGGTGATCTGGTAGCCTTTATCGAAGCAGATGGCCATGCCCTCTGATTCGGTACGCAGGACTTTTCCAGTGACCTTGATAAAGGCCTTTTTATGCTCTTTTTTGAGTTTTCTCAGCGCATCGAGGGGAAGGACCAGGTCTATTTTGACCTGGGTGCCTTCGGGCAATGGCTGGCTGGTGTAGAAGTAAGCCCCGCCTGAGCATATATTGGTAGTCAGCAGATTTATCATCCTTTCTTCATGGTGTTCATTGATGAATTCGATTGTGGCGGGCAGTGCAAGGTCGAATCGTTCTAGCCTTCTTCTCTCTACCATGGCTTCCTCATTACTGATTGGGTTTTCTTGTCGTTGTTAGGATGGGCTCTTCAACATTAGCAATAGGCTTACGGCGGCAATTTCAGTGGCTTTTCATTCCCCACTCGTTCCTCCCTGCCTTGCAGGGGATCACTGAGATCGCAGAGGGGTAGAGTTTTTTGGACAATGTCTATCAAGGTAGTTAATCGAAGGCAAGAGTCTGATGCGATTTTGAGGTGATTTAGGTTCATCGTGTAGGCTCGGTTTTTGGATTGAGTTAATACCCGATGAAGGAGGTGAAATGCAATAAGGAAATAGTATGTTTTTTGGTCGTATTTTTTCATGTGAAAAGGCTAATAAGAAAGTATTAGATTTTTGTTAGGAAAAAGGAGAGTGATTACTTTTGCTTCTAAACCCTAAAGATTTTTGGCGGCCCAGAGGGCAGCCTGGAGTCGATTGGGAACGTTTATCTTCTTGAAAATATTATAAATATGGGTTTTCACCGTGTTGGGGCTGATGAAGAGCTCCTCGGCAATGTGCTCGTTTTTTGCACCTGCCGCTATAAAGGAGAGTATCTCGATCTCGCGAGGCGTAAGCGTTGTTTGATTTTTTCTGGTGATAATATCCTTGTCACGGTTTTCCAGGATGGTTTTGGTCATGATTTCCCTTGAGACCCACAGCTCCTCGTTAAACATAGCGCTTACGCCCTTTAGGAGCATCTCGGGTGGGTCTTGCTTGTAAAAGAAGCCCCGGATTCCCTTCTTTAAGGCCTTTTTTTCCACCCCCAAGCCAGGCGCGACGTTATACATTGCTACATAGTGCCTGCGGAGTATTTTTTTGTCACTCGCCGCAACCTCAACGAGATAGGTATCGAGCTCTTTTTCCAGGCAGTCCAGGAGGATCAGGATGGGCTGGGTCGTTTTCTTATCATCAACCGCTGGAACTTGTTGGAAATCATCGCTGGCAAGGCACGTGGCGCCAGTTTCCCGCGTCAAGAAGGAGACCATGAGCTCATTTTGGAATCGCTGGGGGCCGATGATATAGATAACCTTATTGCTCAACTGAACTGTGCCTTTTTCTTTTGAGGAGCCTTCATGGACCATAAGTTCTCCTTAAATGGAGGTGGGAGAACCCGATACCAGGCGTTAGCAATATAAGGTAACTGAAACACTGTGTCAATCAAGATTCTGTTCTTACCTCATCACAGGCACAGAAGGCAGGGAGATAAGATCATATTTTCTAGTCGCCCTGCACATGTTCGTGACGACTGGAATGAATTCAGCCCTTACTGGTCTGGAAATAGGACCAATACAGTATCGAAACAAGGAATACACTCACCTAAATCTGAGCTAGATTGATGGTCGTCAAAGCTAACGCAAAATCCCGCCCCGAAGAGCGGGATTTTGCGCCCTGTTAGAATGCTCTAAGCGGAATGAGGGGGAGGGTGCCGGGTCATTATTCCGCTTTTTACATAGGATACTCTACCCTCCCTGCATCTAACAGGGTTACTGCCTTTCACCTATGCCTTGGAGGAAGTAATTGATCTACTTGCTCCACTATAAAATAGGGCCGGGACGTTCCTCTTCTAGGTGACCGTCCTCATCCATTCATCGAGATCGGTGATCCCTTCGGCTGCCTTTTGGAAGCCTAGCTCCTTGAGGGTGACGAGGCCAAGCTCCTGTGCCTTCTTTTCCATCTCAAGGGATGATGCCCCCTTTAAGATCAGCTCCTGGAGCTCCTCCCACATTGGCATTACCTCATAGATGGCAATTCTTCCCTTGTAGCCCGTGTTGTTGCACTCCTCGCACCCCTCCGCCTTGTAGAATCGCTGAGATGAGAGGGTGAATCCGGAGTTTTCGAGAGCTTTCCTCTGTAGATCGGTGGGCGAGGTTTCCGCTTTACATTGCTCGCATACCTTCCTCATCAATCGCTGTGCGATGATGAGGTTGAGGGAGGAGGTGATTAGGTAGGGCTCAATGCCGATATCCAGGAGCCTCGTGACCGTCTCCGGAGCGCTATTAGTATGAAGGGTGCTCAGCACCAAATGCCCTGTGAGCGCTGCCTTTACCGCGATTTGAGCTGTTTCAACATCCCGAATCTCACCCACCATGATGATATCAGGGTCCTGCCTCAAGAAGGTCTTGAGTGCCCGCGCAAAATCCAGGCCGATCTTTGGCTGCATTTGAAACTGGTTGATGCCCTGCAAATTATACTCTATCGGGTCCTCAGCGGTGGAGATATTCTTGGAGCCATCGTTCATACCCTGGAGCATCGAGTAGAGGGTCGTGGTCTTGCCGCTTCCCGTGGGGCCGGTGACCAGTATCATTCCCTTGGACTTACACATAGAAGTCAACACGGTATCCAGGACATGGCTTTCCATTCCCAGGTCGTGCATATCCAATGCAAGGTTGGATTTATCCAGAAGCCGCAGCACGACCTTCTCACCGAATATTCCCGGAAAGGTGGAAACCCGAAGGTCCACATAGCTCCCGTTCATCTTGACCTTGAATCTCCCGTCCTGGGGGAGGCGCCGCTCCGAGATATCCAGCCCTGACATCACCTTTATGCGCGATGCCAGCGCATTGGTAAACCTCACTGACGGGGTGAGAAGTGTGGTGAGGGTTCCGTCAATCCTGAATCGAACCCTCAGCTCATGTTCGTATGGCTCTATGTGGATGTCGCTGGCCTTTTTGGTGATTGCCTCTTTTAGCATGGTATTCACGAGCTTAACGACCGGTGCATCGGAGTCCTTCAACTCCTCCATCTGCGAAATCGTATCTTCCTTTTCCTCAAGCTCGTCTTCTTCTTGGATATCCTCCATGATCTGATGGGTATCCGGCGTGATAACTTTAATGTTGTAGAATTTCTCAATCGCATTGAGCAGATAGTATTCAGCCGCGAGATAGGGGATGGGCGAGTAGCCGCTCAAGAACCGTATGTCATTGAGGACATTGAGGTCATTTGGGTTCCTTGTAGCGATATCGAGGCTTCCAGCATCCAGCTTGAAGGGCAGGATCAGATGGCGTCTTATGAATTTTACCGGCACCGCCTTCAGTATGTGTTCCGGGATCGCTGGTATCTCGGAGAGGTTGATGACTCGACCTCCGTTTTGTGATTGGGCCAAGAGGTGCGTGAGATCAGCTTCATCAACCAGATTCAGCGCTCCCAGATTGTATTGAAGGCTCTTGCCGTTTTTCTTTCGCGCCATCAATGCCTTCTGAAGCTGGGATATGGAGATTTTATCGCTCTCGAGCAACTTGCCCCCTATGCTTTCGTTTATGAAATACTTGGCGATTCCATTCTTTGAATTGCATATCTTGTGGAGGTTGTCCGAGACGATCAGATAGGTATCGACATGGCTCTCCTGTTTTACCATCTTGATCAACACCTCTGCGATCTCTCGAAAGTTATCCTTTAGCTTGTCGAATTCATTGAGCGCGCCCGTGATCTCTCGAATATGCTCCGCCACATTCTTCCGGATCTTCCAGGAGGCGTCATCAAACTCCTCCGATAGATCCTTGATAATCGCTTTGACCTCATTATTCTTTCCTTCAGAGAGAAGCCTGCTGATATCCTCCCTCAAATCCTTCTTCCCTTCTGCGATGGAAGAAGGGGCGTAGTTTTGATCGGAGACCTTTTCTTCGATTATTTCCTCTTCCTTAAAAAACAAATCATAGAGGACCCTTTCCCCATCAGGACTTTCGAACCCACCCAGCTTGTCCTTCAGGTAGGAGAAGATGTTTTTCCGCTCCTCTAGGGAGGGGGCTACGCTCTTAATGAGCGTCAGATCGAGGTCACCGGTTTGCCTGTAGTCACTGGCAGAGATATCCGCCAGGGTTCTATAGAGGAGCTCCGTGACCAGGTCCTCTATGATGTTGCCATCACCCTTTCCCTTTACTCCCATTGTGTGCGATATTTGTGTGATTAGCTCCTCGTCGCAGGCGGACACAATGGAGGTTATTTTATCCTTGAATTGACTCCAGCCTTTTTGTGTGGACAGCAACTCCCTGGCGATCCGATTCATGGACTTGGTTGCGATTTCTCCACGAGCTTCCTGATTGCCAAGATGCTCCGAGGCAACCTGGGCATCTACTGCCCTTAGGAGGAGATCGGGAACCCTATGAGGTTCATCGTTGAGGATATGGAGAAACTCAGCCCTGGTTTCCCCCAGGGTATCATCCTCACCACTAAGGTAGCCGAGTATCGTGCTCTTCTCAGACTGGTTTGAATCTTCGGCTATTTTTCCATATTTGATCTCATTGAACTGAATGGTTGACACGCCATTCTCATGCAGAATAGATGCTACTCCTCCTTCTTGGTTCATGATCGTGGGGCTCTTAACCATTGCATCGAGAAATACCTTGAAATCGGTGAGCGTGAGCCCGCGATAAAAGGTGATGCTATCGATTGCCCTTTGATCGAGCTCCTTTGCGAAATTGGTTATTGCGGCGGTCTTACCATCGATTGGTACATCGTCAACCAGCAGCTTGTTGCCGGAAACGCTCACCGTAAGGGTGGCTTCTTCGTCAAGGAGGCTCATAAGGGTTTCGTACGATTTGTCGGCAGCTCGTGAGAACGCGGGGTGATCCCCCGGATAAGAGGCATTGTTTTTTAGGGCAAGCTGTATCTGCTTAATAGTGTCGGCGAGAAAATCCTGGCGAGCTTCTTGTGGTATCATTGTCTCACCTCCCTCCCATTTTCCCGCTAAGGCGAGAATAAAGATTACTAGTGAAAGAAAAAACCACCATCATCGCGGATAACACAATGATGGGCAATACCCCGAAAACTGTTAAGCTGAAATGGTTTTTGAAATTGCCTGAAAAAGGAAATGATCTGTCCTGTAAAAATTAATCCTAACAGAGATGAATTCTGTTAGGAGCTGGATAGACAATATTTCACGTGCATGATGTAACCCCTGGATAGAGGTTCAAGGATTAGAGGCTGAGATCTCCGTCTGGGAAATATAGGCTTTCCTTTCTCAAAGATCGTTCACCTCCAATCAGGGCCGCGTGTTCGAATCTTAGATATATTTAGTAGACAAACGCAATAAGGCAATAGTACTGTTTTTCTTCGTATTTTTGCGCACATGATTTCTAGGAGAATAGTACTAGGAGAAAAATAACCTAATGCTTTCTTCCTAATACTTTTTTTGTTCTCCTGAGAAACTACCTGGGCGGAAAAGAGCATGGGGATGTCTTTTTTTGCTCCATGCCCCTGGCCCAGACCTGGCATGCAAGGGCTGAGTTCTATGGATTACATAGCCGCTTTTTTACCATTCCCTTAAATGCTCCAACCAAGTCGCGCCAGGGCAGGCCTGTAACAGGGGGCCTGCCGGTGCATTACTTTTAGGGCATGAGACAAAAAAAGACATCTCCATGCTCACTATATAGCTTCTTTCATATATAACCCTGAAGTGAAGCGTCGGGGTCATTTGCAAAAACGAGCTTACCGCGGCAATTGGTATCCCTGATGCAGGAATAGAATGGCAGGAAATAGGTGAGGGTATCTGCGCGCTTCAACCGCGCTAATCCTCATTGGATGGGGATTTAAGACACCTCATAATAGGTAATTCCGATTGAGGCAGATGGGCTGAATGGGGGAAGATGCAATACAAAAACGTAATGAAGACTTGCTTTACTGGCCTTGCAGTTGGCCTAGGTCAAGCAGGTGGTACCCCCTTTGATTGAGAAAGGCCGCTACCTCAAGGGGAACTGTCGTATCGGTCGCCAGGATCTTTCGGTTATTTTTATCTGAAAAGCTTATCCCTTGAACGGTGAGCGTGATATTTCGTGCCTCATCCCTTGATGAGACAAGGAAGTCGTGGGGCTTTGAATCGAATTCCAACCCCAGGAAATCAAGCACGAGCTGGGTAATCTTACCGGGGTCCTTTTCACCGGCGAGTGTGAGCACGCGGAATCGGTGCTTTGTAAGAAGCTCTATAATATCAGATGATAGGCCGGTGTCATCGATGATGCAATCGCTGCCCCCCCTTTTGAAGAATAAGTCCGCGTGAATTATGAGGTTAAAGTCGGTCACCCCGCTTTGGTACACGGGGATCTTCACCTCACTGGAGAAGGGCTGTCCCGCGAGATTCAAGAGGAGCATTGGGAGTGGAAACGGGCTCCCCTTCTCGAGGGGTATCCTCTTGTCTGAGGGTGTCTCTTCTTCTGCCTTTCCAGGTGCGGGGAAATCAGGGTAATCGATGACCATTACCCCCAGCTTTTGGAGGTATGTCCTCACCACCATCGGTGTCCGCTCCGTTGGATCGTCTATAAGGGCGAGGGCGATTATGGCCTCAGGGGTTTTAACCGTTGTCTTTTGCGGGATAATAATCCAGTCACCGGCAAGGCTAATATCGATATCGCTCCGTAGCTTCAGCCTCTGTCCAGAGACCAGTATCTCGTGATAGCCGCTTTTAGCGAGGATCTTATCCAGGGCCGCTTTGAGATTGTCATGGGGGGCGAGGTGCACGACCTTATAAGCGTGCCAATCCGATTCAATCAACCTGGTGATGTCCTCGGGGAGCTCATTGTGGATGTCGATAATCAACATCCTGCCATTCCGTAAGTTTAGCGTGGGAAAGGAGTCGGCCTTGAGCTTTACATGTCCTCCTAATTTCAGGGGGATGAACTGCTCGCCGGCATCAACCCATTCCTCGCCTATTTGATCGAAGATATCCCCGAGCTCTCTACTCAGCGAAAGGGTTTTCGGGGCTTTCTGTGCCGGCGCGGTCACAAAGGGCTCGGTTTTCTTGAGGGCGATTTTCTTCTTGGGTTTCGACTTGAGAGGTGTTTCTATGGGCATCTTAACGATCTCCGGCGAATAGATAGGAAGCCTGATGACCTGGTTCGGGTAGATGAGATCGAGTGTTTTCATGGCGGGGTTAAACTTTCGGACAAGGTCGAGATATTCATTGTAGAGAGAGTCATGGGGTATCTTATACTTGCCAATGACGATCTTGGTGAGGCTATCGCCGGGTTTCACCACATAGTTTTCCAGGCTCACGCCCTCCAGTGAGGAGAAACCCATCACCGATTTCTGGAAAAACTCGTCCACGTCGCTCTTATATGTCTTCTTGGGCACTATCTTGAGCGGGATGAGTATGGTCTGCCCTGGATGAATGAGATCCAGGTTTGTCAACCGCTTATTCATGCCCTTTATCGCGGAGAGCAACTCGCTGATATCGGGACCCGTGACCACCCCTTTGTCGCGGAGAATCTTCCAGAGGTAATCGCCCTTCTTCACCGTATACCGCTCATAGGGAACCCCCTTGCTCTCGAGCTTCTTCACCGTAGCCTCTTGAACGAGGGAGATGGAAAAGGTGTCTCTCTCAGTTTCTCGGGCGGGGGAGGTACAAGGGAAGGGTAAGGATATAAATAAGGCAAAGAATATTACAACGCTCGGTATCGCAACTCTATTTATTCTCAGGTTCACCCTACCCACTCGTAAAAAGGCATGGTTAGAATGTAGTGTTATATTAAGTAGTTAAATGGAACAGAGGTATATTAAATAGTTCGCTCAGAGTATGTCAAGGACTTTTCCTATCTCTCAATATCCACAATATGTTGCAGCATAACATAGCAAATATACACTATATAGTATTTTTCGCTTTACAGTTTTGCCAATATCTGCTATGAATTCTATCCTAAGCGGACATGGAGGCGAGAAGAGATGCGGATAAAAACTATCTACATCCAGGGCTTTAAATCGTTTATGGATAAATTGAATATCAAGATCTCCCCGGGAATAAGCGCATTTGTCGGCCCTAATGGATGCGGCAAGAGCAACATCGTTGACGCAATACGGTGGGTTATGGGTGAGCAAAGCCCGAAGCAATTGCGGGGCAGACAGATGGAGGACATGATCTTTTCCGGGGCAGGCTCCTTAAAACCAATGGGTATGGCCGAGGTGACATTGACATTGGAGAATGGCGCAGGGCCGCATGATTCGGAAGAGATTTCCATTACCAGGCGCCTCTTTCGATCCGGTGAGAGCGAATACCTCATGAACAACACGCTGTGCAGGTTAAAGGATATCCATGATCTGTTCATGGGCACCGGATTGGGCAACAGGGTATATTCGGTTATTGCACAAGGAGAGATCGGCACCATAATAGATCAAAAGCCCGAGGAGACAAGGCTTCTCTTGGAGGAGGCAGCAGGCATCTCTAAATACAAGGCCAGAAGAGAGGCATCTTTGCGGAAGATCGCATTAACGAAGGAGAATCTCAGGAGGGTGGAAGACCTGCTGGTTGAGATCAAAAGGGAGATGAACTCCCTGAAGAGGCAGGCAGGAAAGGCAAGGCGGTTCAAGGAGGTGAGTGCCGAGATCCGCCGCTTGAATCTCGTCCTGAGTGCCCATAGTTACGAGGAGCTGCATGCTGAGAAGGCCAACAGACAAAAGGCCATTGAAGAGATTACCGACAAGGCGAAGGGATTGGAGGCTCGCTTCTCCGAATCGGAGCACGCTATTGAGGCGAGGAACACCGAATTGGTTGAGAGGGAGAAGACGGTTTCTGCCCTCAAGGAATCGGTCTATTCCCTCAGGGAAGAAGCAAGAAAACACGAGGCCGCTCTTCAACATCTTTCCGATGATCAACGGAGATTTTGTGAGGCGGATACCAGGCTTAGTAAAGAGAAGTCTGAACTCGCGGGAAAAGTAAGGGGATTTCAATCCGAGATCAAGGAGATAAACTCCAGATTGGCGGAGCTAGGTGAATCTCTCCAGGAGATCTCATCGCTTCATTCCGATCGCGAGGCAACCTTGCGGGAAAAAGCGAAGGAATTGGAGGGCAAAAGGGAGATCGTGGAGGGGGAGAAGGCAAGGCATATCGAGCTGACCGCCAAGAAGGCGGGTTTAGAGGGTGAGATAAGGAACCTCTCCGACATGATAAGCCAGTCGGAGATCAGAAGGAATGAGCTCGAGAGGGAGTCGAGGCAAAGCGCGCAAAGGCTCGAGACATTATCGGCCTTGTTGCGCGAGAAAAGGAGAAAACAGGAGGAGGTCTCACGCCGAATTGGCTCCCTTGCGAAAGCGATACAGGAGCAGGAAGAGGCACGAGGGCTCCTAGGAGAGGCCAGGAAGGGGAAGGAATCGGCACGGCTACAGGTAGACTCGGAGTTACGTCTGCTTGGAACGCAATTAAAGACCATAAGGGGGCTTATAGAAAACTACGAGGGGTATAGGTCGGGCGTTCAGACGATCATGAATGCCTACGGGCCGAGGACTGAGAACGGGGGTAGGGTCTTAGGTGTGCTGGCTGACTTCATCAAGGTTGAGCCCGAATTCGAGGTAGCCGTTGAAGCGGTGTTGGACGAGAGGCTACAATATGTGGTTGTGGCGAGGCAGCGAGATGGAAAAGAAGCGGTAGAGTATTTGCGTGCAAGGGATGTAGGCAGAAGCCATTTCGTTCCATTGGAGGAGTTTACCCAAGGTGAATCCCGCGGGGCGGGAAAATTCAGTAACAATGGGTTCCCCCTGCTAAGGGATCACATCTCCGTGCCTGACAGATTTAAGCCGGTCGTAGAATCCTTTCTTGGTAACGCCGCATTGGTGGAGAGCCTCTCGGAGGCCATTGCCGAGTGGAACAATGGGGGAAGCAAACAGACCTTGGTTACCCCTGAAGGCGATCTGGTGGATGAGAGGGGTGTCATTATCGGCGGGAGATTGGGAAAGGACGCCGTGGGATTGCTGCGGAGAAGCCGCGAGGAGCGGGAACTGCGCGCAACCATGGAGGAAAAGGAACATCTCATCGTTTCCCTCCAATCAGAGCTTGATGAGATGAGGCTCGAGGAGCAGAAAGTGGATGACCTCCTTGCCCGATTGCAGGGCGAGCGGGATACCTATGTGAAACAGGCAGGGGGATTGGAGAAAGAACTATTCCTTCTGGAGAGCGAATCAGAACAACTCGCGCATCACTCTCAGTATGTAGGTGACCAGCTTGAGGCGCTGAGTGGGGAGGGAGATGGAAAAAGGTCTCGCTTGGAGGTTCTTGAGGGGAATCTATTGGAGTACCGCAGGGAGAAGGAGGAGGTGCAAAGATCTGTCTCGGCGAACGAAGCCATGCTCAAGGAACTAGAGGTCAAGGTGAATGATATGAGGGAAGACCTCTCGCAGATAGCGCTCCAATACAACCGGCATAAGGAAGAGGAGAGGGGGTTGACCAAGGAGAGGGAGAGGCTCGAGCAATTTCTCGCCGAGATGGGCGAGAGGATCAGAAGGACAGAAGAGGAGATTCAATCGAATGGAGATCGATACCGGAAATCCCTTGTCCTCGAGAAGGAGTTGAAGGAAGCGCTGACGGCCACGCATCAACGACAGACAGATCTCGAGGCAGAAGTCCACGAAAGCGAACGAGGCCTTGAGGTAGTCAGGCAAGGGCTTAGGGAGAAGGAGAAGGAGGCCGCGCTTCTGAGGGAGCGAATAAGCGAGGTAAGGGATGAGATTAACGAGCAGAGGATAAGGGAGGCTGAAGTAGATTTCCAGATAAAGGGCATTGTTTCCCAGGTTGGCAGGGATACGGGGATCCAACTTGAGTCGGAGTATAGACGATATCTGGAGGAGGACTTTTCGCGGCCACATTGCGAGGCGAAACTCAACGAGAATATCCGCGTTAAGGAGCGGATTGGAGAGGTGAACCTTCTGGCCATTAATGATTATGAGAAGCTGAAAGAGCGGTATGAGTATATCAATGCCCAGGAGCAGGATTTGCTTTACTCGATCGATTCCCTTAACACTGCAATCAGGAGGATAAACAGGATCTCAAAGGCGAAGTTCCTCTCCACCTTGAAGGCCGTTGACGAGAAGCTGAAAGAGGTTTTCCCCATCCTTTTCGATGGGGGCAAGGCACGCTTACGGTTGATTGATGAGACTCTTCCCTTAGAGAGCGGGGTGTTGGTCGAGGTGCAGCCTCCGGGAAAGAGGTTGGTCCATATGGGACTTCTGTCAGGCGGGGAAAAGGCGTTGGCAGCTATGGCGCTGCTGTTTGCCATCTACCTTATCAAACCAAGCCCCTTTATTATCATGGATGAGGTCGATGCCCCTCTTGATGAGGCTAATACAGATCGTTTCAATGAGTTGTTGAAAGGGATCGAGAAATCCTCCCAGGTCATCATGGTGACACACAATCGAAAGACGATGGAGCAGGCTGATCGCTTGTACGGCATAACCATGGATACGAGCAGCGTTTCAAAAATTGTCTCAGTAGATCTCGAGCAGCATCACTAGCCGTTGCCAATTATTCGGTTGTGTGCCGATTTATCTCCCTGCAACAGGTGCTTTTCCACAGCAGAATTTCTCACGACAGTGGTCGGGGGCATTCTGGTCTTTCTCGTAAATCCGAGCACCCAATTACTGCCTGTTATGAAGGAGAGCACTATATTGTTTCCATCTCTACGGGTTATGGGACTTTTCCTTCGTTCCAAGGCTCCCGCCTGGTCTTTTCAAGGACTTATCCATGGGGGATTCTTGCCCCCTCCGCATTCCCCTCGACAGGCTCGGGGCTGCGGCTTCCCCCACCGATAAGTCACGAAACCGATGGCGGCCTCCGACTCGGCCGAGCTCGTCGCGGGCCGCCAGTCACTTCAGAAAAGCCCCATGACCCTTGTCCTTCTTGGCATGCTGTGGAAACAATTTGATGCTCGGAGCAGCAAATAGCCCTTTTCAACCCAAACAAAAACGTATATCCTCTCCGGGGGACCGACGGGATAGGCAGCGCGGTTCACCTTGAACAAGGTGGGTGCTTCCGGTGCACGGTCGCGAGGGAAGGAGGTAGAGGCCTTGGATAGATCAAAGGCATCTCATGAACGTGGGCTCAAAGATGGCCTATGGAGCAAGCTTTCCAAGACAAGGAGGCTGCTTTCGGATGGGCTCAATGCTATTCTGGGCGGGAGGAGGGCTATCGATGCATCGCTGCTTGAGGAGCTTGAAGAGGTTCTCTTTACCTCTGATATGGGGGTGGAGATCACCGAGCAGCTGGTCGCGGGATTGCGGGAGAAGGCGAACAGTAAGTCCCTTGAGGGCCCGGAACAGGTAAAGGCAGTATTAAAGGAAAAGATGATATCCATGCTGGAGGACGGCCAGGGCGGTTCTCGCGTGAGCGCCATTGATAAAGAGCGCACGGGAACCCCGGAGGTATTCATGTTCGTGGGGGTCAATGGGGTTGGAAAGACGACTACCATCGCCAAGATGGCCCATTATTATCAAGGCCAAGGACGGACTGTAATGCTGGTGGCAGGGGATACCTTCCGTGCCGCTGCCATCGAGCAGTTGCAGGTCTGGGGAGATCGGCTGGGCGCAGAGGTGCTCAGCCAGAAAAGGGGGGCAGATCCCGCCGCAGTTGTCTTCGATGCGCTGTCTGCCGCGAAGGCCAGGAACATAGATAAGGTTTTGATCGACACTGCCGGAAGACTTCACACGAAGTCGAACCTGATGGAGGAGTTGAAGAAGATCCAGAAGGTAGCCGGACAACAGGTTTCAGGGGCTCCCCACAGGGTAATTCTCATACTCGACGCCACTACCGGGCAGAACGCAATTGCCCAATCAAGCGTGTTTGCCCAATCCCTGGGAGTGACGGATATCATACTCGCCAAGCTGGATGGTACTGCCAAGGGCGGAGTGGTAATTGGTATTTCACAGGATCTCTCGATCCCCATTTCCTTTATAGGCATTGGTGAGAAACTGGAGGATCTGGAGATATTTAACCCGAGGGAATTCGCGGAGGCCATCTTCGATTAGAGTTTCGTTTCAATTACTAGCGATATGGCGACGATCTTAATTGGAACATCTGGTTTCTCCTATGATGAGTGGAGGGACGTATTTTATCCCGCTCACCTTCCGCAGGGCGATTTTCTCTCCTTTTACTCGCAGGAGTTTC
Source organism: uncultured Desulfobacteraceae bacterium (assembly GCA_964549945.1). GTDB lineage: Bacteria > Desulfobacterota > DSM-4660 > Desulfatiglandales > B25-G16 > B25-G16. The sequence goes on along the minus strand of CAZJXD010000025.1, from coordinate 34,159 downwards.
CTGTAGTTGAGCTCAATTTTTCGTACTACAGAATGCCCGAACCGGATCAGTGCAGGCGGATGTTAGAGAAATCAGCCTATAGGATTGAATTCGTCGTCAAGGCATTTCAGGGGCTGACCCATGAGATTACAGCGAAATCATTATCCGAGCTATTACCCCAGTTTAAGGCTTCCATAGCCCCCTTTTGGCACGAGGGCAGGCTCGGCGCCGTGCTTCTACAATTTCCCCAGAGCTTTAACTATAGGGCTGAATCCAGGATTTATCTTGACTCCCTTATCAGGGGATTCGACCCTCTGCCTTTGTGCGTGGAGTTCAGGCAGGGAGATTGGTTGAGGGACTCGGTGTTTGCCGCCCTTAAGGAGCTTCAGGTTGGCTTCGTGTGCGTGGATGAACCAGCCTTGCGAGGTCTTCTGCCACCCGTTGCGGAGGCCACCTCGCGGATCGGCTATATCAGGTTCCACGGTCGTAATCGATCGAAGTGGTACACTGGTGATACGAAAGAGAGGTATGATTATCTCTACAGCGATGATGAGCTCAAGGAGTGGCTTCCGAGGCTCTCCACCATAGCGGAGAAGACGGAAAGGATATTTATATTCTTCAACAATCACAGGAGGGGGCAGGCAATCGCCAATGCGAGAATGATGAGGGATTTAGTGAACGCACACGGTAAGGGGTATGAAGTGGCCTGAGAATACGGCCGCCGGCACGTTTACTGTGCCTTCCGTGATGAAGTTTTCAAAGGGATTTTCTTATCACGGTTCGGAGCTATTCATGCACCGTGTTTGGCTGGGATATTCAGCGTGAATTGGCGTGTTGTTTTTTCTTCAATAGGTAAATGATATGGTGATTGTGCCGAATATATTTGCCTTTCGTTGATTCTCAAATTCCTTTGTCCGGTACACATAGGCATAGCTCATTTTGAAACGAGAGAATATGAGACTGAGGCCCGCCATGAGATCCGCCGTGAAGGGCTCCTTATCCACGCTGTGGCTCTCCTGGAAGGTGTTTCCATCAAGGAGGATGTTGTGGAACACTCCAATGGCATCGATAGCGGTAAATGCATGGATTCCAAAACCGCGATTGGGTGTAAAGAAACGGGGATCCCGTTCATCAATCGGAGCGTTACACTCGCAACCGGGACGGATAAGAAATGTACCAAAATCGTTCGGGAGATTCCATCCAACTCGAAACTGCGCCCCGGCGTTCACATAGGTCTTGAGGTTCCCGATACCGCCTCCTACGTGAGGGATGAAGTCGTAATTTACGCCCCTTCCAAGTCCGGAGTGCAGCAATTTAGTTTTATGCATGTAGACGACATCAACGACTAACTCATCATTGAGCTGATTGTCCCAGCCCCTGGGGGCAGGTGAATCAATCCACTCATGGAGTCGAGTTTGAACATCCTCGGCGTAGGAGTGCGGGCCAACGATCCCAAGATCACATTCAAAGGTATCCATGCGAAGGGCGTTTTTGCTTTGAAACCCCATGGCGAGGTACGCGAGGCCAGCATAAGGACGATCCTCCTCAATGAGCTCCTTCCGTTTGATATCTTCGGGCGTATAGATATTCTGTCCGATTGAAAAGTATATCGCGTGCTGGTAGCCAGGCTCGTTAATAAAGGGAAGATGCTCGATCACCGGATGGATCCATTCGGGAAAACGCGGGTGCTCCGTGTAGTGCGTCAAATCCGGTGAAACCCAGGTTAACCTTATCCCGCTTGTGTAGTGACGATCTGTTCCAGCGAAGGCGTCGTTTTCCAGGTAAAAGCTGAAGGTCTTGGAGTCTGCCGCGTTTTCCACCTCAGCCATAGCAGCAAACGGAATTACCACAATCAGGCTCAGCAGGGCAATACATCTTATTACTGTCATTGTGCAGGGCTACCTTTGAAATTCCTAGGGTTTATCTAACATTGCCCGTAGGGACTCGGTAACCCTTCCCATGAGCGCCGGCATTTGTTCTCTTCTGTAGTTCTTTGTGGAGATGGGCTTTGCTACTGTAATCCTGATAGCCCCCTTTTTTATCTTGAAGCTCCCCTTTGCCATGATCTCGCTGCCCCCTTGAATGGCAACTGGGACAATAGGGGCACCGGATGCCATGGCAAGCTGAAAGGCACCCCTCTTTAAGGGCTGAAGATTTCCGTCATAGCTCCGCGTGCCCTCGGCAAATATGACGAGAGAGGTTCCTCTCTTGATCATGTTGACAGCCCCCTTAAGGGTTCTCCTGGCTTTGGCTGGAGAGGAACGACTTATACTTATGTATCCAGCCTTCCTCATTCCCCAGCTGAGAATTGGAACCCGCATCAGTTCCTCCTTGAGGATGAATTTGAAATCCACGGGAAGATATGCCAGGAGCGAGAAAATATCAAAAAAACTCGTGTGGTTTGGGATATAGATACAGGCAGTGGTTGCTTGTATTTGGTCTATGCCATGCGCATGAACCCTCACGCCGGAGATCCTTAGAATAGCCCTTGACCATGGCACGGCGCATTTAAAATGGATGTCTCTGCTGCTGGCCGAGAAGACAGCATAAACAACTGCGATGATGCTCCAGCCTAAGGTAGTTGCCAAACCCAATGCCCATACTGCTATTGATCGAATCATAGTGTAATATAAACCCCGCGAAGCTTCGCATCACACCAACAGGTAATGATTGGGTGAAAACATTACCCAGATTGCTTTTGTCATGTGGCTCAGGGCACAGGAGCTAAGGTGCATGGCTCACGGCCTTACGCCTTTTGCCTTACACCTTTGGTCTGTTCGAATATCATTATCCATAAATAACAGAAACCTTACATAACATCTGAGGTCTTCGCCTATGAAGACATCTAGAAGTAGCTATGTAGTCCGGGGAGAAGGTTCACGCCAAAGTAGGTGAAGAGCACGGAGGCAAAGCCAATTATGCTCATTGTCGCCATTCGTTTTCCCCTCCAGCCCCTGATGAGCCTGGAGTGAAGCATGGCGGCATAGATAAGCCACGTTATCAAGGACCATGTCTCCTTGGGATCCCAGCTCCAGTAAGAACCCCACGCGGAATAGGCCCACACAGAACCGGTAATAATTCCCAAGGTGAGGAAGATAAAACCAATCACGACACTGTGGTAGGAGAGCTCATCCAGGATGCCTCTATTCGGCAGAAGCTTGAAGAAGGCCGTCGATCCCTCACCTCGATCCAGACCCTTTATCAGGTACATGAGTCCTAGGCCGCACGCTATGGCAAACGCCGCATACCCGAAGAAGCACGTAATGACGTGGGTTATCAGCCAGTTACTCTGCAAAGCGGGGATGAGCGGTTGAATTCTGCTGTTGACATTTGGAGAGAATGAGGCATAGGCGATAGAGATAAAGGCAAAGGGAATCACGAATGCGCCGAGGTTTCTGCTCTTAATCCTCCATTCAACAATGAGGTAGAGCAGGACTATGGTCCATGAGAAGAAGATGAGCGATTCATAGAGATTGGAAAGAGGGGCATGCCCGATTCCCATCTTGTATGACTCAACCCACCTGAAGACCAGGGCGATGCTCTGGGCAACCAGGCCGAAAAGGGCGGTATACGAGGCAGGAGGACCCCAGAATTCCTTTCCGGTAACCATTCTGAAGATATAGAGGGCGGCCGATCCAAAGTAGATGAACGTCACCCAGCTCAGGATTGTGGTATTCAGAACCATGTTAAGGCCTCAACGAAGAAATATGCTTCATGAGATTTTCCACCTCGCGCTTTAGACCGACAGGGTCCTTCGTGCTGGTCGCTGCTATTGAGATCCTGCTTTTTCCTTCCTGCTCATCCACCCTTATCCACACTCTTCTATGGGCGCCAAAGAAGGTGATAAAAAAGCCAATTATGACGAAACACGAGCCAACTGCCACGGCATAGACCCCTGGATCTCGGCTAACCTGTAAACCTGTGTAGTATCTGCTTTCAATCCTATCGAGACTGAAGTGGTAAGGTCTAAAAAGGCCGGGGTCGAATTTCGGGACCTTCTCCAAGATCCCCGGAAAACGCTCTGTGATTTTTTCGATGTATTTGAACACCCATAACCTCGTGGAGCCCCCAGGGGACTCTATTTCCAATAGCACGGCCGGGCCCATGGACATAAAATTTTCCTCAATCCTCACCACCTCGACACTCACATCCTTGTCATTGAGAAAAAATGGATGCTTTGCCCTTACCATCCTGGAAACCGCTTCACCATTACCTTTTCGTATCGTGAGATATACCTCGTCGCCTGGAATGGTCCCGTAGCTTGCCTGGTAGAACTTAATCCCGTCGATGGTGATCGGGTGGTTTACAAGGAGAGGCCCTTGATAGATCACGGCGTTGTCCTTGAGGAAGCTAAGCTGAGAGCGATATTCCTTGGGCATGCCATTGTCGTAATAGGAAATAGAGAATGAGTCACAGCGCACGGTGAAGCCTAATTGTTTGATCCCCTTCTGCCTTGCCATATACACGGCATTCGTCGATTCCCCCTCGGCTAGATTCAGGAAGGCATCAAAGCCCAGAAGAGAACCTATTATCGCCCCAGCGATCACCACAAGTATGCTCGCGTGAGTGATATACACGCCAAAACGGGAGTAGGCGCCCTTCTCGCCGTAGAACACAGGGCCTCCTTCGGTATCCTTTTTTCTAACCCTTTTGTACCTCCTGCGCAAGAGGGCCTCCAGCTTACCGATAAACCCACGAGGTTTTCCCTCGACCGTAATGATACTTTCGGGGGGAAGGTTTTGAAAGGGTTTCTCAGTGTCAATGGACGGGCTTTTCCTGAAGAGCTTCCAGGAGGTGGGAAACCTGTTCAAGGAGCAGGCAATCAGGTTGACCGATAGCAGGCTCATAAGGAGAATGAACCAGGTGGAGTGGTACAAATCGAAAAGCTGCAAAGACTCGAAGGCCTCTATGATCTCAGGGCTGAGGTTCCGGAAGGCCCCTTCGGCGCCGTACTGTTGGGGGATCACCGTTCCCAGAATGGAGGCGGCTGCGATAATAATCAGAAGCGTTATGGTCAATTTGAGAGAGGAAAGAAAGGAGACAATCGTCTTTCTCATCGCTAATAGCCTACCTTTGCCCTATCTCCTCTTCGGTTAAATAACAGGCCGGATCCTCACCCCATATATCCCCGGTGATTGCCTCTGCCCTCGCACGGAAGTTACCCCCGCAAATATCGAGCCACCGGCAATTGGCACATCTTCCCGTTACATGCCTTTTTTTCTCTCTCAGCTGTGCGAGCAACAGGTTGGCGTGGTCGGACCATATCTCACTGAATGGCCTTGAAAGGACATTGCCGAATGAATGTTCGCGCCAAAATTGATCGGCATACACGGTACCATCCCAGCTCACACAGGCGATCCTCTCCCCTGAGCTATTCCCTCCGTTCATCTTGAGGAGTTCCAGGACTTCGGGTGCCCGCGGGTTCTCCTCCTTGAGCATCCTCAAATAGAGATAGCAACCATCGGCGTGATTATCTACGGTCAAGACCTCTTTTTGAAGCCCCTTGGCATGCATGTCCTTTGTCCTGTCGATGATATAATCAACTATCCGCCTAGTATCCCCGTGAGAAAGACCTTGGTCCCTTAGGGCTGATCCCCTGCCGGAGTACACGAGGTGGTAGAAGCAGACCCTCTCGATGTCCATTTCCTCCACGAGATCGAAAATGCCCGGCACCTGATCGGCATTCACCTTGTTCATGGTAAACCTCAGGCCTACTTTGAGGCCTACCCTCTTGCAGTTTTCGATCCCCTTGAGCGCTGCCTCAAAGGACCCCTCTACCCCCCTGAACCGATCATTCACCCTCTCGAGCCCATCAAGACTAATTCCGGCGTAAGCTATACCCGCGTCTCTCAATTGAATGGCCATTCGTTCATCGATAAGGGTGCCGTTGGTCGAGAGAACTGCCCTTATGCCCCTGTCCGCCGCAAACCTGGCAAGCTCCATAAGGTCTGCCCTCAGAAGCGGTTCCCCCCCCGAGAAGAGTATCACGGGCACTCCATAGGCGGCCAGATCTTGGATTAGATCATAGCCCTGCTCGATGGTGAGCTCCTTCTCATGACTTCGATGTACCGCGCTGGCATAGCAATGAACGCAGCGCAAATTACAAGCCCTCGTGGTATTCCAGACGACGACCGGTTTCTTGTCAGAGGAGAACTGTAGCAGGTGGGAAGGCAACTTCCCCGTGTGTCTTCCGTACCTGAGGGCATCGGATGGCTCCACCGTTCCGCAGTATAATTTTGATATGCCAATCATTGGCTCTTTCTCGTCGGGCCTTTTGTAAGATCCTTATATTTCACGCACTTCTTGGGGCTGTCAAGAACTTTATCTATCGTAATACTAACCATTGCTCGTGAGATAACCACCCCTTCTAAGGAACTTTTTGATTACTACCTCGAGTGAAACCGATTTTTTTCTCCCTGGATTATATTGATTAACGGATAAAATGCGTGTTGATAAACGAGGAGGCCCCTGGTAATCTTTGCAGAAAAGGTGTTCGGCTTATGACAAGCAGAGCAAGGAGGTGTAGAGATGGCGGTCAAGGTGATCATCACCAGGAAGGTGGCCAGCGGCAGGCAGGAGGATTTGCTTCCCCTTTTGGGGGAACTCCGGTCAAAGGCCATGGAACAGAAAGGCTACATTTCCGGCGAGACACTAAAGGGAATCAGTGATCCCGATGAGTTCATGGTGATAAGCACGTGGAGAAGCCTTGAAGACTGGAATGCCTGGAATGGTAATCCTGCCCGAAGGGAGATCCAGGACAAGATTGATGCCGTACTGGAGCAGAAGACGGTGGCGAAGGCCTACTATTATGGGTAAGGCGCAACTATCTCCCTGAGGGTCCGGCGGAATTAGAGGATAACGTGAGTTCAGCTATTCCGCGTTCACCTCCACTACCTCTATGCCTTCACGAAGAAGAAGGGCTGCGGTAACGCCGATACCATATCCGGTATCTGTTTTACAGTAAGGGGTTCGAAGGCCGCAGGAAGGGCTTTTGGCTTTGAGAAGGGCCTTTTGTGCTCCCGTGAGCTTTGCGAGCGCAAGGGTCTCACGGGCTCCCTTGAGAAATGCCCGTGTTACATCCTCACCCCGATCATTTATTACCCGTGCACGACCACGGAGCACTTCCTCTCCATCGCCGTTTACGATTTTGGAAGGTGGCCGCGGAGTGGGTAAACCCCCTAGCTGCTCGGGGCAGATGGGGATCACGTGCATGTGGCGAACCTTTCTCGCAATCTCCTTAGCAAGGCTGTGATCACCATCATAACGGCATGAAACGCCTAACAGGCAACTGCTCACCAACACGGGCAAGGTCAAACCACCTTAATCGATAAATTTCACCGGGGAGCGTGCACCCCTTTCTTCGATCCACCCTATGGGGTATGCCTTTTCTCCCAACGCCTCAATCTGCTGCACGACATCCTGTAAGTCCTTTTCAGCGACGACAATGATCAGGCCGATTCCGTTGTTGAAGGTCCTCATCATCTCCGCATCGTTGATATTTCCGGCCTTCCTGATGAAGTGAAAGATGGGTTGGGGTGTCCATGATGATCGGCTGATGAGGGCCTGGCAATTCGAGGGAAGGATCCTGGGGAGGTTTTCGACGATCCCACCACCGGTTATATGGGAGATTCCGAATACTTGAAAGTTCTTTAACAGGGAGATTATCAACCTGGCATAGATCTTCGTCGGCTCGAGCAGCTCCTCTCCAACGGTACGGCCGAACTCCTCGATATGATTATCGACGGACATCTTGAGTCCCTCGAATATGATCTTTCTCACCAAGGAGTAACCATTGCTGTGCAGGCCACTTGAGCCCACTCCGACCAATTGATGCCCAATGGCTATCTCGCTGCCGTCGATAATCTTGTCGGCATCCACGAGGCCCACCGAGAAGCCCGCGAGATCGTACTCGTTCTCCGCATAAAATCCCGGCATCTCCGCGGTCTCCCCGCCAATCAATGCGCAGTTCGCCTCTTTGCAGCCTTTGCTGATTCCCCTTATGATCTCCACCGCGGTGTCATGGTTGAGTTTCCCCATGGAAAGATAGTCCAGGAAAAAAAGCGGTGTGGCACCCTGCACGAGGATATCATTCACGACCATAGCTACCAGATCTATCCCAATGGTGTCATGCTTATCGAGCATGAAGGCTACCTTTAGCTTCGTGCCCACACCATCCGTGGAGGAGACGAGGACGGGATTCTTGATATTTCCCAGATGAACGGAGAAAAGGCCGGCGAATCCCCCTATGTCACTCAACACATTCGATTTAAATGTCTTGCTTACGATTGGCCTTATCGCCTCGACAAAGCCCTTTCCCGCCCCGATATCGACGCCCGCCTCCGCGTATTTATCCTTGCTCTTCCCCTTAGCCATAGTCACCATCCCCGTCTCAATTTCTCACCGTGAAATCGACAATTACAAAAAGATTTCTATTACTCGATTTTTTGATAAAATTCAACTAGTATCTGTTTCACACCTCGAAAAAGTGTTCAGCTTTGAGCGTGAACAAGAGCAGGGCACTGTGGGCGGACCTCGGATATAGGACTGTTTTGAGTGTCCATGGTTCTCGAGCATTGAGCCATATCGAATAAAATTTTGACTATTTCAGATTTTCTGTAGTATAAAAGCAAATTTTTATAGGGGGTAGAAACCATGTACAGCTTTCCAAGGATGGACCGGTTGCCTCCCTATGTCTTTGCCACAGTAGACGAGCTGAAGATGGAGGCGAGACGAAAGGGGGAGGATATCATTGATTTGGGAATGGGTAACCCTGACTTGCCCACGCCCAAACACATCGTAGACAAGATGATAGAGGCGGTGCAGAATCCAAAAAATCATCGGTATTCCGCCTCACGGGGTATCACCAAACTTCGGCATGCCATGTCGGATTGGTATAGAGACCATTTCGGTGTTGACTTGGATCCCGATGAGGAGGTTATTGTCACCATTGGGGCCAAGGAGGGAATAGCCCATTTGGTCTTGGCAACCATATGCCCCGGTGATGTGGTGTTTGCGCCGAACCCCACCTATCCCATCCATCCCTATTCGGCGGTCATCGCTGGTGGGGACCTCAGGGGAATACCCATCGGCCCTGAAAGGGACTTCTTCGATGATCTCTTAACCGCCACCAAGCAGACTTGGCCAAAGCCAAAGATGTTGATAATCTCCTATCCCCATAACCCCACCACCAACATAGTGGATAAGGATTTCTTCGAGAGGATAGTGGGTTTCTGCAAGGAACATGAGATGACCGTCATCCACGACTTCGCGTATGCGGATCTGGTGTACGATGGGTACGAACCCCCGAGCTTTCTCCAGGTTCAAGGGGCAAAGGATATAGGCGTGGAATTCTACTCCCTCACCAAGACCTTTTCCATGGCCGGCTGGCGGGTAGGTTTCTGCGTCGGCAACAGGGAGATGGTTGCGGCATTGAGGAGAATCAAGAGCTATCTGGACTATGGCATATTCCAGCCCATACAGATTGCCGCGATTATTGCCCTGAAGGGGCCATACGGGCCCGTGAGGGAGGCTGCTGATGTGTATCGAGAGCGTCGGGATACGCTGATCTCAGGCCTGGAGAGGATTGGGTGGAACATAGACAAACCCAAAGCCACCATGTTTGTGTGGGCCAAGATACCGGAAGTTCATGCAAAGATGGGTTCCTTGGAGTTTGCAAAATTGCTCATAAACGAGGCAAAGGTGGCGGTGTCGCCAGGTATAGGCTTTGGGCAATACGGAGAGGGCTATATTCGATTTGCGCTCGTTGAGAACAAACATAGGATTAACCAGGCCGTAAGGGGTATCAAGAGGATTTTTTAATGCGGTGAATTATCAAGGTTCACATAACTAAAAAGGCTAGTGGGGGATACATAAATGCCCAGCTTACGCGTTGGCCTGATCGGCTTTGGGACCGTAGGGGCGGGTATGGTGGAGATCCTGCTCAACAATCGCCAGCTGATAGGGGATAGGGTTGGCGGGGAGATCGTGTTGAAGAGGATCGCGGATCTGGATATCCATTCCGATAGGGGTGTGAGGATCGATCCATCCATTCTTACCACCAATGCCATGGAAGTAATCGATGATCCGGGAATAGAGGTCGTTGTGGAGCTCATAGGCGGCTGCGATCAGGCGCTGGATTATATCTCAATGGCCATGGAGAGGGGGAAACATGTGATCACGGCAAATAAGGCCCTGATCGCCACCCACGGCAAGCAGCTCTTCGAGATGGCCGAGAAGCACGACGTCGATATCGCCTTTGGGGCGAGCGTTGCGGGTGGCATTCCCATCATTAAGGCCTTAAAAGAGGGCCTAGCCGCGAACAGGATCCAGTCTGTCTTGGCCATCCTGAACGGAACCTCGAACTACATCTTAACCAGGATGACACAGGAAGGGCTCTCCTTTCAGGAGGCACTCTCCACGGCTAAACGGTTGGGATATGCAGAGGCGGACTCCACCCTCGACATCGACGGGAGCGATGCCGCCCATAAGCTCACCATCATCATCTCCCTGGCCTTCGGATTTCCATTTTCCTACGGGGAGATCCACAAAGAGGGGATTGATATGGTATCTCCAGAGGACATCACGTTCGCCGGTGAGTTCGGTTACTGCGTTAAACTATTGGCGATTGCGAGACAGTCGGGCGAGCATATCGAGGCCAGGGTGCATCCGGCCTTTGTGCCCAGGGATCATATCCTGGCAAACGTCAATGAGGCGTATAACGCGGTGTATGTGGAAGGTGATTTTGTGGGGCCCACCCTCTTTTACGGCCTCGGGGCCGGGAGGAAACCGACGGGGAGCGCAGTGGTCGCCGATTTAGTGGATATCGCAAGAAATCACATCAAAGGCATCACCAGAAGGGTATCACCCCTTTCCTTCTCGCGTTCCCCCTCAAAGCTGCTCTCCCTCAAACCCATGGATGAGATAATGACCGATTATTATTTCAGGGTTTCCGCGGTGGATAGGCCAGGTGTGCTCTCGAGGATATCGGGAATTTTGGGTGAGCACGACATTTCTATTGCCGCTGTGATCCAGAAGAAGAGGGGAACACATAGCGCCGTTCCCGTAGTAATGCTGACCCATGAAGCAAGGGAGCGGGATGTCAGGAAATCGCTGGAGCTCATCGATAAACTGGATGTGGTGACCGAGAAGACGGTCGTCTTCAGGGTAGAGAGAAGAACGGGCATCTAATTCCATTCAAATTGATTCTCCGGTAACTAGCTGTCTATATAAGCTAAGATCTTAAAATTTGTGTCAAGCCCGCCCTGGCGCGACATGATTGCAACAAGCTGATGCCTCTTTATTGATTATGAGTTTGCGCTATTAAACTCAGCCATTGCATGCCAGGTCTGGGCCAGGGTTTTTGTTATTGATGCAGGATGATATTAAAACAGGCCAAAGGTACAAGGCGCAAGGCACAGGGTAACCATTCCATGAAGGCAACCTTTGCCATGAGCCCTGTGCCTTGCGCCCTAAGCCACATGACTTAAGCGAGGTGGATCATGTCTAATCCACGCGGTACTTGTTGGTTTGAGGTGGAGCTTCGCTAGTTACATGACAGCAAATCGCGGTACAAGGAAATACATCCTTCTCGTGGGAGACGGGATGGCCGATTATGGGCTGGAGGAGCTTGACGGTAGGACACCGATTGAGGTTGCCGAGACACCGCACATGGACCGCATCGCCGCATGCAGGATTGGCCTCGTGAAGACCATCCCAGAGGGGATGGAGCCGGGAAGCGATGTGGCAAATCTTTCGCTGTTGGGATACGATCCGCAAACGTACTATACCGGTCGCGCTCCGCTGGAGGCAACCAGTATGGGCATCACACTCAAAGCCAACCAGGTAGCCTTCAGGATGAACCTTGTAACCCTGGAGTTCAGGTCGGATCAAGAGATCATCATGAAAAGTCACAGCTCCGGTGATATCTCATCTGCGGAGTCAACATCGATTTTGGAAGACCTCAAGGGAGGATTTACTTTTCCCGGAGTTTTGATCCATCGGGGAGTGGCCTATCGACATCTGCTTTTATGGGAGAGCGGCCCCGAGGATGTACTCACCATCCCTCCCCATGATGTGCTGGAGCAGAATATGGCCCCGTACCTCCACGATATGTCGGAGAACCCGGTACCCGGGCTCATCAGACGATCATGGGATATCTTGAGGGATCACCCCATCAACCTCAATCGCAGAGAACAGGGGCTTTATGAGGCCAATTCCGTCTGGCTCTGGGGACAGGGTCGAGCCCCGCGGTTGCCGCTGTTCAGGGAAAGATACGGTATCGATGGTGGGGTGATTTCAGCGGTGGATCTCGTTAAGGGCATAGGGGTGTGTATCGGATTTAGGCCAATCAATGTACAGGGGGCGACGGGGTATCTTAACACCAACTATCGCGGTAAGGCAGAAGCAGCCCTGAGGGGACTCAGGGATCATGATTTTATCTTTCTCCACGTAGAGGCACCCGATGAGGCAGGGCACCACGCCAACATCGGGGAGAAGATAGAGGCTATTGAGCGATTCGATGAAAAGGTGGTGGGTCCCGTGCTTGAAGGGCTGAGGGATTTCGAGGACTATCGGATTATGGTTGCCAGCGACCACCTCACGCCGATACCGAGAAGGACCCACACCGATGAGCCAACTCCCTTTGCCTGGGCATCAAAGGGGGAACTCGAATCTCATCCCGAAGGATCCCCTTTCTCAGAGGCTGCCGCAAGGGAGAGTGGCCTGTTCTTCGGCGTTGGATATAGGCTGATAGAGTCATTCCTGTGTGGGGATTGATGGAGCTTTTGCTCCACGAATGAGCGAGATTCCCGCCTTGCGACGGTGGTGGGGGTCATCGAATCGTGAGGAAGGGGGGTTGGGTTATTATGACCTTGACACCGCCCTTTTTTTAAATATGGTAGAGGTGCAAAAAAGAGAAGCCGGCAGCACTCTCCCCTCACGAGGCCTTCACATGGCATACGTCCGGGACAGCAAGGCACCGGGATAAAGGACAAGAATGAACAGGAAGAGGAATATCACACACTATCGCGTTATCTATGGCGATTGTGATTCAATGGCGATCGTCTACTACTCGAACTACCTAAGGCTTTTTGAGATAGGGAGAACCGAGCTGCTTCGGGATATGGGCCTCACCTACAGGGAGGTTGAGGATAAGGGGTTTTTCCTGCCCACCACGGAAGCCTACCTGAAATACCTTAAACCCGCACTCTACGATGACTTATTAACGGTGGAGACAACTATTGGATTTGTAAGGAGGGCCAGCAGCAGGTTTAACTATACCATTTCCAGGGGAAGGGAGATACTCGTGCGGGGTTATACGGTCCATGCCTGTCTGGATAGGGATAACAGGGTCGTCCGGTTTCCTGATTTCCTGGTTCATCTTTTTAAAGGAGACTGAGGGCCTCTCGGCCAAAACCGGAAAGCCCGCGATAGTGGAGGTAGATGGCAGGGGCAGCGTGGAGGAAGTAACAAAGGAGTTGATAGGGAAATTGAGCAATTCAAATGTAACGTAGATCATAATTTTAGGTACTGAAGCAAGGAGCCATTATGGACTATTCAATCAGCCCGGATGGGGAGAAGTTCGCGCTTCCCACCGAAGATGAATACGCGAGAGAGTACGAGAGGCTTTCGAGTATTGCAGAAGAGCAGAGAGGTAAGGGACGAGAGATCGTGGTCGTGATGGGACTTGGCTTTGTAGGTGCGGTGATGGCTGCGGTGGTTGCGGATAGCGTGGATACCGAGAGTGGGGAGCCGAAGAAATTCGTGATCGGCATGCAGAGGCCGAGCACACGGAGTTATTGGAAGATTCCGCTTTTCAACAAGGGCATCTCTCCAGTCAAGGCGGAGGATCCCTCCGTGGGTGAGTTGATTGAGCGGTGCGTGATGGAGAAGGGAACACTCACAGCCACGTACTCCTATGATGCGCTGAAACTCGCCGATGTGCTCGTGCTTGACGTACAGTGTGACTTCGTGAAGGAGGAGCTTGGGAATCTTCACAGCGGCTATGTTGAAATGGGCGCCATTGAGGAGAGCTTCAAGATTATCGGCGAGCTCATTGAGCCGAGCTGCCTGGTTCTCATCGAGACAACGGTTCCTCCGGGCACCACGGAGTATATCGCCTATCCGATTATAAAGAAGGCCTTCAAGAAGAGGGGTATTGAGGAAGAACCGCTTCTGGCGCACTCCTTTGAGAGGGTGATGCCGGGGCGGGAGTACGTGAAATCGATACGGAACTTCTGGCGGGTCTGTAGCGGCATGAATAAGGAGAGCGAGCAGAGGGTGGTGTCGTTTTTAAATGCCGTCATCAATGTGGAGAATTACCCGCTCACTGTTCTGGAGAAGCCCATTGAGAGCGAGACGTGCAAGATAGTGGAGAATAGCTACAGGGCTACCATACTCGCCTTTCTGGATGAGTGGAGTCACTTTGCTGAAACAAATGGCGTCGACCTGATCAAGGTGCTCAATGCCATCAAGCAGAGGCCTACCCACAGCAACATCATATTCCCCGGGCCCGGTATCGGTGGTTACTGTCTTCCAAAGGACGGCGGCCTGGGGCTGTGGGCCTACAGGCATCTTTTGGGCTTTGAAGGGGACATCTTCACGATTACCCCTCAGGCAATCAATATCAATGACACGAGGGCGCTGCACGCTGCGCAACTCGTGAGAGATGCCCTTCGCAACATGGGCAAGATCGTGGCAGCCTCACAGATCGCCATCCTCGGGGCATCCTATAGGGAGGATGTGGGCGATACAAGGTATAGCGGTTCAGAGCTGATCGTGAGGAAGCTCACGGAGATGGGTGCGGAGATCAAGGTCCACGATCCCTACGTGGAGCACTGGTGGGAGTTCGAGAACCAGGATACCTACCCGGCAATCGGGGAGAGTCGCGCCCGGTTTTTCAGAAACCAGGAACAGCTGAGTGAGTTGAGGATGTCACCCACCATGGCAGAGGCACTGAAAGGTTCTGACGCGGTGGTCCTTGCAGTGCGACACCATGAATACCTGTCAATCGATCCGGATGATATCGTGGGGATGGCAGGAGATCCGCTCGCCGTCGTTGACTGCTTCGGCATCCTCGATGACGGGAAGATCGAGCGCTTATTTGAGCTTGGCTGCGAGGTCAAGGGATTGGGCAGGGGACACATCCAGAGGATAAAGGAGAAGGTCAGGAAGACCTAGCCAAACATATTTGAAATTCCCTTCAACTTTAAATCAAGATTGGCAAGTGTTCAGGGGTTCAGAGTTCAGTGTTCAGGAAAGACTACCTCCTTTCATGGCTCCTGCTCCCCCCTGAACTCTGAACACTGAACACTCAAAATGTCTGGCCCATTTAGTTAAGCAATCACCATGTAAGGAGCTAAAGTTTGCTTACCATTTCCAATCTTCAATCTAAAATTCGGCATTCTGAGGGTGGCGACTAACCGTTACTTTCGTGCCGACCCCGCATTCATCACCGAGCTCCGCTATGGCGCTGCCTCTATTCACGGCGATCTCAAGCAAGCTGGAACTGCCTATGAGCGCCAGGGGTTTGCCCTCATCCCCATCACTATAGGTCGCGCTGATCCCCTTTAAAACAAGGCTCCCAATCGCAATGACAAGGCCTTCGGAGGCGCGAAATTCGCCCAACTCTTCCTCGGTGATATTGGTGATCAGGTTCCCGAAGTGATCGACCCGTATCACCTCTCCCACGAGCAGGTCCTGTTCTCTCCTTACAGAGGAACGGGCAAGGGTAATCGGATTGTCGATCTTCTCGCCCAATAGATAAGGATCGATACCTCGTGAGAGGTGGGCCGCCACGGGCGCGAAGATGTCCCTGCCGTGAAACGTGGAGCTGACGGTATCCATCCAGTAGCGTTTCTCCGTGAGATGAATCACCTCGCTTTGCGGGTGCGCCCCTATGATCGGCCAGAAAAGCCCGTTGTCAGGGCCCACAAGGAGATGGCCCTCCGCAAGCACGGCTATGGGCCGTCTCTTACCCCCCACCCCCGGGTCTACCACGCCCACATGGATAGTGCCCGGCGGGAAGTAGGGGTATGCTTCCCTGATGATCGCGCCTCCCTGCTCAATCGATCCGGCTGAAATCCCGTGGGTTATATCCACAATCCGTGCACATGGATTAATCGAGAGGATGACCCCTTTCATCATG
>CAZJXD010000025.1:1478-17936 GCA_964549945.1 uncultured Desulfobacteraceae bacterium | reverse complement strand
TATATCCACAATCCGTGCACATGGATTAATCGAGAGGATGACCCCTTTCATCATGCCTACATAGGGATCTCGTTCGCCAAAGTCCGTGGTGAGGGTAATAATTCCCGATACCTTCAATCCAAGTCCTCAATAAAGGATAAGTGGATGAAATGCGATAATTTTGGCTTGATAATTCCCTTTAGGGTGTTCATTGCCGGCTCAAGTTAAAGAACTTACTCGAATTCGGCCGCTCAACCCTCCCTAATCGACAATAGAGCATCTTCAATAGGTGCCAGCCTGATGGGGACCCGCACGAGGGGCCTGTCCCGCCGTAGCGCCATTTACGAAAGCGGATGGTGCGGGGAGGGGGAGTTAGAAGCTCCCCCTTACCCGATGGCCATTCACTTATTTTTGGGGAAATAATTGACATCGTCCATATTCTTAAAATCTGAATCTTGAGTCCAAATGGTAGCATTGACTTCTTTTGCTGTTGCAAGAATAATACTGTCAGCCATTGGAAGATTATGCTCCAAACTGAGTCTTGAGGCAGCAATAGCCAGTGCAGCTGTTAGATCCACAACTGTTCCTTTTCGCATAGCAACGGCTGCTTGTAGCGCTTCATTCTCACTGGTCTCTCGAAGAACTACCTTGAAGACCTCATATATCGTTACCGTTGGTACAACAAGCGAGGCCGTGTCATTCAAAGGGGTTAGGAAATGTTTGGCATTCGGCTCATCCGCAAAATATGCAAGCCAACCTGAAGAATCGACGATATTCATACCCTGTCTTCCTCTCGTTCGAATTCCGTGTTTATGCCCTTCAGAAACCCGCGGAGCTCTTTAATATCTCGTTCTGGAATAAGCTCGATTCGCCCATCATATTCTACAACCTGCATTTTTTGACCGGGGCGAAGATGCAGTGCCTGCCTGACTGCTTTTGGTATAACGACTTGATATTTCGGTGATACGGTTACCGTTTGCATGTCAAAACCTCCATCGATAATATTTAGTATTACAATAGCATGATCGATAAGGTTTGTCAGTTTTATTGACGGCCAAGTAGTATTCATTTTATGATTTGATATTTGAGTGCATTTATGGTATCGACCTAGTCAAACAAAACTGGCCTGAAAATAACGTACTTATTGAGATTATTCATGCAAAGAAAGGGGGCTAAAAGATGACCGCAAAACTGATAAAGGGAACGGAAATAAGGGATCAGATCCTGGAGGAGCTCAAGGCGGAGGTTGACAAGATCAAGGAGGAGCACGGTGCTGTCCCCGGGCTCGTCACCATCCTCGTTGGGGAGAACCCTGCCTCCGTTTCCTATGTCACCTCGAAGATCAGAACGGCCAAGGAACTTGGCTTCAAAGAGGTGCAGGACAACCAGCCGGAGGACATCTCCGAGGAGGCCCTCCTTGCGCTGATAGACAAATACAATAAGGATGATACCATTCACGGCATCCTCGTACAGTTGCCGCTGCCGAAGCACGTGGACGAGAAGAAGGTCCTTAACGCCGTTGACCCCGATAAGGACGTGGATGGATTCCACCCGGTCAATGTGGGGAGGCTCATGATAGGTGGGTCCGAGGTCAAATTCCCACCCTGTACGCCTGCGGGTATCCAGGAGCTGATTGTGAGGTCCGGTGTGCCGATAGAAGGCGCCGAGGTGGTGGTGGTGGGCAGATCGAACATCGTGGGGAAGCCCATCTCCACTATGCTCATGCAAAAGGCCCCGAATGCCAATGCCACCGTGACCGTAGCCCACACGAGGACCAAGGACTTAGCCTTTCATTGCAAAAGGGCCGATATCCTGATCGTTGCCGCTGGCGTACCAGGGCTGGTGAAGCCGGAATGGATAAAGCCGGGTGCGTGCGTCATTGACGTGGGAGTGAACAGGGTTGGCGAGAAGATCAGTGAAAAGACCGGCAAGAAGATTGCAATACTCAAAGGCGACGTGGACTTCGATGCAGCGAAGGAGATCGCAGGCTACATTACCCCGGTACCAGGGGGTGTGGGACCCATGACCATAACCATGCTGATGAGAAATACCGTCAATTCCCTCAAGTTTCACCTGGGAATCGCATAGGATTGTGTAGTAGCAGAAGGGCGTGTATTTCGTGAAACAGAGAAATACACGCCTTTTCTATGGTGCCTTAGGGCGATCGCCTTCAGCCAAAACGAAAAGTGCCAAAACATTCCCCTATGGAAACCAGATATGTCCTTATATTTCAGTTGTCTATTCACCTCTCTTACGGGAAAACTGATTGACGAATCCGCGAGGTACGTTATGTAACCTCTGCTATCTTTTCAGCCTCCACTTTGCTCATCATAAAGATGTACCCCTTTCCATCTCACAAGTAACATTTCGGATTATAAAATCGCGTCGCGATTTTATAACTTGACGGCACTTTTGCGCCGTGTAGTATGGTCCGAGTTTTTTAGGAGGTATTGTGCGTGAAGAGATACGGATTGCTTTCCATAGAGGGGACGGAGGGGGCTAGACGGGTAATTAACGTTACCCTGGGAAAGGACAAGGCCGATCTGGCCATTCTCGATGCAACCATCCTCAATACCTATACCGGAGAGTGGCTGGAGGGGTGTTCGGTGAGCGTAAAGGGGGAGTGGATCGCCTATGTGGGCGACGATCCGAGGGATACAATCGGCCGGGATACTCACGTTATTGATGCGGGGGGTAAAACCATCCTTCCGGGATTCATAGATGGGCATACCCATTTGATCGACCAGTTTTACGCCGTGGGTGAGTTTCTCCGCTATGCCATGGTTGGCGGCACCACGACCATTATCACCGAGAGCATGGAGGTCTTTTCGGTAATGGGCTGTGAGGGAGTAGTTGATTTCCTGGAATCCCTGTCAGATCAGCCCATAAAGCTATTCGCCACTGCGCCTGCCATGGTTTCCACGAGCAAAAGGGCACAGGGCATCCCAAAGGGGACGCTCAGGAAGATTCTCTCCAGAGATGATGTGTTGGGCCTGGGCGAATCTTACTGGCAGAATGTGTTAGGGGAAACGAGAGAATACTTCCCACTTTTTAAAGAAACCCTAAAATTAGGAAAGAGATTGGAGGGGCACTCAGCGGGCGCTAAGGGGAGAAAGTTGATGGCATATTCGGCCTCGGGTATATCATCATGTCATGAGCCCATTAACGCCGATGAGGTGCTGGAACGACTGCGGCTGGGGATGTATGTCATGATAAGGGAGGGGAGCATCCGGGGTGATCTAGATTCCATAGCGATGATACGGGATGCGGGCATTGACTTCAGGAGGCTCATCCTGGCAACCGATAGCGTAAACCCTGGGGATTTGCTCGAGAAGGGCTATATGGAATATGTTGTCCAAAGGGCTATTGATTGCGGGTTTGACCCGATCCATGCCGTTCAGATGGCAACCATCAACCCCGCGGAGTACTTTTCATTGGATGGAATCGTGGGGGGGATTGCGCCAGGCAAGTATGCGGATATGGTGGTGATCCCCAACCCCAGAGATATTACCGCGGAGTACGTGATCAGCAAGGGCCGGATTATCGCTCGGGAAGGTGAGCTTCTCTCCTCCCCGAGAATGCACGCCTTTAAGGAGAAGAGCCGGAACAGCATTCACCTGAAACGGAGCCTTCAGGCATCGGATTTCGCCATATTGATCAAGGATACCGCTAAGGATGTGAACGTGAGGGTAATAGATCAGGTGACGGGCCTGGTAACCAAGGAGCTCATAGTCTCCATGCCGGTTGTTGACGGTGAGGTCAGGCCAGACGTGAGCAGGGATATCATAAAGGTTGCGGCCATTGACAGGAGGTTTTCCCCGGGAAAGACATTCGTGGGGCTTATCAGGGGATTCGGATTGAGGACAGGTGCTATTGCGAGCAGCAAGGCCTGGGATACCTCGGATATCATCGTGGTAGGTGAAAGCGATACGGATATGGCCCTCGCGGTAAACAGGATTTCCGAGCTCAAGGGGGGCGCCGTTGTCTGTGCCAAGGGGCGGATCCTGGCAGAGATCCCCTTGCCCGTGTTTGGGATCGTCTCCGATTTGCCGCTGGAGATGCTCGCGAGCAAGATGAAGGAAATTCGAAGCGCCATGAGGGAGCTCGGTTTTCCCTTTGGCGATCCCCTGTTGACCCTCAATACCCTCACTGGTGCGGCTATACCGTTTTTGAGGATCTGCGAGGAAGGCCTGGTGAACCTCAAGGATGGTCAAACGGTGGGCCTGATCGTGAAGTAAGGCCTCATATTCTGGGATAAGCTGGCCAAACAGAATGGAGTTCGTTTCTTAAGAAATAGCCTTTGGTTTTACCCGTTTTTCCCTTACGAACAAACACAGGATAACCACGGTGATAAGCGCCATCGCTCCGCCGAAGAGGAAGGGTGCACTCGGGAGGATGGAAAAGAAGATCCCCGCTATGATGCTTGCCGGGAGCAAGCCAGCTCCCGCGATGGTGTGGTAAAACCCCAGGGCAGTTGCCCTTGAACCCGTTGGCGCAATGTCGGAGACAAATGCCTTCTCCACCCCCTCGGTCATCGCGTAATAGACGCCATAGGCCGGCCAGAAGAGCCACAAGAGGAAATTCGCCTCAGGGCTGACAAAACCGAACGCGATGTATACCACCGCATAGAGGCTATATCCCGCGATAAGCAAGCTCTTTCTGCCAATCCTGTCCGAGAGGGAGCCAAAGGAGGTTGCCAGGAGCGAGGTGGAGAGATTGAAGGTAAGGTACATGAGCACAACGGTGGAGAGCGCATGCCCGAGGTTCATGCTGCGGAGAAGCAGGAACTGGTTCGAGGAGTTCCCTAGGGTAAAGATAAACTGGGCGAGAAAGAAGACCCGCAGGTTTTTATCGTAGCGTCGAGGATCCAGGGTCGGCTTTGGCCCCTCCCGGGTGTCGTAATCGAGGTGCGCCCTCGTCTCCTTGACGAAGAAGAGAAATACCACCCCTATCAGCGCGGGAATAACGGAGATGAGAAAAAGCAGATAGAAGGAAGTGAGATCCTTGAGCGTCTTGGTCACGGGGTCCATAAATTGAAGCACCAGAAGGAAGCAGACAAGCGCGCCAAGTGTAGCACCGGCGAAATCCATGCCCCTGTGAAAACCGAAGGCTTTTCCCTGAGCCTCCCTTGAGGTGGATTCAGAGATCAGCGCATCCCGGGGCGCGGTCCTGATGCCCTTTCCCACGCGGTCGAGGAAACGGGCCAGGAGCACGAAGTACCAGCCGAAAGAGGCCAGAAGCAGCAGTAGCTTTGCCAAAACCGACGTGCTGTAACCGGCAATAGCGGGAAGTCTCCTTTTTTGAATCCTGTCGGAATAGTAGCCGAAGAAGACCTTGAGCAGGCTTGCCGTGGATTCCGCAATCCCCTCTATGATTCCGAGGATAGGGCCTAGGAGCGCCCTTTGAGAGGCCACAATCATGCCCACGAATGCCTGTATGAGGGGGTAGATCATCTCAGAGGAGATGTCCGTAAAGAAGGACGTAAACCCGGTGAGGGCGACGTTTCGAGTAATCCCCTTTCTCAATCCGCTACTTTTAGACGCAGTCTCGCTATGCATTTTAGAGGACATTGGATACTTCTCCGAGTGTTCCATTCGATCAGTCGGCAATCAAAAAAAGAGATTATCAGCAAAACAACCATTATGTTATACTAATAAAAATAAACGAAAATTGGAAGACATATGGACTTTCGTAATACTAGCGTTCGACACAGGTGGAAGATTTCCCATGTCGCGAGTTTTCTAATGCTCGTGCTGTTCATGACATCCTTCTTTTTAGGGGCGGGATGTGCGAAGAGGGAGATGGTGAAGGAGGCCGTTCCCGTAAAAAGGTGGACCTGTGACAGGGAGGCAGATGAGGCCCTCAAGAGGCACGATTACGAAAAGGGCATTCGTCTTCATCGAAGATTTCTTGAGAGCGAACCCGACAATGCCCTTGCCCTGTATCACCTTGGATATGCCTATGGACATACGGGAGATCATGAAAGGGAGGTGTTCTTCTACGAACGTGCCGTTGCGCTCGGGTTTGAAGGGGACAATATCTTCTTTAACCTCGGGATGGCATACGGGGAGTTGAATAGAATAGAGGAGGCAATTAAAACCTTTCAAAAGGCCCTGGATATCGATCCTGAAAGCGCGGATAATCACTTTGGGCTGGCCCTGGCGTACCAGAGAAGTGTGGCCGACCGCCTGGCTGAGGAGGAGTTCCTGAAGGCCATTGAGATCGATCCGACACATGTAGATGCGCGATTGTACCTGAGCATGCTTTATGCGGATAGGGGGGAGATGCAAAAGGCGGCTTCTCAGCTCAGGGATATCCTGAAGATCGATCCATCCAATAGCGGTGCACGCGAATTCCTCAAGAGGATTGAGGGGGAATAAGAAAAGGACAAGTCACCCTCTTGTACTCAGTGGTTTTTTCCTGTAGTTTCCATAAGAGTTTCCTCCTATTCATCCTGTAAAAGAGGAAAGGGCATCGCGCCCCTTCCTCTCTGGCCTTTTACCAAGCCCTCATTCGGCCGTATCCACGGGCCCCGGGCCTCTTCGCATCCCATCTGCCCCTATCCGGCCTCGCTGATTGCAGCTGAGCTCGCTGCTCGGGCGTGAGTATCTTGCCAACCTCAAGCCGATACTCGGTAATCTTATCTTGGAGATTGTTCCTGAGATCGTTGATCTCCTGCTGCTTGGCCTTGATCGCGGCCTCATCTGGATCGCTCTGTAACCAGAGGTTCCTGAGTTCAGCCCTCTTGGCTACCAGCTCATTTTTTAGCGGCAGTATATCCTTTTCATGCTGCTCCCTGAGCTCTTTGAGCTTGGCCGATTGTTCGGGAGTGAGGTTCAAAATATTTCCATAGTAGGGAGCCAGCCTGCCAGCAGGACCGATCCCTATCCCCCTGCCTTTACCCCAGCCTCGATCGTGTGCGAATACTGGCATGGCAAGGGCCGCTACCAGAACCAGGGTTCCTATGATTGTTGCTGTTTTTCTCATCTCTGACCTCCTTGTAAAATTGGATTGTTTTTATGTGACTACTCAGGTAGTCAGCCTGAAGCTTTTTAGACTGAAGGCTCAAAGTGGTTAGAAGAGCACTATTGCCGCATTTTTTTGAAGAAACAGCAGTTACGCGCATCAAACACGGTTTTAAATGCGCCGTACTCCCGTTTTCCCCTAACAGTCTTCAGTCTATGGTTCGACAAGCTCACCATCCTGAGCATGGTCGAAGGACAATCTATCTACCTAAGTAAATAGATTTTGTCTTTGTATTGAGCAATGGGTGTGCCAAATGTAAGGGAGTCAATATAACTTATTGAAATCACAGTATTTCCATAGTTTCATATGTGAGAGAGGATATTTTTTCTTGCAATGGCCTGAGAAAAACTGAATACTTAGTATCCATTACCTGTTTCAGTTATGGATAAAAAGTATCCAGAATACCATTTGTTTCGAGTTTCGGATTCCGGGCTTCGAATTTGCATAGATAAAAATTGGAACATGCAGGATGAGAAATAAGGATAATGCGAGCAAGGGATTCCTGGTGGGCATCCCTCCCTGGATCATCCTTGGGGCGGTTATGATACTGGTGCCGATCTTTGTGTTTTGGGCCTTCCAGAACATCAGCAAACAGAAGGAGAGCGCAACAATCCTTCTCCTGGAGAAAGGGGCAGCCCTCATTCGATCATTTGAGGCCGGAACCAGAACAGGGATGATGGGGATGCACAGTGGTAGTTTTCAGCTCCAAAGGCTGTTGACCGAAACCGCCCAACAGCCCGACGTCGTACACCTTATAGTTACCGATAGGCAAGGAACCATTATTGCCCACAACGATCCCGCCAAGATAGGCGATACGTATGGGAGGGATTTGGACCTCCAGCGGATTTCTCGCTCCCAAGATATCGGATGGCGTCGGGTAGTGAATCAAGATGGAGTTGCCATCTTTGAAGTATTCAGACAGTTTTCACCCACCCAGAGAGCTCTTCCGGGAGGATTTCACGGGAGGATGCTTTACCAAAGAGGCCGGCGGCTGCCTCTCGTGGAAACAAGGCCCTCGCCGAAGCCCGGGCAGATTATATTTGTGGGGCTTGATATGGGCCCCATAGAATCCGCGAGAATGGAAGATGTGCGGCACACGGTGATCATGGCGGTTATCCTGCTGCTTATCGGGCTTTCCGGAATCGTCTCCCTTTTTCTGGCCCAGGCCTACCAATCGGCCAGGACCTCGCTTACAAGGATAAAGGCCTTCTCCGACACCGTTGTTGAGAATATGCCCATCGGTCTTCTCACCCTTGATCCTGAGCGGAGGATAACCTCTTTCAATCAGACGGCCGAGTCAGTGCTGCGACGCTCATCGGTTGAGGTGGTGGGGGAAAAGGCCAGGGAGATACTTCCGGAGCAACTGTGGCATCTCATTGATGAGCGGAAGAGCAAGAGCGATATTATTGAAAGGGACACGGATTGTACCCTGGGAGGCGGGAAAACCGTTCCTTTGGAGGTAAGCGTATCCTCTCTTTTTGGAGATAACGGTGAGTTGCTCGGGGAAGTGCTGCTGTTCAGAGACCTCACCGAGATCCAGGAGCTCAAGAGAGAGGTCGAGATAAATCGGCGCCTTGCATCCATTGGGAGGCTGGCAGCGGGCATTGCCCATGAGATACGCAATCCCCTCAGTTCAATCAAGGGCTTCGCCACCTATTTTAAGGAGAGGTACAGGGAGGTACCGGAAGACCAAAAAACGGCAGAGATCATGGTCCAGGAGGTGGAGAGGCTCAACAGGGTCATCGGACAGCTCCTGGAATTTGCCCGCCCCATGAAGCTCAATAAGGTGCAGGCCAGCATACATGAGGTGATTACCTACTCGCTCAAGATGATGCAGAAGCAGGCCCAGGAAAGGGGAGTTGTTATAAGAACGAACCTTTCTCCCGAGATCAAGGATCTATCCATTGATACGGATCGAATCAGCCAGGTATTGCTCAACCTGTACCTCAACGCCATTCAGGCCATGGACCAGGGAGGCACGCTTCGCATAGATTCCTCCTTGGATGAGGGATCCGGCAAGGCAAAGATCGTCATCTCCGATACCGGAGTGGGCATTAAAAGGGAGGATCTGGTGCATGTCTTTGATCCCTACTTCACCACCAAGCAATCGGGCACGGGCCTGGGGCTCGCAATAGTCCACAGGATTATCGAGGCCCATAGGGGCGAGGTGAGGATCGAGAGCGAACCCGGCAAAGGAACCACAGTAATGATCCTTCTCCCTGGATAGACCGCGGAATCACAAGGGCAGATGCAATCACTTTTTGGGTAGATTTTGGGTTTTATAATGAGCTCCTCGCACTATCTTAAATATGCCCGAAGGGCATGGCAATCAATGGTTCCGCCGCTGTCGGCGGAACCATTTGTCCGTGCAGGTCTGCGTGTGTCTGCGGCGAAAAAAAGATCACGAGCATTCAATTATGACAAATAACAACACCGTATTGGTGGTGGACGATGACCCCGCCCATCGGACCATGCTGCGTACCCTTCTCGCCGGATGGGGATATCGCATAAAGGAGGCCGATGATGGCGCAGGGGCAATTGCAATGGTGCATGAGCAAGCATTCGACCTGATTTTGATGGATATCCGTATGATCAAGGTTTCAGGGCTGGAGGCCCTGGTTGAGATCAAGGCCTTTAACCCTGCCATACCGGTCATTATTATGACCGCCTACTCCTCTGTTGAAAGCGCAGTCGAGGCCCTGAAGAACGGCGCCTACGACTATCTCACCAAGCCTCTCGATTTCGATGAGCTGCGTCTTGCCATGGAGCGGGCCATGGAACACAGCCAGCTGCGGGAGGAAAATCGCCTACTTCGAGAAACCCTGGGAGCCCACTTCGACACCCAGAACATCATTGGGAGAAGCCCCGCCGTGATGAGGCTTATGGAGACCGTTGCCCAGGTGGCGCCGACGGAGGCCACTGTCTTGATCACCGGTGAGTCTGGCACGGGAAAGGAGATGATCGCAGGGGCGATTCACTTCAACAGCCCCCGGAAGGAAGGCCCCTTTGTGAAGATCAATTGCGCCGCTATCACGGAGACGCTTCTTGAATCGGAGCTGTTCGGGCACGAGAAAGGAGCGTTCACCGGCGCCTACAAGAAAAAGGAGGGGCGTTTTCGCCAGGCCCATGGGGGGACCCTGTTTTTAGACGAGGTGAGCGAGATGTCGCTCGCTATGCAAGTCAAACTGCTGAGAGTACTACAGGATAGGGAGATCACCCGCGTCGGCGGTGAAGAGGTCATTAAAGTGGATGTAAGGATTATCGCTGCCACCAACAAGGATCTTCCCGTGGAGATCGAGGCGGGCCGATTCAGGGATGATCTCTACTACCGCTTGAACGTGGTTGCCATTGCGATGCCCCCCCTGCGCGAGAGGAGGGAGGATATCCCGCTGCTTGCCCATCATTTTTTAAAGCAGTTCTCGGAAACCAATCGCAAACAGATAAAGGGATTCACCCCCCAGGCAATGGACCGCCTGCTGAGGCATGAGTGGCCCGGAAACGTGAGGGAACTCATGAATGCCGTTGAAAGGGCAGTGGTCCTTGCGAGGAAGGACTATTTGGGTGAAGATGAGTTTCCCCTGATTCCAAGGCAGGGAGGTCCCGAAGGCGAATTACCGTTAGAGGGCGCTGTCTCAATTGAGCTCCCACTCGATGAGGTGGAAAAGGCGACTATACTGAGAACCCTGGAGCTCACAAACGGCAATAAGAGCGAGGCGGCACGGCGGCTCGGCATAACCCGGAGAACCCTGCACAAGAAGTTGAAGGCATACGGGGTCATGCCGTGATGAAATGGATGATTCAATGAACGCTGATCAGGCACATCCATACACGAGGATCCTCAGCCCTGTGAGCACGTTGAAGGGCGTGGGCAAGGTCATCGCCAGGGAGCTCGGAAAAAGGAGGATCCACACCGTGTTCGACCTCCTGTATGCTTTTCCGCGTTCCTACCAGGATCGAAGGCGCTTCATCCCGATTGGGAAGATCGTTCCCGGCCAAAGCGCCCTCATCAAAGGTACGATCACGGAGATCAGGAGGGTCATGCTCAGATATCGAGGTGCGCTTGAAATGCTCGTAGGCAATGATACAGGGACCATCTCCGCGAAATGGATAGGTTCTCCTCGGCACCTCGTCAGGTTCAGAAAGGGCCAGAATATTATGCTCTTCGGTCGATTTCGTCGCTCCCTCAGGATGCTCGAGACGTTCCACCCCGAGATCATAGAAGATGGGAGTTCCATAGAGATAGGAAGATTGATTCCCGTGTACCCAGAGATCGATGGGGTCTCCCAGAAAAGGATGAGGCGGATCGTGATGGACGCCATAAGGGAGTTTGCCCCGGGCCTTGAGGACCCGCTGCCTGAGAGGATCAAAATGGGCAAAGGGCTTCCCGGGCTCAAAGGGGCAATAAGGGAGGTGCATTTTCCCACCGAATCGACCCTTCAGGATCTCCGTGCTCGGAGATCACCGGCACAGCGGAGGCTCATATTCGATGAGTTTTTCATGCTCCAGCTTGCCCTTTCGCTCAAGAGGAGCAAGGCATCCGGTCAGAGGGGAATTGCATTCACCATTCCGGATCTGGAGGAGCTCAATCGCGCTCTCCCCTTCACGCTCACGGAAGCACAGGCGAGGGTCATTGGAGAAATCACTGCGGATATGTCTGGATCAGCTCCCATGAACAGGCTTCTTCAGGGTGATGTGGGCTGCGGAAAGACAATGGTTGCCTTTATCGCTGCGTGGATCGCGGCAAAGAATGGCTACCAGGTGGCTTTCATGGCGCCTACCCAGCTTCTGGCCGAACAGCACTACCTCAGCACCCTTGAGCTCGCCAGGAGGATGAGCCTCAGGACGGCACTCCTCACAAGCGGCATGGGCTCCAGAGCTGAAGGGGTGAGGGACAGGGTAAGAGAGGGCGAGATTGATATACTCATCGGCACCCACGCCCTCATCCAGGAGAGCGTAGAGTTTCACAGGCTGGGACTCGCGGTCATCGACGAGCAGCACAGGTTCGGGGTGGCGCAGAGGGCTACGCTCAAGGACAAGGGCCTGGGCCCGGATGTGCTTACCATGACGGCCACGCCCATCCCCAGGACCCTGGGCTTGACGCTCTATGGAGACCTTGACATATCCGTGATCGATGAGCTCCCCCCGGGGAGGATGCCGATCCAGACAGGGCTGTTCCATGAGCGTGACAGGGGGAAGCTCTACTCCCTATTGAGAAGGGAGATAGAGAAGGGAAGGCAGTGCTATATGGTGTATCCCCTGATCGAGGAGTCGGAGGTGATGGAGCTCATGGATGCAACGCGGATGGTAGAGGAGATCGGGCGGGCGTTTCCCGATTTCCGTGTAGGCCTGATCCACGGAAGGATGCCCCTGGATCAAAGGGAAGAGGTAATGGCGTTATTCAAGGGGGGTTCAATAGATATCCTGGTCTCCACCACGGTGATAGAGGTGGGAATCAACATCCCCAATGCCACCGTGATGGTGATCGAGAACGCGGAGCGATTTGGCCTCTCGCAGATTCATCAGCTCAGGGGTAGGGTGGGAAGAAGCTCCTACCCATCGAAGTGCCTGCTCCTTTCCTCAACGAGGATGACCGATGAGGCCAGAAGGAGGCTCGGGGTTATCGTGAAGAGTACCGATGGATTCAGGATCGCCGAGGAGGATCTCGCCATACGCGGCCCGGGAGAGTTCATGGGCGAGAGGCAGTCGGGATTCTGCCAGTTCAGGGCCGCCAACCTTATGAGGGACGCGAAGATGCTCTCAGAGGCGAGACAGGAGGCATTCAGGCTCGTGGAACGCGATCCCGAGCTCGCCCATCGCGCGTATGGCCTTCTCAAACAGCTATTCGGCGAGAGCCAGGGTGGATCAGGCGGGTTTGCCGATGTAGCGTAAATGTCGGAATATATTGGAGGTGGGAGATATGTCACTGCGTAAAAAAACCCTTATTATCATTGGGATAATACTTATCGCCTTGATCGCAATTCTCTACGGCGCATCGCGAACAATCCTGCTGCGCAGTTTTGCTGAACTGGAAACACAGAATGTCCGCCAGAATGTCGAACGAGCTATGAGTGTTTTATCCGAAAGCCTTGCGGATCTAGGCAGCTCGACTGCCGATTGGGCAGCGTGGGATGATACATACGCATTTATTGAGAATGGTAACGAGGCCTATATCAAGACAAATATCGTTGACGGAACTTTCAGCGAGCTCAAACTCAACCTTATGCTTTTTGTCAACTCCTCCGGTGAGATTGTTTTTGGAAAGGGCTTCGATCTGGTTAACGATAAAGAAATGCCAATTCCTAAGAGTTTTCTGGAACATCTTTCTGCTCACCAAACTCTGCTTCAGCACCTCGATTTAAAAAGCAAAAAGGGAATTGTTCTCCTTCCCGATGGACCTTTGCTCATTTCCTCGCATCCTATTGTGACCAGCGAAGATCAAGGGCCCATACGTGGCACCCTGCTTATGGGGCGCTATCTGGACTCTCGAGAGATAGATCATCTGGCGGAGACACTCCATCTGCCTCTCAGCTTTCATCGGTTTGAAGATTCCCAGAGCCTCCCTGATTTACAAACCATAGAGCTGGCCATGCTAAAGGAGTCGCCAATTCTCATTAAACCATTAAATGAACACTCCATTGCGGGATATGCCCTGCTCAATGATATGTATGGGGAGCCTGCTCTTGTGTTGAGAGCAGATATGCCCAGAGAGATTTACAAACAAGCCCGAGCCAGCCTAGCTTATTACCTATACTCATTTATAGGGCTTGGCCTTGCCTTTATTGTGATCACCCTTTTTCTTTTAGAGAAAATGGTCCTTTCTCGATTAGCTCGTCTCCATAGCGACGTAAGCAACATTGGCACAAACACAGACCTGTACGAGGGAGTGTCGTTACCGGGAAAGGATGAGTTTTCGAGCTTAGCGGATAAGATAAACAGTATGCTCGAAGCACTCCGTGAGTCACAGCGATCACTAAAGAGATCGCACGAGGAGTTAGGGCTGCGCGTTGAGGAACGAACCACAGAGCTTTCAAAGGCGAATGAAGAATTGAAGGCGGAGATTGCCAATCGCAGACGAGCGGAGGAGGCACTGCGGCAAAGCGAGGAGCGCTTTAAGATATTGTTTGAATTCGCACCTGATGCCTATTACTTGCACGATTTAGAGGGAAAGTTTATTAATGGCAATAGAGTCGCAGAGGAACTAATAGGGTATGGGAGGGAAGAACTGATCGGAAAGAGTTTTCTCAAATTAAAGCTATTGCCTCCAAAGCAGATCCCGAAAGCGGCGGCTGCCCTGGCTAAAAGTAAGGAGGGGAATCCTACAGGGCCGGATGAGTTCACCCTTATTCGCAAAGACCGCACCAGGGTGTCAGCGGAAATCAGCACATTTCCAACTACGATCAAGGGTCAGACCCTGGTGTTAGGTATTGCCCGCGACATCACCCTGCGTAAACAGGCTGAGCAAGCGTTAAAGAAGAGAGAGAAAGAACTAGAGGCCAAAACCAGGGATCTCGAGGAAGTGAATGCCGCCTTGAGGGTGCTGCTCAAAAAAAGGGATGAGGATAAAACAGAGCTTGAGGAAAAGGTATTATCCAACGTAACGCAGGTAATTGGACCCTATGTGGAGAAATTGAAGAAGACCGAATTGGATGAGAGGCAGAAGGACTACTTAAGTGTCCTGGAGTCAAATCTAGGGGATATTATCTCTCCATTTTCGCGGGCCGTGTCTTCCAGGTATTTGAACCTCACGCCAGCGGAGCTCCAGGTGGCAAATCTGGTCAAGCAGGGTAAAACTACAAAAGAGATAGCAGAGCTGTTGAATCTGTCCAGGGAGACGATCGGATTCCACAGGAGGAATATTAGAGAGAAGATCGGCATAAAAAGCAAAAAAGTAAACCTCAGAACCCAACTATTATCCATTCCAGAATAGTAGAAATAACCCACCATTTTCCCCCCAATAATCTGAGCTTCCTTTTTTAGGATGTCTCTGGCACTCTAGGTTTTACTCATTGAAATTTCTCCCAATTCTCTTTTCAATAGTGCAGAGTAATGTGGAGACTCTTGATGAGGATGAAGGATATTCCTTAATGAACATTATTAAAAGCGGGATCCCAGTGAGATAGGCATCACCTAGACCACCCGAGGGATTCAATACACCTCCCTCCATTGAAGGGAGGTGCGTAGATGAGCACCCAACGCGGTTTTACCCTGATCGAGCTCATGGTGGTGATCGCCATACTCGGGACGATTACCGGCATCGCGATCCCCGCCTACCAGAGCTATATAGAAAAGGCGAGGAATGCCAAGACCATGGCTTAGATCAGTATAATGAAGGGGGAGATCGCGGGCTATGGATTAGACGAGGGGAAATTCCCCGATACGCTTAGCGACATAGGACGCGGCAATCTCCTGGATCCGTGGGAAAACAAATATCAGTACCTAAACTTTGCCAACATTAAGGGGAAGGGCAAGATGCGGAAGGACCACTTTATGGTCCCCCTGAACACGGACTACGACCTCTACGGCATGGGAAAGGATGGCGACAGCAAGCCGCCGCTTACGGCCAAGGCCAGCCATGATGATATCATCCGGGCGAACGATGGGAGATTTATCGGACTCGCCTCGGAATATTAGACAGGGTAGGTTACCTGTCTGATAAGGATTCATCCGCCGAACTTACGGCGGATTCATCCCTAATTGAACCGAAGATCGTCGAAACCGAGAAGCTCTTGGATGCATTGATTCGATCATTACAAAACAATTAACCTTCAGCCTTCAGTCTATTAACCTGAAGAGTTAGCAAAAAAATACAATTATAGCGTGATCGAAGAGGATGAAATACAAACCCATCATAGCAGCATTGGGCATCTGCGCGATGCTTCTGGCATGTGCGTCCAAGGGACCTAATTCCCTTCCCCCTGAAATGCTGGGGGTGTGGAAGACATCCGCACCGAAGTATGAAGGGTGCTATTTCGAGATCACAAAAGATAAGGTCTTATTCGCGAATGAAGATGATTATTGGGAGAATATAAATATAAACACGATCTTGAGAATCGAAATAACCCCAAGAGCGAATCAGCCCCTCTACACCATCTATTACAAGGGCGAAGGAGGAAAAGAGTACGAATTCTCCTTTTACTACGATCCATCGGATGACGGTTCGATTCGGTTCAAGAATCAGAGCACTGTCGAGTGGGTGAAAGCAGGTGTGCAGAGCATTGAAAGACTGGTGCCGCAATAGGTCTAAGCCGTTATATCAAAGGGTTTGATATCACTGTTGACAATCATTCGTAAACTCTATAATGCACGGATTTAATCGGCTAGCTGGATGACATTGCATTGACGGTTCTCTAACTCTCGCTGTATTCGGGGAATGAAAATTGAGCGAGTTGCGCATCTATTCGATGAGAAGCATAAACGAGGGATAATCATGAAGCTTATACCTGGCAAGCGTCG
>CAZJXD010000025.1:0-1378 GCA_964549945.1 uncultured Desulfobacteraceae bacterium | reverse complement strand
TCGATGAGAAGCATAAACGAGGGATAATCATGAAGCTTATACCTGGCAAGCGTCGCGCTCCTATATTGTGAACAAGTCGTTCCAATATAGGTTTTTGGCCACGATCCTCACTTACTGCTTTATAAGTACCTGTTGCGAGCTTGATCAGGAGGCACATTGAACGGAAAGCGGGTATGCTGAGTGAAAGAGAAAAGATCGACCTCATCACCCAGATCAGCCTCGACATCAACACGGTGAAGGATCTGGATCTCCTTCTTGAACGCATCCTCGCCAACGCGAGGAAGTTCTTCAACGCCGACGCGGGATCCATCTACCTCAAGGATGAAGACGAGCTCAGGTTCAGCCACGCCCAAAACGCTACCCTACAGAAGCGGCTCCCCCCGGGGAAAAAGCTCATCTACACCATCTTCACGGTCCCGGTCAGCAACCGCTCCATCGCCGGCTACGTGGCGATGAACTGCAAGTCGGTGAACATCCCCAACGTCTCCGAGATGGGCGGGGAAATCCCTTATCGCTGGGACCCGGAGTTCGACAGGGTCTCCTCCTACGCAACTAGATCCATGCTCACCGTTCCCATGACCACCCACCGAGGGGAAGTGCTGGGGGTAATGCAGCTCATCAACGCCCAGGACGATGACGGAAACACTATCCCCTTCTCGAAATCCGACGAGTCCCTCATCGTGCACTTCGCCACTGTAGCCGCCTTGGCGGTAGAACGCGCCCAGTTGACAAGGAACATCATCTTGAGGATGATCAGAGTGGCGGAGCTGAGGGATCCAAATGAAACGGGGACCCACGTGAACCGCGTGGGCGCCTACTCGGTGGAGATCTACGATGCGTGGGCGCGAGAGAGAGGCCTTCCATCCGAAGAGGTACAACGGCAGAAAGATATGTTGAGGATGGCGGCCATGCTCCATGACGTGGGCAAGGTGGCGATCAGCGATCTCATCTTAAAGAAGCCCGGCAGGCTGTCGGCCGAGGAATTCGAGGCGATCAAGCCCCACACCTACATCGGGGCGAGGCTCTTTCAACACATAAGCTCCGACTTCGAGGAGGCGGCTGCCGAAGTGGCCCTCAACCACCACGAGCGCTGGGACGGGACCGGCTACCCCGGCCACATCGACCCCATGACCATGAAGCACCTGACTGGTTTCGAGGGAAATAGCGGGAGGCCCCTTCCCAAACATGGCGAGGAGATCCCGCTCTTCGGAAGGATCGTGGCAGTGGCAGACGTCTACGATACGCTTAGATCCCGGAGGTCGTATAAGGAGCCCTGGGACGAAGATCGCAGCCTCTGTGAAATGGAGCGCCTCTCGGGGACCCACTTCGACCCCGAGCTCGTCACCGCGTTTTTCTCCTGCTTCGAGATCGTGAAATC
>CAZJXD010000024.1:0-52428 GCA_964549945.1 uncultured Desulfobacteraceae bacterium | reverse complement strand
GTATTTTGCCGCAAAGGAATCCCCTTTCATTGGTTAGATCCAGCGCGCGATAATCCGATAAAGGCATTTTTTCTCCCTGAGAATAAGCCACCGCAGAGCCCTATTTGGTAAGTCTTTTTCGATGTACCATTACCATGACATCATTGCTAACCGATCACCTTTATTTTACGCAATTCTTCGATTTCTTCTTGTGTATATCCAAGATCTGATAGTAATTCTTGAGTATGCTCACCAAAGGACGGTGAAAAATTCCTCACCTTTGCCGGAGTTTCTGACATCTTTAATGCGGTGCCGATTTGCTTCACAATGCCGAGCGTGGGATGCTCAAGTTCTATTACCATCTCTCTATGCAATACTTGAGGGTCACAAAAGACCTCATCAAGAGTATGAACTTTGCCTACTGGCACATCGAGCTTTCTTAAATACTCAAACCATTCGTCTCGGTCCCGGGTAAGAAAGGCCTCGCGTAACCAGTCATGGATTTCATCCATCTTATCATCCTCCACCTTGGCAAAACGATGATCCGGTAAAAAATGATAGGAAATGTACTCTTCTTTCCCTAAAGCTCGGCACAGGTTTTCCCAGAACCAAGGCTCAAGGCAGCCAATACTTAAATACTTGCCATCTCTAGTCTCGTATACCCCATAGTAAGGATAAGCGCCATGAAGAGCAGTTTCGCCACGCTTTATTACAATCCCGGTAGCGAAATATTGACTGGCAAAATTGGCCAGAATGGAGATGACAGTATCTAAATAAGCAATATCAACATATTGTCCTTTACCCGTTTTATCTCTGGCTATTAAAGCCGCCAAAATGCCAATCACTCCATGTAAAGGAGCCCCACCGAAATCAGCTATCAAATTAAGGGGAATAGTAGGCGGGCTTTTATTGCTGCCAATGAGGCTGAGTGCTCCGCCGAGAGATATATAGTTAATATCGTGCCCAGGCAAATTAGAATAGGGACCGGTTTGACCATAGCCGCTTAACGAGCAATAGATGATTCCGGGGTTTATCTCTCGCATGGTTTTGTAATCTATCCCCAGCCTCGCCACGGTTCCAGGTCTAAAGCCCTCGACTATTACATCAGCCCTCTCCCCTAAACGGCAGAATATCTGATGTCCGATTTCTGAGCGGAGGTTGAGTGCTAAACCCTTTTTATTGCGGTTAAGGGCGTCATGAACCTCTCGCTTTCTAGTCCCTTGTTCATCAGGTAAAACGCCTATTCCCGCGCCACGAGGGCTGATTCCAGGTAGAGCTTGAATCTTAACTACCTCAGCGCCTAAATCACCAAGTATCATGGCGCAAAAGTTACCCGGCCCTAAATGGGTTAAGTCTAGCACCTTTATATTTTCAAGCGGCAGCATTTTACTTCATTGTACAAAGCTTGGTACGAACGCTTTCCTGCGTTTTCATTACATATCCCTCCTTTTATATGGCTCGCACCCGCAAGAAAGCATGGCTATGAAGAGGCTCTTTCGATACATCATCTAGGTAAAAAGCAGGCTTCTAGATGTCATAATATTTAACACTTAGTGGTGATCCATCGATAACGAAGCGGTGAATTCGAGACTTACTTTAAAAAGGATACCATGTGTGCATTTCGAGAATAGCGCCTTATGATGGAAGAATACATGTACCGCGAATTTGAAATGCATTGTAGCCTGAAAGGCTTTAAATGGCGGTTACCCCCCAGCATCGTTCCTTGATTAGCACTTCGGAGAAGCAAACCCGAAGGCCAATTTCCTAACTCCAGAGACCGTATAACCAGCGTGAACCTAATGATGAATAACGAGGCTTTTACCCCTCGATCCACTTAAGCTATGTGGTAACTTCGTCATACAATCACGATCGACTAAAAAACAAAGAGTGTCTGGCCGCCATCCATTATTATTTCGGCGCCCGTAAGAAAGCTTGATTTTTCTGACACCAAAAATGCTACCATACTTCCTACTTCTTCAGGGGTGCCAAGCCGCCGTATTGCATTCCTCTTTACAATACGTTCCAACATGTCTGATCTTATCGTCGCTCGGGCTGCGGCAGTATCAATCAACCCTAATATTAATACATTGGCCGTGACACCAGCCCGCGCTCCCTCCAAAGCTATAGTCTTCGTGAGTCCAATAAGGCCTGCTTTAGTAGATGAGTACCCCGCCTGCCCAGTACCACCAAGTGCGCCCGCAACTGATGAGATGTTCACGATGCGCCCCCAACCCCGCTCTATCATTCCAGGAAGTACTTCCTTGGTGAAATAAAAGGGGCCTGCTAAATTGATCATCAGTTCTCGATCCCAATCTGAGATACCCATTTTCCCAATAAGAGCGATATTGCCCAACCAAGCCGCATTGTTCACGATAATATCCACCGGACCTAATTCCTGTTTGACAGACAGTACCGCCTGTTTAACCTGATCATAGTCGCTTTGATCTGCCTTTAAGGCCATGCTACGCTGACCAATTCCTCTTATTTGCTTAGCAGCGTCCTCCGCTCCTGGCAAGTCAATGTCAAGACAAGCAACGTCACAACCTTCCTTAGCTATAGTCAGGGCAATAGCTCTTCCGTTGCCTTGAGGATTAGCCGGTCCTGTAACTATAGCTACTTTGCCAGTCAAACCTAAATCCATAGACATCCTCCTCGTAATACATTTTAGTCCGTTGTGTCTCTGCTATTTTATCTTTGAGCTCTTCCTTCTGGATCAAAACTCAATGTTCGAGGCTAAAGCTGGCCGCTACCATTTCCCCCGCCGAGAATAGGTCACCAGGAGTTACGTTGTGCCCCAATTTCACTTTTCTGCCAATCAACTCTATCGGTGCATTGTCAGCATCGACACCGACCAAATTGCCCATCATCCAGGGACCATCATCTAATTCAACCATGCAGACAATATAGGGGGTCTGAAATCCTTCAGGAGCTACCCGAATCACTGTAAATGTTTGAATTCTTCCTTTGCCACTGAGCTCGACTATATCAAAATTTTCACCCCTGCATTCAACACAGACCTTCTTTGGAGGTACAACGTAAGCTCCGCAGTTCATGCATTTAAGCCCTAGCAGTTTATCCAGTTTTAGTGATTCTTTGTACTTCCTGTGGATTAGCTTGTATTCCATCTTACCATCCTCTTTTAAGAACTATGTTTACCACAACCCAGAGGTCTCCTCCTAGAGTATCAATCAAACCGACTTTGGCTCCTTCAACCTGCCTTTCTCCACATTCACCCCTAAGTTGTTTTACCACCTCATATACTTGGGCGCAGCCAGTGGCACCGATCGGATGCCCTTTACCCTTGAGGCCACCCGATGGATTTATAGGTATGTTTCCACCGAGCCTGGTTTCACCCTTCTCGACGGCCTTGCTACCTTCACCAAAAGCAAAAAATCCCAAATTTTCTGAAGCCACTATCTCAGCTATGGTGAAGCAATCGTGCAACTCGCATACGTCCACGTCTTCAGGACCGAGGCCTGCCATATCGTAAGCTTGTTTCACCGAAATTTCCCTTGCCCTAATTCTGGTAATATCTCTTTGGTCAAGGAGATTACCTGCTGAGGCTTGTCCAACTCCGGCTATTAAGACCGGTTTGTCGGCAAGTTTCTTTGCTGTGTCGATTGTGGTAAGCACTACTGCTGCTGCACCGTCGCTGAAGGGACAGCAATCAAAAAGTTGCAATGGATCGGCTATCATCGGGTTTGTCTTTGGATCACCCAGGAATTCCATTTCATCCTGCCACTTGGGAACAGGTTGCCCTCTTTCTCTAGCCTTAGCTATTCTGCTATTCATAATGCCCTTGATAGAACCGAAGTGTGCCTTTGGATTAAGATCGGCATTACCGTGGTTTTTTATTGCCACTAAGGCCATCTGTTCCTTAAGCTTTGCCAATGGGATTCCATATTTTTTAGCGTAAAGATGTGCTATCATACCGAAAACGCCAGGGAAAGTAATGCCGGCAGGGGTTTCAAAACGGCTATCGCTGCCCATAGCAAATGTTCTTGTAGCAAAGTGAGTCCCCATCGTCGACAATCGCTCGGTACCTCCGGCAAGGACTACATCATAAAAACCCGAAGCAACCCAGATGAAAGCATCCCTTATTGCAACAGTGGCACTCGCGCAGGCAGCTTCAAACCTGGTGGTCGGAACATTAAGGAGCCCGAGGTCAGCGGCAACTGCAGATGCTATGGTGAGCTGTCCCTCGGCGCAATCACCCAGTACATTACCCAAGCATAGTGCTTGAATATCCTCCGGTCTTAAATTCGATTCGCTAATAGCGTCCATGGCTGCCTCAGAAAATAATTCAACAGCGGTCTTATCTGATATACCGAATTTCGTCATCCCTACGCCTAGAATTGCAACCTGTCTCATTTCAATGAACCCTCCCGCACACAGATCTTCTTGTTTAAACGAGCCCTCTCAGCGCTTCCTTTGAGTTAAATCTGTAGAATACCTATCATTGTCTTTGAGCCTTCCGAACATTATACACTGACTAAAACTGCCAAGATTAGCTTTCACCCGTAACTCGGACAGTAATTAACGGATTACTGTTCGTGTTAAACTTCAAATTTTACACTATATTTTTAAACCATTTACTGAAGTAAAGAATAATCCACAGCTCGCTCGTGTATGGCTGCGGGAAATGCTATTTAGAATTTAGCATCCCTCTTATCCATATAGGCGGCGACGGCTTCAGTTGCTTCTCTAAATTTGGCAGCTACGCTCCTCGCATAGGACACATAGGCCAGCGTTGTCTCCAAGTTCCATTCTAGACCATGAATCATAGCATGTTTTGTAAAACGTAACGCAACGGGCGCCATGTTTGAAAGCCTTTGGGCTAATTTCATTGTTTCCGCTTCAAGTTGATCGGCGGGCACAATTTTATAAGTAAGACCAAGCTTCTCCGCTTCTCCCGCATCAAATAAATCACCTAGAAGAAGAAGCTGAGCAGCCTTCTTTAACCCGATCATCCTTGGCAACAACCAGTTCCCCGCACTTGGCACTACCCCGCGCTGCAAATACACCTCGCCAAATCGAGCTGTTTCAGAGGCTATTACAAAATCACAACAAAGGGCGAGATCACATCCAATGCCTATTGCTGCACCATTGACCATAGCTATCGTCGCTTTGTCGAAGTTCCGCAAAGCCAATACCAGCGGTCCTGCTGGCCCTGGCAAGGAAGCCTTGCCACCCTCATCTGCGAAAACCTTTTTGAGGTGGTCCAGGTCATCACCAGCACAGAACCCCCGCCCCGCACCAGTTACAATCCATACCCTTGTTCCCTCATCTTCGCGAGCATCATCTATTTGATCAATTAGTTCGGTAATCATTTCAGGAACTACTGCGTTCAATTTCTCTGGTCGGTTTAACGTCGATTTTGCTATCCTGCCCTTTTTCTCATATATTGTATATTCGTAATCCATTGATCTCTCCCTGTTTCAATATTCAGGCATAGAATTAATTTCTTATCCTCTGCTTGTCCTCTTTTCCAATTCATTTCACCTTCTTGCACAAAATCCATATTTTCCCTTCTATTCAGACTAGCATACCTCTAAGAATAATCTTTTTAAAAGTCTCTACATAGGCTCTTCCATCAATCTCGTCCTTATTCATAAACCATCTGAGCAAAATGCCATCGTGAAAAGCTATAATAACAAGGGCTAAAATTGCCGCGTTTAGATCACCCTTGAACACCTTTTCTCTCTGACCTTGGTTAATTAAGCCTGAAAGAAACAACTGATACTTTGCATAAATCCGTTTAATCTCAGGTTCTATTGCATGATGAGCTCCAACTAATTCTCCCGCCAAGGTGGTAAATGACACGCTAAGCTCTCGATTATAGTAAGCAAAAGCTGCATTATACCGGATCATCTTTTCAAATTTATCCAAAATCCCTCCCTCCACCGCCTTTACCGACTGAACTAACCCGTCTAGAAACTGCTTCTCAAATTTCTCTATAATCATTCTTAAGAGGCCTTCTTTACTCTTGAAATGCCAATAAAAAGCGCCCTTGGTTATTCCTGCGGCACGTGTGATATCGTCAATAGCGGTCGCGTGATATCCCTTTTCCAGGAATAATCTCATGGCATTATAAAAAATTCTATCTAGGGTATTCTTTGTTTGGTGATTATTAATAGAATTTAAGTTTTTCATCGTAATAATCTAGATTCGATTATATATACTAAACGTTTAGTATATATGTCAAATCAAAATAACTTGCCATTAAAAATGCCCCCAAGGAAATTACGATATATCGATCGGGTGAACGAGGGGATAAAGCCGAGGCCTTGATTTGCGATTTAATCTTGCTAGACATAACTGAGCAGAGCGCAAGAGTATTTTTCGCTGCTAAAACGTGGAGCCTTGATGAAGGGTTCGTTTTCCTATATTTAAAAATTACAAAATAATAATTATAACACATCCCCCTCTTTGGGTTGAGTGTCACGCGGATTTTGCTCGCTTCTTTATCATGATACCATTTTCCTTCACCTCTAAATATTTAAGAAAAATGCAAGAGCATCCCCCCTTTCTTCCGGGAGGACTAGCAGTTTCATTTGACCTCGCTTAAAAGGGCGGAGCCAACCCCATATTAGGAGATAAAACCCTCATTTAGCATTCCAAGGTGGCGCAGCCATTATAAGAAGTTAAGCACCGAGCTTTGGTCGTAGAGCTTTACTTCATTTCAACTTTAGTGGTGATTGCCTTTTACCTCCTCCTTCGATTTGCTATAGCATTCCCTAAAATCCCTATACGAACATGGCTTATCGGTTGACTTTGATGTTTTCAAAGAAGTGGATAGAAGAATAAATGTTCATATATTCCCACTCTTTAATCTTTTCCGAGATGCCAGCGCTAAGACCGGCGTGTACTAAAGGCACATTTATGTAATTCTCATAAATGTACTTTGCCAACCCAGTTGCTGCCCGGTTACGCTCGGTTACATCTGTCGTGGCGTTTAAAGCATTCACCCACCCAGTGATTTCCGGATCTTCGCTGCAAGGACAACCTCCTTTCTCACCGTACCAATAATGAGCAAATCCGGTCCAAAAGGGAGATTGGCTCCCCCTCACTGGAAAAATCCAGGCATCTCGGCCTGGAGGAAGAGTTCGTTTTGTTCCGTGAGGCCTCGGCCCAAGTGTCCAGGTGGATGGGACAAGATCCACACTTACACCTATGGCAATCCAGTATGTTGCCACAGCCTCAATCATATCCTTAAAGGGGGCTATCCCAGGGAAGTCATAGTCCCATATCTTAAGGTGGAGTTTTTCGTAACCAGCATCTTTAAGTAGTTTCTTTGCTTGGTCTGGATCATAGGGATAGGGCTCCAGGGTAAGGAAGTTGATGGCAGAACCCGCGCCGAATGGCATGACAGCCGCAGGGCTTGCAGCGCCACTAAATATCTTTTCCGCTAGTTCTTGTCTATTAATGGCTAAATTCAGTGCCTTGCGCACTCTTATATCCCACCATGGCAGGTCAGGATTATATCCTTCTCTTTCTTTCTTATAGCCGTACCCCAGAAAGCCCATGAAGGTGGTATAGACAGATGGCGCTGTTTTCACCCTAAAGCCGGCTCGTTTTACCTCCGCTATATGAGTGGGTGGTAGCCCAACAATATCAGCTTCACCATTTATCAGCATACCTATTCTTGTGGAAATCTCGGGCACCGCCTTTATGATCAGATAATCGAAATCGGGGACAACGCGCCAATGCTCTTTGACCGCTTTGAACTTGACATGAGAACCTGGAACCCTCTCAACGAACTGGAACGGTCCGGAACCTATTGGTTTGTTGGATGCTTGATCCTCACCTACTTTTTCAACATATTCCTTGGAAACGATCGGGATACACCAGTAGTTTGAAAACCGTATAGGTGCATCCGGGACTGGCACGTTGTAGCTGATGCGTAAAGTATAGGGATCAATCACTTCAATGCTGCTAAGTTTGGTGCGCAGTTCCGGCGCTTCGCTGTTTTTAGAGCCTTCTTTCATTATCAGGTTGACTGTAAATTTCACATCTTCAGCGGTTAGCTCGCCCAAGCCATCGTGGAATTGTACGCCCTTGCGCAGGTGAAAAGTCCACGTTTTGGCATCCGCAGACTTCTCCCAACTGGTTGCGAGTCCTGGCTTAAAGCGACCACCTCCCGGGCTATAGACCAGGTAGTCGTATATCTTATCCCATACCGTTATGCCGAGAGAGGACTCCCTGCTGGGTAAACCCGTCATCAGCCCAAAGTTACTTAGTGCCACAGTCAATGTTATCGGTTTTGAGGATGTCGCTGTGGAAATCCCAGCCGTTAACGACATCGTTAACAAGCACAAAACCAAAACATAAAGCCATCGGTTGTTCATGTGATATCTTTTCATAGTTCCTCCTCCACAAAAAGGTTTTGTAGAAATCTTCGTTTGCCTGTTTTTCGTTCTTCTATCACCCCCTTCCTCACACGCATTCGTCCTTTAACTTGATGCTTTAATCCCTCAAGGTAAAGTCTCCATATAATAGCCTTCGCTCGATCCCCTTTCGAAATACATCTGTAGGCAAATTACTTGTACACTATCCTGGGATCGATAATCCCGTAAAGAACATCCACCGCCAAATTGACCATGAGATAGAGTGCACTCAGCAGGAGAACGATGACCTGTATCACCGGGAAGTCATTCATCATTAAGCTTTGTATGCTGAGGCGACCTACGCCCGGCCAGGCAAACACTGTTTCCGTTATTATAGCCCCTGCTAGCAACGCAACAAACATGACACTAGCAAAAGTCAAAATGGGTATCATCGCATTCCTGAAGGCATGCCTCCATACCACAAGCCACTCATTCACACCTTTCGAACGAGCGAAAGCGACATAGTCGCCTTCCAGTGCCTCGACCATGCCGGATCGAGTGAGGCGTATGATCCCAGCTGCTAGATACCAACCCATCGTAATAGCAGGCAATACCAAATGTTGAACTCCGTCCCTACCGCCAACAGGCAGCCATCCAAGTTTAACTGCTACGATAAAAATAAGCACAATACCCAGCCAAAAGGAAGGTACTGATTGGCCCAACATAGCAAACCCACGAGCTAGGTTATCCCAGAATCTACCCCTATGTACTGCTGCCACTACCCCTATCACTACCCCTATCATTGTGGCCACTAAGCTCGCTGCAAAAGTAAGCTCCAAGGTGGCAGGAAATCGCTCCAGCACAACGGTTAACGCTGGCATACCATATGCAAATGACCTGCCGAAATCACCCTTTACCATGTTTTTAATAAATATCCAGTACTGCGTACGAAGCGGTTTATCAAGCCCTAGGTACTTTGCGATTATGGCACGGTCTTCCGGCCCAGCATAGTCACCCGCATAGACAAGCGCGGGATCCCCGGTCATTCTGACGAGAAAAAAGACAATCGCCGTCATGGCAAGGAAGGCTACTACCGCTTGGGTAATCCTCTTTACGAGATACCATGCCATTAGATGCCTTTAAAATTCTGGTATACAAACAAATAAAATTACGTGAAGGCAAGAAACCAGTGGCTCATGATGGTCATCAGCCTCGAGATGGCTATCCATCTTCATCGGCTACAATCATTACATTCCTAAGTCCGAATAACAAAGCTGTGGCTCTGGATCATTTCTACCATCCATGGCAATGAGCTTTCAAACCATTGAGATTCCAGTAGTGTCGCCAATGACTAAATGATAGTTGATCCACCGGCTCTGCCGGTGAGAATTGAAAAGGCTATGCCGTTTCGTGCGTGATAACGTAAAACGGTCCTCCAGGAGGAAGGCCCCTGAGGCCAAGGAGGACCGTCATGAAAGATTATCAGAGTCACGCACATGTGAAACGGGAATGCAAGTATCATGTGGTGATCTTGCCAAAATATCGGTGGAAAGCCCTCTATGGGCAGTTGCGGCGCAGAATCGGGGGAATACTTAGGGATCTGTGCCGTCAGAAAGGCATAGGGTTGAAAGAGGGCACAGCAATGGCAGATCACATCCATGTGCTGCTGAGTATTCCACCGAACTACAGTGGAGCGATGACCATTGGGTATTTGAAAGCTAAGAGCGCGATCCGAATTCATCGTCACGTGTTGGGACCCAAAGGACGCTGTTTTGGAGATCATTTTGGGCCCGAGGTTATTTTGTTAGCACCGTAGGAATTAACGAAGGAGAAATTCGTCAATATATTAAAGAACAAGAGGATTTACAAAAAAGCCAGTTAGAACTCGATTTGAATTAATGGCCACATCTTGGGGCTTTCCTTATACTACCAGTATTACGGGTGGAGGTGATGAATATACTAAACGGTTAGTATATATTATAATTAAGATTCTTTGTCAAGAAAATTTTGCGATTCCTGCTATTCTTTACCCGCGAGTTCTCGCCGTTTTCCAATTGAGGAATGGGTCGATAAGACTATAATTACTTTTAAAAGGCATTGATTAAGCCTGCTTGGAAAGCCATTCTCTAAAGCGAAACATAAACAATGCTATCAGGCACTCGCATTTGCAGTGGATCACGCTGGGATAAAGACTCCGCTTCCAGGTGATAACGCTCGTCACTTCCTCCTTGAGCATGCCATGTGATTGGAACATGGCTTTTTTACCAGGATTTATTATTCCTTAAATATCCAGGTAGAAGCACTCATCGATATCACCGAGGTGTACTCAGCTTCGATATAAGCCCTACTAGAGCTTTCCCGGTAGCCCTAGCTTCGCTCAAGCCCTGCTTGTCTTCTCTAACATCGCCCGGATTATTGCCAAACGCTATCGCTCCTCCTGCAATC
Source organism: uncultured Desulfobacteraceae bacterium (assembly GCA_964549945.1). GTDB lineage: Bacteria > Desulfobacterota > DSM-4660 > Desulfatiglandales > B25-G16 > B25-G16. The sequence continues at coordinate 41,677 of CAZJXD010000024.1, read as the reverse complement.
AACATGCGATGCAGGTTGAAGAACGTGACGACCTGATTGAACGCAAATGTAGCACCCCCACGGGTTTGCACTACTATTATTCCTCCTATTTTGTTCCTGAGTTTTCTCGTACGTGCAAGGCCACGCGTTCGATCCATGAATACCTTAGCTTGACCAGCAATACTCCAAAAATATACTGGCGTTCCGAGTATTATGCCATCGGAAGCCTCAAGTTCTGGATAGATATCCTGCATATCATCTTGCATTACGCATTCCCCGTTTTCCAGACATGAACCGCAACCATCACAAGGATAGATGTTCTTATGCTCTAGTCTCAGCAATTCAACATTTGCACCTGCTTCTTTTGCAGAGTCCAGCGCCTCTTGTACCAGAATTTGAGTATTACCATTGATCCTTAAACTGCACACTATGCCAAGCACTCTCATTATGATTCCTCCTTTATTAGCCGGGACGCCTCATTAATCCGGGCTATTATTTTGATATCTACTTAGTAACCTCAGTTGTAGACTTAGCCGTTATGGATCTTTTTCAAAACAATAGTTACCCTTTCATCATCGAGCACCTGGGGAGTCGCGTTCATGCGCTCGCCGACTTTTAAATCATCAGCGGAGACATTAGGAATCCATCCCATTATCCTGATCCCCTCTTTAACCTCCAGTAAGCCAACTGGCGCAGGGACCAGAGTGGCCTTTCCAAAAGGAACCTTGAGTACGGGTAGCGCAAAATGTTCTGGCAACACCATAATCTGGGTAAAAGTAACAAGTTTTCCCTCTGTGGGGCATTCGAACAAATCCATATCCTGGCTTAAGCACTTAGTACAATCGGCCTGCGGGGGGTAATATTCTCCGCTACAACTTTTACACCTTGAGGCCATGATCTTTCCCTGAGCCAGATAACTCACAAATGAGCTTACCCTCGTTTCACCAACCATCAGAGAAAATTTCTTAAAATTCATTTGCAGCTCCTTTCCATCACGCCTCATATATATGGACAGCAACAAACTGCCCACTTCCACCAACATTATGAGAAAGGCCAATTTTAGCGCCCTTTACCTGCCGCGCGCCGCACTCTCCTCTGAGCTGCTTGACAATCTCTCCTGTCATTGCGACTCCCGTAGCGCCAACGGGGTGGCCTTTAGATTTTAAGCCGCCATCTACATTTACCGGTATCCTTCCACCAAGATAGGTTTCCTTATCCCTGATAAGCATCGGAGCCTCTCCTCGTCGACATAATTCCAGATCCTCGTAAGCGATCAGCTCTGCAATGGTAAAACAGTCATGTACTACTGCCACGTCTATATCCATCGGTGTAATACCCGCCATTTTATAGGCCTGCTCTGCAGCAAAAACCGTAGATTCAAGTGAGGTAAGGCTCTTCCTTCTGCCGAGGAAATGGAAATCCGACCCAGCACCAATGCCGGTTATCCATACGGGCCTGTCAAATCGTTTTGCTGCTTTCTCACTGACCATAATTATTGATGCGGCACCATCTGAAATGAGAGAGCAGTCATGAAGTCTAAGTGGATAAGCCACTACGAAACTGCTCAAGGCCTGCTCCTCGGTAATTAGCTTCTGCATATGGGCCTTTGGATTTAGGGTGCCGTAGTAATGGTTCTTCACGGCCACCTTAGCAAGATCGCTTTTTTCTGCCTCTTTGTACGTACTCAGGTAGCTGGTCGCTAGCATAGCGTAATAGCCGGGAAATGTCATGCCAAAGGGGTATTCCCATGTGGAATCACCGAACCTTCCCATGATATCGGTAGCTCTAGTAGTAGAGACTTCGGTCATCTTCTCGACACCGTTTACCAGTACGATATCTGCCAGACCTGACTGGATCGTCATCCACCCAGAGCGAACCGCCATGCTACCGCTGGCACAGGCTGCCTCTACCCTGAAGTGTGCGTTTGGATTGAGCCCTGTATACTCCAGAATAGCCGCCCCAGGTTGGTTTGCCATAGCAAACTCCTCGGATGCGCAAGCAGTGATTATTGCCTGAATTTGATTCTTTTCTATTCTAGCGTCTTCGATGGCCTCCTTAAACGCTTCGAAGGCGAGTTCCCTCAAGGAGATTCCCTTTCTGATACCGAATTTACTGATTCCTACTCCAACAATAGCTACCCTAGGCATAGTTTCAAACCTCCTATTGCTTCCTTATATCATTTAAGCACAATATAGATCCTTATATTTCGCCTGCATTACGTTAAAATAACGTACCGGATTTTATCCCTCTATTGATAATGGTAAGAGATATCTTTTCTTCTGGAAGCACTTCCTTGCTGTAATTATCAGATCGGGATTAAAGCTCTCTGTCCTTTGAAGATCGGCGTTCGTTTCTCCAAGAACGCTGCGATACCCTCATGGCTGTCTGCAGTATGAGTGATTTCTGCAATAGTCTCGCTCTCATGCTTCATCTGAGTTTCCAGATCTCTGCTCAAACCATTAAGCATGAGTCGCTTGGCTGCACCGAGCGCTTTTGTCGGGCCCTCTGCGAATCGGCGTGCTAAATCCTTGGCTTTTGGGATCAATTCTTCTTCTGCGACAATCTGCGTCACAATTCCCCAATCTACTGCCTCTTCCGCGGATAGCACACGATTAGTCATTGTTAACTCAAGCGCCCGTTTTACGCCTACGATGCGTGGCAACATATAACTACATCCTCCATCGGGAGTTAATCCTATTCTAGTATATGCCATGGTGAAGCGAGCATCTCTTGCCGCAAGTACGATGTCACACGCGCAGGCAAGGCCTATTCCCGCCCCTGCAATGCTCCCCTGAACTGCGGCCACTGAAGGCACATCCATTCGAATCAAGTGTGATACAGCTCCATGGAGGTATGTGGTCAGCTGTTTCAAGTGATAGGGCAGGTTCTCACCTTGTCCGGCAAAACTCTTGAGATCCCCACCGGCACAGAACATTTTTCCCGCACCGTTGATAAGTAATGCCTTAACCAAAGGATCCTCGTCGCATCTTATTATTACGTGCATAAGTTCTTGTGCTAGTTCTATGCTAATAGTATTAGCGGCATTCGGCCGATTTAACATTATATGGGCGACATTATCCTGGATTTCAAAGAGAAGGGTCTTAAATTTCATTACCGTATACCTCCTTGTTCATTAGCATATCTTATTGTTCTCTTTACCAATGGCATCGAATTCTTTTACTCTTTTAAAAACAGAAGGCTCATGAGGCTTCATGGAGTACCCCAAACCGCGTTTTGCCTGCACTTGAAAGACTGCGGGTCCCGGTTCAATTACCCGAGAAAAAACATCTATAGCATGGCGATAAGTAAGGATGTGTAGGGATACTCCTCTGTTTTCGTCTAGAACCATTAATTTATTACTCTGAAGCAGGCAGGGTATCAATTGTAAAGGTAAAGATCACTGCGAGGAGTCCTTCGTTTGGCGGGACAAGGTGGAAGCCTCCTCACAGGAGCCCGCCCTAGTACAGCAAGACCTTGTAATACCCCAGAGCATGCCTTTATTTTAAGATGAAACAATTCCTACTGCTCAATTTAAGATCATCAGGTCTGTGCCAGAGATTGCTTCGCTTCGCTCGCAATGACGTAAAAGCTCTGTATTGTGCTATAGCCCTGTAGCGCCGCTGAACCGAAATTTTCGCAAAGCTCAAACAAGCTGTGGGAAAATGCCAAGTTAAAGTCCCGTAATTCTAGGAGGCCTTTTCTCGAGAAATGCAGCCATGCATTCCTTTTGATCTTGGGTATCGAAACACGAGGCAAAGCATTGAATCTCGTAGGCAAGCCCTGCCATAAGATCCCCATCTACAGATTTATTAATTGCCGCTTTTGCCAATGACATCGCTATTGGCCCTTTTTTACAAAGCTCCGCTGCTAATTTCTCAACAGTCGGCATCAGCTCTTCGGGTACTACTACCCGATTCACTAGCCCAATCTGTAATGCCTCTTCTGCAGAGATTATTCTTCCTGTGAAGATTAGATCCTTAGCACGGGCTATTCCAACCACACGGGGGAGTCTCTGAGTGCCTCCGCCTCCTGGGATAACGGCCAGGTTAATTTCAGGCTGACCGAACTTCGCGTTGATTGATGCTATCCTCAAATCACAAGCTAATGCAAGCTCGCATCCCCCACCTAAAGCTAACCCATTTATTGCTGCTATTACCGGTTGGCTAAGGGAGCCCATCAAATTTAAAGGTTCATGGCCTAGGCGAGCCAACTTTTCAGCTTCCTGCGAAGTGAGAGATTGCATAGCAGAGATGTCAGCTCCAGCTGCGAACGCCTTTTCTCCTGCACCCGTAATGATCACCACACGGATGCTTTTATCTTTGGCTATTTTTTCGAGCACCTCGGTAAGTTCATTGTAAAGCTGAGGGTTAAGGGCATTAAGGACATTTGGACGATTTAGCGTTATTCTTGCCACCTGCCCTTTTGTTTCGCAAATCAAGGTTTCCATCTTTTCATCTCCTTATAACACGCAACGTTCCATTGTTTTCTACTGCCTGAAAAGACGATTTTTTCCCTTAGAATATGGAATCCTTCTTGTACTGCCTTTCGTGAATCATTTCTAAGCATTATCCTACTCTAATTACTGCGGCATCACCCTGGGCTAGGCCCCCACAAATACCACACACTCCCATCCCCCCACCTCTTCTCCTCAACTCATACATCATTGTCAATAATATGCGTGCCCCACTGGCGCCAACTGGATGGCCAATGGCTATAGCGCCTCCATTGGGATTGGTCTTCCTCATCAGCCCGTGCCATCTATCTTGATCTCCCTCTGCCAGTATTTTGGCTGAGACTAAGGGCATTGCGGCGAATGCCTCGTTGATCTCAATCACATCTATCTCATCTAAACTGATGCCAGCTTTAGAAAGGGCCTTCTGTATCGCGAATGCCGGAACCTCCGAGATTCTCCTAGGCTCACGAGCTACACTCGACACCGAGAGAATGGTAGCGAGTGGCTCAATGCCTATTTCCTCTGCCTTTGATCTTTTCATGATTATTACCGCCGCCGCTCCTGCATCTAAGCCGGGGGCATTTCCAGCGGTAACTGTAGGACTCCCATACACGGTTTTAAGTCTTGACAACCCTTCCAATGTACTATACGGCTTAGGGAAGTCATCCTCCTCGAAGATTATTGACTGACCTTTCTTTTGCGGGATCTCTACAGGAACTATTTCATCGGTAAACTTACCGGCTTTTTTTGCCTCCTGATATTTCTGCTGGGACCACAAGGCCCACTCATCCTGCATTTCTCGAGACACCCCATACTCCAATGCGACCTCCCCAGCATCCTTTGCTAAGGAATTAAAACCCAGATACATTATGGGATTAAGATGATCTACGATTGTGATAGGTGTCAATCCAAGACCCCACCGATGCCCGTTCACCACTACTGGGGTATTGCTCATGTTTTCCGCTCCCACAGCCATGCAGGATTCAGCCTCGCCTAGCAGAATCGATCGAAATCCCAACTGCACGCACGTTAGGGATGAACAGCATGCCCTATCTATGGTGAGAGACACTAAATCAGCAGGAAGACCGGCCCGCAAGAGGGCCTGTCTTCCGATGACATTATAGTACAGAGCTGCCTCAGACTGTATGCACATCCCGTAGTAAAGCTCATCCAGGTCGCTCCCATTGAGCCTCGCACGCTTTAAGCATTCCTTAATCACTATAGCTCCGAGCTCCATACTGTGTATCTCTCGCAGAACCGAACCAAACCTACTGAATGGCGTTCTTGCTGCGCTCACGAGAACTACCTCATCCCCTTTACCCATCTTGTAACCTCTCTCCTTAGGGTAATTTTATATGCTATACTCCTGCCACCTTTTCCTTGTTTTTCTCTCACAAACCTTCCAGATCTGACTAGGTGCACAGGATTTTAAGGCGGCCTGGTGCGATCCCCGAAAACCTTCGTAAAGCTTCATATGCGGGCACCCCAATGTCCAATCCTGAGAAATCGGCTAACTAAAGCTTGCCTATCGGATGACCAAAAGCCTAACTAATCATCTTGTTTATATCCTCCTTGAGTGATGCAGATATTGCTGATTTTGCCCTCTCCAAAAACTCCTCTCTTCTATCGTTTAAGCCAACCGTTATGCCAACCAGAGAGACAATATGGCTATCCCATTCCCCATGTCCCAGCCCCTATCACCGATACCTTTTTGATCTCTATTTCTCTCCTTCCTACCAGATGGAATAACCCCCATCGACAACTATCACCGCACCCGTTATATAATCAGAGGCTTCTGAGGCAAGAAATATGGCCGTTCCCACAATCTCTTCCGGTTTGCCAAATCTCCGGAAAGGTATCTTGAATTCTAGAAATCTCCTGTGCGACTCGTCTTCTTGCTGGAGTCGAGTCATTTCGGTTTGGAAAAATCCCGGGGCAATGCAGTTTACATTTATGTTAAAACGTGCCCACTCTAAGGCCAGAGCTCTCGTCAACTGGGCAATACCTGCCTTCGAAGTGCAATAGTGCGAAGCGAAGTTCGCTGCCATTAACCCGAGCACAGAGCCTACATTGATTATTTTACCTCTCTTTTGCTCTATCATCCTTTTTCCCACAGCCTTGGATATCAGAAAAACAGACCTTAAATTGGTATCAATAACATCGTCCCATTCATCAACGGATATATCGATAGCTTTTTTCATCGGCCCGATTCCCGCATTATTTATCAGGATATCCACTCTGCCGAATTTATGGATAACCGATTTCACCATCATCTCTATTTCTTCCCGATTCCTAATATCGGTGGTAATGGCGATAGCCTCGCCGCCTTTTTTAATAATTTTATTCGCAGTTTCTTCAATGAGACTCGTTGTCCTGCTCGCTACCGCTATCCTAGCACCAACTTGCCCCAATCCAATAGCCATAGCTCGACCCAGGCCCTTACTTCCCCCTGTTACTAGGGCCACTTTACCTGAGAGACTAAATTGCTCTATATAGTTCACCACCAATTGATCAAGAGTCCTATCTAGTTCTTCTTTCCCTTTTATTTCTCGAAGATATAATTAGATGTTTAAGCCTTAATCAAAAGAACTCACCGCCTTTCGAGACATTCTCCGACAAATTAAATAAGTTTACCAGCAGTTACCAGAATGCCCTTGTGTAAAGTTAAGGATGAATGGTCAAGCTTAAGAAGTCGATCTCCTCAAGCATCGATAAATACGTTAGCTTCAAGTGCGAGAACTTGCCCGTTTGAGCTCCGAGCTTTGGTCGTAAAAGATTACTTTTCCATATGATCTAAGTACTCTGAAATGCCATAGCCTAGTTTTCCATTCCAATTCCACTCTGTCATTCCTTCTGCTATCCTGACAATTTTACCTTCCTTCTTATTTCGCAAAGGCAAAATGCTCAATACCCTTCCCTTGAGCTGAAAAATATTTTCTGAAGTGACTAGCCTCAAGTTGATTAGATTATGATATTTTTCAGGACCAACAAATTCAGTGTCAACGGTTATATCTTTCAGGTCAAAACTCTGGCTCCTAACAAAAACGAATCCTTTTTTTGATATTTTACCTCGTAGAGTCGCTATATACATCAAACCGAAGGCATTCTGTTCATCGAAAACTCCTGAGAGAAACCGATAATATTGTGGTGAGTGCCAAGTGCGAGGGCCCCATGAATGATCCCGCAAGCCGAGTCCTTTAATATTGTGGGTAGTATTTTTGAAGTGGATCTCTCCAAACACTTTAATGACCTGTTCGTAGTGTTCCTTCCAATATCTTACGTCATCGAGGGCATTGCTAACGCGATCCACATTGTCATGAATTCCCTCAACACCTGTCACATTCAAGGTAATTTTAATAGCAGCATGAGGACTACTTGAAAATGCCTCTTTGGGATTTTTAAGTATCTGGGGATCTTGAAAATGGAAAACGGTTCCCTTGTATGACACATTTAGTTCCTTGAAGGGTTGAATGACCTTAAAATGCATACCTCCTGCTTCAAATCTAAAATTGCCTTCTATTGGTGGTCTCTGGTAAGAAAATAGAACGCTGCCATCGGCCAGATAGGTAGCATTGGTGACCTCTGCATAACCCTCATTGGGCCTGTTTGCTACCCTTAAAAATCCTCCTATCCTATTATTTTCATCAAAATAATTTAGATACATACTTTCATTGAAATCGATCTCATCTGATGGTTCATGGGTAAATTCATCACTTTCATGATATTGAGACATACAAACCTCCTCCGACGAAATTATTTAAAAGACCTTAAACTCATTCAAATGGCTGGTGTCGTTAATATAGCGGATTCTCGGGCGCCCATGCCTGTCATCGATTTTGGATATACCGGTGAAGTCCACAAAGAAAGTTAAATAACCATCAAATATTAAGCCTAAGAGGTGAAGCAATATCGCACAAATAACTCCCCCATGGGCAACCAGAACCACATTGACATCCTCACGGTGAAAAGGGAGCAAGATATTTTTCTCGAGAGCAGCACTCACCCGAGCATGTAACTGTTCCGGTGTCTCCCCCTTGGCGTATCCAAATTCCATCTTCGGGTAAGGACGGGATCTCACAATTTCACCGTAATGTTTGAATATCTCTTGCCTCGACATACCAGCCATATGACCAAGGTCCATTTCCTTAAAATTTGGTTCAAATCTGATAGGTATGGAATGGGATTCACTTATTAATTCTGCTGTCTCTCGAGCCCTGGACAATGGACTAGAAAACAGATAGTCCACTCTGATACTATTCATTCGTTGTGCTAAAGCCCTCACTTGTTTTTTACCCACTTTTGACAAAGGAAAATCATTCTGAATATGATCTTCAGGAATTGCCGAGTCCCCATGTCGTATTAAATAGAGATTCATATTCCCTCTATGACTAAGTTTATAAGATTGCCTACGCTTCCCAACCTAATACCTAGTTTGTGCCTTAGTTATCATTCGGGGATTGGTTATTTCCAGCTTTTCTATCAAAGTCTGCTTGATATGATATATAATTTTCCTCTGCCGCTGCTCATCGTCAGTTTCTCCTTCTCTTATGCGCGTGCATAATTCCTCATTAAGCTTTAGAATTTCTGCGCGCAATTCTGCAATTGAATCCCCTGAGGGAGAAGCCTTTGATAACAACTTCTTAAGTCTTTCCACCTCCTCTAATAGATATCCGTGCTCAAGATCAATTTCACGTTCAATGATTCTTAATAGATTAGCAGCAATACGAGTGTGGAATCTCAAAGGTTCTTGAAGTAGCGGCATTAGATCTGTCTCTAAAAAAGTAGATATGCCTCTAATAAGTTCTTTTAGAGTGGGGCGGTCTTGCATCATTTACCTCTCGATTAAGGTTAACAACTGAAGTTCTACTTCTGCCGTTTTGCGCCCGAGGCTTGCCAATTCAATGCTTTGATTCGATCCATCCAAGAAAGGGATCGTCTGTAGTATGGTGATAATTCCCCATTTTAAATTGCCAAAAACTTCCCAGAAGTAAATGCTGTCAGAATTTATGGGAAATCCTCCCGCCTTCTCATAAGCTTCATAAAAAGCCTCTCGATCACCAACACCACCGATTGGCTTGGAATCATTGCCGAAACGCCAGGCCTGGACGCTAATATAGCCTATATCTTCCATGGGGTCACCAATGTGAGACAGTTCCCAATCCAAAACACTCTGAACACCATCCTGTGTGAAGATAATATTCCCTAAGCGATAGTCGCCGTGGACTAACACCCGATAACTGGACTGGGGGGCGCTTTTTTTCAGCCAGCGGATGGCTAACTCCATTGCTGGATGGGGTTCTGGTGTGTATTGATGTAAGATCTCATCATAAAAAAATAATTCGCCCAAGGCTGGCGAACCACCTTGAGATCTCCAAGGCAAGAAGTCGAATTTCCCTTTTTCAACGGCAATATGGTGAATTTTAGCCAATGTTTCTCCAAGCTGAACAGGCATTAAATCCCGGGTTTTCTTATAATGGTTATTTCTATGGAGGTGCTTGACAATGGTCTCTCCCTCGATTCGCTCTATCACATAGAAAGGGCTACCTAGGATGTCATCTCCATACCAATAAGGTTTTGGCACCTCAACTCCTTCCATATGGGCTATACTCATTAAGGAAAATTCCCGCTTAAGGTCGATGGATACTGGAAGGGGCGAACTACGCTCTAAGCGGAGAACCATTGGCAATGCTTCATCAGTTTTATCATTGGCAAGGCAAAGATCGAAAGCCCATATCTCTTTTGAAGCACCTCCAGGCATTTTGTGGAGGTTTATCACCTTAACATTAGTGAAACCTTTTTGCTTCCTGATAAAATTATGTAAGCATTCTGTAAATTTTCGATGGCCTGATAAGCGCAAAATACTCCCTTCTTCCTTTGTAGTTCGTAATAGTGGTTTCAATGTATAAATTTCATCTTTCCAGTGAAGCAGTTACAACATGGATCAGCATAATATCTTTAACAATGACTCAAGTAAAAATCGAGTGATTTATGGTTTTCAGAGGATTAGTCGAAACAATAGCCTGATGGAATTGAGCTTCAACAAATCCAGAAAGGACAGTTTTCCTCTTAATATCGATAACCTCAATAACACCATTTCGTAGTTACGCGAAATTTTAAAACTAGTCTTGGGCTCCTGCTCGAGTCAATAAAGTAGTTGCTCAGGGTGTGTTAAAGGTAGTTGTAATTTAAAAGAGCGGCTCCTAAAATTGCTAAACTCTTCATCTCTTAAAAACCATTCAAAAGAAGGAGCCAATTATAAAAAAGGTACTACGGGTAGGCAGGGATGTCAAGGCGAGGAGGATGACCCAAACTCCGAGATTGGTTTCCGACAAACCAGCGTGTTTCGCCCTTTCGAGCTGAAAAAACAATTTAACAATAATGAATCAATGTCACTTTTGACTCATTATGTCCCATCCCTATCTCTTCATCCCTGTAAGACCTGCTCAGCATGTAATTCGAAGATACCTCCGCCACTGGAAGCTCTAAGAAGCCTTGTTTTTGTACTTCAGTTTACGTCGTGACCCACTCCCCTATCCTGAAGCGAATGTCAGCAAAAAGGTGACAAAGGCCTCGCCTGACCTTCAGAAACACCTGTGCTCCATGAAAGACGATCTTACCGGCGATCTGGTACAATCGCCACTGCACGGTCTGGAACTGGTGCCGATGCCATGAGAGGGAGAGCGTCTTTAGAGTAAAGAGTCGAAACAGGGTATAGGCAAGGGTTCCAATCTTGAAGAACATGGCATTGGCCTCTGATTGCCCACAGGGCATCCGTTCCATGCCGAAGCCGATTGTCAGTTCCTTGATTCGGTGTTCGCTGCACTCCCCTCTCTAATTGTACCATGTGACTACCACCTCAGGGGATTCAGTCTTGTTGGTGGCGATCACGGTATACTTCACACGTTCATCTTCTTAAAAAGAGCATGCCCTAGTAGGGCCTGCGGATCACGATAAGCCGGAAGGCCTTTTCGGTCTTCTCCGTGGAATGAATCGTCTCAGCTATGTATCCACTTTTGTATGGTTTCCACTCCTTCTCGGGGATGGCACGTATCGCACGTACTACCGCCTCATCGAGATCAGCTCCTATGGCAAATCGAATTCCGTTCCCTTCACAGTATTTGATGATCTCGGCTTGATAGGGGGCGCTGTCGGATCTGAGAGCGGTGATTCTTTTTCCTTTCGGCATCTGCCTGGCACAGTAGGTGATAAAGGCAAGGTTCCTGCTTCCAGAGGATTCATTACCTTCTTTGAACTCATCTCCTGCAATGAGACCATTTTCCGCGAGATGACCTACGATGGGCATATAGCCTATAAACCCTTTATAGGTCATCTTGGCTGATTGTTTCTCAGTTCGATACCGGTGGCATCGATATCGAGGGTGTAGCCGGTGATTCCGTCATAGTTCATGGCCCGTTTCAGCACCCTTAGATTGACCCGCTCAAGACTATACAGGCCTCCATTGACCCCCTGTTCCTCAGTCAGTCCCCGAAGGCATCTGAGGAGGGAATCCGCTTAAGAAGTATGATCTCCCGCAATCCCTCATCTGCTCGGATCTGACGGATGTCCTCTAGGCTCCGGCCTCCACCGTTGAGCATTAAGATGAGGGGGAAGATATACTCAGAGGGATATTATCCCGCACCGCTATCGGGGGTGGGTAGATATCTATCTACTGACTTCAAAAAACCCCAGCCCCACGGCAAGCTCTCCCAGTAATGCTAATCCTGCATCGAGGGTGATCATGTCTCTGGTCAAATCAACTAAAAATGGGATTGACTCACAACTTTATCGTGGATATCCTCTATTAAATTATCGATCCCAGGATCGTTCACAAATAAAATTAGAATTTAGATGACATAAGGAAGATATTTTGAGTCTTTATTTTACCCTAAAGAGATTGAATCGTTTTCGAAAAAATTTCCCAATTATACCTGTATTGATCGTATCTTCTTTGGCAATCATTGGAATAATCGGACCTTACATAGCTCCGCATTCACCAATAGCGGGCTCATTAAAGAATTCACTTAGACCACCCTTCTGGGTTGAGGGCGGTAGCAAAGAGTTCCCCCTAGGAACAGACAAGATGGGGAGGGATATATTTAGTAGAATGCTTGCCGGCGCTCGAACATCATTGCTGGTATCGGTGATTGCAATATTTTTCGCTGGGTTTGTCGGAACGAGTTTAGGCCTGATTTCGGGATATATGGGTAGCTGGTTAGATGGTGCTATTATGCGTCTTACTGATATTGCTCTTTCATTACCGCTCATTTTACTAGCGCTTATGTTAGCTTATGTCTTAGGGCCGGGTTTTTGGAACGTGGTCTTAGTCTTAATTTTAGTACTATGGGCTCGATATGCCAGACAAATTCGTGCGGAGGTCTTATCCATTAAGTCAATGGACTTTGTGGCCTTGGCTAAGATTTCGGGATGTTCACCGGCTCGAATAATGATTAGACATATATTTCCGAATGTAGCTCCTACTCTTTTGGTGCTCATTACCTTACAAGTAGGATGGGTGATATTACTAGAAGCTTCCTTGAGCTTTCTTGGAGTGGGATTAGCACCTCCTGAACCTGCATGGGGCCTCATGGTCGCCGATGGCAGAGACTATATCGCCAGCGCCTGGTGGATTTCCATGTTTCCTGGACTGGCAATTGTCATTACGGTATTGGGATTCAATTTCCTGGGTGATTGGTTGAGGGATCGTTTTGATCCAAAGATGCAACAGTTATAGCGAGGCTTTTTAAATGACCAGCTACAACAGATCTCTAGGAACAGTTGTTCTGGAAGTTATAGGCCTCAAGACATGGTTTTTCACCAGATGGGGGATCATCAAGGCTGTAGATGGAGTTAATTTTTCACTACGTGAAGGTGAAACAATTGGTTTTGTGGGGGAATCAGGTTGCGGTAAGACTATATGCAGTCGCTCAATATTAAGACTATTACCAACAGGAGCTAGAATAGTCGCAGGACAAATTCTCTTTCGAGGCCAGGACCTTTTAGCTATAAGCGAAAAGGAGATGACCAAGATAAGGGGTGAACAAATATCCATGATCTTTCAAGACCCAAACACCTCACTAAACCCTCTCTTTTCTATTGGAAATCAAGTATCCGAGTCTCTGCGGATTCATAAAAAAAAGTCAAGGAGAGAGGCCTTTTTGGAAGTGATGCAGATTCTACGAAAGGTGAAAATCCCATCAATAGAAATTAGAGTAAAGCAATACCCCCATCAAATGAGTGGCGGGATGAAACAGCGAGTTGTTGGGGGCATCGCTGTCTCATGCGATCCGCTCGTGCTTATTGCCGATGAGCCGACGACTTCTTTGGACTTAACAACACAAGATCAATACCTCGACCTATTAGAAGAGATTCAAATGACATCTAAAATGGGACTCATTTTTATTACCCATGACCTGAGCATTACCGCTAGAATGTGCAACTATATCCACATATTTTACGGTGGCAAAATATTAGAGAGTGCTCCGATTAATGACATTTTTTATGCGCCTGTTCATCCTTATACAGTTGCCTTGATGAAATGTCTACCGCGATGGGAAAGGGATGTAGAGCGGCTCGACCCTATTCGGGGCGAGCCACCCAGATTGATCGATCCACCAGAATTGTGTCGTTTCCTTGAAAGATGCAATGTATCTTCAAAACAGTGTTATAAGAAGTATCCACCGCAAGTAAAAGTCAGTGAAGATCATCATGTAACTTGCTGGAATGTCGAATAAAATATGTAAAGTGGGATTTTATATTGACAAGAACTATTTTAACGGCTCAAGGATTAAAAAAGCACTATCCCATTAGAAGTGGAATTTATAGTTGGGGGAGAGGAGCCCGTGTTAAGGCTGTCGACAATATCAGCCTCTCTGTATTAGAAGGTGAGACGCTAGGGATTGTCGGAGAATCTGGATGTGGTAAAACTACAACTGGGAAGCTTATTCTTCTATTGGAGGAACTCACGGGAGGCTCGATCTTTTTTGAAGGAAAGGATGTGGGGATATTCTCAAAACAAGAGCTAAAATACTATCGGACTTCTGTACAGGCAGTATTTCAGGATCCTTTTGGCTCACTTAACCCTCGGTTAAAAGTTGGATCTATTCTTGCCGAACCCTTGGAGGTAAATACGAGGCTGTCACGTAAGGATATTAAAAATCGAATCTCTGAAATGCTTGATCTTGTGGGATTATTACCAGATACCGTAAATTTATACCCCCATCAATTCAGTGGGGGTCAGAGGCAGCGAATCGCTCTAACCCGCGCATTAGTGCCAAGACCAAAACTAATTATCTTAGATGAGCCGATTTCCAGTTTGGATGTTTCAATAGCTGCTCAATGCATGAATTTATTTAGAGATGTACAGAGGGAGCTACGAATCGCGTACATTTTTATCTCCCATGATTTAGCGGCAGTACGATATATGAGTCAAAAGGTGGCGGTGATGTATTTGGGTAAATTCGTCGAAATGGCTGAAAGCAAAGAATTATACGACAATCCCCTTCATCCTTATACAAAGAGTTTACTCGACGCAGCGCTTCCTTATGATCCAAAGGTTAAAAGAAAAAGAGTGAGCTTGCCTGGCGAAGTGCCAAGCCCTATTAACGTCCCACCTGGATGTAAATTTCACCCAAGATGCCTTCATGCCATGCAAAAATGTTCTGAAATTGAACCTTCCCTTAAGGAGGTCTCATCTGAGCATTTGATTGCCTGCCATTTATTTTAAAAAGGTGCAAGGCAGAAGGCTATAAGTAAAATACCTCGGAAGAGTCTGAAGAGATCAATTGAATCGTTGCTGTACAAAATAATCTGATATTTTAATGTGGGCTCAATGATTTCAACTACTTATCACCCTTAAAACATAATTTTCAACCTGCAATTCCCTGTAGCTTGCTACGGGGATGCCCTTGTGATACACAGGGACCATGGGCGATGAAAGGGTTCACAAGGGCTACCATTCTGCATGGCAAATACCCTACCATATCGTATTTCCTGTGAAATACCGAAAGGCCATTTTAGACACTGAAGTCACCGACATAATCATATAAACTGCTGAAGCGATCACCGAACGGTACACCATCGAGATGGAGGCAATCGGCGCCGAGAGAGATCATATTCACCTGCTCTTGAGCGCTCATCCTAAGGTAGCGCCGGGGAGAATTGTGCAAATTTTCAAGAGCATCACCGCCCGAGAGATATTCCAAAGAAAACCGACGGTGAGAAAGGAGCTCTGGGGAGGAGAGTTCTGGACAGACGGCTCCTATGTTGCCACAGTGAGTGAGCGAGCCAACTGGGCAACAGTGGAGAACTATGTACAAAAACAGGGTTACCCCAAAGCAGAACTCAGGCAGTTAAAACTGTTTGATTGATACCCTGAAGCTTGCTGCAGGGTAGTTCATTGAAAAATTGCTATAATCATTGGCAAGGTAATTGTCTCGATTTAATTATAGATCTAACGTTCGTTAGAAGAATTTGAATCCTGAAATTTCAAGATCAAAGAGTCTCGAGAAGAAAAACGAAATCCATCCCATCATAGCCCGATTATTCGCCCACAGGCTCTATTATTAAACTTACTTGCGGGAAATCACCCAGGAGCAGGGCATAGGTCCACCTGTTCCTTTCAAACACGATCGCATCCCGCTCGGGACAGATCGCGGTAGCTATGCTAAGGAAATCGGTGGTGTTCACTCTTCGCTTTCTCCTTCAGCTCTTCTCGTTCGGCACTATTTATAGCTCGAGTGCAAGCAAAAGTAAAGAGGGCCAGGTCTTCATTTATATAACACTATACGAGGCTGCCCCCTTTTGATGCAGTCACTACACTCGTGAAGAATGAAGGCCCAATTTTATTCACAAAGATTCCTCAATCTCCTCTTCCCCTGTCCTCGAGTACCTTGCAGTTGGTGATAAACTCATAGATCGGGCCCACGCCGCCCCTGGGCTGGATGAGGATCCTTCCCCCCTTCTTGGCCTTGCGGGTCTTGGTGACGAAGTGCTTGCCCTCGGCAAGGCTTTGGTGGCGTTCAACGGCCTCATCCAGGTCCACCTCCTTGCCCGTGGGCCAGAGGCCCAGAATCCGTTTCCGCTCCTCGAAGAACACCTCATCATCAAGCCTGCGGTTCTTCACATCAACGGCCCTTTTGCTGAGATCTATTTTTCCGAGCATATGAAAGCTTCATCTATATCTTTTCTTTTCAGTTCATGAGCAATGATCATCCGTTGGACCTCTGAAGAACCGGCTGCAACAGTCAAGATTTTGGCATCTCTAAAATACCTCTCCACCGCATGGTCCTTCATATAACCCGCCCCACCATGGATCTGAACCGCATCCCCCGAAATCTTGACCGCCGCCTCAGCTGAAAAGAGCTTTGCCGCCGAGGCCTCGAACCGTGCGTTCTTGCCCCTGTCCAACAGATCAGCCGCCCTGTAGGTAAGGAGGCGGGCTGCCTCGAGATTTACCGCCATCTCCGAAATCATGTACTGGATCATCTGGAAGTCGATGAGAGGTTTTTTAAACTGCCTCCTTTTTTTCGAATAGCCCAGTGCGCTCTCAAATGAGGCCTGGGCTATTCCCAGGGCAATAGAGGCCCAGCTCACCCTCTCCACGTCCATCCCCTTGAACAACTGCCTGTAGCCGATGCCCTCCTCTCCACCCAAAAGATTCTTTGCAGGGACCTTGCAGTCCTTAAAGAAGATTCTTCCTGTTGGTGAACCCCTCATGCCCAGCTTGTCAAAGGTCTTTCCCAAAGAAAATCCTTCAAAACCCTTTTCAACGATAAAGGCAGAGATATTCTCGGGATCGTCACCTTGCCCCGTCTTTGCAAAAACCAGATAGACCTCCGCGAAAGGGACGTTGGTTATGTATGTTTTGGATCCCCTCAAGACATACCAGCTTCCGGATTTTCTGGCCGTCGTCCTGAGCGAAAATATGTCTGAACCGGCTGCTTCCTCCGCGAGTGCCATGGCACCCCATCTTCTGCCTTGGGCAAGGTCCGGCAGATACTTTCCCTTCTGCTCCTCATTACCGTATCTATAGATGTTATGGGCGCAGAGGATGGAATGCGGAAAAAGGGCAACTGGAATCGAAGCGGATATTCGGGCCAGTTCTTCCCCGGTAATGACTATGGACAGGTAGTCCGAAAAGTTGCCCTGATACTCGGGCGGAACGCCTCCTCCAGCATAACCAAGCTCTGCTAGACGTTCGAATAGCTCTGTAGGAAATACCTGATCCCTGTCTATAGCTCTAGCTATTGGAGCTATCTCTTTTTTTGCGAAAGTTCTTACTCCTTCCCTTAATGAGCGATGGTTTTCACTTAACTCGAAATCCATGGAAATCTTTACGGCGCTAAATAGACTCCGTTAATATAAAGAATATTTTGGGATGGACCAGGCAGAGAGCAAAACGAGAGATACTTGACAGAGTCAAAAATCAATTCTTTGTGGCTCTCCTTCCTCAGGTAAGCCTTTGGCTCACGTCGACAATGTGAGATTAGCTTGGGGGATGGAGTATCTTTTCTTTTTGTTTATACCGTTTTTTACTCGCCCGCTCTTCAGGCCCTACTGACTAGCTCGATTACTTCTGTTGCGTTGGCCAACCTTTCTAGCCGCCCGATCATCTCCACAACCCTGTTCAAGATATCCTCTGGTATTTGCCTGGGGGCATGGGCGGCACAGTCGAAGAACTTCCTCACGCAATCGTCGAATGTCATTGGATTAAGCGGGCTGCCTGAAGGGCTGTCCACCTGCTTGGAGTAAAGCTTTCCATCTTTTGTTCTTATCTCCACCCTGCCCGGTTCAGGATCCATTCTTTTCAGGCTTTCATCCAAATGGGGTTCGATTTTTTCAGAAACCTCCAGGATAGCCTTGTCTCTGATACCCGCTTCGGTGAAATCATCAATAGTAACCTTTTTTCTGGCAACGGCAACAGCCACAGCCCAGGGTACGCTGAACTGGCTGTCAACGGGGTTGCGGGGCCTCTGTCTGGCCTCCAGAGGTTCGCAAAGGATCCTCGCCCCTTCTCCGTGAAAGACGGCTATCCTGTCCAATTCATTTGTCCGGATATCATGCTCGCTCACCAACGACAGGGCGGCATCAACGAACGGATGTGTGGCCCTGCAGGAGGGGTACGGCTTGAAGCTGAGGTTGACCCCCTCAAACCTCTCCCCCAACTCAGCCGTAAGCTCAACGGGGTTGTAAGCTCCTCGATGATAAAGGTTGTACATCCCCATCTCCCCCTCGAGGCAGTTCTTCGCCCCTGTGATGCCTTTCTCCGCCATCAGTGCCGCAGTGATGCCTCCTTTGGCCGCAAATCCGGGCCCCAGCCTCTTGGTCAAGGCTCCGTCGATGACGCACTGGCCGTTCCCTGCGGACTGGTGATAGGCGATGCCGAGGGCATTGACCATCTTGTCCTCATCAAGGCCCAGTATCCTCCCCGCAACGGCAGCGGCCCCCAAGTAGCCGTAAATAGCAGTGAAGTGCCAACCCGCTTTGAGACGGCTGCCCCCGGGATTGGTTGCCAGCCCGAACCGGCACATGAGGTCCGTACCCAGGGTGACCGCGGCGAGTAACGCCTTGCCATGAACCCCCCCTTGACGTTCGCCTGTTGCAAACCCGGTCGTTACGGTGACGGCCCCCGGGTGCATCACGGCCGTGTCGTGAGTGTCGTCGAAGTCCAAGGCATGGATCATGGTGGCGTTAAGCTGAGCTGCGTTCGGTGCAGGGAGCTTCATTTCGTGGTAAATGACGCTGCTCTGCCCTCTGCCACCCCATTCTCGAGATAACTCCACCAACTCCCTGACCCCTTGAGCGGAAGAACCCGCAAGGGCGACGCCGAGGCAATCTAAAATCTCTTTTTTTGTGACCTCAATCGCCTGGTCAGAAATGGCTTCATACCTCGTCTGTACCATGTTGCGCATGAGTGTAACGGCTGCATCCATGGCATCCTCCACAAATCCCCTTAACGATTGTCATCGAATATCGGTGCCCTTTAATAACACGAGGCCTAAATGGGCTGTTGCTACCCTGTTTTATCTTCAGGCTCATTTCATCACGGACGGAAGCCATAGGCTTAGCTGGGGAACAAAGGCAAAGATGATCAAGCCAACTATCAACAAAATCATAAAAGGAAAAGAGCCCCTAATCACATCCGCCATCGGAATCTTGGTAACGCCATGAACAATATAGAGATTCATTCCTACAGGAGGGGTCATGGTTGCAAGCTCAAAATTTACCGTCAGCAGAACAGCGAACCAAACAGGATTAAATCCAAGAGATACAATCAGCGGATAGATTGTTGGTACGATCAGCAATGTAATAGATATACCATCAAGAAACATACCTAGCAGCATGACCGCCAGCATCATCAATACGATGACCGACCAACCCGGGATATTAGAAGCCGCAACAGTTTGGGAAACATTTTGAGGCACCTTAAGAATAGCCGTCATATTCCCAATCGCCATAGCTCCTACTAAAATGAAGATCAACATAGATGAGATGATGGAACTTCGGATCAAAATTGGCATGATATCACGCCAGGCAAATCTCTTGGTGGCAAGAGCCACAACCAGACCATACATAACGGCAATTGATGCGGCTTCAGTGGGGGTAACAATGCCCGAATATATGCAGCCCAGAATAATGATCGGCATGATGAACCCGGTTAAAGCCGATTTAGTGCTTTTATATTTATCCCTCCACGTTGTGGGTTCATAGTTTTCGTGCTGCCCCGTTTGTTTGCATCGAATGATAATATATATGATGAACATTAAAGACAGTATTATTCCGGGTATCAGGCCGGCCATAAAAAGCTCCCCTACGGATTCATCCGTTAAACTCCCATAGAGGATCATCGCAAGGCTCGGAGGGATCAGTATTCCAAGTGTACCTCCAGCAGCGACCGCACCGGTTGCCATACGCTTGTTGTAATTGCTCTTGAGGAGCTGCGGTACACAGGCATCTGAGAGTGCAGCGGCATTGGGCGCACTGCCTCCCGAAATTGCCGCGAATACTGCGGAGGTCACTATAGTTGATGCACCCAAGCATCCGACTAAACGACCAGTCCATTTCTTGACGGCTTCAAATATCTCCGCCACCATTCTGCTATGGTGAATAATAGCACCAACTAATATGAATAAAGGTGCTGCCAGCAAGACCCAACTACCCACCGCGCTTATCCCTATTGCGGGAAGGGTGCGAAGCATGGGTGCTCCACCGAGATTGAAGTAAAAAAATGTGGCAGCGGTAAGGCCTAGTGAGGCACCGACATGTGTACCCGTTGCCAATAAGGTAAGCAACAGAATCACCGTTCCAATGCTAGTACTAAAGTGTAACAGCAAGATTCCAGCGAATAGAATAAGGGCGAGAAGAGGAAAAACAAACCAAGGGTTATTTCTCAATTGCGGCGTCGTTTCTAGATGTTTTGTTCGCAGAAGATAGCATTTGCCAATGAGCTTTCTGATAGCCTGCAGATTGAAGAGGAGTATACCGACTGGAATACTTAAATGGATGATCCACATCGGCATATGTACCATCATGCTCTCATCACCCAGAGCGAAGCTCTCTTTCACCGCTATTATCCCATAGACTGACAAGATCGAACCATAAACGAGACAAAGAAAGTATTGTGCCATCTCCAGCAATGCCTGCATTTTCTGGGAAAAGAGGTTGGAGATAACCAACGTGACCCGAACATGGGTCTCATCTCTCAAGGCCTGGGCCATGGCGAGGAAAGAAAACCAGATAAACAGGTAGGTAGAGGCTTCGATCACCCAACTCGGTGGCCTGTGTATCACATATCGCGCCACCACTCCGTAGAAGACTGCAAGGACGCATACGAGCAGCATGATGCCTGATAGGAATGCAAAGGCAAAGGAAATCCTGTCAACAGCTTTCCCCAGCCATCTTGCCGTCGATAGTGAACTTGTGCCGTTCAAACCTTATACTCCTTCCTGATGTATGCCGAATTGTGAAACTTCCGGCGAGACTATAGAGGAACCCTACGACCACGATTTTTGGGCTTGTAACTGCTTGATTTTCCAAGATGCCCACTGCACGAGGATCTGAAATTGGGCTCTTTCGATAGTCTCAGCCTGAAGCCCCACCCCTTTCGGCCATCTTCTTGTTGGACTCTTGAATGGTCCCGTATTCTTACCGATTCAGAGAGGCTACCCGATCAACGATAGGAATCTAAAATGTCAAGCAATTCCTCAGCTCGCTGCGCTCCCGCTACCTTTTTTAATAACTTGATCTGACTTGGCAGGACCTTTTCCTGCCACGCGGTGAACTCTTTTTTGGGTACCTCATAAAAGTGCACTTTCGGCTGCGCCTTAAGAAACGTGACCGCCTCGGTCTTTACATTCCAGCTGTGAGTTCGGGTATATTCCGTTGCAAGCTTGCCGCTTTCCAGGAATATTTTTTGAATGTCCGGAGGCAATGTATTCCATTTGTCCAGATTCATCGCCAACCCGGTGCTCATCGTGTACCCGATAAAGGCCCACGTCACATTTGGTGCTACTTCGTGGAACTTGCGTTTCACCACGCTATCCATGGCTGTTATAGCCCCGTCTATCGTACCGTACTGAAGCGCAGTATATACCTCAGCCGAACTTATATCCGCTGGGGAAGCTTCTACGTCCTTGAGGAAGAGCATATTGGCCGGGCCAGGGGCCCTGATGAGCAAGCCCTTAAAGTCCTCTACCGTGCGAATTTGTTTCTTTTTGCACACAATGCCATCGGTCCCACCAAGCTCCGTCCAGGCTATCACTTTGATATTCGCTTTTCTCTGAAATTCTTTGTCAAGCAACTCACCGAGTTTTCCATCCAGGGCCCTGTGAAACTGAGAGGCACTCTCACCCAATCCACAAAGCCCCGAAACTACCAATGCCTCGGGTACGATTTTGGAGAATCCGATAGAAAGGGCATCGGCCATGTCAAGCACGCCGGTTGCTAATACCTGCGGGATATCGGGGTCCTTATAGAGTTGTGCAGCGAAATACTGCTCAACCTTATACCTCCCGTTGGTCCTCTCTTCTACGCCTTGGACAAATTTCATTACTCCCTGGGACATGAGATGGGCCTTGGGTCCTCTGGATTGATATCTGAATACCACTTGTTTTGATGCGGCCATCACGGGAAGATTTGACCCGATGAGGGCCACCATTGCGGTGAGGCCAATGATTAGAAGAAATCCTTTCCTTTTTGAAAGATATGACATTGTCAAACACCTCCCTCCTTAGAAATAGGTTAAACCTATAAGCATAAAACAATACGATCTATCCTCGACTTATCCCTCCTTTCTTTTAAGATAGGCTATACTAGTATCATGTACCAACAAGTCCTCAGGCCCTGCTCACCAGTCTGATAATCTCCGTTGCCTCATCAACCTCTTCAAGCCGCCCGACCATCTCCACCACCCTGTTCAAGCTATCCTCTGGTATTTGCCTGGGGGCATGGGCGGCACAGTCGAAGAACTTCCTCACGCAATCATCAAAGCTTAAAGGGACAGGCGGATAACTCATGGCATTATCCATCTGCTTTGTGTGCACTTTCCCATCTTTCATTGTGATCTTCACCCTTCCGGGTTCAACATTGTCGCTTCTGGTGAGGCTTTCATCCAGTTGATGGGTCACCTTTTGAGAAAGTCCTAAAATATCTTCGTCCCTAATTGCCTCTTCAGTAAAGCCGTCCAGGGAAACCTTCCTCCGCGCAACGGCAAGGGCAACAGCCCATGGGACACTGAACTGGCTATCAACCGGATTGCGTGGCCTCTGTTTTGCCTCCAGGGGTTCGCAAAGATACTGAGCCCCTTCCCCTCGATAGACCGTGATCTTGTCCACCTCATCCGCGGTGATATCATGCTCGCTTACCAGCGCCAGCGCCGCATCGATAAAGGGATGAACGATTCCACAACAGGGGTATCGCTTAGTGGCCACGCTTACCCCTTCGAACCTCTTCCCGAGGTCTGATGTGAGTGTTGAGGCATCGTATCCTCCCCGATGGTAGAGGTTATAGAGTCCCATCTCCCCCTCGAGGCAGTTCTTCGCCCCTGTGATACCCTTCTCCGCCATCAGGGCCGCGGTGATGCCTCCTTTTGCGGCAAATCCTGGCCCCATCCTCTTTGTTAAAGCTCCATCGATGACACACTGCATGTTACCGGAGGATTGGTGGTAGGCGATGCCCAGTGCATTGACCATCTTGTCCTCATCCAAACCGAATATCCTCCCGGCAACCGCTGCAGCAGCTAAGAAGCCGCATATGGTGGTAAAGTGCCAGCCGGCTGTGGCCATACTGCCCTCGGCCCGGGTAGCCATGCCAAGCCGGCAAATCATGTCCGTACCGAGGGTCACTGCCGTGATAAGCTCCCTACCGCTCACCCATCCTGCTCGCTCGGCAGCTGCAAAGCTGGTGGAGACCGATATCACCCCAGGATGCACCAGACCCCCGGAGTGACCGTCGTCATAATCCAGGGCGTGTATCATGGTGGCGTTCACTTGAGCCGCATTTGGCGCAGGGAGTTTAATCCCGTAGAAGATAACGCTGCTCTGCTCTCTGCCGCCCCACTCCTGGGCCAGCCCCACCAATTCCCTGACCCCTTGTGCAGAAGAACCGGCAAGGGCGACGCCGAGGCAGTCCAGGATTTGCTTCTTCGTCGCCTTTACAGCCTCGCCGGGAATATCTTCATACCTGATCCTGACTACATTTTGTGCAAGGCTAAACGCTGCATCCATTGGGCTCTCCATCGAAAAAAGTCGATTTATACGGGCAATGACTTCTCCATCTCCTCCAAAGGCCTGGCAAAGGCGAGGCTGTCCTTTAGCAATAGGGCAAAGTCGGATTCCACCTTCTCTACCCTCTTTCGCTCTTCAATCATGTGGCGTTGGGCCTCTCTCATCTCCTGGGTAAAGGGGAGGTTCCCGCAGTCCAGGTACCGGACCGCCCCGGTCGCATCCCTCACCGGCAGCACCTTGCCTGTGTTGTACCTGTTTGAGGAGAAGGGGTGCTCCAGAACACCGACCTCTATGGCCCGGACTGCGCCAAGGGCCAGGTCGCCCTCGCCCATATCAAAGACCTTGTCGATAATGGCCCTCGCCTCGGCCTTCATCATCTCCTTTTCCTCCTGTACCTCACGTGTCAGGGGAAAGCTCTGGCCTTTCAGCATGAGCAGGGCCTGCTTAGCCGCCCTGAGGCTGAAGACCTGGGCCTCGTTGCCGGGAAGCCCCAGGGCCTCGTCCACGGATTTGACCATGAGCCTGGATGAGCGGGTGAAGTGGGCCACCGCGGCAGCTAACACGACGAACACACTGGCCTGGCCCCAGTCCTGCGGAAAGGGGGATGCCCAGGTGTCAAATGAGAGATAAAACTCCACGTCCCTGTAGCCTAATCTTTGGAAGTATTCCTCCATGATCTCCCTGAGCGCCTCCCCCTTTGCGATATCCTGGACAAGGTGACAGTTCTGTATGAACCTGATAAAGAAGTGTTTCACGCCCTGTTCGGCCAGCAACAGGGCATCGATGAGCTCGGTGGCGATCTCGAGGCTGTTGACATAGAAGGAAACGCTCTGAATGGGAAGCACGTCCACCAGGATAGGGGCACCCTTCTCCGTATAGTAGCCCACCAGCCTGAACAGTTGCTGGTACATACGAATAGAGCCCTCGGGAGGCAGCTGAGGCCAGTAGGAGAGCTGGGATATGGCACCTGCCAGGATGCTGGTATAGCCTGCTGCGAGGGCTATCTCGTATGCCAGGATGTCACAGCTCCTCGCATCGATGGGCACGGTGATGCTCTCAACAACCCGCCTGCACCCCGGGACTCCCCAGTTGACGAGGGGGGTGCCGTTCAACATGGTCCTACCCGCCTTTTCGCTCTCCTTGATCGCCTTTTCGGCCAGCTCATACTTGCCGTACCTGGTATAGGAGTCCGTGGTGGAGGGGAGAAGGTCCGCCCTTCCCTTGTCCTCGAGCACCTTACAGTTGGTGATGAACTCCTCGATCAGGCCCACACCGCCCCTGGGCTGGATGAGGGTCCTTCCCTCCTCCTTGGCCTTGCGGGTCTTGGTGACGAAGTGCTTGCCGTGGGGAAGGCCCTGATGGCGTTCAACGGCCTCATCCAGGTCCACATCCTTGCCCGTGGGCCAGAGGCTCAGAATCCGTTTCCGCTCCTCGAAGAACACCTCATCATCAAGCCTGCGGTTCTTCACATCAACGGCCCTTTTGCTGAGATCTATTTTTCCGAGCATATTAGGAATCCCTCCATTGTATTTCTGAATGTTACGCTATAGGATCTGAGAAACCCTACATTCCTAAATCTTTCCTCAGATCCTCTACGACTTTGTCGAGCGAAATACTTGCCGGATATACCCTGGTGAAACCCATGTCCTTAAATTTCCTTTCAACCTCCTCCCATTTTGTTTTTCTCTGTTGGTCCGCACCGACCTGCAAGTTACCTCCGACATACAGGGGGATGTTCAATCCCGCCTCCTTGCATGCGCTTCCAAATCCCTGGCAGTCCATTTCTCCGTGCCCGTACAGGGAGCTGACCAGAATGGCATTGGCAGCCGTTTCCTTGGCAGCATCGATAAAATCCTTTTGGGATACCTGGGTCCCCAAACTTATCACCTCGAAACCCGCATGACGCAGGGCGTACTGAAGGATCACATTCCCACCGTAGTGGATGTCGTAGCCGATCACACCTGTTAAGATTTTTTTACCTTTCTTGCCCATATCTCCCTCATCGCCTTGAATTATAAGGGCTCAGATGACTTCCTCATCTCTCAGTCTCGCTATATCCTCCCAGGAATAGCCGATTTCAAGAAGCACCTCCTCGGTGTGTTCACCGAGCTCCGGCGCGTGGCTCTTGATCGAGGCCGGCGTCGCATTGAACTTAACCGGAAAATTCAAGAGCCTCACATCCCCAAAAATAGCGTGATCATAGGGCACAATGAACTCATTCTCCAGCATCTGCCTGTCATGTATCATGTCGGATACACTGTTGATGACCTCGTAGGCAAAATGCACCTCTCTGGATTTGAAAATTTCAATCCACTCCTCCCTGGTCTTGCCTGCAATAACCCTATCCAGAATGGAAATAAGTTCGGCAGCGTTCTCACGCCTCCTCATGGAGTCCGAAAACCCTTCATTATCCTGATACTCTGTTATCCCCACGGCTTCACAAAATTCCGACCAGTACCTGTCGGATTGAATCTCTGCAAAGAGCAACCACTTGTCGTCCTTGCACCGGTAGAAGTTCGTGAGGGGGTTCTTCGTGCTGTGCCTCGAATGTCGTGCCAGTTCCCGGCCTCGCATGAGGGTAATGAAAAAATTGGTATACTGGAGCCATGACATCCCGGCCAGCATGGATGCTTCGATCCTCTGGCCCATGCCCGTCCTCTCCCTGACAAAAAGGGCCCCCAGGATACCCAAGACCGTCATTAAGGCCCCCTGGGTGTCAACGATGGCTCCAACAATCTGCACCGGCGGCTCGCCTCGCTCCCCGGCAGACATCATCATGCCGGAACGCGCCAGGACGGCCGGATCGAAGGCCCTTTTGGATCTATCCGGACCTCTGGAACCGTAGCCTGAAGCACTAGCGTAAATGAGGTGTGAATTGTGCTTGGAAAGGGCCTCATAGTCCAAGCCTATCTTCGTTCCGCTCTCCTCGAAATAATTTGTGTAAAAGATATCTGAATGCTTGATTAATGTGTACACGATCTTCTTCCCTTGCTCCTTGCTCAGGTCCAGGGCCAAGCTTCTCTTGTTGAGGTTAGCGCTCTCGAACAGGAGGTTTCTGCCCTGGGGTGTATCCAGCGCCGTCCCGTAAAGGCTCTTGGTTCCCCTGGTAGGATCACCGCTGAGGCGGCGTTCTATCTTGATCACATCAGCCCCGAGGTTACCGAGCAGAACGCCGATGATTGGCCCGTTCCCGAACGCGGCCCATTCAACAGCACAAACACCCTCCAGTACGCCTGCCATCTATTATCCTCCTTTCATGCTCCTCGCGACTACTCGAATACTCCCGCCCCTAGCATTTCTACAAATTCTTCGTCTGACATGCCGATTATCTCGGTACAAACTCGCTCTGTGTGCTCGCCCAAGCAAGGGCTTGGTCTCGTGATCCTGTAGGGAGTTTCAGACAGCACTGAGGGCTGCCCCACAAACGGGAAGTCCCCCAGGTCTTTGTGTGGGATGAATCTAAAATGCTCACGGTGCCTTAGTTGAGGATCATTAGAGAGATCTGCTGCATTTGCTACTACCCCTGAAGGAACCCCTGCCTGCTGTAATCTATTCATGACCTCCTCGGCGGATAGATTCTGGGTCAACTTGTTGATTACCCCATTCAGTTCTTCCTCGTTTCTTTTCCTTGCCAACAATGTCTTAAACCTGGGATCATTGACCCACTCTTCATGCCCGACGACCCGGCAAAATGATCTCCATTGGTCGTCATTCAACACGGCAATAGCACACCAGCGGTCCTCTCCCTTACATCTGAAAACTCCATGGGGAACTGCTGAGGGGGAGGAGTTTCCCCTCCTGGAGCTAAATTTCCCATTGGCCGTGTAATCGAGAATACATGGCGCTAAAAACCTGATCGAAACTTCCAGCTGAGAGACATCGATAAGTTGGCCTTTACCAGTTCTTTTCTTATATAAAAGGGCAGCAATTAAGGCAGATGCGGCGAATGGCGGAGTGATCACATCGCTATATGGAATTCCAACGGGTTGCGGGTCTTGTTCAGGCCAGCCAATCAGGCTTGGAAATCCTGCCAGGGCATCCAAAAGCATCCCGAAGCCCGCCTTTTTCGCATAGGGACCCGTCTGTCCAAGGTTACTAGTCCGTAGCATGATCAAGTCGGGTTTGACCTTTACGAGTTCCTTGTAAGTCAGACCCCACTTCTCCATGACCCCAGGTGCGAAGTTATCCACGACTATGTCCACCCTGGACACCAATCGATCAACAACTTGCCTTGCAAGAGGGTGAGATAGGTTGAGGGACATGCTATACTGGTTGGAATTGGTATGAGCGAAATAACCCGATCTGTCTATGCCCCTCTGCCCGTCCTTAAAAGGCGGTGTTGTTCGCATCGCGCAGGGGCGAGAGGCTGACTCGAGCCGAATAACGGTCGCTCCTTGATCGGCGAAATACTTCACGACCAAGGGGCCCACTATTGCCCAGGTAAAAGCGGCAATTCTAATATTCGCGAACACACCATCCATTTTTCATGTACTCCCGGGAATTCCGTTCATATAACCCCTGCTTCCTTGAGAGATGCTATATCTTCAGTATTCAAGCCCAATATCCCACGGTAAATCTCATCATTATGTTCACCCGGGAATGGAGCTCTATGGCGTGCCACTCCCTTCGTTATCGAGGAAATAAAAAAGCTGCCCGGGTATTTGATGGAGGTTCCCAATTCAGGGTGATCGATATCAACCCAGTAAGCCCTGGCCGAGAGCTGGGGATC
The DNA here is from genome assembly GCA_964549945.1 of uncultured Desulfobacteraceae bacterium. Classification (GTDB taxonomy): domain Bacteria; phylum Desulfobacterota; class DSM-4660; order Desulfatiglandales; family B25-G16; genus B25-G16. Next base: position 12,795 of record CAZJXD010000024.1, on the reverse strand, counting down.
TCTTAGCAAATCTTCCGGTGTTGACATGGGAAAAAGCCACATGTCTTCTTTCAGAGCCCTTTCATAGAGCTCTGCTTTTGTCTTGGTCAGGAAAAACCTTCCTATTGCTCTCTCTATCTGATCCTCCAACTCCTGGGTCATTTCACTCATATCAAGCTCGACCCAGTCTACTTCCAACAACGCCTCATCTGCCATACCCTCATCCTTGATCCAATTGATAAGGGCGCAACGAGACTCTCTTCCCAACCTTCCGCCCGTAATAATGAACGCTACAAAACCATCCTTACATCGCCATATTTGTCGTTGATAAATGCCACCGCTCAAACCCACCCTGAAAACCCCTGCCCTTTTTATGATTACCCCTTCAAGCTCATAAAGAGGTATGATATTCCCTAGATACAGGGCTGCACTTTGTTGTGCTGAAACATCCACGTGTTGCCCCTGTCCATTTAGTTCACTGTGGTAGTAAGCTGTCATCGTCGTTACAGCCGCCTGCGCGCCGGCCATAAGATAGGCCTGAGGAAGGCTGACATTGACCGGGGGACAATGTGGTTCCCCCTCTATGTAAAGTCTACCCCCAAGGGCCATGATGACCATATCGCTGGCCGCATAGGCGCTGTAAGGGCCTGTCTGTCCAAATGGGGTGATGGATGTCATGACCAGTTTCGGGTTGATGGTATGTAAAACTTCGTAACCCAAATCCAAACGCTCCATATATCCCAGGGAGAAAGACTCGATGACGAAGTCGGCCTTTTTCACAAGGCCCTTGAATATCTCCTGCCCATCCGCGGTTTCAATATCCAGCGTGATACTCTTCTTTCCCCTGTTATGCGCAAACCAGTAAAGACTTTTTTGAGGATCCGCTTCATTGTGAAAGTAGGGGCCAATATTGCGTGATCGTTCTCCCCCGGGAGGTTCGACCTTTATGATCTCAGCACCCAGTTCAGAGAGGATTTCTCCGCATAATTGTCCCCTATCGTCCGTCAGTTCCAGGCCACGGCACTCCGAGAGCAAGGTCTCAACAGTATGTGGAGCTCTTGCCATTTATTTGCAACCCTGCGTTGAAAATAGGGGAGGTTCGTACAAACTGCTGTGCATGATCGTTAGATCAATCCTCCGACTTCTTCTCAAAGGGCTCATTCCTTTTGTGTATAGCCTTTGTCACACCCCCATCTCGTCTTTCCCTGAAAAAGTTAAACTCATCTGGATCAAGCTTAATATTCGTGGCAAGGGTATGGGCCACGTAGGTATGACTAAACCCGGAGGTAAGCCCCATAGCCTCATAATGCATCTGCCGTTCCGCCTTAGCTATTGCGATGCCATCAGCGCTGAGTAAAGAAATTTGTTGAGCCAGGTTTTCGACTTCTTCCTCGAGTTCATTTATGGGAACCGCCTTATTTACCAACCCTATTGCCGCGGCCTCCTCGCCACTCAGGTATCTTGCTGTCAGAAGAATCTCCATGGCCCGCTTCAGTCCGATCGTCATTACCAGGATAGGGAAATCGGGCCCGCTTCCCCCAAAGCCCAGTCTCTGCTCCAGGCGTGCAAATTTAGCGTCGTTGGAGGCAATGGCCAAGTCGCACAGTGAAACCGTGTAAAAGCCCTCTGCAATACAGTATCCATGCACCTGAGCGATCGTCACCTTGGGAAACAGGAAAATTCGGCGAAGCCTCTCACTGATATTGAGCCTGTCAAAGCTCAACCTGGCTCTCTGACTGGGTGGTTTGGCCTTTTCCCCGGGTTTCGGCTCCTTCCAGCCATATTGAAAGCCCACCTGACTGAGGTCGTGACCGCTGCAGAAAGACGGACCAGCCCCACTTAGAATCAATACCTTTACGCGATCATTGCTTTCGGCCTCATCCAAGGCACGGTGCAGGTCCTCGACTAATTCATTCGAAAAGGCATTGTGCTTTTCCGGCCGGTTTAAAATGATCCGCGCGATCCTTCCCCGCTTACGGTAGATGATGTTCTTGTATTTCATATCAAACCTCTAAGCATATGACCGTGGTACCCGGGCCAAGAGTTGAGTTGATTGCATTGAACGATTAATCGAATGTCCTCACTATCTTTTACTAAGCAATCCCAGGTAAAATACATGTTGCATGTCAGAGTGCAGGCGCATTGCCCATCTCAATCAATTGGCACTGGAGGGAGCTTCCATTTCGTCTTGGTGTTCTCCGTTTAAGGCTGTACGGAAAAAAAGGCCTTCAGGGCGAGAGATGCAGTCGCTATTGGGATGGAAACGCTTTTCGAATTCTCATTGGCAAGTACAGATCCGATTCGCTTGAGAAGCAGAAAAAGGCCATTTCATGTCATCTCTTTTCTGTATTATGTACCGTGCCTAAAATTGCTTGACATGTCAAAATAAAAAAAGTTAATAGCTATTAACTATTAGTTAACTGCATTGGAGGAGAAAAAATGATCCTGAATATTAATCAGGTGAGAGCCTTTTATTACACTTCTAAATTTAAAAGTGTTACGTTGGCTGCTCAAGAGTTGATGGTCACTCCCCCTGCCATCAGCAAGCAGGTGAAGCAGCTTGAGGATATGCTGGAGACAAGGCTTGTGTTCCGTGATGGCAATTCGATTCAGCTCACTGAAGTGGGCCAGAAGGTTTACCACAAGTGCAGCAGGATATTCGACCAGATCAGGGACATGGAGAATTTTCTTGAAGACATCTCGAGGGCTAAATCGGGGGTCCTGAGAATCGGGTGTCCCCCGAGCCTTGCTAAATACATCCTACCTCCTTATATATCGTCATTTAAGAAAACGTACCCAGGGATAAGGATTGTCCTCAATCAGGGTAATAATTCCGAAATGATAAAGTCCATTATCAATCATCAAAATGAACTTGCGTTTTGCCGACCCAGGCCGGATGAAAAAAGGATAAAGGTCAAGGTTTTCAGACGCGAGGAACTCGTTCTCGTAACATCACAAAAATCCAGTACTATCCAGACCGACGAAATCTCTATGCCCCTGATTTCTACGATCCCCTTAATCGTCCCGCAGAGAGGATCGGCCACGAGGGATGTGACTTTTGAATATTTCAAAAAATTAAAAGTGATCCCCAAGATCGTTCTAGAAATCGACAGCATTGATCTCATAAAGGAGCTTGTCAGCAATGATCATGGTGCGAGTCTTCTGTTGAGGTTTGTCGTGGAAGAGGACATACGGAACAAAAAGCTCAGGCCTGTGCGGATGCTAGATGGCTCACCGACCATAGAGATTGGAATATGCTACCTTACACGACAGTCTTTGTCCCCGGGAGCATGGGCCTTCCTTCGACTTCTCGATAAAATGAACGAAGTGGCCCTGCTTTAATAGGTAAATCCTAATCTCTTATCTCATTCTTTATTATTCCGTTATTCATCCCCCCGGATTCTCCAGTGAATTCAACCATGCTCGAATCCAAATAGGAGTACTCTATCCTGTTCTCTACAATACAACCGCAGCATCCAAATATGTTGAGTGAGCCTTTCACCATTTCCAGGGCAGTCTCAGCAGATACCATTCTGGCCATTCATGAGGTGTATGATGAGGGGAATATCATTCCCAGAGATAAAATGTAGTTTACTATTATGATATATAACAAAAATATACTTTACTAAAATAAAATATTATCATATCCTTTCAATATTGACGTAAAATTGTTCTGATGGGATAATCTATTGAAATATCATGTAATTATAAAATAATAGTAATTCTAATTAGCATAGTAATCAATTATTTTATTTACAAATAATTTTCATTTTAGTAAAGAAATTAAATTGCACACTATCCTATTTGTAAATATTCATGGGAGGTTGCTTTGAACGAAAAAGCAATTGTCGAAAAATTAAAACGAATACGGCGGAATAAAAAAATCACCTTAAAAGATCTAGCCAAGATAACGGGCCTGACAGAAGGCTATTTATCCCGCATAGAAAATTCTGAAAGCGCTCCCCCAATTTCCACCCTGAGCCGTATTGCTCAGGCGTTGAATATTGATGTTTCCTATCTCCTATTACCTGAAGGCCAGGCCGAGATAAACAATCCGAATATCGTTTTGTTTAAAAAAAGCGATATTGAAGAAGCGCAGTTTGTTGGGAACCCCCATCACAAGACAGTATATGGGTATCGATATGAACCGCTCGCCCATAAAAAACAGGGGAAAAACATGGAGCCATACATCATGGTTCCGGATTTTGAGCCGGGCGAAATACTCCAGCATGAGGGAGAGGAATTTTTGTATGTCCTAAAGGGGGCTATCGAATTCCTCTATGGAAGTGAAAAGTACCTCCTTACAGAAGGCGAGAGCGCCTATTTTGATGCCTACATTCCTCATAATGGAAGGAGCCTTGGAGAGGAGAAGGCCAAAGTGCTCATTATTCTGTATACATACAGACGGCTATAACGACCAGGGGAAATACAAGGGAAAAAGGAGGTCATCACCACGATGAAAGAGGAAGAACTTACTGTTCTTATCGGCGGGCTGGGCTTTATGGTTGATGAGTATGTTCAAATTGTTCGGGAGCGATTCCCTAGATTGAGGATCATCCCATACCCGATCCTGGCAGAAACTGGCACGAGCCAAATTCCGGAGGGAATTGCAGATGTTGACATCATTGCCTCCTTCAATGCGTATCCCCATGCCATGGAAAAGATAAAAGATCTGAAATGGTTTCAGATACTCATGACCGGTTATGAGCATGTTTTGAGCACAAAGCTGATTCCTCAAGAAGTTCTTCTGACCACTACAGCGGGAACCGTTTCCATCCCTGTTGCGGAAGCAGTGATAGGGTACCTGCTCTTTTTTGTGAAGAGATTCAGGAAGTCTTTGGACAATCAGAGGCTCCATAAAATGGACCGCATGCTGGGCCAGATAGGGGAACTCCATGACCGCAGCATCGGAATCCTGGGGCTGGGGCACCTCGGAAAGGAGATTGCCAAGAAGGCCAAATTGGGTTTCGATATGAGGGTTCTCGGTTACGACAATTTTGCTACGGAGTTCGAATATGCCGACATCATTTACCCTCCCCGCATGCTCGATGACGTGGTGAAGAACTCCGATTTTCTTGTCATCTCCCTTCCCCTTGCCCCTGAAACGGAGGGACTCATCGGTGAAAGGGAATTAAGGCTCATGAAGCCGACGTCATACCTTGTGAATATAGCGAGGGGACAGATCCTCGATAAAGATGCCTTTACCAGAGCCTTAAAAGAGAAGTGGATAGCAGGAGCTGCCATTGATGTCTTTTGGGGCGATCCCACACGAGAAGCGGTATTAGCGGAAGGTGATGAGCTCTGGGATCTGGAAAACCTTTTCATCACCGCTCACAATGCCACGGGAACAGATCGGTATATTACGCGAACAGGCAATTTTTTCTGTGACAATCTTGAGCGGTTTATGAAGGGTAAAGAGCTGATGAACCTTGTGAAAGAGAGATAGAGACGGGTAAAAGGGAGATCCGATTGATAGCTGATATCAAGACTCTGGGGGAACTCATAGATAGGGCATCCGAGTCATGGCCCGATCGTGAGGCCGTTGTGTATGAGGATCATAGGATATCATACAGGGAGCTCAAGGATGGGGCGAATCGGCTCGCGGCCTCTCTTCTTGAGCTTGGAATAAAGAAGGAAGACAAGATTTCCGTCCTATTCACCAATCTTCCCCAGTGGACCTATATAGAGTTTGCCATAGATAAGATTGGCGGCATCGTGGTCCCCATTAGCACGCGGTACTCCCTAAAGGAGTTTGAATATATCCTGCATCACTCGGATTCATCCACTCTTATCATGATGGATCGCTTCCAGAAGATCGATTATTTGGCCATGCTTCAGGAAATCTGTCCTGAGCTAAAAAGCAGTGAACCGGGAGATCTGAGGTGCGCGAAATTGCCTCTGTTGAAGAATGTCATCGTCTCCAGGAGCAACAGGTATAAAGGTACCTTTCCCTTTAATGAACTCCTTGAAAGGAGTAAAGAGAGGTATCAAGAAGAGGTGATGAAGGCCCAGCGTAATGTGGAACCCGATGATATTGCCCATCTTCCCTATACGTCGGGCACCACCGGAACGCCAAAGGGCGTCATGACCACGCATCAGCAATACATCAGGTTTAACCTTGGTTTTATCAATGGTATCGGAGGCTTCACAGAGGAAGACCGTTTGTGCGTGGCAGCCCCTTTTAGTCACAATTTTGGTAACTCCCAGGGGATCCTGACCCCTGCCTTCTGTGGCGCTACATCTGTGCTCATTGAGACGTTCGATCCTAGAAGATGCCTGGAGGTCATTGAAAAAGAGAGGTGTACCTTTTTTGCCGGAAGTCCCACAATGTACATCAGGATGCTCAGGGATGAGAATTTCTCGAGATACGATCTATCAAGCCTGCGCGCAGGGCTAATCGCGGCAGCACCAGCTCCCGTCTCGGTTATCAATGAGATACAATCAAAAATGGGCATTGCAACCCTTGTGAATGGATACGGAATGACCGAAAACAGCGTGGGCACATCCATGACCCGGGCAGGAGACCCCGCGGAGGTTATCTCGTCAACCGTAGGCAAGCCCATGTGGCCCGATTATCAAGTAAAAGTGGTCGATATCAAGACTGGTAAGGATCTACTTTCTCATCAGGAAGGGGAGTTGTGCACCAAGGGCTCTTTCATCATGAAGGGCTACTATAAGATGCCGAAGGAAACGGCTGAGCTCATCGATCAGGAGGGCTGGTTTCACACCGGCGATATGGCGATTATCGATGAGTCGGGCTACATAAAAATCACCGGTAGGCTGAAGGACATCTTTATGCCCGGCGGGCTCAATGTATCCCCCGAAGAGGTTGAAGAGGTGATCTTCACCCATCCAAAGGTAAAGCAGGTCTCTGTTTTTGGGGTGCCTGATGATGATCTCGGGGAGGTGGGAGCCGCATTCGTGGAACTGAAAGGAGGGCAGGTGGCGACGGGTCAGGAACTCATTGATTTTTGCCAGGGCCGCCTCGCCAATTTCAAGATCCCCAAATATGTGCTTTTTACCACCGACTTCCCCATGACGACCTCAGGCAAGATTCAGAGGTTTATCCTCAAAGATAGGGCGATGATGGAGTTGGGTTTCGAGAAATAGTTATGTAGTTACTGTAAGGGGAGCAAAGACCACGCTATGAGAAAGATCATGTTGGGCAATAATGCCATTGCCCGTGGAGCATACGAGGCCGGGGTACGGGTGGCCGCAGGTTACCCGGGAACCCCTAGCACAGAGATCATGCAATCTCTTGCCCAGTATGAGGAAATCTACGCGGAATGGTCCGTGAATGAAAAGGTTGCCATGGACGTCGCCATCGGTGCCTCCCTGGGAGGGGTGAGGGCGGTGGTTGTGATGAAGCATGCGGGATTAAATGTGGCCTCCGATCCGTTCTACCCTATCTCGTGTATGGGAGTGAATGGGGGGCTAGTCCTTGTATGCTCGGATGATGTCGGCGCTGTCAGCTCACCGACCGAGCAGGATACCCGTATCTATGCCAAGCTCTTTCATATTCCAATGGTGGAGCCCAGCGATAGCCAGGAGGCCAAGGATTTTGTCCCTGTAGCCTTTGAATTGAGCGAACAATTTGATACCCCCGTACTTCTGAGGATGACCAACGGTGTCTCACACTCCATGGGTATCGTTACGCTTGGAGAGCGCATCGAGAAGAGCCATGCTGTATTTGATGGCTCATCGCCTAAATTTCGCCCGCAGGGGGGCGTTCACCCAACGGTCATGCATATGAACGTGCATGAACGCCTGGAGAGGCTCGAGAACCTTGCAAACGAAACAGGGCTCAATCGCATCGAATGGGCAGATAATCGACTTGGAATCATCGCCAGCGGGACGACGTACCTGTATTGTAGGGAGATGCTGCCAGAGGCATCATTCCTCAAGCTCGGGTTTACCTATCCCCTCCCAAAAGCCCTGATTGCAAAGTTCGCGAGCCAAGTGCAAGAGCTCTATGTCTTTGAGGAATTAGAGCCCTTCCTCGAGGAGCAGATAAAAGCTATGGGGATTGAAGTAAAAGGGCGTGAGCTCAGGCCAATGGCAGGTGCCCTCTCAGTAGAAATCCTCAGCGAAAGCCTCCGAAATCTATTAGAGAAGTTTGGCAGAATCGTTCCTGAGCGAAAATCTCCATTGCCAGGGCTTATCGTCAGGTTCCCCAGCTTATGCCCGGGCTGCCCTCACCTGGCCATTTACTTTGCTATTCGTGGTGTACAGAGGAAAAACAAAGATCGCGAGATCATTATCATGGGGGATATCGGATGCTACTCCCTTGGTATCGCTGCGCCACACAACATGCTCTCCTGTGCCTTTGCCATGGGATCCGGTATCGGCACAGCCCATGGCCTGAGTCATGCTGTTCGAGCAGATGACAAAAGGGCTATTGTTGCCTATATCGGTGATTCGACCTTCCTTCATGCCGGTATGCCGGCATTGCTCAACGCGGTCTACAATAGGAGCAACATCACGGTCATCCTTGCGGATAATCGGACAACGGCCATGACAGGCGGTCAGGAGCATGCAGGCACGGGCGTGACCTTAAAGGAGAATCGATATCCCCCAGCTAAGATCCCTGAGATCGTAGCATCCCTTGGCGTCGAAGACATCCATCGAGTGGATCCCTTCAACTATAATGAAACCTTTGATGCGGTGAGGAGCGCGATACGCTTCGAAGGCCTCTCCGTCATAATTGCAAGCGGTGCGTGTCGCATGTTCCCTGCAAAGGTCAAGGATAGGCCTTACACGATCCTTCCCGATCTCTGCACGGGATGCGGTATGTGTCTCAGCATCTATTGCCCGGCAATCATTATATCAGGAGACAGGACAAACAAGGACAAACATAAGGCGGCAATCGATCCATTTATTTGTGTGGGCTGCTCTTTTTGTTCCAAGGTTTGCCCGGCGGATGCCATTGTTTCATGTGAAGGAGAAGGAAATGTCCGATAGCACAAAGAACGTGTTGATTGTTGGTGTGGGAGGTCAGGGCGTCATCTTGGCGAGCAACGCATTGTCAGAGGTGGCCATGGCTCGCGGCTTCGACGTGAAGAAGAACGAGGCTCACGGACAGTCGCAGAGAGGCGGAACCGTGCCGAGCCATATTCGCTATGGTGCAAAGGTCTACTCTTCTATTATCACCCGTGGGGAAGCGCATATCGTATTGGCGTTTGAAGAGTTAGAGGGTTTGAGATTCGCCCATTTCCTAAAGAGTGACGGCATCCTGATCCTGAACAGGCAACGCATTTATCCTCCACGAGTAAGCTCGGGGCTTGATCTCTATCCTGAGGATATACCGAGGCTTCTTAGGGAGAACGGGGTCGGCACGATTGAGGTAGACGCCCTTGGTATCGCGAGGGAATTGGGCAATCCAGTCGTTGTGAGCACCGTGCTCCTGGGGGTTTTATCCAGATACCTCGAATTTTCCGGAAGGGAATGGACCGAGACAATCAGCAGGCTTGCCCCTGAGGAGCACCGGGACCTAAACCTGAGAGCATTCGAGGCAGGAAGAACGCTTGACCATTAAGGTAGCGAGATACAGATGGAAATCAAAGAGGTTGGCATAGTGGGCGGCGGAGTCATGGGTGCAGGCATCATTTACACCTTACTGAGTGCTGGATGCGCAGTCAGGTTTAAGGAGTTAGATGAGCATGTAGCGGAACAATGCCTTCGGCGTATTGAGAAGATTTTCCAATCTTCGAAGAAGAAAACAATGATCTCGGATGATGAGATCAAGGAAAAAATGGGCTCAATCAAATGGGCAATGGACTATGGTTTTTTCTCTGGAAGTGACCTGGTCCTTGAGGCCGTGCCTGAGCGCATCGAGAGCAAGCGGGAGGTCTTCGAGGAGCTTGATAAAAGATGCAAGCCCTCGTGTATTCTTGCTACCAATACGTCGTCACTGTCGATTTCTGAGCTGGGTGGAATCACACAAAGGCCTTCGAAGGTAATAGGCATGCACTGGTTCAATCCCCCCCACATCATGAAGCTCGTTGAAATCGTGCCAGGCCTGGAAACATCCAAGGATACTGTAGAGGCCGTTTTTCAGTTCTGTGAACGCCTTCAAAAGATACCTATTGAGGTAAAGGAATGCGCTGGGTTCCTGGTGAACCGGATTCTGGGGAGCTATGTCAATGAGGCGCTTTTCCTCATTGAAGAGGGATATACCCCTCCGGATATCGACTGTGCAGCGGAAAGCTCAGGGATTCCAATGGGACCAATCAAACTGGGAGATATGGTCGGCTGGGATACCATCCACCACTCCAACACCACCCTCTATAACGAATATGGAAGCCGTTTTGCCCTCCCTGCCTTGCTTACACAAATATTCAGCGAAAGACGTTGGGGCATGAAATCAGGAAAGGGCTTTTATAGATATGAAGGGGGGAGAATTGTCTCAGAGAAAGCTCCTCTCGTGAGCGATTTAGAGGCACTCTCAACCCGTCTTCTTTCAGCGATGATCAATGAGGGTATTCGATGTCTCGATGAGGGTGTCGCATCCCTTGAAGACATCGATACGGCCATGAAAGTGGGAGCCGGGATGCCCAGAGGCCCCCTTCAATGGGTCGATACATTAGGGCTGGATACGCTGCTGCGTAGCCTGGCCGCCTTAAATGATAGGTATGGAGAGCGTTTCTTGCCGTCGCCGTTACTGAAGAGAAAGGTAGCGGCTGGGCACTTGGGTCAAACAAAAGGTAAAGGCTTCTATCAATACTGACTATCTCTGTCGATTACTCCACTATGTCTACATTCTTTCTTCAGTAACGCATAGGGCTTGTGAAACAGAAAGGCAATTATTATTTCATTGTTAGAAGGCCACAGATCTAAACTCATAGAAAAAAGGGATCTCGATCGTTGGGAGTAATGGGATGAAAGACAAAGAGATTGTAATTATCGGTGGTGTTCGAACACCTATGGTCGATTACGTGGGAGCCCCGGGAGGGGGCAAATTCAAAGATATTTCGGCGATTGAACTCGGGGCCATTGCGACAAAGGCGGTCCTCGAGAACTACAAAGTTCCCCCTGGTCTCATCGATGAAGTTATCTTTGGATATGGCATGCAATCAAGCCCTGATGGTGGATATGGGGCAAGACATGTCTCCCTGTTTGCAGGACTTCCTGAAACGGTTCCTGCCTTGACTGTCGGGAGAACCTGTGGGTCTGGCTTTCAATCAATTATTACGGGAGCAAAGGATATCCTTCTTGGGGAATCTAGTTTTATTGTGGCTGGCGGCATGGAAAATATGAGCCAAGTCCCCTATGTCCTTCGCGGTGCGAGACGAGGATTTCGGATGGGGGATCGGACGGTAGAGGATTATCTCATGGCATCCCTGTACGACTCTTACTGCCACATGAACATGGCACAAACAGCCGACAAGCTGGCAAGGATGTATGGCATCACGCGAAAGGATGCAGACCAATTTGCCTATGAAAGCCAGATGAAAGCGGCAGCTGCATCGAGAGACGGCAGATTAAGGGAGGAGATCGTACCAGTCAAGGTCGAGACCAAAAGGCAGGCCCTTATAGTCGATGCCGATGATCACATACGCCCTGAAACAACCCCTGAGGGTTTAGCGAGGATCCCTCCAGCCTTTGGAGAGGGGAGCATTGTGACCGGCGGAAATGCCAGTGCGATTGTTGATGGCGCAGCTGCGGTCATTATCACCTCTATGAAGAAAGCACGGGATCATGGATTTCGGCCTTTGGGAAGGATCATGTCATGGGCTGTTGTTGGAGTTGATCCTAGCATCATGGGAATCGGAGCCGCAGTGGCTATAAAAAAGGTGCTTGAAAAGGTCGGTATGAACCTCGATGAGATGGGGCTTTTTGAGGTAAATGAGGCATTTGCATGCCAGTATTTGGCTGTGGAAAAAGAGCTCGGATTGGATAGAAACAGGGTCAACGTCAATGGAGGCGCAATTGCCCTAGGTCATCCGTTAGGGATGACTGGTACAAGGCTGACCTATTCCCTCCTCCTTGAATTGCAAAGGAGAAACCTACAGTATGGTTTAGCGACCGCTTGCACAGGTGGAGGGCAAGGTGTTGCTATTATAATAGAGGCGCTCTCATCATTGAATTAGATAAAGGAGGTTTGAATTTACTTTAGGGTCGCTTTTGATGATTGATATGACTGCAAATAAGAGAAGAGTCCAAAATGTTATGAAACATCCTGTAAAGGAATAGAATTCCCTACCCTTTCGAGCGATGCTTTACTTGAGAGGCCATGCCCCCTTTAGATCCCTCAAAGAAGATATTTCCCTTGTTTCAGGGGCTTGTGGCTTCCGTGAGCCCCAAAAGAAAAAGCCATTCATGACTGACCTGTTGAATAGGGTTCCATTAGGGCAGTTCTATATGTTCCATCTATTGGATGGTAATTCTTGGCCTTTTTCCCTGAAGGACTATGAAATATATATGACAAGGGGACTATTTTAATGTAATTTCAGATCTAACGTTCGTTTGAATAATTTGAGTCCCGCCATGGCAAGGCCTTAGAGCCCGGAAAAGAGCAAGGAAATCCACGGCGTGGCAGTCCGTCTCTTTGCCCACAGTGGCTACCACTACCCTTCCACGCTGGAAATCGCCCGATAACTGGGCGTAGGTACACCTGTTGCCCTCGAACACGATCCCATCCCGCTCGGGACAGATGGCGGTGGCGATGCTCAGAAAGTCCGTAGTGTTCATGGTTTCGCTTCTTCCTTCAGCTCTTCACGTTCGTCACCAGGCGGAGCTCGAGTGCGAGCCGCTTCTCCAGATCCAGGCCCTCGGCGAGGGGGAGCTCCAATCCCCTTATGACCGCCTGTTTGGCGT